>NZ_JAPEOR010000003.1:1203109-1804664 GCF_026341125.1 Streptomyces sp. NBC_01142
AGCCGCCGCTTTCCGTGGTTCGGCCTGTTTGTTGCTCGAATCACGAACATGCACCCTTCACTGCTCAAGGCGGACGGGGCCCCATGACGGAGGCCCCTCAGTGTGTGCCGGATGTGACGGACAAAGATCAGCACAAGGGATGTCCGGTCGGATATCACGGCTCGAGCTTCGGATGGGAGTTCGCCCCAATGCACCAGGACAATCCCTGGGTTATTTCTTTCAGATCATCAGAAAGTTGGCCCGGTCGTGCCATTGACTGACGAGTAGGGTGAGAACGTGGCGTGCGGTGATCCGTAAGAGAGGGCCATGGGAGAACAGTATGTTGCCGTGATCGGCCCCGAATTCGACGCGAGCCCCTCCGGCTCCGAAGCGGAATCCGGATGACCGTCATCATTCTCGTGGCCGCTCCCGACGGCCTGAGAGGCCACCTCGCCCGCTGGATGGTCGAGGTAAGCGCCGGCGATTCGTGGGTAACCCCAGCCGCCGTATCCGTGACCGCCTTTGGGGCCTACTCGCCACCCGCATCGGCGAAGGCCAAGCCATCCTGGTAACAGCGGCGACAAACGAACGAGGCTGGGCTGTGCGCACCGCAGGGCGCGATCGCTGGCGCCCTGTCGACTTCGATGGATCGATTCTCTCCGCCCGCAACCGAAGTGATAGCTCGAGTCAGCCTGTCTGGACTCATAGGGGGCTGTGGGGACTCCCTGCCGGTCCAGGGCCGACGCACCGGACGGGCGATCGAGCGGACGATGCGGGGAACATCCCCGCGTGCGCGGGGCCGACGTGTACGCGCCAAGCTCCGCGTCCTGGCCCTGCGGAACACCCCCGCGTGTGCGGGGCCGAAACTTCGTGACCTGTGATGTTCGTCGCGCGAGAGGTCGTTCTCAATGAGTGGGCGGAGTCGGCCCATGGCTGATGGGGCTCATTGAATCGTTTGTTCCGGTTGACGAGTTGGGCGCGCGGGTGACCAGTTTCTCGTGGTCACCGACACCACACCCCAGCCTGTGGGTCTGCCTGCTGATCCAAACGAGGGTCCTCAGAGGCGGCTTCCGGTCCCGCCGTCGTCAGCCGGCTGCCGTCGCGATGACCTCGTCCAGGACCTCGCGCGTGTAGCGCAGGTCCTCGATCGAGCGGTCGATCCGGGCACGCTCCGCCTCCAGTTGCTTGACCAGCCACGGAGTTGCCGTCTCTGCCGGGCCCCCATCGTGGTCGCGCATGCAGGGGAGGACGCTCGCGATCTTGGCGCCGCTCAGCCCGGCGGCCAGCAACTGCTGAATGAGGACCACGCGGTCGACAGCCGCCTCCGCGTAGTCCCGGTGACCGCCGGTCGTGCGCTCGGAGGCAAGCATGCACTTCTGCTCGTAGTAGCGCAGGGAACGTACGCTCACGCCCGTACGCCGCGACAGTTCGCCGATCTTCATGGGTTTCCGGCCCCTCACTCGGTCCAGGGTTGAATCTGACACGAGTGTCAGATCTTACGGTTCCCGCATGACGAACACAGCCACTTCCCCTCTCCTCGACCCGTACTCCTCCGGCAGCCTCTCCCTCCCCAACCGTCTCGTCATGGCCCCCATGACCCGGTTCCGCGCGCATGAGGACGGGACGCCGCTCCCGGTGGTCGCGGACTACTACGCGCAGCGAGCGGAAGCCGGGCTCCTCATCACCGAGGGCATCTGGCCGCACCGCCGGGGCCAGAGCGGCTGGCGTCTCCCGGGGCTGGAGACCGAGGCGCACGTCGCCGGCTGGCGCGCGGTGACCGAGGCCGTGCATGCGCGCGGCGGGCGGATCTTCGCGCAGCTCATGCACGGCGGACGCCAGGGGCACCCGCGCTCGCGGCTGCTCGGCGACATCCCGGCCGGGCCGTCCGCTGTTCCGGTCTCAGACCCCGTGCACGTCAAGGACGGCAAGGCCGAGGCGCCCGTACCGCGCGAGATGACGGCGGACGACATCCGTACCGCGATCGACGATCACGTGGCCGCCGCACGCAATGCCCTGCGGGCTGGCTTCGAAGGCGTGGAAATCCACGGCGCCAACAGTTATCTGATCCATCAGTTCCTTGCCGACAACACCAACCTACGCGCCGACGTGTACGGGCGCGACAAGACCCGGTTCGCCGTCGAACTGGTCACCGCAGTCGCCGAGGCCATCGGCACACACCGGCTCGGGCTCCGTCTCTCCCCTGGTAACCCGCAGTTCGGCATGTCCGAGCATGCCCCGGCCCCCGTCTACCGCGCATTGCTCGATGCGCTGGACCCGCTCGGCCTGGCCTACCTCCACGTCACCGACAACGACGACTACCCCGCCCTGGCAGACCTGCGCCCTCGGTGGAACGGCACACTCATCGCCAACGTCGGCGAGAACCACGCACCCACCACCCAGCACCAGGGAGAACGAGTGCTCACAGAGGGCCACGCGGACCTGGTCTCCTACGGGCGCGCGTTCCTCACTCACCCCGACCTGCCCGCGCGCATCGCCGCGAACGACCCGCTCGCCACACCGATCGACATGGAGCACCTCTACACCCACGGCGCCGAGGGCTACACCGACTACCCGACGCTCGAAGAGGAGCGCGCGAGGCAACTCACCGTTGCAGCGACACAGTGACCTCGTTCAGCCGGCGCACCGGGCAAAACCGTGTTCAAGGCCCGCGACTTCGCCCGCCGCACCTGCCATCTGGAGGCCCCACTAGGCCGTTTCCTTGGGATCATCTGATCGTTGGTTGATGTGTGTCGTTGACTGACGCCCAGTGGGCGAGGATCGAGCCGTTGCTGCCGGACCGGACACCCAAGCGGGGCGCGCGGTGGCGTGATCACCGGCGGGTGATCGACGCGATCGCGTTCAAGTACCGCACCGGCACACCGTGGATGGACCTGCCCGAGCACTTCGGGTCGTGGCAGGGTGCTCACAACCGGCTGCGCATGTGGGCGGCGGACGGCACCTGGGAGAAGGTGTTCACCGCTCTTCTTGCCGAGGCCGACGCCGAAGGTGACCTCGACTGGGTCGTCGCGGTCGACTCCACGATCGTCCGCGCCCACCAGCACGCTGCCGGGGCCCGTCAAAAGGGGCCCCGGCAGGCGAGCCGCCAGATCATGCCCTCGGACATTCCCGCGGTGGACTGACCACGAAGATCCACCTCGCGGCCGACGGCCGCTGCCGCCCGCTTGCCTTCGCTATCACGCCGGGCCAGGCCGGTGACAGCAACGGACTCCAGACGGCATCTGACGATCCAGTAGAGGCCAAGTGGCAGCTGGTGCGAGAGATGAACGAGAACCTTAGAGACAAGCCCCCCGTCGAGGCGGCCTACGCCGACTCTGCTCTCCGAAGACTGTTCCCACTGGTCAGCCACGGATCGCTGCAGTTCAGCCGATGCACCCGCTTTCCCGGTCCGGCGACCTGCCCTCCATCTTCCCTCTCAACGGTGAACGGTTTCAGCTGCCGACCACGGCCCGCACCGGAGTCGAGCCCGCGCCACGAACCGGCGCCGAGGCACTCACCCGCGCCGTCCAGGACGGCGGGTCGGCCACTGTGCCGCCGAACTCGCCGCAGACATGCGCAACCGTCTCGCGCACCTGGTCGAGGACGCCGCGTCGATGCCCGCCCACGCCCTGGGACACCCTGGTCACGGCACTGGCGGGCTGTCGGCACCCGGCCTGGTACACCCTCTACCGCTGCTGGCGTGAGGTCGAGACCCACCACGCCGACCTCTCTTTCGGCTACGGCACAGCCGACTGGCCCACCGCGTACGTGACCTGGGCGCTCGAACGACACCCTTGACCCGGTCATAGTGAGATTCGGACTGGCGCCATCAACAACGTGCTTCCACCACAAGACTGTTGGCCGTCCAGAAGAGCCTGAATTGCCCCTCGTCACCGTCGCCACCAGCCAATCCTGAGCGGGTGTGGACTGCTACTCGTTGCCACTGGTGGCGTAGCAGTCCACACCCGCTCTGGCCGCGGGCTCGTTGTCAGTGTCGGGTCGTAGTCTCGGCGCCATGAGCGAAAGACCGGCGGAAGTCCCGCATGACGTGCATTCCTTGCTGTCGGATCCCAGTCTGCTGCTTGTCGCGGAACCGGCCCGTGTCATCGAGCTGTTGGACCAGGCAGACGGTCCGCGGAGTCGGGCCGTAGCAGCGGTGTACCGGGCTTCGGCTGAAGTGCACCGTACGGTAGCGCCGGTTCTGCGACGCCAGGTGCTGGCTCTGGACGCGGCACGGTTGGGTGATGCGGAGTTGGCCGCATGGTTCGGGAGTGCGGACGTGCCGGGGCAGCCCAGTCCGGAGTGGGGTCCGGACTGGGCGAGCGGCTCTGCTTCCGACCCTCGGTTCCTGCGTACGTTCGCCGGCCACGGTGCTCCTGTGACGGCGATGACGACGGCGGTTGTCGACGGGCAGCCGGTCGCCGTTGCGGGAAGCAGGGACGGGGTGGTGCTGGTATGGGACTTGACGACCGGGAGCCTGCGGCATGAGCTGATGACGGGCCGTACCGACCCGGTGTCGTCGATGCCGGCCGAGTTGCTGTCCCTGGCCGCGGCTCTGGTGGACGGGCGTTCCGTGGCCTTCACCCTGCACGCCGATGGAGCGGTGCGGGTGTGGGATCTGGAGACAGGCCGTTTCGCGGGTGAACTCGTGGACATCGTGGAGTGCGCGACCGCGGACGGGCGCCGTGTCGTTCTGACCATGGGGCAGGACCGGACCTTGCAGGTGTGGGACCTGCTCACCGGGGTCCAGATCAGCACGATTCCCTGGGTCGCGGACATAGGTGTGCTGGGAGGGCGCCGTGTCGCCGTCACCGCTGCTCCGGACCAACCGGTCCAGGTGTGGGATCTGGTGGCCGACTGCCAGGTCGGTGTGTGTCTGACGGTCATGGATGCCTACCTGGTCGCAGGGCGGCGCCCCTTCGCTGTGGCTGGGGAGGAAGGCGAGGCGCCGCGCGTGTGGGACCTCATGACCGGTCACCCGCTCGGAGAGGCCGAGCTCGCGGAGCTCGAGTTGTCTGAAGCGGCGGGCTTGTCAGGCATGGCAGCTCTGACGGCGGTCGACAACCGAGTAGTCGCCGTCGCGCTCGACTATCAGGCCGAACCGGAACTGGTTGGCAACTGGACCGCCGACCACCGCGACGGGGGTGGGTCCATCCGAAGACGTGAGACGGCGGTCCTGGGGGCGCGCCGAGGGCTGCTCTGTGCGGGAGCCGATCAGGCGCTGCGCGTCTGGGACCTGACGACGAGCCCGCAGCGCGTCGACGGCATCCGAGCCATTGGAAGCGTCCCTTCCGGGGACGGGCTGCCGGCTCTGTCCCCTGACCCGGGCGAGCGTACAGATCTGTGGGACTTGATCGCCGGTCGCAGAAGCGGCCGGATCAGCGCCGGGACCGCGGTAGAAGTCGGGCCCCGGGCCACTTCTCGGTCCCTGGTGCTGCAGGAGCGGATGGTGTCGCTCGCCGCCGAAAAGGACGGCACGGTCACTGTGCTGGACGCGGTGGAAGGGTGGCCCTCGGGTCGGCCGCTGACCGGTCACACGGATCGTGTGTGCGCCATGGACACCGTGCACACCGGGCTGGGGACGCTAGCGGTGACCGCGTGCCTCGACCAGACGGTGCGGGTGTGGGACCTGCTGTCCCGGGAGCAGCAGGGCGATCCCCTCACCGGGCACACCGGCCAAGTGTGGGACCTCGACACCACCGTTGTGGAGGGACGTCCCGTGGCCATGACCGCGGGCGACGACCACACGGTACGCATGTGGGATCTCACCCAGGCCCACGGTGGCGGCCGACATCGCTCCGGACACACCGGCCCCGTCGTTGCCCTCGCCACGACGACTCTCGACGGAAGGCCGGCGGTCGTTACCGCGGGCGCCGACAAGACGATACGGACGTGGGACCTGGCCACGGGGCAGCACGTCACCGATGCCCGGCGGAGCGAGGCGGCCGTCATGGCGACAGCGGACATTGACGGGCACGCGGTCGTCGTGACCGCCGGCCTGGACTCGACCTTGCATGTTCTCGATCCCGTCACCGGTCGAGAGGTTCGCCGGCCGACGCCCAGCCACCACGGCAAAGTCCTGGCCATGGCCACGACAACCCTGGACGGACTGCCCGTGGCGGTCACGGCGGGGAACGACCGGACCGTGGGAGTGTGGGACCTCAACACCAGCAAGGCCCTGTGCGCGCCTCTCACTGGTCACTCCAGCCGTGTCACAGCCGTTGCCACGACAGTTCTGGACGGGCGGCCCGTCGCGGTGACAGGCGGCTGGGACAAGACGGTGCGGCTGTGGGATCTCACCACCGGCCACCAAGTCGGCGGGCCATTGACCGGCCACACGGACTGGGTGACATCTGTGGCCACCGCGACGCTAGCGGGCGGTCCTGCCGCGATGACCAGGGGGCGGGACGGGACGGTCCGTCTGTGGGACCTCACCTCTATGGCCCAGGTCGGCTGCCATGAACTCACCGAGTCAGGTGCGAGTGGGGCGATGGCCGTCACCAGGACCGACGACGGGCGGCTCGTGGCGGTCATCAGCCATGAAAAGACCTTGCAGTTCCTCGACCTGGCTACAGGGCGCAAGGCAACCACCGACTATCTGCTCCCTCTGCCCGTGCAAGCGCTCGCAGCCACACTGCATGGGCGTCTCGTGGTCGGCTTCGGCCCCGAGGTGGCGGTGCTGCGGCTCCAGGCGTGCGGCGCTGTCGAAGTCGAGCAGGGTGGTGGCGCCGCGAGCGGAGCCGTACACCCATGAGGATCCGGGTTGTTTCCTCTACATGTTGTCGAATACCCGACGGATGGACGACAGCCCGCCGAGCCCTTGCCTCCCCACCCATGCCGCGACCTTGGCGGCTGCGCGCCCACCGGCCTGTCGGGCAGTCGGCCGAACCGGGCTCGAGGCGGCTCCGCCAAGCGGGGTGCCCATGATGACGCAGCCCCTCCAGGTAGGGGAGGGTGCGGGCGCGTACGGCCTGCTCCAGTCCCGCATCGCCGACGTTCACGTTGCTGACGAACTCGCTGGCAACCGCGCCCGGCTCGACCACGGTGACGGCCATGCCGACCGTCGCCGCAACCGGCGCGAGGGACTGCATGAAGCTTCGACCACGAACTTGGCCGCGCGGTACGCCTCGTTGAACGGGCAGGCCACCACGACGCCCACGCTGGTCACGGTCACCACCCGGCCCTTGCTCGCCCGGAGCAGGGGCAGGGCGGTCTTGGTGACGTTCAGGACCCCGAAGAAATTGACCTCCATGACGGCCAGCTGCGAGGCGTGGACGCTCACCGGCCCAGGGTGAGCGGCTGGAGGTGTCGGCGCATGGCTTCGAGCAGGATGTCTCCGGTGAGTGACGCCCGCCTCCGATGACGATCCGGCTCGGGTCGAGCAGAAGCACCAGCGCGGCGAGTCCAGGTGCAGGTGCAGGTGCCGCGCGGTCGGGTAGCGCCCCGGTGAACAGCTGTGTCGCCGACTGCAGATCACGGGACCGTCGCCCGAAGTGATTGCTGAACTCGTCGCCGAGGCTGAGCTCTCGGCGTCGCCGGTGTCAGCATGCCGGGCGGGCCGGGGCCTGCGGCAGGTGGGGGACTGCTATCTCGAACCAGACGGCTTTCCCGGTCCCTGTGACCGTGCTGCCCCAGTCGGCCGCCAGCGAGGCGACCAGCATCAGGCCCCGGCCGCTTTCTGCGTACAGTGCGTCGCCGCGCGGCGCGGGCAGTGCGGGAGCCGTGTCGGTCACCTCGATGCGCAGCCGTGAACCGGTCGACAGGACCGTGACGGCGCATGGTCCAGTGGTGTGCCGTACCGCGTTGGCGATGACCTCGCTGGACAGCAGAGCGAGCTCTTCGAGTGTCTCGTCGGGCAGTTGCAGATCCCAGGCGCGTACCACGGACAGCACCAGCCGGCGGGCTTTCGGTACCGCTTGTTCCTCCGCGGCGACCGGGAAGCTGCGGCTGCGTGGCGGTCTCATGTGGCGCATGGTCAGAGTCCTTGACGGGAGGGCGGCAGCGGCCCGGCTCGGATCGCAGGGGAACGCCGACGTCCCGGGGAAGTGGATCGGGGGAGAGGGCCGGGCCGCCTTGTGCCGGGACATGGGGCGGCCGGTTCGAGGGGGTGGTGCCGGTCCGGTTGCTTGATGCACCGGACCGGCCGCCTGCCTGTGAGGAGGTGCTCAGTGGTGCCTCAGGACTTCTTGGCCAGTGCCTTCAGCGCGCTTTCGGCGCCAGGGTTCAGCGGTACGGGGGCCACTTGGTCCGCCTGGCCGGGCTGGATCTCCGTCGCGGCCGCGTTCACCTTCTCCAGGTCGCTCTTCTTCTCGTAGATCAGGTTGACGATCTTCGCGGCGAGGTCTGGGTCGAAGCCCTTCTTGACCAGCAGTACGTTGGGCACCACGATCGTGGGCACGGCCTGTGGCTGTTTGTATGCGGACGCAGGGATGGAGCCCTTCTGGTAGATGCCGCCGTACTGCTGGTTCAGAGCGGGCAGTTGCGCGGTGACGTCGAGGAAGCGGACGTCGTCCTTCAGGCTGGTGACGAGGTCGGTGATGCCGCCGGTGGGCAGCCCTCCGGACCAGACGAGCGCGTCGATCCTGCTGTCCTTCATGGCATCCACTGATTCCGGCAGGGCGAGACGTTCCGCCGAGACGTCCTTGGCGGGGTCCAGCCCGGCGGCTGTCAGCAGCCGTCTGGCGATCACTTCCGTGCCGGAGTTGGGGGCGCCGGTGGAGACTCTCTTGCCCTTCATGTCCTGAAGGGACTTGATGCCCGAGTCGGCCCGGACCAGTACTTGGGTGTAGTTGGGGTACAGGCGGGTGAGGGCTTCGACGGCCTGCGGCTTGTCGAAGCTTCCCTTGCCCTCGGCGGCATCGCCCGCGGTGTCCAGCAGGGAGAACGCGAGGTCGTAGCTGCCGGCCTCGAGGCCCTGGATGTTCTGTACGGATGCGCCGGTGGTGGCGGCGGTGGCCCGGTATCCGTCGACGTTGTCCGAGATCAGTTCCGCGAGTCCGCCCCCGATCTGGTAGTAGACGCCTGTGGTGGGCCCGGTGGCGATGGTGAGCCGACCTCCATTCCCGCCTCCCGCGTCTCCGTTGTCGTTCTGCTTCCCGCCGCCGCAGGCGGTCGCGGCGAGTGCCACGACAAGAGCGGAGGCTGCCAGGCGCGCGGCGTGCATTCGGTGCTTCATGAGGGGAGGTGTCCTTCCGTGACGGCTTCCGCTTGACGGCCCTGATCTGCGATGCGGACCGCAGGGGCGTGCTGCCTGCGGCGCACCAGGCGCACGCCGACGGCGAGTACGAGGGCGATGAGCCCCGCGGCGATCGCGGCGGGTTCGAGGTAGAGGAGGCAGAGTGCTGCGACGACGCACAGCGCGCGTTCCCATGGCCCTGCCGGGCCGAGCAGCCGGCCGCCGGTGGCCGCGGCCAGCGCGGCGACCGCGATGGCGGAGACCGCGGTCGTCCATAGGACGCCGGGCAGGCTTCCCGTGCCCAGCAGTTGGGAGCCGTTGTCGGTGAGTACGAAGGCGAACGGCACCAGGAACGCGGGCAGCGAGTACTTCCAGGTCGCGACCATGGTGCGCATCGGGTTGCCGCCGGTGATGGCGGCCGCGGCGGCCGCCGCGAGCGCTGTCGGCGGGCTCACCTCGGACAGCACGGCGTAGTAGAAGATGAACATGTACGCCTCGGGGGTGGTCACCCCGAGAGAGAGCAGCGCGGGCGCGATGATGACCGCGGCGATGATGAACGAGGCGGTGACCGGGACAGCGAGCCCCAGCACGGACACCGCGACCGCCGCGAAGAGCACGGTCAGCACCAGTTCCACGGTCGGGTTGTCACCGAACACGCCGGCCGCGTCGACGATGACCGAGGCCAGGTTCAGGCCCAGGCCGGTCTGGGTGACGACGGCGACGATGACGCCCGCCGCGGCACAGGTGGCGACGACCGGAAGAACCGACCTGCTGCCCTCGGCGAGCGCCGTGTACAGGCGCCGCGGCGTCATCCGGTGCCGGGCATCGAGGAACGACAGCAGGAACTGCAGGGCTGTGGCGTAGACCACCGCCCTGAACGGGGGCAGTCCCATCGCCATGAAGCCGACGATCATGAAAAGGGACAGGAAGTGGTAGCCGAAGCGGCCCAGCAGCTTCAGCGCCGAGGTGTGCTCCTCGTCCACCAGCGGCCGCGCCTGGTGTTTGCGGGCGTCGATCTCCACCGCGAGGAGGATGCCCAGGTAGTACAGCAGCGTGGGCACCAGGGCGTACAGCAGGACGGTCAGGTAGCTCGCCTTGAGGTACTCGGCGATGATGAATGCCGCCGCGCCCAGCGTGGGCGGGGAGAGGATCGCTCCGATCCCGGCGGCTGCCAGCACCCCGCCGCCCTGCTCCTTGCTGTAGCCGGCCCGGCGCAGCACGGGCCAGGCGACCGATCCCAGGCTGACCGCCGTGGCGGTGCCGGAGCCCGACACGGTGCCGAGCAGGAATCCCGCGGCCGTCACGGTGCGCCCGGGGGCGCTGCGGGAGCCTCGGAAAGCCGCGAACGACAGGTCGATGAAGAACTTGCCGGCCCCGGAGATGTCGAGCACGGCGCCGAAGATGGTGAACAGCACGATGTAGGTGGCGGCCACGTTCAGCGGCACGCCGTAGACGCCGTCGGTGCTCATGAAGAAGTGGGCGGCGATCGCGTCGACGTCGAAGCCGCCGTGCGCCAGCGACCACTGGTAGGGGAGCAGCCCGCCGTAGTACGCGTAGAGCAGGAATGCCGCGCAGAACGCCGGGAGCACCCAGCCGGTGGTCCGCCGGCACGCCTCCAGGACCACCAGGATCATGGCGACCCCCATGACCACGTCGAGGGACGTGGGCAGCTGACGCCGCTCGATGAAGGCGTCGAACTCCAGCAGCGGGTAGACGCACACGGCGACGGCGAAGGCGGCGAGAAGCCAGTCGAACCAGCCGGGGTTGTCGTGACGCGCGGCCTTGGCCGCTGCCGCGCCGCCGCCCCGGCGCCATGGCAGCAGCAGTGCCGGCACCCGCACCGTTCCGCGGTGGGTCAGGAAGATCAGCGGCAGCGTCGAGGCGAGGAAGAGCGTGAGGTAGTACTGGCTGCCCTTGGCGACCGGGAAGAAGATCGCATACAGCACGAAGACCGACAGTGCGGCGCACACCACGGACACAGCCGCGGACACCGCGGGGGAGAGTTTGCGGGCCGGCCGCTCCTGGTCGAACTCGGCCACCAGCTCGTCGGCTGTTCGCTGCCCTGGTTCGGACGGTGATTTCACCATGCTCATGAGGGCCTCCTCGGACTGGGCGCTGCGGTGTGCTGTGCCTCAGACCGTTGCAGCCGTCACAAGAAGGCAACAGAGAACGTCTGCGCTCTTAACGTAGGTTTAGGATTCAGTGATCCGGATCACTTCTACGCTCGTCCCGATGGCTGAGACCTGTATTGCCCTGCATACGTGCTCCCCCCCCGGGGACGCAGGAGCGGGCGAGCGAAGCACCGGGAGGCTGCGTTGCGCATATTGGTCGTCGAGGACGACAACCGTGTCGCCGAAGCCCTGTCCGGCGCCCTGCGCCGCAACGGGTACGAAGTGCAGCGCGCCGCCAGCGCCGCCCAGGCCCTGTCCGCGCCGCCGGTCGACCTCGTCCTGCTGGACCTGGGCCTGCCGGACCGGGACGGAATCGAGGTCTGCCGGGAGCTGCGGGCCCGCGGCGGCGTCCCTGTGATCGCGGTGACGGCCCGGGGAGGCGAGCCCGACCGGGTCCGCGGGCTGCGCAGCGGCGCGGACGACTACGTGGTGAAACCCTTCGGCACCGCGGAGCTGCTCGCCCGGATCGAGGCGGTGCTCCGGCGCAGCATGGGCCAGCGTGCACACGAGGACCGGCTCCTCACCCTCGACGGCCTCGAGATCGACCTCGCACGGCGCACGGTCGCCGTGGACGGGAAGCCCGTGCCCCTGACCCGCAAGGAGTACGACGTCCTGGCCGTGCTGGTGCGCGCCGGCGGCGCGGCGGTTGCCCGGGACCGCATCCTGGTCGAGGTGTGGCAGTCGACGTACGACGGGATGTCACGCACGCTCGACGTTCACGTGGCCACCCTGCGTGGCAAACTGGGGCGCACGGGATGCCTCGTGCGGACCGTCCGCGGCTTCGGATACCGCATCGCCGTCGCAGACGCCGCGGCGTCGGATACCGCCCCGCCGCCCGCGGCGGCCGGCTGCTGAGCACGCGATGCGCCGCCGACTCCTCGTCATCGTCTGCGCCCTCGTCGCGGGCCTGATCGTCGCGCTCAGCGTGCCCCTGGTACGAGCCACTGCGGAACGCGCGATCCAGACCTCGTTCATCGGACGCGTCCAGGACAGCGCCTGGTTCGCCGACATGGCCGCCACCGCCCTGGAGACAGGGCGGACGGGCCGGCTCAAGGCAGCCGCGGACCGTTACACGAGCCTGTACGACTCGCAGGTCGTGGTGGTCGACGACGACCGCGAGGTCGTCGTCGCTCCGCTCCCCGTGAATCTCGAGGAACCGCAGGCGCGTTCGGCACTGCTGCAGGCCCTTGCCGACCGGCCCGCCGAACAGCCCAGCGTCGTGTGGCCGTGGGAGGACCGCCCGTTCGTCCAGGCCGAGGCCGTCAAGCGTGACGGCCGAGTCCTCGGCGCCGTGCTGATCGTCTCGCCCACCGACCGGGCGCGTTCCGAAGTGGCCGACCACCTGGCCCTCGTCGTACTCGGCAGCCTCGCGGCCCTCGTCATCGTCCTGATCGCGGTCGCGACCCCGGTGGTCCGCTGGGTGCTCCGCCCGGTCCACGAACTGGACCGCGCCACGCACGAAGTCGCCCTGGGACGGCTGAAGACCCATGTCTCGGACCGGGTCGGCGCTCCCGAGCTGCGCCGTCTCGCCAACAGCTTCAATGCGATGGCGGACAGCATGCACGCCTCCCAGGAGCAGCAGCGGGCCTTCGTGGCGCAGGCCTCCCACCAGCTGCGCAACCCGCTGACGGCGCTCCGTCTGCGGGTGGAGAACCTGGAGGAGTTCGTGGACGATCCGCGTGGTCTGCACGAACTGCAGTGCGCGGTGGAGGAGGCCGACCGGTTCGGCGAGATGCTCGACGGGCTGCTGGAAATGGCGAGAGCGGAGGCGTCCGAGGCGGAGCGAAAGCCCGTCGACGTCTCGGCCGTGGTCGCCCACCGGGCCGACGCCTGGCAGGCGGCCTTCGACGCGGAGGGCGTCGCTCTCACGACGCGGATACCCGACGGGGTGAGGGCCCTGTCCCTGCCCGACTGTCTCGACCACACGCTGGACACCCTGCTGGACAATGCCCTCAAGTTCGGCGACGGCGCTCCGGTGGACGTCTCGGTGACGCATGTACCGGGCGGCCGCGGCGACGACGGCGCGGCCTCGCCGGACAGCGGGAGGGCAGCGGGCGCGGTGCACGGCGTGGTGGAGGTGACGGTCCGGGACAGGGGCTCCGGGCTGTCCGCGGAGGAACTGTCCCAGGCGGGAGGGAGGTTCTGGCGCAGCACACGTCACCAGAACGTCCGGGGGACGGGCCTTGGACTCGCACTCACGCGGATGCTGGTGGAGGCTGGCGGCGGCGAGCTGCGCCTTGCAGCGGCTCGGCCGCACGGACTGACCGCGACCGTACGCCTGCCTGCCGCCCCCGAGCCGCCCGCTATCCCCTGACCTGCGTCTCAGGGGTGCGACTCGCGGTACCAGCGGGCGGCGCCCGGGTGGAGTTCCAGCGGGTGAGTGGCGATGGCCGTCCGCCGGTCGAGGCGGCGTGCCTCCGGGTGGGCACGGATCAGCTGCGACTGTCCCTCGAACAGGAGCCGGGTCAGCCAGTACGCCTCCGAGTCCTTCATGTCGCGGCGTACGACCAGGAAGTTCGGCACGCTCACCGTGGTCACCGCGCTCCGCGCACCGTAGACCACGGCAGGCACCGTGGTCTCGGTGTACAGCTCACCGTAGGACCGGGTGAGCTCCCCGACCACGTCACCGAGGTCGACCAGCCGGATCTCGGTGCTGCGGCGAAGCTCGGTGATCGCTCCCGTCGGCAGGCCGCCGCTCCAGAAGAACGCGTCGATCCGCTTGGCCGCCAGAGCAGTCGCGGATTCGCGCACGTCCAGTCGCAGCGAGGTCAGGTCCTTCTCGGGGGAGAGTCCGGAAACCTTCAGGATGCGTTCGGCGATCAGCGCCGTACCCGAGCCCTCGGAGCCCACTGCGACGCGCAGCCCCCGCAGCGCCTTGGCGCTGCGCACCGGGCTGTCCGCGCGGACCACCAGCTGCACATAGTTGTCATACAGCGCCGCGAGCGCCACCACGCGCAGCGGCCGGGAGAATGGTGTGCGCCCGCCGACGGCGTCGGCAGCGGCATCGGCCAGGGTGAACCCCGCCTCTGCCTGGCCGGCGTCTATCTGGCGCAGGTTGTCCACGCTCCCGCCGGTGTGCAGCACCCGCGCCGAGGCGTCGGGCAGCCGACGGCCGATGACGTCGGCGTAGCCGGCCCCGTACTCCGCGTAGACACCACCAGGATTGCCGGTGGCCACCGTGATCTCACCGGACGGGCGATTCGGCGTGTCGCTCCCCGTGCACGCCGTCGGCAGCAGCACCAGGGCGAGCGCGGCGGCGAGCAGGTGTGCCACACGCATGGGACCTCCCTCGACAGCGCACCGGCCGTCCGCCCGGGCCACGGGCACGGAGACGGGCCGCCGTCCATCAGACTAGCGGCCCGGGGAGGGGGCGGCGGCTTCGTGTTCCCGGGCGGGAGCTGCCGCCGCTGGATCAGTGATGCCGCCATTCCGGAGACTACGGATGCGTCCACCGACATCCACGAGGCCTTCCTCGGGCTCGCCACCTGCCTCATCACCCACCGACACGTCCAACGCCTTTGCCAGGACCTCCAAGGAGACTCTGACGGCTCGTGACGTCCGGGCGAGCCTGCCACGGCGTCACTGACCGGGATGTCCCACCAGCAACTGAACGACCCCTCACAGCTGCGGGGCTCTGGGGAAGCGGGCCAACTGTCAGGTGGCGGTGACCGTGCACGCGATCACGGAGGTTGCGTCCTGCCCTTTGCAGTGGCGCCCATTCCTGCCGAAGGAGTTGGCGGCTGATGCCGGACGGCGGGAGAAGACCAGGGTGCCCGAGGGGGTCGGGCATCGGGAGACGTGGCTCGTCGCCCTGGACATCCTCGACGAACTGGCCCGCAGGGAGTTGGCAGCGCGGGTGATCGTGGCCGACGCCGCCTACGGGAGCACGGCGATTGGCATGCCTCAGGTCGGCGCAACCTCGTCAACCGCATGCTCGGACAGCTCCACCACTGCCTCCGACGCCACATTCACTTCGACGAGCAACGCGCCTGCCGACCTGCTGTGGACCTCGCCGCTTGACGTGTCAGCCCGGTGAGATGTCCAGATAACACTCGCTGTCAGGCGTCCTTCTCCATCGTCGATCGCAAGCGTTCCAGCAGGGCGTAGAGCATCGCGCTCTCGGCTTCGTCCAGGACGTCGAGGGCACCGTGCGTCTCCTGCATCTCCTCGCGCACGCAGCGGATGATCTCGCGGCCCGCGTCGGTCGCGACGACGTTCTTCACCCGGCGGTCCGCGGGGTCGGCTTCACGGCGGACCAGCTCGCGGGCCTCCAGGCGGTCCACGATCCCCGTGACGTTCGACGCGTCGCACACCAGCAGGGCGGCGAGGCCGCGCATCGGCAGCGGGCCGTCGAGCTGGGCGAGGACCTTGGCCTGCACGGAGGTGAGGCCATGATGGGCGGCGGTGGCCGCGAAATCGCGCCACTGGGCGGCGCCGATGGCGGCGAGCAGTTCCAGCAGCTGGAGCTTCGTGGGTGCCTGCGGGGCGGTGGCGCTCATGGCTGGAGCGTACTCAATTTGCTTCACATCATCAATTGTTTACTTGACTACCTTAACTATTGAGGTCTACCGTCTGGCGAAGTGCTTGATGTCATCAAACATCTACGATCTGAAGCATTGAGAAGGTCCCGCCAGCCATGAGCCACGCCGCATCCGCCCCCGCCGCCGGGCAACGGAACGAGACGGTCATCGTCTTCGCCCTGAGCCTTGCCGCCATGGTCGTGTCGATGATGCAGACCCTGCCCGTCCCGATCCTGGGCCTGATCCAGGGCGACCTCGGCACCTCGACCGCCAACGTCAGCTGGGTGACCACCGCCACCCTGCTGTCCGCCGCCGTCTTCACCCCGCTGCTCGGCCGCTTCGGCGACCAGCACGGCAAGAAGCCCACCCTGGTGGCCGTGCTCGTCGTCATGGTCGCGGGCTCCGTCATCGCCGCGGTCGCGAGCTCGCTGCCGCTGCTGATCCTGGGCCGGGTGCTCCAGGGTGCCGCCACCGCGATCTTCCCGCTGGCCCTTTCCGTCCTGCGTGAAGAGGTCCGGCCGCAGAAGCTGCCCGGCGCCATGGCCCTGGTCAGCGGCACCCTCGCGTTCGGCAGCGGGCTCGCACTCGTCGCAACGGGCCTGCTCACCTCCGGCGCCGACGCCGACTACCGCAACGCCTTCTGGATGGCGACCGGCTTTGCGGCCCTTGCCCTGCTCGCCGTCGTCTTCCTGGTCCCCGCGACCCGGCACAAGACTGGCGGACGCACCGACTTCCTCGGCGCCCTCACCCTCGGTATCGCCCTGCTGCTGCTCCTGCTGCCGATCTCCCAAGGCCACGAGTGGGGCTGGACCTCAGGCCGCACGCTGGGCACCTTCGCCGGCGCGGCCGTCATGACCGTGGTCTGGGTCTTGACCGAGCTCAAGGTCCGCGAGCCCCTCGTCGACATGCGGATGTTCATCCATCGCCCGGTCCTCATGGCCAACCTCGCCGGCATCCTCGTCGGCTTCGGCATGTTCGCGAACTTCCTGGGCGTGTCCTACCTCGTGCAGATGCCCGAGGCGCTCACCGGCTTCGGCTTCGACGCGTCCATCCTGCGCGCATCCGTCCAGTTCCTGCTGCCCGGCGCGATCGTCTCCCTGCTCGCCTCGCCCATCGGCGGCCGGCTGGTGCGCCACCGCGGCCCCCGGTTCGTGCTCGGCATGGCCGCGGCATTCGGGGCCGTCGGCTTCGGCTGGCTGGCCCTCGACCACGCCCACACCGCCTCGGTGATCGGAGCCGGCCTCATGACCGGCGCGGCCGTCAGCTTCGGCTACGCCGCCATGCCCGCCATCATCATGGCGAGCGTCCCGCACCACCAAAGCGGCATCGCCAACGGCATCAACTCCATCTCCCGCTCCACCGGCAGCGCGATCGGCAGCGCCATCGTCACCACGATCCTGGCGTCCAAGACCATCGAGCACCTGCCGGCGGGCGTTCCGCCGCTGCCCGCCGAATCAGGGTTCACCCTCACCTTCGGTATCGGGGCCGTCGCCTTCGCGCTGGTCGCGGTGATCAGCTGGCTCGGCCTGCGCGGACAGCACGGCCCCCGGGTTGTCGAGGCGGGCAAGGCAAGCACGGGCACCTCGTCAACTCCGGCCGTGGAGACGGCCGTTGCTGATCCGGTTACGGAGCCTGCGGTCCAGGCCGATGCGGTTCAGGCCGGGGCCGGGTTCCACGGCCTGGTGCGGGACGCCGACGGCGAGGTGCTGGGCGGTGCCGCCCTCACTCTTGTCTCGCCGGATGGACAGCAGGTGGGCCGCACGGTCTCCCAACCCGACGGCCGGTATGCGCTGGACGCCCCCACCAGTGGCCCGTACGTCCTGATCACAGTCGCCGACGGCCATCAGCCGCAGGCCGCCACGGCCATGGCGGCGGCCACTCCGGTCGCGTACGGCATCAAGCTCCCCCGCGCCACAGGACCGGCCGGTCTGCAGGTGCGGGGCACCGTACGCGCCGGGGAGGGCGGCCGCCGGCTGCCCGATGCCCGGCTGACGCTGGTGGACGCCGCCGGGAACGTGGTGCGGACCACCATCACGGACGCCGACGGCGCGTACGCCTTCACCGATCTGACCGCGGGCGAGTACTCGCTCATCGCCAGCGGCTACCCGCCCGTGGCGTCGACGCTGGCCGTCGAGGGTCGCGGTACGGACGGCTTCGACATGGCGCTGGCGCACCCCGCGGCGCAGTAGGCGGCGGTGTCCGGGACCACAGGGCAGCTCGCCGGACAGGCGGAATGCCGTGACCGCCCGGACGTCGACCCCTGCACGCATTCAATGCACGTTGCACATATCTACTGATGCTTCCAAGGAGCACCCCATGGCCATCACTACGTCCTCCGCCTCCCGCGCGGCCGAGATCCTGTCCCGGCCCGTCGTGCTGAACGGCCTGACTGTGCCGAACCGCATCGTGATGGCGCCGATGACGCGCATGTTCTCGCCGGGCGGCGTCCCTGGTGAGGACGTGCGGTCGTACTACGCCCGTCGCGTCGCCGCGGGTGTGGGCCTGATCGTCACTGAGGGGACCTACGTCGGCCACGAGTCGGCCGGGCAGAGTGACCGTGTGCCGCGGTTCCACGGTGAGGAGCAGCTGGCGGGGTGGGCGAAGGTCGCCGAGGCCGTTCACGCGGCGGGCGGCGCGATCGTGCCGCAGCTGTGGCACATCGGCATGGTGCGCAAGCAGGGTGATGCGCCCTACGCCGACGCCCCCGCCGTCGGCCCGTCCGGCATCCGCGTCGACGGCACCGAGAACGCCGGCAGGGCGATGACCCGGCGCGACCTGGACGACGTCATAGGCGCCTTCGCCGAGGCCGCCGCGGCCGCCGAGCGCATTGGCTTCGACGGCGTCGAACTGCACGGCGCGCACGGCTACCTCCTCGACCAGTTCCTGTGGGCGGGGACGAACCGCCGTACCGACGCCTACGGCGGCGACCTTGTGGCCCGTACGAAGTTCGCGGCCGAGATCGTGGCCGCGGTCCGCGAGACCGTCTCGCCCGAGTTCCCGGTGATCTTCCGCTACTCGCAGTGGAAGCAGGAAGCCTACGATGCAAGGCTTGCCCAGACCCCGGAGGAGCTGGAGGCCATCCTGACCCCGCTCGCCGCGGCCGGCGTCGACGCCTTCCACGCCTCCACTCGCCGCTACTGGCTCCCGGAGTTCGAGGGCTCGGACCTGAACCTGGCGGGCTGGACCAAGAAGCTCACCGGCAGGCCCACCATCACCGTCGGCTCGGTCGGCCTCGACGGCGACTTCATCCACAGCTTCATGGGCGAGGGCGCCCCGGTCCGGGGCATCGACAACCTCCTCGACCGCCTGGAGCGCGACGAGTTCGACCTGGTCGCCGTCGGCCGCGCCCTGCTCCAGGACCCGCAGTGGGCGGCGAAGGTCCTGGGGGGCCGGTTCGAGGAGCTGAAGCCGTACGACGCGGCGGCGCTGAAGACGCTGAGCTAGGCGTACCCGTTGGCCCCGTCGATGGGATCGAAATCCGCGTGACTTCCGTCCATCGACTACGCCTCGGTGGCAGACGTAGAAGCCCAGGCCTGGCTGCGTACCAGCGGGACGCCATCGAGGCGTACGCCACGACCCGGCTCGGCTGAGCCGCAACGGGGGCCGCCGCGAGATGACCCAGCGGCGGCCCTCCACGCCCCCGCAGGGACCGGAACATCGAGGAAGGTTCTCCCTGCTCCAACAGCGACATCCCTGCGTCCGCTGTCCATTCTCGTGAACACCGACTCCGGCCCCGAACGAGTGCCTCCCAACGAGGCGAACAATCGCTGTCGGAACTCGGGTTCTGGCTCAACTTCTGTGGTGCGGGCGGTTGGCTCCCTTCGATGCCGTTCGGGTGAGTCGTGGTCTGAGCCGGCATCCGGCACGGTGCGAGGAGGAATAGAGGGAACAGCAGTGAATACCTCGGCCTTGGGGCGGTGTGTGAGCGAACGATCCGGGCCGTTTTGGGATGCCGCGGAGGGGCGCGCGCCGCTGCCTCGGGCGGCGGCCACGCTGGGGCTGGAATTCCTCGACGCGGACGTCGAGAACGGCACGATCGAGCTGGCCTTCACCGCGACCGAGGACTTCATCAACCCAACGGGCAATGTGCTGGGCGCCTTCCTCGCCGCCATGCTGTACGACACTGTCGGCCCCGCCCTCCTGGCCACCCTCGAACCCGACCAGTTCCAGTCCACCCTGGAACTCAGCACCCACTTCCTGAGGCCCGCCCGCCCGGGCCGGATCATCGGGAAGGGGCGCGTGGTGCACCGGGCAGGCGACATCGCCTTCCTGGAAGCCACCCTCACCAACTCCGACGGGGCAGCCATCGCCACCGCCCGCGCCACGGCCCGCGTCATCCCCCTCGACCAGGCGCCGAACTCGGCGTGACGCTCGCAGCGATCAGCGGCACCGCCGGGCTTCGACGGCGCGCCGGTATGCGTTGACCGCATCGCGGCGGTGTGACAAGGCCGCGGCGTCGGCGGAGGTGAGCAGAGCAGATGACTGAAACGACTCCCGCTCGGCATCAGTCAGCACCACCGGCGGAATCTTCGGTCCAGGACGACTCACACCACACCACTGACGAATCTCCGACTCAGGACACCAGGAGCGAGGGCGGCGGCCCGCGGCTGCCCCCCCCGGGCGTGGGACGGCAGCACACGGTCGTCGGTTCGCCTTCCGGCGAGCGGTGTGCAGCAGCGACGTGCTCGATGAGGGGGGCGGCGGGGGCAGGCAGGTCCGCAGGCGGGCAGGTCCGCGGGTTCAGCCTCCGTACGTGAATTCGTTGGGCGGGCCGGTGGGCGATGTGGCCACGCCCACCGTCACGGTGACGTCCACCGTCTTCGGGACGGGCAGCCGGATCGGCACTGTCGCGGTGATCTCGGTCGCGCTGTTGACGGTGACCGTGCTCGCGGCGGTGTCCCTGAACCGGACGGTGGCCCCCTTGGCGAAGCCCGAGCCCGTGATGGTGACCTCGTCGCCGAACTTCCCGCGGGACGGTGTGACCGCGCTGACCACCACGGGGGCTGGCCCGTCGTAGGCGAACCGTCCCAGCGGAACGGAGTGCGACGTACCGAGTTCGGTGGTGACACGGACGTCGACGATGCCGAGCCCGACAGGAGCGGTGGCGGTGATCACCGTTCCCGACGGGGCAACGGTGAACTCGGTGCAGGGAATGGTGCCGAAGTCGATGACACTGTCCGGGGTGAATCCCGTGCCGTGGATGATGACCGGCGTGCCGCCCCGCCCGGCGGTGGGGTTCACTGCGGCCACCACCGGCCCGGCAGGGACGGGAGTGCCGCCCAACAGGGTCAGGTACGTGGAATTGGCGTGCTGGTACGCGACCTGGCCCAGGTAATCCGCCATGGTCTCCTCGACGAGCTGCAGGTCGTACTTGGCGTAGTCCTGATTCAGAGGTGAGGGCCCGGCGTCGGGCTGGACGTAGACGTTGTTCTTCCGAAGCATGTTGAGCTCCGTCAGCAGGATCTTCACGTCCGCGTTCGCCACCGGACCCTTGTCCGCCGGGTACCAGCTCTTGGCCGTGTCCAGGTCGGACCAGGCCCGCGGGACCACGTCGTAAGCGTTGGTGTAGGTCGCGAAAGGGCGCCATGGCCCGTTCAGGACGTATTGGGCGAAGCTCTGCAGGCCGGCGGTGGGGGCGGCGAAGGTGACGAGGCCGAACTGCGGATTGCTCGGCGCCCAGGCCTGGGCCTGGAGGTACGGGGCCAGCATGGACGCGATGCAGCCGCCGAGGCTGTGGCCGGTCACGTAGACCACCGGCTGGGGCGTGGACGGCGCGACCGCGAGGAGGTCGGCGAGTGCCGCCGTGAGCGTCGAGCCCGACGGGAGGGCGAGGGCAGGTCGGCCGAACTCACCCTCCAGCGCCTGCTCTGCGGGTGTTCCCGTGATGCCGCGTGCGTTGACGATCTGGGTGAACGCGGCCATGGCGCCGGCTGAGACCGCCAGGGGCACCGGTGATCCGGTGGCGGTGAACGGCACCACCGTGCCGACGTCGAGGTCCTCCATCGTGTCGATCGGACTGTCGACCGTGCCGCGGACCACCACGGCGAACTGGTTCGAGCCGTCGACGGTCTGGGCGATGTAGGCCATGTTCGCGTTGTCCGGGCTGAGCCCCAGCCACACCATCCGCCACACGCCACCCGTGTCGATGGAGGGGTCGTTCAGCTGCGTCCCGATACCGCGCACGATGCGCAGGGCATGCCCGTTCTGAGTCTCCCCCGAGGGGCGCGGGGTCGCCGCGGTGGCGGCGATCGCGGCGAGGGTCATGGTCTGGGCGCCGGTCAGAAACGTCTGGGTCACCTGCGTCATCGTGCTCCTTGCATGTCACCGGGGCCGGGCGGCCGCTTCGCGCGCATCTGGGGGAGCACGTCCCTGGACCGGTGTCCGGGCCTCACTCCTGGAGTCGCATTGATGTTATTCATCCCGCTTGGTGATGTCTGGACCCGCGAGACTTCACGGCTCTGCGGGGCTGCGGATTTCAGGCTCCTGGCCCAATCCCGCACCGGGCCGCCGGATCGGCCTCGGCCGGCTAGCCCCGGCCGGTGCGGCCGACGGTTCGGCGCAGCCCGGCGCCTCTGCCGGCCGGCCCTGTTCGAGAGAGGCGGTAAAGCTACCGGCCACGTTCTGGACCCGGTCTCGTTCACCGGCGGCGAGGAGGTCGAGCAGAAGCCCGCGGATCCTCGCGATCACAAATGTGGCCGTGCGCGCCGCTGCTGCCGGGTCGGTGTCCGGTCCTTGCGCGTCGCGCAGGATTTCACCAAGTCCGACCGGCGACGCGCCACCCAGGACCAGGAGCTGGGCGGCGCGCCACATTGCAAGAGGACGAACGCTGCATGATGCGGCACCTGGAGCGGCCGGGGTGGCTGACCTGCCCAGCCCTGGGCAGGTCAGCCACCCCGAAGGCAGTCCGGAACCCCGGTGGCGCGGTAGACGACCCAGTCACCACGGGCAGCCTGCCGAGGCACTTTGCGGCGCTCGCATCAATGACCATCTGTGAGAGTTCTGCGAGAGACCCGAGAGCCCGACCCGTTTCCGCAGGTGGCCGTTGGTGAAAGTCCCCTCAGAACCTGCATGTTGTGCGACGGGGTTCTGAGGGCAGCCCCCACCCTGAAGAACACTCGAGGGCTTGGGCGATGCCCGACACCCCACTTCCCGACCGAGATCACTTGCTCAGCTCGACGAGACGACCCGGGAGGGGAGACGAGAACAGGTCCGTCTCACCCGAGCCGGGATGAGCCTGAGCCCAGACCTGTGGACGATCGGCCAAACCACCCCCACAACGGCTGCCGTCATCCAGCGGGACGGGACGGCACGACCCTGGCAGACGTCCCCCAAGACGGGTTCTCCCACCAGCCAGCTGTTATCAGGCTTCGGAGGTGGCCTATGGCGAGGACGGCGACCAGAGCGCTCAGCCGCGACCAGCGCGTCCAGCTGCCGGCGGCGCCCATCTGCCCTCCGGCATCGCGCCGTTGGGCGCGGTGGACACTGGCCATCAGTTGCTTACCGGGACCCACCGCACGTCAGGAACTGCACAGCCTGCCGGTATACCAGGCGTTGCGGTACTCGAAGGCCCAGCCCAGGCGGGTCTCGCCGGGGTCGACGCACCTGTTCGTGTCGATACCTCCGACAGCGTCGAGCCGAATCTGGATACGCGATCCGTCTGTGGTGCAGTGGTTGTACCAGGCGAAGCCTCCGGACTCGGAGTACCCGCACGGTTTGGCCAGGGCCTGCTCACTGGCCTGCGTCGCCGCACCGGCGGGCCCGGCCGTCGTCATCAAGGCCTGAATCGTTGCGCCGGCCAGCGCCACCCATCGCCTCCTGAGCCGTGCCGCACCGATGCCGTGTTGCGTTTCGTTCCTCACGCTCTCACCCCGTTCGTGACGTTAGGTCATGGACCTGCTACCCATACGTTGGCGGCATCAGTCGGGTGCGAGGGCGCGAACAGAGTGTCGACCGCCCTCAGGGACGGGCGAGGGTGCAGTCGCTGGATCAGGTCGTCGTGGCCGGCATACACCGCGATGCCGCGGGCTGCGGCTGAGATGGCCAGAGCCAAGATCCTGTGGGGACAGCAGGTGGCGCGGCAGGAGAAGGACGTCCTCGACGGCTTCCTCGGCGAGGATCGGGGTGCCGGCGGCGATCCGGCCGAGCAGGAGGACGTGGGCCAGTGCGGCGTGCTTGGGGCGGGCCCCAAGGCACTTGGGGAGGCGAAGACGATCGTCCTGACGAGTCCGGGTAGGGGCGCGAGCAGCGGGTGCACGATCAGTCCATGGCCGACGTGTAGCGGAACGGCGGCCTCGACGAGCAATGAGGCAGTTTCGCCCACTGAGTCGGCAGCCCGCCGCCTGTGGGGCGGGGGACCCTGAGAGCGGACCTGCGGAGGTCGGCCGACCTCCCCTTCGGCTCGGGCTCGGGTGCTGTCAAAACTCGTGAACATCACCCGACCGTGGATCGGAGTGCATCCCAAACCCGTGAACAACCGCTGCCACGACCCGGGTTCTGGCACAACTTCTGTGGAGGGGTCACGTTGAATGACGAATAGGCCCGTCCGGGCGGCTTGGCAACTTGCCCAAGCGTTGCGCCGACTTCACCGCCTTGTGCGACGCCCTCGACCCGGTCGGCGGTTCGCCACCCCGTACCTGGACCGCGTCCTCGGCCCGGCCCCGTAGGCGCCGGTCCGGCCGACCACGTGCCGGGTATTGCTCAGCACACCGTCCAGTGGTGCCGGGCGGGCACCGTCTGCACGCATCGCAGCGGGCAGCCGGTGCATCTCTACGGCCCGGGGGCGGCCCGGCCGCCGGGCGCACCGGGGCTGCGGCCAGGCGGGGCCGTGTCCCGCGGTGGTGTCGACCTGGCATAGCGCTCCGCCAGCTCTCGCAGGTGGGCGACCAGTTCCGGGGGTCCGGTCACGGTGAAGTCGTAACCGAGCATCCCGAGGTGCGCGGCGAGGCTGTCCAGCGAATCGGCGCCCGTGTCCAGCACACACACAGTGGCATCCACCGCCTCCACCACTCCTACCGCCGGATTGATCCGCTCCAGAACGGCGGCGGCCGGGGCGTGCACCGTCACCCGGGCCCTGTGCCGCCACGCGGCAGCGGACGCCTTGCCCGCGACGTACACCGCCGCGTCGCCACCGGGGTCCTCCCGGGGCGTGAACCGCGGACCCGACGGCGTATGCGGCGTGAGGCGGTCCACCCGGAAGATGCGCCAGTCGTCACGGTCGACATCCCAGGCCACGAGGTACCAGCGGCGACCCCAGTTGACGACGCGCTGGGGCTCCACCAGGCGGCGGGTCACCGCCCCCGCGTGGTCGCGGTAGGACAGGCGCAGCCGCTCACGGTCCCGGCACGCCGCCGTCAGCGTCATCAGAACCTCGGTGTCGACAGCCGGGGACGGCCGGTCGGCAGGCACCGGGGCCGTGTACTGCTGCAGGGCCCGCACCCGCCGCCGCAACCGCGACGGCAGCACCTGCTCCAGCTTGGCCAGTGCCCGCAGCGACACCTCTTCCGCCCCGGCCATCGCCCCCTGCGCCACGGTGCGTACGGCCACGGTGACCGCGACCGCCTCGTCGTCGTCCAGCAGCAGCGGCGGCATCGCGGCCCCGGCGGCCAGCCGGTAGCCGCCGGCAGGCCCGCGGCTCGCATCGACCGGATAGCCCAGCTCGCGCAGCCGCTCGATGTCGTTGCGCACGGTCCGGCCGCTCACCCCGAGCCGCTCGGCGAGCTCGGAGCCCGGCCACTCGCGCGGCGACTGGAGCAGGGAAAGGAGCTTGAGAAGGCGTGCGGACGTTTCCAGCATGACAGGCACTCTGCCCTCTTATTAGGAAAGAAATCTTCCTATAAACGCCCTAGAGTTCTTCCCATGGAGACCAACAGCAACGCCGCAGCCGTGACCGCCCCGCACACCGGCGCCACCCCGGACGGCGACGAAATCCGCCCCTTCCGGATCGACATCCCGCAGGCCGAACTCGATGACCTGCGTTACCGCCTGACCCACGCTCGCTGGGGCGCCGGCGTTCCGGGCGCGGACGGCTGGGAGCGCGGTGTCCCCGCCACGTACCTGAAGGACTTGGCTGCCTACTGGGCCGATGGCTTCGACTGGCGCAAGGCGGAGGCCCGACTGAACGAGTTCCCGCAGTACGTCACCTCGGTCGACGGTCAGGACATCCACTTCGCCCATGTCCGTTCCACCGCTCCCGACGCCCTCCCGCTGCTCCTGATCCATGACTGGCCCGGCTCGTTCGTCCAGTTCACCGACGTCATCGAGGCTCTGTCGCAGACATTCCACGTTGTTGTCACCTCCACGCCCGGCATCGGCTTCTCCGGCCCCCTGTCCTCCACCGGCTGGAACACGGGCCGTATCGCCGGTGCCTTCACCACTCTCATGGCCCGTCTCGGCTACGACCGCTACGGCGTGCAGGGCAACGGCGGCGGTGCCTGGATCGCCGGCGAGATGGGCAGGATCGCCCCCAACCACGTAGTGGGTGTCCACCTGAACGGCCTGGTCACCTTTCCGTCGGACGACCCTGCCGACTTCGCGGATCTCACCGAGTCCGAGCAGACCCGGCTCCAGCGACTGCAGGACTTCCGTGACAACAAGATGGGCTTCAACATCATCCAGTCGACCCGCCCCGACACGGTCGCTCACGGCCTGCACGATTCGCCGGTCGGCCAGCTCGCCTGGATCGTGGAGAAGTTCAAGGAGTGGACGGACCCGGCGAACGAACTCCCCGAGGACGCCGTTGACCGCGACACCCTGCTGACCAACGTCAGCGTCTACTGGTTCACTGCAACCGCTGGTTCATCCGCCCACCTGTACTACGAGATGGCGCACGACCCGGCCGCCTGGGCGCCGAAAGCAACCGGCACGGTCCCGACCGCCGTGGCCGTCGCCCTGCCCACCGACGTTGCGATCCGCCGCTTCGCCGAACGCGACCATCACGTGGTGCGCTGGACCGAATTCGAGCACGGCGGCAACTTCCTCTCGCTGGAACAGCCGACCCTGCTGGTCCAGGACGTCCGCGAGTTCTTTGCGACCCTCATCCGCACCACGTAGTCCTCACACACAACCGTCGGAGGGGCCGCCACCGACCCGCGCCCCCGCCCCCCGGGCAGCCACCGCAAGGCGGCCCGGGCCACGGGCTCCCGGGGACCCTGGCGCCCAAACGCACGGGGCCATCCGGAGGCCCGGGGCACTGTCCCCTCCGCGGACACATGTAGGTGAACGGTCAATCACCGCGCCGTGTACGGGAAGTACGCGCTGCTGAGCCCCGCCGCCGCGCTGCTGCCCCATCTCGACGACGGGCCGCAGCGTCCGGTGCGGCTCCGGCGACATCAGCCCGCTCGTCCAGAGCACCTACGCGGACGGCCGTATCGGGCCGGAGAGCTGGGGCGGGGGATGGACGAGGCACACATCCGGTACGAACTAAGGGGCGGGGACGTGGCTGGTCGCGGTGACGGCGCGGACGAACCGGTCCGAGATGGATCAGGATCCGGCGAAGTGGCTGCCGCCGACTGCGGCTGCGCACTGCCGGTATGCGGGGGAGTGGGTGGCCACCTGGCTCCGCCGGTAGCTGGCCGCAGACACCGGCGAGTTGGAAGCCTTGATGGTATTCGCCGACGGGCCTGGCGAGACACCGTTGTCCAGTACACGCCCGCATCCTGGAGGCTGTCCGCCCGGGACTGGGTGGTGCGGAGCCCCGGTGGTCTCAGGTGTCGAGGCTGCCGGAGCCCTACTGGGCTGATGACCACCCTTGCTCGGTGCTGTGACGATGGCTGGTGCTTGCCACGGGTCAGGTCGTTCGTCCACCGGTTTCGCCTGCGCGCGCTCCACCATGGTCCACGCACCGGGGCAGTCCAGGCCAGCGCGCTTCTGGCGATGCTGCGTCGTACGGTCACGGTGCCCGCTCAGTCAGGGCAGCGGTCAAACGGCGGTCCCGTGTCCAGGGCTTGCTGCCTGCTGGGGATTTGCCGACTCGCCATGGTGTTCCTCGTCCGACCGTTGGGAACCCGCGGTTGGCTTTGATCGCGAGTCGTGGTTCTGGCTCAACTTCTGTGATCCGGATGCGGAACGTGACCGAGTGGCCCCGGGTGGTGAACAGACCGCTGGTTGTTCGCACCCGACTCTTCTCGCAACGTCGTTACTCGGTCAGGCTCCCTGTATGGACGCATCAGTATGGGTAGGGGCGGTGTTCGGCCTCGTGGGCACTGGGGTCGGAGGGGCACTTTCGATCTGGTCCACAGTCATGACTCAGCGGCAGCATGCAGTTCAGGCGCGTCAGGAGCAACGGGAGGCGCGTGCGTCCACGGCGATTGAGGAGGTGCTGACTGAGCTATTCGAAGTTCAGCGCGACGCTCGTCGAGCTGGCCCTGACGATGAGGCGCGGAGGCATCTGCTTCATGAGCGCGTGCTGAACGTGCAAGTCTTGATGCAGCGCGTTCCCGACGCTGATCTTCGTACCCGGGTGCGGGAAGACACGTTGTTCATGCCTCTCTTGCCTTCTGGCGACTCAAGAACCTGGGAAGAGCGGCGGGTCGACAGGATGTACCTCTGTGCTGACGCCATCGCCTGCCTGGGCGCCTGTCTTCGCGGTGAACCGCTGCCTCCGCGTACGGACAGGGTCGAGGCGATGCGCGCCTTGTGGCCGTACTCTGACGTCGGTTCGGATAGGGAAACGTTCCTCTACGAAGCGGAGGACTAGGGAAGCCGGGCCCCAGGGCCGAACTGCGACCTGCTCCACCGGGGCGCTCATGCCCCCAGGTGATGACGCAGCCAACACATACGGGTCGATCCCACAGTCCCGACGCGCGGCCGTGACCCCGTGCGCGCGCTCCACAGAAGTTGAGCCAGAACCCGAGTCGTGAAGTCGGTCGTTCACGGGTTTGGGAGGCGTCCGAATCCACGGTCGGGCGATGTTCACGGGTTTTGACCCTCACTATGCATGACGCGGTCTTAGTCCTGTCCGAGCCAGAGGTCGGGGCCGAAGACTTCGTAGTGAATGCCGGCGGCCGGTACGCCGTGGTGCAGCAGGTCGCTGCGGATCGCACGGAGGTAGGGCAGCGGGCCGCACAGATACGCCGTGAGGTTTTCGGGCAGGTCTAGCACTCCGAGGTCGGTCCGTCCGGTCCGCGTATGAGTGGTGATGCTGTCCGGCGTCTCGTACCAGAGGTGGCATTCGGCCTTCGGCAACGCCTTGACGAGCCGGACGAGTTCGTCGCGATGGGCGTGGTCGGCGGGGGAGCGGTCGGCGTGCGCAATGATCACCCGGCGGGTTGATTCCGAGGCGGCCAGTGCGTGCAGCATGGACAACATGGGTGTGGTGCCGATACCTGCGGAGGCAAGGAGCAGCGAACCGTCACCATCCGGCAGGGTCAGGCCCCCGAACGGCGCGGACACCCTGAGGGTGTCTCCTGCCCGAAGGTGCTTGTGCAGCCAGGAAGAGACCTCACCGGCGGGTCCGGTCGTGCCGTCGACCTTCTTGACGCTGATCCGCCACTCGGTGTTTCCAGGGCCGTGCGACAGGCTGTACTGGCGGATCTGCCGTGCCCCGTCCGGCAGTTCGGCCTGCACGCTGACGTACTGACCGGGAAGGAAGGTGCCGGTCGGCTCACCGTCGGCCGGGACGAGAGTGATGGAGACGACGTCGGGGGTCTCCTCGCGACGGCTGATCACCCGCATGGGTCGCCAGACCTCGCCTTCGGCGGCGCCTGCCTTCTCGTAGAGCCGCGCTTCCAGGGCGATCAGCGCGTTGGCCATCAGCCAGTACACCTCGTCCCAGGCGGCGGCCACTTCGGGGGTGACCGCGTCGCCGAGCACGCCGGCGATCGCGTCGAAGAGGTGCCGATGGACGATCTTGTACTGCTCGGAGGTGATGCCGAGTGAGGCGTGCTTGTGGGCGATCCGCGAGAGCAGAACGTCCGGCCGGGTGCCGGGGCGCTCCACCAGCATCGTGGCGAAGCCCGCTATCGCGCCGGCGAGGGCCTGCTTCTGGGATCCGCTGGCCTGATTGCCGCGGTTGAACAGGTCGCGCAGCAGTTCCGGGTGGGCCGCGAACATGTTCCCGTAGAAGCGCTCGGTGATCTCACCGAGAGCCCCGCCGATGGCGGGCAGAGTGGCACGGACGAGAGGGACGGATTGCTCGGAGAGCACGCCAACTCCAAAGTGGTAAGTGATCTGCGTATTTTTGGGCATGCGTTCCCGGTGGTCGGGATCTGTGAGTCTCAGGCGGCGTCCCGCCCTGTGAGCGTCAGCAGGACCGGCCCCGTGGGGGAGGACACGATGTCCGACACGGTCAAAGGGTCGAGGGAGCTGTAGAACGCCTGCTGGGCGACACGTAGGGCGCCCCGGAGTCTGCAGGCGCCGCGCAGCGGGCACGGGGTGTCCCCCTCGCAGGCAACCACTTCCTCCTCGCCCTCCAGCTCGCGCAGCAGCCACCCGATCGAGGCGCCGCGGCCGAAACCGGTGAGCTCCAGGCCGCCGCCCCGGCCCCGCCGGGCCTCCAGCACGCCGAGGTGCTGGAGCCGGGCCACGGCCTTGGCCATATGGGCGTACGGCACATCCATCGCCCCGGCCACCTCGCGAGTTGTCAGGGACTCTCCGTCCCGGGCGACCGCGAGGCGCATGACCGCGCGCAGTGCCAGATCGCTGAACTTCGTCAAACGCACATGCGCACCGTATCAAATATGCATTCTGAATGCTGATTCAGGTCGCGGTGCTTCCTCAGCCCGTGCGCTTTGGCGAACCGGACGACATGGCCAGCGAGGCCGCCGGTGAGTGCGGCGACGTAAGTGCGGGCCACCCAAGTGCTGTTCCCGACCGTGCCGGCGGGGACCGGTTCGCCGGTCTTCACCGTGGGCAGCAGCCACTCCTCAAGCGCGGCCCAGCCGGCCGGGTTGGCCTTGTTGGCAGACATGCCGGTCAGGCGGCGACGTTCGGCCTCGGCTGCCGCCGGTGCAGCCAGCGGGCGAGCTTCATCCACTCCAGGCAGGTAGCGAGCATGTCCGGGCCGGAGGTCCGGGCCCGGGCCTGGACTTCTCGGCTTTGTGCCCGGCCGCGTGCTGGTGCGCGCACACGGTGGTGGAGTCGACCGCGATCACCCAGCCCAGGTCCTCGTCCGCTTCGGCCTGGGCGATCGGGTGAAGACCCGCTCCCACGTGCCGCCGATCGCCCAGTTCCTCGGCCGTGTGCAAGCGCCTTTCCGTGAACCGTACTTCTCCGGCAGTGATCCGGACTGCCCAGCCCGTGGAAGCACCAGGGCTGGTGGCCCTGGTGCCCCTGAGGTCGGTCGGCTGCCTGGCTCAGCGCGCCGTCTTGGACCACTTCTCATCCCGTGCGCCGTTGCAGGTCCACTGGATCAGCTGTGATCCCTTGGTCGCGTTGGAGCCGAGGCCGAGGCACTTGCCGGAGTAGACGTTGCGCAGTGCATGCGTGCCCGGGTCGTACCACCACTTCTGGTCGACCGCGCCGTTGCACGTGTACTGCACCATGCCTGCCCCGTTGGCGAGGCTCGACGCGGAGCCCATGCACTTGCGCGAGTACGCGTTCTGCAGGGAGTAGGCGCGTTTGCCGTTGGAGTCTGTGGTGGCCTCGAACACCCACCGTTCGTCCTGGGCGTTGCTGCATCCCCACTGGATGACCTTCGAACCGTTGGTGATCTTGTTGCCCGCACCGGCGCAGAGGGCGCTGTAGTCGTTGCTGAGGTAGACGGCGCTGGGGTTGGTCGTCGGAGAGGCCGACGAGTACGGGTTCGTACTGTCACCGTCGCTGCTCGGTGTCGTCGCGGGGCCCGCCTCGCTGCCCTTGCCGTCGTCGTCCCCAGCCTGGTCCGGGAGCCGCGAGGGGGACGGCTTCTCGCGCGCACCTCCGGAGGGCGAGGCGCTCGGGTTGTCCACGCCGGTATCGCCCCCGCTCGGCTGACCGCTGCCCGCCGGGGAGCTGCCCCCAGGCGGTGCCGCCTGCTCCTGGTCGCCGCTCGTTGCGCCGTCTTTGCCCATCAGGGCGTACGTGACGCCGCCTCCGGCGAGTACGACGGCGGCCGCTGCTGCGATGACGGTACGGCTGCGGCGCCGCGCGCGGAGCGTTGCAGCGGGTCCGAGAAGGAGCAGTACTGGTACTTCCAGCCTGGTCCGGTCAAGGACAGCGGAACATCCTTCATGATCCGCAGCGCAGCCGACGACCAATGCGTCGACGTCGGCAAGAGCTGGCTCGCCGGCCACTCGGACTACCTGAACATGTGGCCCTGCCACGGCGGTGACAACCAGTTGTGGGGCACCCGCCTGGACGACAGCGGGCAGGACTTCACCACTGAGTGGGCGGCCAAGTACGCGCTGACCAAGTGCGATGCCAGCGTTGCCGCGCATTCGGCCTACCCCTACTGCAGTTACAGTCAGACGCAGGCTGCGGTGACAGGCAATGACGAAGGGGTCGCACAGTGCCTGGTGGCCCAGCACACCGAAGTGGCGATCCCGTCGACGACCGTCGACTACAAGTCGACCACCAGCACGTCGACCATCACCACGGACTCCATCGCCAACGGTTCGAAGCAGACCGTCACCGTCAAGCTCGGCAGCTCCACCGACTTCTGGCACGTCGACTTCGCGGCCGAGGCGTCTCAGCTGATCACTCATTCGGTTCAGACGGGGACCACTTCGACCGAGGAGAAGACCTACCGCGCCGTAGTGCCGGCAGCACCCGCGCATTCCACGACCTGGGTGAAGGCCTTCCCGGTGAGCAAGACCTACACCGGCAAGTTCGTCTTCGCCAAGGGGAGTTGGGACGAATGGACGTACAGCACCGATGCCAAGATCACCGTCACCTACCCCGCCGGGTTGGGAAACACCATGATGTACGACTCCGGTGTCGCTGAAGACAAGCTCGACGCCAATGGGCGATGGGTTCGGCAGCCTGCCTGCGTCAGCAGCGGGCCGACCGAGACCATGACCAACTAGGGATCCCAGTGGGTTCCGTCCCCCCCGGTACGCCACGCAGAGGGCGCCCCGGCTTCGGCCGGGGCGCCCGCGTCTTCGCCCCGCAGCGCAGCCTGATGTGCTCCTCAGCACTCCTCAGTCGGCAGGAACGCCGAAACCGTGTGACGGTCCTCCGCGAGCAAGCCACGACTCCGCCCACGGAGTGCCTGATCAGGTCCACCTGGCCAAGTCCCAGCACGTCCATGAACCAGCACATCGGTCTGCCTGAGCTCGAGCGAGTGCTCTCCCCGCCAATCGCTTCGGTGCCGTCACCGTGAAGATCGAGAGCGTATACGCGCCGGGGTGCGGGCGAGGATCGGGGCCTGATGGTCCGTCATGCCGTGGATCCGCGCCATGCAGTTCTCGGAAGGGGATATGACCAGCTCTTGAGTGAGAACGAGCTGTCGAGCGGATCCCGGAATTCCGGGCGCCTCCCCGACCCTATGTGATCTTGCTCGGACAACAGGATCGTTTGTGAGTGCCGGGTCAGCGCGTGCGTACGCCGTCGATGGCGATCACAAGCAGGAGGTCGGCCTCGGCCGGGCCGTCGGCGTCCTGCTCGGTAGCCAGTGCGATCGCGCCGACGAGCTTCAGCAGCTGGGTGATGGTGATCCCGGACCGCACGACGCCCGCGGCTCGGGCGCACGAAAGGAGGGCTTCTCCGGCAGTGGTGATCATGTCGTGGCAGGTCTCGCCCAGCGCTGGGTCTCCGTTGCGCATCAGCGACGCCCCCAGTCCGCGGTTGGCCACGGCGTGCGCGCCGACGGCGCGAAGCCAGGTGGACAGCGCCTGGCCCGGGTCGGGTTCAGTGAGGAGGTCGTCCGCCTTCGCACACAAGGCCTCCACTCGGCCCTTGAAGACCGCCTCCAGGAGTGTCTGCCGGGACGGGAAGTGGCGGTGCAGGGTGGCCGAGCCGACTCCGGCGCGGCGTGCGATCTCCTCCAGGGAGGCGTCGGCGCCATGCTCGGCGATCAGGGCCCCGGCGGCGGCCACGATCTTCTCGACGTTGCGACGGGCGTCGGCACGCATCTGCCGGCGGGGTTGCGCGGTGGCGTCCTTCGGCACGGGTGCTCCTGACAGCTTGATAAGTGGGGTGACCCTCCATATCGTAGCGAACGAGAAACGGAGGGCCACCCCACTTATGGTGTGGCTCCCCTTCCGCACGGACGCGATGGAGAAGAACGTGAAGCTGACGCAGAAGACCGTCGTGGTGGCGGGTGCGACCGGCCTGCAGGGCAGGGCCGTGACACATCACCTGCTCCGCGCCGGCTGGCAGGTCCGCGCGCTGACGCGGGACCCGAACGGGGCGCAGGCCACAGCCCTGGCGCGGGCCGGCGCGCAGGTGGTGCGGGCGCAGATGGAGGATGTCGGTTCCCTGACGGCCGCGGCCGAGGGCGCCTGGGGCTTGTTCAGCGTCCAGCCCACCGTCGGCTCGCCCGGCACCGCGCCGGACTTCACCGCCGAGGACGAGGTGCGCTGGGGCGTGAACGTCGCGGAGGCCGCGCACGCCGCAGGTATCGGGCACTTCGTCTTCACCTCGGTCGCCGAAGCGGACCGACACCTTGAGGAGAAGCTGCCGGTGAACCTGGTCAGCAAGTGGCGGATCGAGCAGCACATCGCCGCCCTCGGCCTGCCTGCGACGATCCTGAGGCCGGTGTCCTTCATGGAGAACTTCACCGGCGGATACGCGCTGCGGAACGGGAACCTGGCCACCGGGCTCGCGCCGGAGGTCCCCCAGCAGATCATGGCCGTCGACGACGTCGGCGCCGTTACCGCGCTGGCGTTGACCCGGCCCAAGGAGTGGATCGGCCGGGCGGTCTCCCTGGCCGGGGACGAACTCACGCCGCTTCAGATCGCCGCGGCCATCGGGAAGGCACTCGGCATACCGCTTCCCTATGTTCAGATCCCGATCGACGCGATCCGGGCGCTGAGTGAAGACTTCGCCTACGCGAACGACTGGCTCAACGAACGCGGCTACCGCGCGGACATCCCCTCCACCCGGAAGATCCACCCGGGTGCGATGGACTTCCGTACCTGGCTGGAGTGCACCGGCGCGTCCCAGATCGCCGCGTTCCTGGACTCCACGCGCACCGCACGGCAGGACGCGTGAGTGCCCGCACCCACGACCTCGGGCGCATCGGGATCTGGGCGGGGGACTTCGACCGTCTCCCCGCACCCGAGGTCCGCAGGGCAGCCGCCGCGATCGAGGACCTCGGCTTCGGCACTCTGTGGTTCCCCGAGACCACGGGACGCGAGGCCATGGCGCACGCCGCGATCCTCCTGTCGGCCACCCGGCACATCACCGTGGCCGCCGGCATGACCGACATCTACGCCCGCGACCCTGTCACGGCCGCCGCCGCGCAACGCACCCTGGACGAGGCATTCCCCGGACGGTTCCTGCTCAGCCTGTGGGAAAGCCACCCCAGCCTGGCCCAGGACATCCGCGGCCACCGCTTCGGCCCGCCCCTGGCCACCATGCGCTCCTACCTCGACGCGCTGGACACCGCCCCGTTCGGGCCACCCGACGCTGCCGTCTCGCCGCACCGCGTACTCGCCGCCCTGGGCCCCAGCATGCTCGCCCTCGCCGCCGAACGCGCCCGGGGTGCAACGGTGCTGGGCATGCCCGTCGAACACACCCGCGCTGCCAGGACCATCCTCGGAGACGGCGGTCTGTTGGCCATCACGCAGCTGTGCGTGCTCACCCACGACCGAGCGGACACCGCCGACCTGGCTCGCAACGCTGCCGCAGCCGCCCTGCCGAACCGCCACCAACTGCTGCGCGGACTTGGACACGAGAACCCGGACGCGCTCGACGACCGGCTGGTCGACGCGCTGGTGGCTCACGGTCGCGCCGAGGACATCGCCCGCCGCGTCCTCACGCACTTCGACGCCGGAGCAGACCACGTCAGCCTCCACCTTGTGACCACCACACCCGACTCCCCGTCCGTACGGCAGTGGGAGCAACTCGCTGTGCACCTCGCCCTCTGACCAGGCACACCGCAAAGGGACTGTATCCGGGGCACTCGGCCGCGTGGGCCCGGGCCACGGTCCTCAATAGCCGACCGCGTCGCAACTCCCCGGCCGCCGGGAGCGGTCTGTTCGGGGCGGCCGGAGACTCAGAGGGGGGTACGCTCCTGAGCCCAGGTGGCGATCTGGGTGCGGGTCGTGAACCCGAGCTTGGCCAGGATGCGTTGGACGTGTCCCTGCGCGGTGCGCGGCGAGATGACGAGCTGGGCCGCGATCTGCTTGTCGGTCAGTCCCCGAGTGACCAGAAGAACGACCTGACGCTCCCGAGGAGTGAGCACGGTCATAGGATCATGCTCCGGAGGGCTGGGTGGCGCGGGAGGCTTGTTGAGTGCGCGCGCGATGGCCTGCTCCATGGTCGAGGCGGCGCCTGACTGCATGTGCGCAGTGAAGCACTCCTCGCCCAGGGTTTCTCGGAGCAGCGCCTCGCACTCGGTGCGATGGTGGAGCAGGCGCCCGACACCGGGCAGTATGGCGCCGACTTTCTCCCAGGCGCTCTGCGCCGCGCCCAGCAGCTCCGCAGCCTGCGCGCCGTCCCCGTCGCTGGCGCGCGCCCAGGCCAGTACTTCCAGGCACTGGGCCACGGCCAGCCCATTGAACGCGGGTCGGCCGGTGCTCAGGCTTTCCTGGAGGTGCCTGACGGTCTGCCGAGTGTCTCCGTCCAGCCAGTTCTGGAGTCCGAGGAGCCACAGTGCGAACGAGCGGGACCACTGAGCGCCGTGGGCGTCGCACAGCTCCAGGCACTCCTCGCCGAGGGCGGCGGCGCGTGGGTCGGCGGAAAGGCAGCAGGCCAGGCTGAGCAGGTACAGGGTGGCCCATGTGTCGCCGATGTCTCCGTGGCTGCGGTAGAGGGCGAGGGCTCCCTCGAACAAGGGGATGGCGCGCGCGAAGTCGTCCTGGAAGAGGGCGGACAGAGCGTCGAACTGCTCGGCGTACGCCTGCGCCAGCGGGTCATCGAGAGACTGTGCCAACGCCCGGCAGTCCACCAGCCGGACGTGTGCCGAGGGAGTGTCGCCGCGCAGGAGAGCCAGCCATCCGTCGGCCCACAGGGCCTTGAGCCTGGCGAGGCTGGGCGTGGCGTCCGATGCGAGCGCCCGGCCCAGCCAGTGCCGCTCTTCCTCCAGGCTGCCCGCGCCGAGGCGGTGGCACCAAAGCGATCCGGCTGTCTCCAGACCGGCTTGGGCCTCGCCCGGTTCGGTCAGGCAGTAGTCGAGTGCGGTGCGGAGATTGGGCCGTTCCTGGTGCAGGCGGGCAAACCAGGCCGTCTGCTCGCCGGTGAACCACTCGGTCTCGGCACGCAGTACGAGCGCTTGGTAGTAGTCGCGGTGGCGGCGGCGCAGCGCCCGGCCAGTCCCGTCGGGCAGCCTCAGGCAACCGTACTGGCGGAGGGTTTCCAGCATGCGGTACCGAGCGTGCTGCTCCTCTCGGACCAGCACGGACTTGTCCACCAGGCCTGCCACGAGGTCGAAGACCTCCTGGGCGGCGAGGCCGGAACCTGTGCACACCGACTCGATCGCCTCCAAGTCGAAGGCGCCTGGGAAGACGGACAGTCTGGCCCATAGCAGTTGCTCCTTGGGGGCGCAGAGATCGAAGCTCCAGTCGAGGGCTGCGCGCATGGTCTGCTGGCGGGGCAGGGCGGCTCTGCTTCCCCCGGCCAGCAACTCGAACCGGTCGCCCAGCCGTTCCAGGATCTGCTCGCAGGTCAGTACCCGCAGCCGGGCGGCGGCCAGCTCGATGGCCAGCGGAATGCCATCCAGGCGACGGCAGATCAGGGCGGCCGTCCTGCCGTACTCCGGGGATGCGCACTCTCCCAGAGATGCGGCCGCCCGGTCGGCGAACAGATCCAGCGCGTCGCTGAGCCCGGCTTGCCCGACCGGTCTGGGATCGTCCGGGTCGGGGGCCGAGAGCGGGGGCACCGTCAGCAGGCACTCTCCCGCGACGCCCAGAGCCTGCCGACTGGTGGCGAGGATATGCAGGCCCGGAGCGGCAGCCAGCAGCGCGTCGGCCAGGACCGCACAGGAGTGCAGCAGGTGTTCGCAGTTGTCGAGCAGCAGCAGGACCCGCTTGTCACGAAGGTGACCGCTCAGCGCGGCCAGCGGCGGGCTGCCCATGTCGTGGTTCGGTTCGAAGGCCGCCAGCACAGTGTGCTCGAGCAGCTCTTCCTTCTCGACCACGGCGAGGTCTGCCAGCCAGACGCCGTCGGGGAAGGAACGCCGCACCTGCGCCGCCAGCCTCAAGGCGAGCCGGCTCTTGCCCATGCCGCCCGGACCCGTCAGAGTCAACAGCCTTGTCCGCGCCAGCAGTTGCCGGGCGCGCGACAACTCGGCGCGTCGGCCGACGAAGCTCGTCGTGTCCGCAGGAAGATTTCCGGACTCTCTGCGCGTCCCAGCCACCCGTGGGCCTCTTCTCTCGTGCATACCCGTCACCGGCTGGACAGCCTTGCCGGACAGGCTCGGAGTCCGACCGGTGGGCGGTGCGCCGTGGGAGGTCAGACCGACCTCAGCCCGCCGGACCGACGGTGATCCAGCCGTTCCGTGCCGGCCGCGAGTCAACGCGGTCCTCGTGGGACCGGCCACCCGACGCTCAGAGCCTCAGCACCCCCGGGGTGACGGAGCGATGGCACGGCTGGCTCGTGCCGCATCACCGAATCCAGTAAACCATCCGTCAGAACTCTCGGATCGCTGAACCCCCTTCGTTCCACGGACTGTTACACACCTGATGGGAGGGATTCCCAGCCCGCAAGCGTGAATTGACACTGGTTCAATGGGGCCGGCGCACCCTCTCTCAGGGGAGACACGGATAACTGCAGCGAGCCCGGCTCGGTGCCCGCACGACGCTCAGGTGCCGGCGTCGCCGTCAGAGACCAAGAAGGGGTCACTCGCCATCCCCTGAGCCGCGAATGCGGCAGCTTTCAGCTGAGACCGGCTCCCGTCGTCACCCGTGCCCTCCTGAGGCATACGCGCTCACCAGTCCCGATTGGTCGCCTCGTGCTTCTTCTTGGGAAAGTCATCTGTCGGCGAGGAGTTCGTTGTGCCATCGGGTGAAGAGCGCTTGCGGGTCTCCGGAGTATGACCATGGGGTGATGGTGGGCCGGTTGCCGAGGTGTTGGAAGACGAGTGCGGCGTCGTGGTGTCGGTTGGCGTAGACGAGTGCGTGGGCGAGCAGGTTGAGGTCGGCGACGTCTTGTGCGTATTCGATGGGGCCGCGATGTGCGATCCACCGTTCGAGCGTGGTGTCGAGATCCGGGTTCAGTGCGTCGTGCGTCCAATGGAAGGAGAGTCCAATAGAGCTTTTTCCCTCGGTGCGGATGAGTTCGCGGTAGTGCTCGGCGCGGGTGGCTTGGGTGAGGACGGCGAGGGGGGAGCCCAGCGGGGAGGCCGCGGCGGTGTCGCGCGCGAAGTCGTACATGCTGCCGTGGGAGCCGTGCCAGCGGGCGGACAGGTGACGCAGGACCTGGTGGTGTCCTTCGCGGGAGCGGCGGTCGCGGGTGCGGAGTTCGTGCCACCAGTGCCAGGTGTGGGGGTGTCCTGCGCCGTAGAGGCGGGCGAGGGTGAGCAGGGAGATCCAGGGCATCGGGTCCGCGGGGAACGCGTAGCTCGCCTGGAAGCAGAAGTCGGCGGCGTGATGGAGGCGTGTGCGGTCGAAGACGTCCTGTGCAGGGGGCGGCGAGGTGTGCTGTTGTTCTTGTGCCAGTTGGAAGAACAGCCGCATCACCTCGGTGTCTGCGCGGAGCACGAGAGCGTCGGCGTTGTGGGGTTCGGCGATCTGCCAGCTCTCCACGGTGCGGCAGCCTGCGGCGGTCTCGGCGAGGAGTCTGATCCGGTGGGTTCGTCGGTCCCAGTCGTTCCCGGTGGCGTGCAGCAGGTCGCGCGGACCCTGCCAGCGTCCGATCAGCAGGTCCTGCACGGCTTGTGCGAGTGGACGGTCTCCGTAGGCGGGGTCGTAGCGCAGAGTCCGGGAACGGCGGGAGCGTTCGGGCCTGGGTGGGGTCATCGTCGGGTGTCAGAGGTCGCTGACGCGGCCGGTGTGCTGTCCCGGCATGGCTGCGGTGACGTCTCCGTACTGCGATTCCACTCTGTCGGCGACGGACGCGTCCAGGCGGGCGTGCCGGCCGGTGTAGTACTCGCTGTCCGCGATCACGTACCAGGCGAAGGGGAAGACACCGGCGGCCAGGGAACCGAGGCCGATCACCAGGACCGTGACGTCGAGGCTGAGCAGCGACTGGTAGAAGGCCCACATCATGAACACGGCGCCGAACAGCGGCCACAGGCCCATGAAGACGGCGTTGGCCACTGATTTGAGGAGCAGTCTGCGGTAGGCGACGACGACGGAGACTCCGGCGAGGGAGTAGTAGACGCAGATCTGCAGGCCGATGGCGCTGAACGCGTCGGCGAGGACGGTGTTGACGGGGCCCAGCGTACTGGAGGCGAACAGCAGCGTGAGGGCGACTGCGGCGACTGCAGTCACGGCCGCCCACGGTGTCTGCCATCGGCGGTGGGTGAGTCCGAAGACGGCCGGGAGGGTGCGGTCGCGTCCCATCGCGAACAGGGTGCGGGTGACCTGGATCAGCGTCGTCTCCAGGGTGGCGATCGTGGACAGCATCACCGCGATCACCATGGCCTTGCCTCCCCAGCCCGGCCACAGTGCATCACCGAGGTCTGCCAGGACCGTGCCGCTGCTCCTCTGGATGTCGCCCTGGGACATGACCAGGTTCACCGCGATCGTGACGACCTCGAACACCGCCAGGACACTGACCACGCCGAGCAGCCCGCCCAGCCCAGACACCCGACGGCTGTCGCTGGTCTCCTCGCTGAGGTTCGCCGTCACATCCCAGCCCCAGAAGTAGAACGCCGCGATAAGAGCGACGCCGGCGAACCCCTCGGGCCCGCCCAGACTGGTGACATCGAACAGCCACGACCACGAGAACACCGCCGCGCCGCCCCCGCGGACCAGCACGGCCACGCCGACGACCAGCAGGATCGCCACCTCGATCCCGGTCATCACCCACTGCGCGCGGGCACTGATCCGAGCCCCCTTCACCACCAGCGCCGCCATCAGCAGGAACCAGAACGCCCCCACCGCGGCGGCCAACGTCCCGTTCTGCGCCCAGCTGTCGGAGAACAACGACAGGGTGTAGGAGCCGGCCGGCAGGGCCCCGGCCACCATGAACAACGTCGCGGACACCACCAGCGCCCACCCGCTCAAGAAGCCCAGCCCCGGATGCAGAGCACGGCCGACCCACGAGTAACTGGCCCCGGCGTTGACGTCGAGTCGGCCCAGATACTTGAACGCCAGCACGATTCCCACCATGGGTATCGCACACGACAGCAGGGCGGCCGGGCTTGCCAGCCCGGCCGCCCCCGTCAGCACCGCCGTGGCCGCCGCGAGGGTATACGCGGGCGCACTGCCCGCGACCGCCATCACCACCGCATCCGCCGCCCCCAGAGCATTCGCTCTCAGCCCGTTCTTCTCCAGGCGCGAGCCGCCTTGCCGACCATGCCTGCTCATCAATGAGGCTCCAAAGTGCTGTTGCCGACAAGGGCGGCTCAATAGACCGCCGAGTCGTGCGGGTTTTCCGTTCAGGAAGGGACGCCGCGGCGCGTCGTCTGCTGAGGCCGCGCGGTTGGCAGGAGGGCGGATCGTGCGCTGTGCCCGTCTCGGGCGTCGAGTTCGGGGCTCGCGCAGACCAGACGGATCCGGTCCTGGCGTCGCAGGATCTGGGGTCCTAGGGGAGTGGGGCCGCACCGGCACAACGGCGCGGCACCCCGAGTCGATCAGCAGCAGCGGCTGGTCGGGTGGGCCTCTTGCTGCTGGATACGCAGCCGCTCGTACTCCCGGCGGGTGGGGACCGGGGCGTAGGGGTGGTTGCGGCGGTGACGTTCGCAGTAGCGGTCGTATTCAGCCTCGCCGGTGAACTCCCGTACGTACCAGCGCAGTCCATCCAGCACTTGACGGAGCCTCATTCGCGGGCTCCGGCGAGCGCCTTGCGGGGTCCCGGAACCGGTGCCTCGATCTGCGAGGCGACGTACGGCGCTTCCGCGGTCGGCATCGGGGCGGGCGAGCGCAGGGCGCGGGCGCACACCATGGCCGCGTTGGCGATTACGGTCATGACCAGCAGGAGGAACAGAGCGATGAGGACTCCGTCGACAGTGGAGTTGGTGACCACGGTGTGCATGTCGTCCATGGTCTTGGCGGGAGGAAGGACGGTGCCGGCGTCGATCCCGTCGGCGTAGCGGGCCCTCTGGGCGAAGAAGCCGACGCGGGGGTCGTCGGAGAAGATCTTCTGCCAGCCGGCGGTGAAGGTGATTGCGACCACCCCGGCCAGCGGGACCGCAGTGACCCAGGCCCAGCGCAGCTGTCCGGACTTGACCAGGACGGTGGTGCAGACGGTGAGGGCGACGGCGGCGAGCAGCTGGTTGGCGATTCCGAAGAGCGGGAAGAGCTGGTTGATCCCGCCGAGCGGATCGGTGGCGCCGGAGTAGAGGAAGTAGCCCCAGGCTGTCACGACCACTGCGCTGGTGATCCAGATTCCCGGCTTCCAGTTGACGCGGCCGATCGGCTTCCAGATGTTGCCGAGCATGTCCTGGAGCATGAAGCGGCCCACCCGGGTGCCCGCGTCGACCGTAGTGAGGATGAACAGCGCTTCGAACATGATCGCGAAGTGGTACCAGAAGGCCTTCATCGCCGCGCCTCCGAAGACCCCGGAGAAGATCTCCGACATTCCCACGGCGAGGGTGGGCGCACCGCCGGAGCGGGCGATGAGCGTCTGCTCCTCCACTGCCTTGGCGGCGGCGGTCAGCTGATCGGGAGTGATGGTGAAGCCTAGGCCGGCCACCGCCTGGGAGGCGGATTCGGCGGTGGTGCCGAGCAGCCCCGCCGGGGCGTTCATCGCGTAGTACAGGCCCGGGTCGAGTACCGCGGCGGCGATCAGGGCCATGACGGCGACGAAGGACTCCATCAGCATCGCGCCGTAGCCGATCATCCGTACCTGGGATTCCTTCTGGATCAGCTTCGGGGTGGTCCCGGAGGCGACCAGGGAATGAAAGCCGGAGAGTGCGCCGCAGGCGATGGTGATGAACAGGAACGGGAAGAGGGAGCCGGCGAAGACCGGTCCGGCGCCGGAGGCGGCGAAGTCGGTCACTGCTTCGGCCTGAAGCGTGGGCGCGGCCACCAGTACACCGACAGCGAGCAGTGCGATGGTGCCGACCTTCATGAACGTGGAGAGGTAGTCGCGCGGCGCAAGCAGCATCCACACCGGCAGGACGGAGGCGACGAATCCGTAGCCGGCCAGGCAGAAGACGAGAGTCGCAGGACTCCAGGTGAAGGCTCCGGCGAGTGAGGAGTTCTCCACCCACCCGCCGCCCACGATGGCCAGGAGCAGCAGCGCGACACCGATCAGGCTGGTCTCAGTGACCCGTCCCGGGCGCAGATAGTGCAGGTAGAAGCCCATGAAGAGGGCGATGGGGATGGTCATGGCTACCGAGAAGGTCCCCCACGGGGAGTGGGCGAGAGCATTGACCACGACCAGCGCCAGCACCCCCAGCAGGATGATCATGATGGCGAAGACCGCGAGCAGCGCGGCCGCCCCGCCCACCTTTCCGATCTCCTCACGGGCCATCTGCCCCAGGCTCTTCCCCTCACGGCGCATGGACAGGAACAGCACCACCATGTCCTGCACCGCCCCGGCGAAGATCACACCGACGACGATCCAGATGGTCCCCGGCAGATACCCCATCTGGGCCGCCAGCACCGGACCGACCAGCGGCCCGGCCCCGGCGATCGCGGCGAAGTGATGGCCCAGCAGGACCCGGCGGTCGGTCGGCTGGAAGTCCACGCCGTCCTCGAGCCGCTCGGCAGGGGTGGCCCGGCTGTCATCGAGCTTCAGCACACGGCGGGCGATGAAGCGTGAGTAGAAGCGGTACGCGATGGCGTACGAGCCCAGCGCCGCGGCCACCAGCCAGACGGCGGAGATCTCCTCGCCCCGGGCCAGGGCCACCACGCCCCAGGCGAAGGCACCGAGCAGGGCGACACAGGTCCACAGCAAGATCGATTTCCGATTTGCGCTGTTCATCCTGTTTGTGCGGACGGATCCGGGCATGGCGGCTCCTCACCTTGGCAGGCGAATAGAAGTGATCAGCGAGGCGAGTTGCTCGAAGGGCTCAATCAGGGCTCTGACTGGCGCCGGGTCAGCAGATACGCCGCGAGCACGGCAAGACTGCACAGCGGCACCCAGGCGAGCTGGTACCAGTAGAAGAACGGCACCCCAGCCAGCTCCGGCCGCTCCTGCGCGTACCAGGGCACCCACAGCAGGCCAACGACGGGAGCGACGAGGCAGACACCGGCCGCGGCCCGACGCAAGGCGCGGCGGTGGCGGGGGAACGCGGTCCGATCCACTGTGACCTCCTCATTCCTGTCGGTCTGTGCAAGAGTTGCCGACGTCCGAGATTTAGTTGACAGCAGATTTCTCAGAGATTTCCCAGATTTCCCTGTCATCGCAGCCAGCCCCCTACGCAACTCGTAGGCGACAGGGCTCGCGCACACCTGGGACACAAGGACGGTTACCGATGACCGAAGGCCCCATGGCCGCGGCGTTCCTCGCCGTCATCGGCGGTGCGTCCCTGCTCGCCGTCACCGCCCGCCGCCTGCACTCCAACGACGACCTGCCCTGCCTCGAAGGCTGGGCGCTGGCCGACCGGAGCCTCGGCACGATATGGACGTGGCTCCTGCTGGGCGGCACGATCTTCACCGCGTACACCTTCGCCGCCGTACCCGGCCTGGTGTACGGCAACGGCGCGCCCGCCTTCTTCGCCCTGCCCTACACCGTGATCGTCTGTCCTCTGGCCTTCGTGCTGTTGCCCCGGATGTGGACTGTGGCGCGGGACCATGGGTATGTCACGGCAGCCGACTTCGTGCGGGGACGCTACGGTTCGGCGCCGCTGGCCCTGGTGGTCGCGCTCACCGGCATCCTCGCCACCATGCCGTACCTCGCCCTGCAGCTAGTGGGCATCCGCGCGGTGCTCACCGCGGGCGGGCTCTACCCCAGTGCCGCCACCGGTGACCTGGCGATGGCCGCGATCTTCGCCGGTCTCGCGGTGGCGACCTACCGGCACGGTCTGCGCGCGCCCACCGTCATCTCGGCGCTCAAGGGCGTGGCGGTCTTCGGCTCGGTACTCGCCGTCTGCTGGCTCGTCCTGGCCCAGCTCGACGGCCCCGGTGCGGTCTTCGACGAGGCCGCCCGCCAGCTCTCCGGTCCGGACGCCGGCCATGCCTCCCTCGTCCTCTCACCGGACCAGCAGCCGGCCTTCGCCACCCTCGCCCTGGGCTCGGCGCTGGCCCTGCTGATGTACCCGCACGTCCTCACCGCCGCCTTCGCCGCCTCCGGCCCGCGCGTCCTGCGCCGGGTCGCCGTCGCCTTGCCGGCCTGGACCGCGGTGCTCGCGCTGTTCGGGATGCTCGGCATCGCGGCGCTCGCCTCGGGCGTCGAGGCCCCTGAGGGAGGCGCCGAGGCCGCGGTCCCCATCCTGGTGGACCGTCTGATGCCTGCGCCGCTGGCGGGTCTGGTCTTCGGCGCGATCACCGTGGGAGCGATGGTCCCGGCCGCCGTCATGTCGATCGCAGCCGCGACCTCGTTCGTACGCAACGTATACGTCGAGTACTTCCACCCCACCGCCACCCCCAAGCGCCAGGTGCGGATCGCCAAGGCGGTCTCCCTGACCGCGAAGGCGGGAGCGGTCGCGTTCATCTTCGGGCTGCGGGACCAGGACGCCATCAACCTCCAACTCCTCGGCGGCGTCTGGATCCTCCAGATCTTCCCCGCGGTGGCCATCGGGCTCTTCACACGTCGGCTGCACCACCGGGCGCTGCTCGCAGGATGGGCCGCGGGGATGGTGTTCGGCACGGTCATGGTCGTACGGGAGGGCTTCTCACCCGTCGTACCGCTCGGCCTGCCCGGCATGTCCGGTCATCCGCCGGAGATCTACGCGGGGCTGGCCGCCCTGATCATCAACCTGGCAGTCGCGCTGATCGGCACCGCAGTGCTGGACCGGATCGGCACACCCCGGGTTGCGGACTCCACCGCACTGCCCCCTTGTCTGACAGTCAGGCGCCGGCCTGGGACAGGATCGAGTAACCCATGAGACGCACCATAAGAGGCCTTGCTGTTCCACCGCTGCGGGACAGCCGGTCGGTAACGCCGGCGCAGCCGCGGACAAGGTTCTGCCGCGCCAGGTGTCGGCCGACCCGGTCGAACAGGAGCGGGAGGCGGCCGTCGCCCGGCTCTTCGACGAGCACTACGCCTCGATGCTCCGCCTCGCCGCGCTGCTGGGCGCAGACGACCCCGAGAACATCGTGGCCGAGGCGTACTACCAGATTTACCGGAGGTGGCGGAAACTCCGCGATGCCGACTCCGCGGAAGCGTATCTGCGCTCCACTGTCTGCAATCTGATTCGGATGCGGATACGCCATCTCCAGGTCGCCCGCCGGCACGCCGAGGCCCCCGCTGCCGACCCGGTCGCCTCCGCCGAGAACTCGGCCCTGCTCCGTGACGACCAACGGGTGCTGGTCGACGCACTCCAGCAACTGCCCGCCCGGCAGCGGGAAGCCCTCGTGCTCCGCCACTGGCTCGGCCTCAAAGAAGGCGAGATCGCCGCGGCGATGGGTATTTCGGCAGGATCGGTCAAGACCCATACCGCGCGCGGCCTCGCCGCTCTCACCCAGGCGATGGAGGCACGGCGATGAGCACCACCCCGGGCGCCCCCGGTACCGAGAAGCAGCTCCGCGAGGCCCTGGAAGCCCTCGCACATCAGGTGCAGCCCGCCCCCGACGCCTATCGCACCGCCCGCGGGGACTGGCTCCGCAGGGAACGCAAACGCCGCCTGGTCCTGGCGGTCCTCATTACGGTCGTCTTCGCACTCGCCGTACTGATCAGCCTCTGGGTCCTCAACCAGACGCCCTCCGGCTCGAGCGCGATCTTCAGCGGCGCCCACGGCCCAGTCGCCTCGGCACCCCACACGCCGATCCGGTCGGCCCTCGGCCCGTGAACGCCAGACACGGTCCTCCTCCACGACCCCGAACGCACCACCAGCCCAGGCCGGCTCCACGGCCACCGGCGGATGCCGGAAGGCGGACCTTCCCGAGGCCGCCCAGACCCTTGACGCCCTGCGTCAGGACTACCAGAGGCGTAAGAGGTCAGAGGGCCTCGGCTTGTGCAGCAGACCGCAGACCGCAGACCGCAGGCCCCGGGCGCTTCGCTCCTGATGTGGGCGTAGCGCTTTGACGACGACTCCTAGTGCACCAGTTGCAGTTTGCTATTCCTGCTGGTCAGGATCCTGTTTCTGAGTGTAGCGAGCTGACGTTCTGTCATGTGGTGTGAGTTCGTGACCGGTGATACGTCGCTTGTAGTGGCAGTGTCGGGCGGTGGCCCGGTGTTGGCGACGCCAGCGGGACCATCTCTGCGCCTGGTCGGCGCGAAGCCGGTAGTGATGCCCTGCTCCGGGGCGGCAAGCTGCCATGAGCCTGCGGATTTCCGCCAGGCCGAGCGGAGCGAGGGGTGATCCGTTTCTGCAGCCCCTCTGCGCCGACCTGGGCGGTCACGCGGCGAGGAAGGCGTGAGCGAGCATGGCCAGGGTGATGTGCCGGTACCAGTCGGTGCAGCGGCGGACTCGTACTCATCCAGGCCACACTCGTTCTTCGCGCTTTGGAAGCACGACTCGATAGCCCAGCGCCGGTACCTGGACCAGCAGGAGAAGCTCGCCGACCAGGCACTTTCCCTGCTGGGCCCGGACGAGGAGGCGCCGCGCCGGCGTCTGCGGAACATGTGCGACTACATGCGCCGGATCCGCGGCAGGCATCACGACCTGCCGGCCCGCTGGAGGAGTACCAGAGCGAGTCACTCGCATCCGGGGCGGAGGACGGCCCCGCAGGGGACGACGACGCGTTCGCCGCCGACAGCGAAGCTGGACGGGCCGCCGCGGCGCCCTCTGTCCCGGGGCCGGAGTTGGAGGGGATCTCGAGCCGCCTCCCGTAAGGGCATCGAGCCCTCCACACGACTGGGCCGCCACCGCTGGGTCGTCGAGAGGACGGTCTCCTGGCTGGCTGGATGCCGGCGCCTGCATCGCCGCTACGAACTCAAAGCCGAGCACTTCCTCGCTTTCGTTGGTATAGCCGCAGCGCTCATCAACTACCGCCGACTCACTTCGTAGACAACAGGGACTAGGATCTACCGGGACATCGCGTGTCGATCACCGGCTGGGTGAGGCATGGAGGTGTCGGGAGGTGCCTTCGGAGGCATTCCTTGTCAGTTGAGTTGAACCACACGATCGTCCACGCCCGAGACAACCGGGAGTCCGCCCAGTTCTTCGCGGACCTGCTGGGCCTTGAGATCACCGCGGAGTGGGGCCCGTTCATCGCGGTCGGCCTGAGCAACGGCGTCACGCTGGACTTCGCCACGATCCCCGCGGACCACATCGCCATGCAGCACTACGCCTTCCTGGTCTCCGAGGAGGAGTTCGACGCGGCGTACGCGCGGATCAGCGAGCGCGGCATCGAGCACTATGCCGATCCGCACCGGCAGCAGCCCGGCGCGATCAACCACAACGACGGCGGCCGCGGGGTGTACTTCATGGACCCGGCGGGCCACGGCATGGAGCTGATCACCGTGCCGTACGGCGGCTGGACCGCGTAAGCACATGCGCCGAGCGCCGCACCCCAGCCCGGGGTGCGGCCCTCAATCGCTGTTTGTGCCCGATGTGCTCGCGGCCGGCGCCCTGCGATTACCTGAGCCGCCGCCAGGCGGGGAGCTTGCCCTCCGTGGTTGGCACCGAACGCCGGCAGAGGACCCATAAGCCATCACCGGCACCGAAGGAAACGTTGTCCAAGCGTGTTGCAGAAGGCTTTGACCTCCTCCGATCGCCCTGGAGGGCGTGGATTCTCCGCCTGCGGGTGGTCACCCGTTTGGGAGACCACCCGCTTCGGGTGGGTTCCTGCTTCCTCCCCACCGGAGTGGGGCTTGTGCGCGCTGCCGGGCTGCTGCCTGGTCTTACATGCGCTCCGCAGGCGTTTACTCGCGCCGTTACCGGCGTGAGGCCCCCAGTCCAGGGGTGGGTGGTTGTGCCGCTGCGAGGATGCGGCGGCCTTCATACTTGACGTTCCGTCCGGCGTTCCAGTCCCGGTCGTGCCGGGTTCCGCAGTTGCCGCAGGTCCATTCCCGGATGTGCAGGGGCTTGGGGCCGTCGCGGAATCCGCAGGCGGAACATATCTGGGAGCTGGGGAAGTCGCGGGCGACCTTGACGAACTTCCGTCCGTGCCGGATCGCCTTGTACTCGCAGAACATCAGGAACTGGGACCAGCCCGCGTCGTGCACGCTTTTGGCCAGGCGGCCACGCGCCATTCCACGCACGTTCAGGGTCTCCGCGAAGACAGCTTGGTTTTCGCTCGTCAGCCTGTGAGACCACTGGTGGTGGAAGTTCCGGCGCGCATCCGCCACCTGGGCGTGAGCGCGGGCGACCTTGATTCGGGCCTTGTCCCGGTTGTTCGACCCCTTCTTTTTCCGCGACAGTTCCCGCTGCCGCTTCTTCAGCTTCTTCTCCGCCCGCCGCAGGTACTTTGGTGAGGCGATGTGCGAACCGTCCGCGAGGACCGCGAACCGGGTCAGGCCCAGGTCGATGCCCTGGTCACAATCAGCTGGCGGAAGGATGTCGGCGGCCGGGTCGGTCTCGACCACGAAGGAGGCCCAGTACCTCCCGGATCGGTCCTTGATCAGCGTCACGCTCGACGGGACGGAGGGTAGATCGCGGGTCCACTTGACCCGCACGTCTCCGATTTTCGGCAGCCGGAGCTTGCCATCACCGAGGATCTTGAACCGGTCGGAGGCGGTGAATCGGGCGGACTCCCGATTGTCCTTCTTGGACTTGAAGCGCGGCAGGGCAACCTTGGGGCCCTTGCGGTTGCCGGTCTTGGAGTCCTCATACGCGGCCCACGCCTTGTCCAGGTCCCTCAGCGTCTGCTGTAGCACACCGACCGGGGCATCGGACAGCCAGGCCCGCTCCTGGGTCTTCTTCGCGGTGGTGATCAGTTCCTTGGACAGGTCCGGGTTCTTCGGGACCCGCAGGTAGGGGCCCTCGGCGGTCCGCCGGCGCGGGTTGCCGAGCAGCTTGTTCGACGCCTTGACCGGCTTGATCCGGGACAGTGCATCGTTCCAGACCACGCGCTTGCACCCGAACACCCGGCGGGCGTTGATCGCCTGAGCGGGCGTCGGGGAGACGCGGTACTGGTAACGGAGTTGCATGCCAATCACCGTACTACAGTTGGGTTATGGCCGAGTATCAGAACATCCGCACTGGCAGACACTGCGTTTTCCTCATGCACGCCCACTTGGTCTTTGTGACGAAGTACCGGCACCACGTCTTCACCGACCGGCACCTGACCCGCATGGAAGAGATCATGCGGGCCGTGTGCGCGGACTTCGAGACCGAGCTGACCGAGTTCAACGGCGAGTCCAACCACGTACATCTGCTGGTGAGCTTCCCGCCCAAGGTCGCCGTATCGAAGCTGGTCAACTCCCTCAAGGGCGTCTCCTCCCGCCGACTCCGTCAGGAGTTCCCCGACCTCGTGCAGCACTACTACCGGGCCAACAAACTCTGGTCTGGCTCCTACTTCGCCGGGTCAGTCGGCGGAGCGCCCCTGGCAATCGTCCGCCGGTACATCGAGAACCAGAACCGTCCGCTGTGATCTGCGGGTCAGAGCAGGATTGAGAAGCGATTCCCTACCGGGCTGAAGCCCGGTACTCCCTCGCTAGATCCTGGTGGCACGGGCATTTTCCCTGTACGGGTGGGGTGTTGAGGGTGCCTCGCTGTGGGTGGAGACGTCTACGCGGCTGCGGATGCGGCAGCTCGAGCGGCTGCTGAAGGTGGACGGCCCGGCAGGGCCGCCCCCACTGGGCTCAACTCCCTCTTTCCGGACTCGGCTCAGCGGCCGCACGGTGAACGGCGCAACAGGGCGCCGTGCTCTCAGCGCCCCCGCATGTCGGAAACGGTCCAAGGTTACCGACTTGTGGGGCGTTCTCTCAACGGCCGGAAGGGACCGCACTCTGCCCAGTCGCAGAGCACATCGACGAGCTGAAGCAGGTACAGGGGCAGGTAATTTGACGCTTCCGCAACCTGGCGTGCTGATCCGATGGTTCCCCCAGCGGACCTGAGCATCACATAGCAGGCAAGCGGGGGTCATGTTCGCGTCGGCGCACTGCGAGCCAGCCGTCCCGTCTCTCACACAGGCGGGCGGCCGCCGGGGAGACACCAGGACGCGCTCGCTCGGAACGGCAAAGTATCCGAAGGGATTTGCCATGACCACGGCACACATCAGTCAACCACTTCGCATAAGACGTGGCGGCCGGCATGTCCGGCGCCGTCACGTGATTCCCCTCGTCCTGGCGCTGTGCGCCGCGACGTTCGGCGTCGTCATCTCGCCGACGTTCAACGGGCGGGCACACGCGGAGCCGCTCAACCTGACCCAGTACGTCGACCCGTTCATCGGTACCGATGACAGCACCTCGCCCGACCCGGTGCCCGACGGCGCCGGCGGCAGTACGTACCCGGGGGCGGTCTACCCGTACGGAATGGTCCAGTTCAGCCCGGACACCCCCACGGCCAAGCCGTCGGGGTACCGCAAGAGCGACAAGACGATCGACCAGTTCAGCATGACCCACTTCGACGGCGCCGGCTGCGCCAACAACGAGAATCTCGGGATCATGCCCACCACCGCGTCCCTCGACGGAACGAACTCACCGGGGGAGAACTGGGCACGGTTCAAGGCGGAGAAGTACAACGAGATCGCACACCCCGGCTACTACCGGACCATCCTGGGCGACTCCACCAAGGTGGAGCTCAGCGCCACCCAGCGCACCGGCGCGGCGAGGCTGACCTTTCCCTCCGCAGCCAGCACGGCGCGGGTTCTGCTCAACACCAGCGGCAACGCCACCGGTGGCACAGGCTCCGCGCACACGACCGTCAGCGGCGACGAGGTGGCGGGTTGGACGACGGGCGGCGACTTCTGCACACCCGCGGGTGGAAAGGCCAACGCGTTCCGCATCTTCTTCGTGATGAAGTTCGACCGTCCACCCACCGGGTTCGGCACCTGGGAGGGCAGCAAGGTCAGCCAGGCAACCAGTGGCCGGTTGACGAGCGAGGGCGCCAACAGCGGCGGCTACCTCACGTTCGACGCACACAGCGGGAGGCCGGTCACCCTGAAGGTGGGCCTGTCGTTCGTGAGTATCGACGGCGCCCGGCAGAACCTGGCCCAGGAGCAGCCCGACCATTCCGCCTTCGACACGGTGGAGAAGGCAGCCCTGGTCGCCTGGAACACCAAGCTCAACAACGTCCAGGCCACCGGCGGCTCCGCCACCGATCTGAAGAAGTTCTACACGGCGCTGTACCACGTGATGCAGAGCCCCAACACGGCCAGCGACCTCGGGTACAAGGACACCAACGCCAAGGACGTGGGCGCCCGGTACATGGGTTTCGACGGCAAGGTCCACACGGTCCCCAGTGGCATGTCAGCCGTGTACCAGAACTACTCCGGATGGGACATCTACCGGTCCTGGGCCGCGCTCACCTCGCTCATCGCACCCGACGTCATGAAAGACATCGTCAAGTCCATGGTCCTCGGCGGACAGCAGGGCGGCCTGCTGCCCCGCTGGTCGCAGCAGAACACCGAGACGTACACCATGCCAGGTGACCCCGGGCCGATCGTGATCTCAAGCGCCTACGCGTTCGGCATTCGCGACTTCGACACGGCAGAGGCGCTAAGGCTGATGAAGGACACCGCAGGGGGCGCGTCCTACGCAGAACCGCAACCCGACGCGAAGAACCCTCCGGACTCCTACTCCTGGTTCCCCGGAAGAAAGATCCGGGACGAGTCGGTGCCCTACGAGACCCACGGCTTCATCCCCCGTCAGCCGTCGACAACGCTGGAATACGCGGCGTCGGACTTCGCCATCGGCCAGTTCGCCAAGGCGCTGAAAGACGGGGACTCCATCACGCTCCTCCAGCGCGCGCAGAAGTGGACCAACGTTTTCAACTCCGCATCCGGCTATGTCCAGCCGCGTTACAAAGAGGGGGATTGGGTCTCGCCGCTCGACCCGGCCGGCCATCACGGCTTCACCGAAGGCAACGCCTCGCAGTACACCTGGATGGTCCCCTTCAACCACCAGTCCATGTTCGACCTCATGGGCGGCCGGGCGACCGCGATCCAGCGTCTCGACCAGCATTTCACCAAGCTGAACGCCGGTATCTCGAATCCGTACTTCTACATCGGCAACGAGCCCGAGCACCACGTGCCGTGGGCGTACAACTTCGCGGCCACACCCGATAGCACGAGCGATGTCGTGCGACGGATCATGAGCGAGTTCACCACCGGTGCGGGCGGCCTGCCCGGCAACGACGACTTGGGCGCCACCTCCGCGTGGTACGTATGGGCGGCCCTGGGTATGTACCCGCCCACCCCGGGCGCGGACACTCTCGCCCTGCACGGCCCGCTGTTCTCCTCGGTGCTCATCCAGCGCCCGGAGAACCGCAACATCCAGATCAACAGCACCGGCGACGGGCAGTATGTGCAGCGCCTGTCCGTCAAGGACGCCCAGACAAGCCACAACTTCATCCGATACCAGGACATCGCCGACGGAGGCACCCTCGACTTCGCCATGGGCACCTCCCCGAGCACCTGGGGAACTGCTCCTGACGACGTGCCACCCTCGTTCAACGACGGGTTCACCGCTGAGAATCCCCAGCCACCCGCTGCAGCGGACCTCGGCCCGAACCTGGCCCGAGGCAAGACGGCCAGTGGCTCGGCGCCCTGCAGCGAGGGCCAGAGCCCGGCCAAGGCCGTCGACGGGGACCTCAACAGCAAGTGGTGCTCGACCGGGTCGTCCAGCTACCTCCAGGTCGACCTGGACACCCCCCAGGCGGTGTCGTCGTTCGTGGTCAAGCACGCGGGTCTCGGCACGGAGAGCACCGAGTTGAACACCAAGGCCTTTACCATCCAGACGAGCACCGACGGCACCGACTTCACTCCCGCCGCGACGGTGTCCGGCTCACAGGACAGCCGCACCCACCACACGCTCAGCTCGCCCGTGACGGCGCGTTACGTCAAGCTGGCCATCACCCAGCCCACGAACGACAGGAACAACAACACCTCGAGCGTCTACGAACTGGAGGTATACGGCCCCATCACGTCACATCAAGCCGCACCAGACCGGACTCCCGCACCGCCCCGCACTTCCGCCCCTGCTCCCGAAACGGCTCCCGCACCGGATCAGGCTTCCGGACCGGCTGACTTCATGCTGGTGAATCAGGGTTCGGGAAGGTGTCTGGACAGTGTCGCAGGACAGTGGACCTCGAACCGGGAAAGTGCGGTCACCCAACTCTGCTACACCGCCCAGCGCCCCTATAACCAGTTGTGGAGCGTCACCTCGCGCAAGGAGCTCACCAGCGCGGGCAAGTGCCTGGGCGCCTCCGGCAACGTCGGACGGGGCACTCCCGTCATCATGATGGAGTGCGGCGCCTCGAACCAGCAGTGGACGTTCAACCAAGACGGATCCATCCGAGGCGTGCAGTCCCGATTGTGCCTGGGCCTGGACACCGGAGCCGCCGGCAAGAACCCCACCCCCGGCCTTGTCCTCCAGGCCTGCACCAGCCCAACCGAGTCCAGCCAGAAATGGAGCCGCAGCTGACCCACCGGCCCTCCACACCGCTTGTCGACCAGCGTTGAGTGCCACTGTGGATGAGCATCTGCGTGCCACTCAGCCTGTTCACTAACCCGACCCGTGGTCAGCCTGCGGCTGACCACGGGTTCGGTCATGCCCACGGGCGACGGTAACCACGGTTGGGCCTCAGACGGTGTCCCAGGTACGTGGAGCGGGGAAGGTGGGTGCTCGGTGGATGCCGAGGGGACTTGAGACCCACGGGATTCAGCACCCTGTCGCGAACACCAGGCTCTCGGGGATCTTCGCCGCCCGGCGACGGTCCGCATCACCGGTCCAGGACTTCGGCAGGTACAACTCCCGGTCCACCAGCGCTCGGCCTGTGGCCGATGCGTAGGCGGGAACCTCCGATCTGGCAGTTCTCCGTGCTGCCGGCCGTGCCGGAGCCTGCCTTTGCACCACGGCGGTCGTGCAGCGGGCATGGTGGGTGGCGAGCCAGACCAGAAGCAGCATCGTCGCAACGGTGGCCAGCCCGGTGGCCGGCCACCGGGCTTCGACACCGGGATCTACCGACGCCGCAACACCGTCCAACGATGCTTCAACCAGCTCAAGGGCTTCCGCGGCATCGCCACCCGCTACGAGAAGACCGCCACCTCCTATGAAGCAGCGGTCACACTCGCCTCACTCCTGCTCTGGGCGAGATCAATTTGAAGACGGACCCTGGAACTGAAGAGAGATCCGGACCAGGCGGGGGCTTTTCTGTTACTGCGGGCAGTGTTCGCCGGCTTCGCCGTGTGGGTACCGTTCCCGTCATGCGTACACGACGACTGCTCCCCCTGGCTCTGACCGCGCTCCTGTTGGGTGCTATCGCTCCGGCAGCTACGGCCGCCCCCGCAGCCGACCCCTGCGGGTATTTCACCCGCAACCACCTGGCCTTCTACAACCACTGCACCAACGACGGCTCCCGCATCAAGATCAAGATCGACCGGATCAACTGGTGGGACACCACCCACTGCGTCGACCCCGGCACCACTCAACTCGGAACCACACAGCAGATCCGCAACGCCTGGTACACCGGCCAGCTCTGCTGAACTGGGCGGCAGTGTGCGGGTGTTGGACAACTTTTTCGAACAGTATCCCCCGGCAAGGGTTTACGGAGCGACTGCCCGAGCGGGCTCCCCATCGCCTGGTAGTCGCCTGGTAGTCGCCCGGAAAGGCGCGCAGCTCCCGCCGCCCTGGCTGCCGGCGGGGCCTCTTCCGTTTCCTGCCGAGGGGCCCATCTGAGCGATCCGTGCGCACCGAAGCACGGTCTTGGGATCAACCCCCCGCCGGCTGGGCCGCCGAGTGCACACGCTCGGTGGCATCCGAAACCTCGTCGATGGCGTAGCGGCGGAAGCGGGTTAGACCGTCTTCCACGGGCCGTAACGTTCGGGCTGGTCACGCCAGGAGACCCCGGTCCGGATCTTGTAGACCATCCCGTTGATGACCTGCCGGTCTTCCGCCCGAGGCCGCCCCCTGGTGGCGCTCGGTATCAATGGAGCCAGTAACTCCCACTCCCGGTCGGTCAGTTCATGGCGACGGCTATCCCGCCATGATCCACTGCGCAAAGGATCTTTTGAAGACGGATCCTGACTTGAGTCTTAACCTCCTGGAGGAGAGCCAGTCCTCAGCTCCGCAGGTCGCGAATGTGCCCGACGCAGGTGAGCAGGGCTGTCCCGGGTTTCGTGACACCGGCTGTGCTGGCCAGAGGCTGTCGCACGGCTCCTGCCCGGTGAAGGTCAAGAGTGCTTCTTGGGCGTGTGGTTGATGAGCTTGTTGAGGTTGTGCACCGTGCCGAGGAGCTTGATCTCGGCGTCCACCGCCTGGCGGCCGCGGTAGTTGAGGTGCCGTCCGAAGCGTTGGAAGATCTGGGCGAATCCCGGCTCGACCAGGGCACTGCGTTGACGGTACTGGGCCCGTCCTGTTGGGGTGGCGAGGCGGGCCGCCATGTCCTGCTGGCCGGCAGGGGCCTGCTGACGTTTCGCGGGAAAGCCTGCCTGGTCGGCATCGCTGGTGACCGAGACCAGTAGCGGGAGGTCGGCGAGGGCCTCGAAGGACGCGGCGGAAGCGTACCCGCTGTCGGCGAGCCAGAGTTGGATGTCGCCGGGGAGCCGTGCGGCCTGGTGATTGTGCTGGGTCTTCTTCACCATCGGAACGAGGGCCGTCCTGTCCGAGGGATTGTCGTGCGCTTCGATGGCCAGCAAGAATTGACGGCGGGCGCACACGATCTGGATGTTGTATCCCTGCAGGTAGCCGCCGCGTTTGCCGGGAATCAGCCGGGAGTCGGGATCGCTCAGGCAGGAACGGGACTCCGGGGAGGGGGCCGGTCGGGGTGTGCGGGCCCGCTCCAGCCAGGCCCGCATCTTCACCAGTCGCGTTCGCTGGCGAACGAGGACGGTCTTGTGCTCCATCGGGACCGGCGGCCGTCCGTTCGCTCCACGACGTCCTGCCGCCCGGTCCTCTCGGACGCGGAGCTCGTACTTCTTCAGCTTCTCCTGGTGAGCCTCGGTCTCGGCGGCCAGGCGCTTCTCCGCGCGGGCCACCATCCGCTCGGCGGCTTCGACCTTGATCCGGATCTCGGTGGGTGAAGGCATAGCCCGTTCATGCAGTCTGTCCCTGGCCAAGTGGGCCCGGGTGAGCCGGTCGCACAGCCGGGACAGGCGAGGCCAGTTGTCGCACGCGTCCTCGCCATCTCCCTGTGCTGCCGAGTCATCGGCCTCGACGCTCAGCGCGTGGTCGACTACATCCTCCATCAACGCGTGGATCTCTTTCTCGTACTGGGAGATGGTCTCCTCCAGGCGCTGGAGCCGCTGGTTGGCGTCGCGTGAGGCGTTCGCCTCCATCGGTGAGCCGTCCACGGCCACCGCCGAAAGATCGACCAGGCCACGTCGGCCGCACAGCGACAACACCTGCACGAACAGTGAGTTCAAGGCGGCACGGTGGCGTCGTACGAACCGCGCGACGGTGGAGTGGTCCACTCGGCGGTTCGCGGTGATGATTCGGCAGCCCACGTCGTCCCAGCAAGCCTGCTCGATGCGACGGGAGGAACGCACTCCCTTGCTGTAGCAGTACAGGAGCAGCGCAATCAGGCTCGCGGGAGGGTAGGCCACCCCGCCCCGCCCGTCGTCACGGTAGCTGTTCTCGAACGCCGACAGGTCAAGTAGCTCGACGACGTCGAGCACCTTCCAGCACAGGTGCTCGGGCGGCAGCCACTCCCGGACATCCCGCGGCATCTCAAGATCACGTTCACGGTCGCACGACCAGAAGTTCCGCCCCACCAGCCAAGATTCCGACGCCTCCTGGATCCTCGGAACCGAACAACGAATCGCTCTTGACCTTCACCGGGCAGGAGCCGTGCGACAGCCTCCCGACTGCCCAGCCAGAGCACCGAAACCAACCCGAGCCGGCCCCGGACGACCACCAGGCCGCAAGAACACTCGCCCCACCCCACGCCACGACGTGCACACACCACGCAAGACGCAGCCAGCGAAAGGGTCAACGAAGAAGCCAACTACCCCACGGCCCCACCGCACAGGTTAAAGATCAAGCTAGGGTCTGTTGCGAAAGTGCTGGTCACAGCCACTCGTTGATGGCCGCGATCAGCACGGTTGCCTCATAGCGGACGGCGAGTTTGTCGTACCTCGTGGCCACTGCGCGGTGTCTCTTGAGGCGGTTGATGCCGCACTCGACCGCGTGGCGTTGTTTGTAGTCTTCCCTGTCGAACTTCGGTGGTCTGCCTCCGCGGGAGCCGAGGTTCTTGCGGTTACGGATCTGGTCCGCCTTCTCCGGCATGGTGCAGGCGATCCGGCGTCCGTGCAGATAGGCACGGTTCGCTCGGGAACCGTAGGCCTTGTCGCCCCGCACCTTGTCAGGTCTGGTTCGCGGCCGTCCGGGGCCTGGACGGGGTACTCGGATCTTCTCCAGGACCGGGCGGAAGTAGGGACTGTCGTGCCGGTGGCCGGCGGTGATGAGCAGTGACAGTGGTTTCTGCCCCTGCTCGGTCGCGAGGTGGATTTTCGTAGTCAGACCGCCGCGGGAACGTCCGAGGCCGTGATCGTCGGGCTCGGTGACGAAGCCGCCGGGCGATTCCTTTTGAAGGTCCCCTTTTTACGTGCCCCGGCGGCGTGCTGATGAGCACGGCAGACCGTGGAGTCCACGCTGACGTCCCACGTGATCAGGCCCTTCGCATCGGCATCGGCCTGCAGTTGCTCCAGAATCCGGTGCCAGGTGCCGTTACGCTGCCACCGGCGGAACAGGTCGTAGACCCGGTCCCACGGCCCGTACCGCTCGGGCACATCCCGCCACGGCGTTCCCGCCCGCGTCCGCCACCGTATGCCGTCTATGAGCTGCCGCCTGGTCCAAACCGGCGGCCTCCCGGCCTTCTTGCCCATCGGCAGCAGCGGCTCCAGCCGCGACCACTGTGCATCTGTCAGATCTCCATGCGCCACAACGCATGATCATCACCGATCAAGATCCACTTTCGCAACAGACCCTAGTAGGGCTTGGTCAGGTTCGTATGGGTGTTGGTATGTCGCGGTGGCAGGTGGGGCATGCGCCGGCCCAGGTGGCGAGGAGTAACTGCAGCTCGCGGACGATCTGATAGAGGCTCAGGCCGGTGCCGCGTCTTTTGGGGCGTGGGTCAGCCTCCGCAGGGTGCAGAAGGCGTGGGCGAGGGAGGCGAGGGTGACGTGGTGGTGCCAGCCGTTGAAGGTGCGGCCCTCGAAGTGGGCAAGCCCCAGGGCCTGTTTCATCTCGCGGTAGTCGTGCTCGATTCTCCAGCGGAGCTTGGCCAGGCGGACCAGGGTGGTCAGCGGGGTGTCAGCGGGCAGGTCGGAGAGCCAGAACTGCACCGGCTCGGCCTCTTTGGCGGGCCACTCGGCCAGCAGCCAGCACTCGGCCAGTTCAACACCTTCGGCGGCATCACGGATCTCGCGTCCTGCCGGGCGGATCCGCAGGGCGACGAACCGCGAATACATGCGCTTCAAGCCGGTGCGGCCCTTGCCCGGGCGCGAGCCCTCGCGCCAGGACACCGGCTTGGCCGAACCACGACCCGCCTCGATGGCCAGCGCCTTCACGCTGCGGGGCGGGTCCGGATACCGGGCGACCGGCCGCCGTCCGATGCCGCTGTAGGGCGGGGTGACCGGACTGGCGGCGGCCGGGTGGACGGTGGGCGTGGTGGAGATGCCGACCACGTAGTGCAGACCGCGCTGGTTCAGGCCCAAGCGGAACGCGACCGCGTCGCCGTAGCCGGCGTCCGCCAGCACCAGTGGGACATCGACGCCCCAGGACCGGGTCTCGTCGATCATGTCCAGCGCAAGTTGCCACTTCTCCACGTGGCCCAGGTCGGCGGGAATGCCGCACCGCTCGCGGCGGGCCACCTTGAGCGGGTCGGCCTGCGGCGAGGCCGGGTCCCAGGACTTGGGCAGGAACAACCGCCAGTTCACCGGCGTCGAGGCGTGGTCATGGGCCAGGTGCACCGATACCCCGACCTGGCAGTTGGTGACCTTGCCCGCGGTGCCGGTGTACTGCCGCGATACACACGCCGAGGCGTCGCCGTCCTTCAGGAAACCGGTGTCATCGACGATCAACGCGGTCGGGGCGATGACCTCGTGCATCCGCCATGCCAGCGGGGCCCGCACCTGGGCCGGGCTCCACGGACTGGAGGTGACGAAATGCGCCAGGGCCTGCCGGTTGCCGTCCTCGCCCAGCCGAGCAGCCATCGGCTCCACCGACTTGCGCCGTCCGTCCAGCAGCAACCCACGCACATACGCCTGCCCCCAGCGGTGCTGATCCGCGCGCGTGAACGCCTCGAACATCTCCGCCGTGAACGCCTCCAGACCCTCCCGGACCTGATCCATCTCCCCAGGTGTCACACACCATCAACGCGCCCACGGACACCAAGACACGCCACCAGCGCGTACACCTGACCAAGCCCTACTAGCGGCCTCCTATGCTCCGGAGGAGAGCCAACGCGGGGAGGGGCTGCTGGTGGCGACGAACCACGCGGAGGCGGGGTGCCGGGACTGCAACAGCAGCGTGGAGGCGATGAACCAGTCTTCCGGCACGGTCAGGTCGAGCCAGTCGGGCCGCGCGTCGGACCTGGGTTCGATGTACTCGAAGATGGCGTGGACGTCGCCGGCGACCTTCACGCCGCGGGTGACAGCGCCGTTGTTGCGCAGCCTCTTCAGGCTCCGGTCGGCCTTCTTCGCAGCCTCGCGCAGCGTCTGGGTCCGGCCGGCGCGCTTTTAAGGTCATCCAGCTCGCGCAGCACGACCGGCAGCAGGTGTGCCAGTAGCGGGGGCCGATCTGGCCGATGTAGATCGCGAGACCGGCAGGCGCTGGACACCTCAGGCCTGCGGGCCACGTCCTGCTCAGCACTCGTACTCGCTGCCGCCGTCGGTAAGGTTCCCGCTGTAGACCCAGCCGGAGGCGCCGGTGCTGCGGACCGAACGGTCCTCCCGATCCCGGGCACGTCCTCGCCCGCGCATCTGGGGGAGAACACGGCCGCGCTCGACGTCCGGCTCGCCGAGGAGCAGTTCACCCGGATCGAGGCGGCCACTGCCGGGCGGAGGACGCGTGGCACCGGAGCTCCTCGCCGCGACGAGCCCAGTCGCCGAAGCCGCGGGTCCGGTCCGCCTGTGGCTTCGGGCTGCGCGCGGACCGGTGCCGCCGCAGTCGCCCAAGTCTCGTACGGTGAGCGGCCGGTGGTCGTCGCGAACGACGACAACGGCACGGGCTGTCCGCCTCCCGTGGTCCGCCGGGCCGGGCAGGTCGGTGGCCAGGTACCAGGTGGACTGGGCGGGCAGGGTGGCCGGGTCGGTGGTGGCCACCACCAGGCGGGTGGTGCCATCCGGTCCCCACCAGCCCAGCTGTGCGTCGGCGGCCCGCCAGGTAGCGGTGTGCCCGTCACGGAAGGTTCGTGTGACCGCGGTCCAGTTCCCGGGGGCCTCAGCTTGTCCTACCTTCCAAGCGTGGGTCTGAGCCGGTCATTCGTAAGATCGGTGGGCCCGGGGGTTCTGGGTATGGCTGTGAGCTTGTCGCCGTTGGATGGCTCAAAGAACTTGGCCGCCCGGAGCCCCGCGACGACTCGACCGCTAATTGGGATACGCGACTTGATCGCTTCGTAGGACAACGTCGGCGAGGTCGTCTGCGGGACTGCTGTTGGACGACGAGCTGGCGGAGGTGACCGTGCCCCAGATCTGGGCCGGAGTGGACATCGGCAAGGAACACCACCACTGCGTGGTGCTCGATGAGCGAGGAGATCGCCCTCTCTCCCGCCGCGTCCTCAACGACGAGTCGGCCCTGCTGGAGCTGATCTCTGACATCCTCGCACTGTCCGAGAACACCTTGTGGGCGGTGGACATCAATCACGGTGGTGCCGCTCTGCTCATCGGCCTCCTGCTCAGCCACGATCAGCCGATGGTTTACATCACCGGCTTGGCCGTGCATCAGGCATCGACCGCCTACCGTGGCCAGGGCAAGACGGATGAGAAGGACGCCTTCGTCATCGCCGACCAGGCGCGCATGCGCCAGGACCTCGGCTTCCTTCGCCCTGGCGATGAGATAGCAGTTGATCTGCGTACTTTGACCGCCCGCCGCCTGGACCTGGTCAACGACCGGACTCGCCAGACCAATCGGCTGCGGGCCCAACTGCTTGAGTTCTTCCCGGCGTTGGAACGTGCGCGCAGCGGAAAGACCCCGCAGGCCGCGGCTGTCATCGTGGACTCCCAGAGCGTGAAGGCCTCCGAGACCGTCGGCAAGGACAGCCGCGGCTACGACGCCGCGAAGAAAATCAACGGCCGAAAGCGCCACATCGTCGTCGACACCCGCGGGCTCGTCCTGCTCGTCCTGGTCACGCCGGCCGATGTCACCGACCGGGACGCCGCCCGCGAAGTCCTCTTCCGGCTCCACCTGATGCACCCCGAAATCGCCACCGTCTGGGCGGACTCCGCCTACGCGGGCACTCTCGTGACCTGGGCAAAGACACAACTCGATCTCACGATCAAAACGGTCCGTCGACCGCCGAACACCAGCGGCTTCATCGTACTTCCACACCGCTGGGTGGTGGAGAGGTCGCTGTCGTGGATCATGCGGGCCCGTCGGCACTGCCGGGACCACGAGAGGCTGCCGCAGGTCAGCGAGACACTCATCACCTGGGCGTCCATCACGCTGATGACCCGCCGCCTCACCCGCAAACCGGCCCGAAAGTCGGCACGGCCACCGGCCGTCCAAACCCCGATGCCAGCCGCCGCCTGACCGCGAACAACATCATCCTCATCGTCGTCATGATGACGACCATCCGCCGTCACCCGGCTGGCTGCAGAGGTCTCTTGATGTGCTGGTGTCCTGCGGCCATGCCGCAGGACACCAGCACGAGGGCTCGGGGGGTCATCTACGGGCGATCAGCGCGTAGCGTTCGCGGTGCCGGTGCACAAGGCGATGGGCGGGGATCGACGCCGCCGTCGCCCAGCTCCGTGCCGAGGGCCACGAGATCCGTGACGAGGACGTGGCCCGGCTGTCCCCACTCAGGCACCGGAATTTGAACTGTCTCGGCCGCTACAGCTTCACCGCCTCCCAGCCTGTCGACGGGCTGCGGCCCCTGCACGACCCGGACGCGGTCGACCTCGACGACGACGGCCAGGAAAAGTGAGCCGTGAACGGCGATCGGCCCCGGCGGCGCCCCACGGGAAGGGAAGGGCGGCGCCGGGGCCGAGTGCACCTTTACGCGGGGCCGGTCAGGCAGTGGGGATGGCGTAGGCGCGGGCGAGGTGGGTGCCGATGGAGTCGCGGCCGTGCAAACCGCGCTCGGCGGACGGGCGCCGCAGGCCGACGCCCAGACATCGCCCGCGGTGTGGAAGACGGCGTACTTCCGGCGCTGGTCCAACGCGCCTGGCGCAGGTAATGCGTAGCGCTTATCAGCGCAGGCAGAGGTAGCCGAAAGGCCCGGGATCACAAAAGGCCTCAACGTGGCTCTCAGTCGACGAGCCCTGGTTACTCGGGGCAGCAGCAACCACTTGGCTGGTTGCGACGGGAGCGCCGATGAGCAGGGCGATGGCGGCGAGACCCAGGCTCGCGCGGCGGATTCTTGACTTCATTGCGTACTCCAGTTGGCTCCGTGTCTCGGCCATGCCGAAACGCTGGTTCTGACCCGCAGCACTCGCCTGCCTGACTTGCGTTTCTGGTCCTTGGCCAGACAGCACGGTTTGAGATTGCGGGCGAGGTAGGGGTGATCGATTCACCCGACAGGGTCGATCAGGCGGACCTGAGATCGTCCCTTTTCACCGAGGCCGGAAGGAAAATCATTACGCCTCCGGGTGTCCAATTCCGGTTCAGGAGGGTTGCCTTCCGTTCGGCGAGGGCAACATCTTGCGCTTCAACCGGAGTTCTTGCATATACGTGGAACTACTCATTTACAACTTAGGCTCGCGCTTTTACGCGGTGGGCTGTCCGAGGGCTGATCAGAAACGCGAGAAGTGCTCCTGACCTGACCTGACCTGACCTGCAACGATAGGGCTCGTCGAAAGTCCTGTTGGCTGCGAGGGAAGAAGCAACTCTCAGGTGAAGGTGTGACACGAGGTCGCGTGTGTTGAGTGGGTTCTCTTGGGGAGGGGGTCGGCGATGGCGTCGGCGACAGAGTGGCCCCGGGGCAGTGTCCGATGACCTGTCCCCACCCGGACATGCGTCGCTGGTAACGGCGGGGTGTGAAGCTCCGGGGGAAAAGCCCAAGTGCCCTCGTTCCACCCGAGGGCAACAGGCGAGGGGAAGACCGGACGGGTGAACAACCGTGAACCCTCGATGACGTCTCGTGAGAGAAAGCCCCGCAGGTGGGAAGTGGCAGCGGCGCTCGCGGTCGCGCTCGGCGGGGACTGCCTGGCGGACGTGGCGGCTGAGGGCCGAGCTGGCGGTTTTCGGGCCGGTGGCCTCCGACCCGACGGTCTCCCGGCTGATCAGCAAACTGGCCTCGGACAGTGGGAGCTGGCCGCGCTGCGCACCGCCCGGCCGAAGTACGCGAATATGTCTGGCGGTTGGCCGGTGAAGCGGCGCCGGATGCGGGCGGGCAGGTGACCGTCGACCTGGACGGCGTCCTCGTCCTGGCGCATTCCGAGAAGCAGGACGCCGCCGCGACGCGGAAGAGTCCTTCGGGCACCACCCGCTGATGGGGTGCGTCGACCACGGCCGCGGCGGGTCCGGGCGAACCGGTCGTGGGTCTGCTGCGGCCCGCAATGCGGCTCCAACACCGCCGCGGACCACATCAAGGCCACGCAGCTGGCCCTGGCCCAGCTGCCGAAACGGTTCCGACGGGGACGGCAGACGCTGATCCGCACCGACTCCGGAGGCGGCACCCACGAGTTCGTCGCCTGGCTCACCAGGCGCGGGCGGTGGCTGTCGTACTCGGTCGGCATGACCATCACCGACGCCATCCAGCAGGCCGTCCTGAAGGTCCCGGCCTCGGCGTGGAGTCCGGCCGTCGAACCTGACGGCGGCATCCGCGACGGCGCCTGGGTGGCCGAACTCGCCGGGCGACTGCCTGGCCGGGCTGGCCGAAGGGGATGCGGCTGATCGTCCGCAAAGAACGCCCGCACCCCTGTGCCCAGTTGTGCTTCGCCGACGCCGACGGCATGCGGCTGACCTGCTTTGCCACCAACACCGCCGGCGCACCCATCGCGAACCTGGAACTGCGCCACCGTCAGAAGGCCCGGGCCGAGGGACACATCCGACCGGCCTGCGCAACCTCCCCTCCACAAGGATCTATGACACATAGACATACGCCAGGGGATGTTTCCAGCCAACCACCGGAGATACATTGCCGCCCCCGGTCACGATCACCAGGGCGTGGCGCACCCTGATCGCGGCGCTGTTGATGGGTTTGGCCGTCAACAGCATGCCCTGCACAGCCATGGCGGCGGTGCAGGTGACCATGTAGCTAAGCCGACCAACGAATCTGACTTCCTCGCTTCGAGACTTGGAAAATTCATCTCCCTGGCTCGCGGACAAGGAGATCGGAAAGCAGTCCGACCTGCCGCGAACGGCGTCCAGGCAAGGAAGTTAGGACTAGATGCGGAGATGCAGATATGAGGGTGGCGCTGGTCTCGTCTAATTCGTACGGCCTATCGGGACGCGAACTGCAGATCCTGCACCTAATCGGTGAAGGATATTCAAACAGGGGGATCGCAGAGCAGCTCATCATTAGCCAGCGCACGGTAGAGAGGCATGTTTCGGTAATCATGCATAAAATGCATCTCTCCGGGTCTCCGAATGTAAACAATCGCGTATTGGCGGCAGTCACCTGGTTGAGAAGCCAATACTCGTCCACGTAACGGCCACTACCGGACCGCCAACTTGGTGATGGGCTCACTCCGTCTCTCACAAATGAGTTGAGAGAGGTGCCCTGACCGCTCCGTGAGCGACACGTCGGCCCAGGCGCGGAAGCCATCCCCGCTGTTGACCTGTCGCAGCGAAGACGCCTCACGAAGCTAAGACCGTGTCCTACATGGTGAGGGTGCGGAAGCGTTTGTAGCAGCAGATGGCGGCTGCCAGCCCGAGAAAGGCCAGGTAGTTGCCCGGGTGGCGCTCGTAGCGGTGGTTTAGTCTGCGGTAGCCGGTCAGCCACGACATCGTCCGCTCGCCCCCGAACGTTTCTAGGCTCGAGGAATCGCGACACCGATGTACCGGCACAGGAGGACAACATGCTCGACGGTCGAGTCGCCATCGTCACAGGTGCGGGCCGAGGCCTGGGCCGGGCCTACGCCCGTGCGATGGCAGCGGCGGGAGCCGCCGTCGTCGTCAACGACCTGGACGCCGACGTGGCCTCGGAGACCGTCGACGCGATCACGGGCGCGGGCGGCTCGGCCGTCACGCAGGTCGGAGCGGTGGGCAGCGCGGAGTTCGCCGACGCGCTGGTCAAGCGTGCCATCGACGAGTTCGGACGCCTCGACGTCATGGTCACCAACGCCGGCGCGCTGCGCGACAGAACGCTGCGCAACACCACCGACGAGGACTTCGACCTCGTCGTCACCAGCCATCTCCGCGGCACGTTCACCTGCGGCCGGGCGGCGGCGGCACGCTTCCGTGAGCAGGGCGACGGCGGCCGACTCGTCCTCGTCGGGTCCCCCGCGGGGCAGCGGGCCAGCTTCGGCCAGACCGCGTACTCGGCCTCGAAGGGCGCAATCGTCGCGATGACGCGGACCTGGGCGCTGGAACTCGCGAAGATCGATGTCACCGTCAACGCCATCGTGCCCACAGCGCTGACCCGCATGGTCGCCACCGTGCCCCGCATCGGGGACCTCGTGGCGCAGGTGGACTCCGGTCAGCCGATCCCCGAGGGAGCCCGCCGCCAGGGACTGGGCTCGGCGGACGACGTCGCCCCGGTTATCGTGTACCTCGCGTCGAGGGAGTCGGCCGGCGTGACCGGGCAGGCCATCGCCGCCGGAGGCGACCGGATCGCTCTGTGGACCCACCCCGGAGCGGTTCCGCCCGAACGGCTGGACGACGTCCTCGGTGAGCGAGCTCTTCGCCGGCGCGTACGCGGACCGTCTGCAGGATTTCAGGCCCGTGCCGCTCGACCTCGAAGCCATCGGAAGAATCTGACCCGCTCTCCCCCCTCCACAACGCCACAAACTCCACAACCGGAACACGAAGGTCGGCATGAACCGTGGCCGCACAGCCACGGCTTCGCTCAGGCCCCTCCCGGAGTCGGACCTCGCCCCGGGCACCACCTGGAACTTCCCGCATGCCGGCACCACGGCCGGATTGGACCCCTGTGAGCGCGGCCGGCCGGCCGCGCCCCGAAACCGCTAGGAGAGCCGCATGTCCCACGAGGTTGATTCGAGACCAGAGGAGCAGTCGGCCGCGGTCGTGCGGACCGGACTGCTCATCGACGGCAAGACAGTCGAGACCGACGCCCACACCACCGTCCGCGATCCCGCCGCCCCGGACCGGATCGTCGGGTACGCAGCCGCGGCGACCCAGGAACACGCCCGTGCGGCGGTCGCCGCGGCCGACGCCGCGTTCCCCGGCTGGGCCGCCACGCCCGCCCGCCGACGGGCCGAGATCATCGACCAGGCCCTCACGCTGCTCGTGGACAGCGCCGCCGAACGCGCGGCCCTGATGACCCGCGAGAACGGCAAGATCTCCTTCGAGAGCCAGGTCGAGATGGCGGTCTTCGCCGGGCGCACCCGGGCGGCACTGGAGCTGGTCGACACCCTCGACCGAGTGCGGCACCTCGACGGCCCGCCGCTGGCCTCACGGATCCACCAACTGCCCATGGGCGTGGTCACCTTCATCGTGCCGTTCAACTGGCCGATCGCGATCCTCGGCGCGAGCCTGCCGTACGCGCTGCTCGCCGGGAACACCTCCGTGGTCAAACCACCGCCCACCGTCCCGCTGTCGATGGTTCGCACCCTGGAACTGTTCGCCGCGGGCCTGCCGGCCGGCGTGCTCAACGTCGTGACCGGCAGCAACGACGCCGTCGCGCCCGTCCTCAGCGACCCGCGTGTACGGAAGATCGTGTTCACCGGCAGCACCGCCGCCGGCAAGCACATCATGACCGCCGCCGCGCAGAACCTCGCCTCGGTCACCCTCGAACTCGGCGGCAACGACCCCGCGATCTTCCTGGACGACGCCCAATTGGACGACGAACACATCGGCCGCCTCGTACAGGGCACGTTCCTGACGAGCGGTCAGGTCTGCATGGCCGTCAAGCGGGTGTACGTCCACCGGTCGCGCTACGACGAACTGGTCGACAAACTCACCACCGCCCTCGGCTCCCAGCACGTGGGCCCCGGCACCGACCCGGCCTCGACCATGGGCCCCCTCAACAGCGCCACCCAGCGCGACACGGTCACCGCCATGCTGGCCGAGGCGGCCGACGCCGGAGTCGAGATCCGCGAGCTGGGCACCCTGGCCCCCAGCGCGGCCGCTTCCGGCGGTCACTTCCTGCGTCCGGCCCTCGTTCTCGACCCCGACCCCGGCCTGCGGATCGTCACCGACGAGCAGTTCGGGCCCGCCCTGCCGATCCTTCCGTTCGACGACGTCGAGACCATCCTGGACCACGTCAACAACGACTGGTCGGGGCTGTGCTCGTCGGTCTGGAGCGGCGATCCTGCCCGCGCCACCGCCCTCGCGGAGCGTCTGCGCACCGGCACCACCTGGATCAACCACGCCAACGCCGTCGTGTGCGACGACCGCGCCCCGTTCGGCGGCTTCCGCCAGAGCGGCATCGGCCGCGAAATGGGCCCGGACGGCCTGCTCGCGTTCACCGAGGCCCACACCGTCACGGTGCCGGGCGGCTGAGCCCCACCTCCTGCGGACTGTGCCCCGGCCGGTGTCTGCGGCCCGGGGCACAGTTGAGTCCCGGCCCATGGCATTGCGCCGTTTTCAATGATGGTTCATGAGGGGTTCAACTGCCCAGCGTTCGCCAGGACTTCGACCGGGGATGCTGTGCTGGTCCAGGAAGGTCTGGAAGGCGGTCGGTGGCCGTGGTGAGGGGGTCAGAACCGATCCGCGGCTCCCTGTGCAGCACCTGCCCATGGACTGGCCGGCCGTGCCCGCGCAGCGGGTGTTCCAGCAGGTCCACGACAGGGTCTCGGGCCCGGCCCGGGTGATGGCGGACCGCATGCTCGACACCGTGCCGGACGAGCCGGCGGACTGACGAAAGGCGGGCGCGCCCTCCGTCCAGCCCTCCCCGTCACGAGGCTCGGCGACCTCGGACCACCGTGGCCGTGTTGTGCAGAGCGGCCTCGCCATGAGCGATCAGCGTTGCCGGGTTTGCCCTGCCGTGATAGGTCTTGCGCATACCCACTGCCATGGTGGATAAATGAGGCATCGAGGGTGATGTGATTCTATGCGCGAATTTTCCTTCCAGGGCAATTCTGGGGAGTTCCCTGAGCCCGGGGGCGAAGTCGACGTCCTCCTTGACGCACGCGGCGTGGTGGTCGGGTGGGAAGCAGGAGCCGCGCGCATGCTGGGGTATTCGGCGCAGGAGGCGCTCGGCCGCCCGGTGAGCAGCCTCTTGGGCATTGAGGCCGACTTCGACGCGCTGATCCGGCGGCCGGACAAAGACGCCGTAGCCCGTCTCGGATCGATAGCATTGCGGCGCCGGGACGGGGACCCGGTGCAGGCCGAGGTGTGGGCGCGCCCCCTAGTGCCCCCATTCGGCGAGAGCCAGTGGCTACTCCAGGCCGCGCGCACCGACGCGATCAAGGCCTACGAATTGGGTCAGGCGCTGTTGGAGGGACTATTCACCAACTCCCCATTGTATATAGATGTCTTTGACAGCAACATCAGGTTCCTTGCACAGAACCGTCGCTGGGGCGCGGCCGGAAGGCCGAGTGTCGTCGGACAGACAATGCGCGAAGCATACCAAGCGGTCGACCTGCTGGACTTCGAAGCTCTCGAAGCCAGGCAGCGACAGGTCCTGGACAGCGGTGACGCCCTCATCGGCACGGAGGTCGTCGGCCACGTGGTGTCCAAGAGCGGGCAGCACGAGTCCCGCCGCGACTATGTCTGGTCGGAATCGATCCTTCCGCTCAAGAACCGGTCCGGTGACGTGATCGCGTTGGCCCACGCGGTGACCGACGTGACCGCGCGGGCACGTGCCCGCGACAGGCTGGTGCTGGGCAACGAGGCCAGCACGCGCATCGGCACCACGTTGGACCTGCTGCAGACCGTGCGGGAGCTGGCGGACGTCGCGGTGCCCCGCTTCGCCGACTTCGCCTACGTCAACCTGCTGGACGGCGTCTTCAGCGAGCAGGATCCGCCGAACCGCAAGCGGCCGGAAACCATGGTGCTGCGCCGCGCCGTGCACCGCAGCGTGTTCGAAGACGGCCAGGGGGCCGGAGACACCCTGGAGCTGGGGACGCCGGTGGCGGTGGGGGACGTCGACGCGTTCGCGACTGCGGCCGACTCGCCGTCCACGGCCGCGCTGTCGCACGGCAAGCCGGTACTGCTGAGAAGGGATGAGTTCCGCGAGGCGCTCGCCGCTGTCGCTCCCGGTCGGACACCTTCGGCACACGAGCTCGCCGTGCGTTCCTGGTTGCTCGTCCCGATGTTCGCTCGCGGCGCCGCGCTGGGCACAGCGGTGTTCGCACGCTGCCGCGACGCCCACGGGTTCGACACCGACGACGTGCTGCTGGCCCAGGAGGTCGTCGCCCGTGCTGCCGTGTGCGTCGACAACGCCAGCCGATACGGCCGGGAGCGGACGACCGCGCTGACCTTGCAGCGCAATCTCCTCCCCCAGCGCCTGCCGTCTTCCCGGGCGGTGGAGGCCGTCTCGCGCTACCTGCCGGCAAGCGGGCATGCGGGCCTGGGAGGGGATTGGTTCGACGTAATCCCCCTCTCGGGTGCCCGAGTGGCGCTGGTAGTGGGTGACGTAGAGGGGCACCACCTGCACTCTGCGGTGACGATGGGGCGTCTTCGGACCGCTGTGCGCACCCTCGCGGAGCTCGACCTGCCACCGGAAGAGTTGCTTGCCCATCTCGACGACCAGGTGAACCGCTTCGCTGACGAGCGCGGCGGTGACGACACACTCGATGCCGACCAAGCAATTGGTGCTACCTGCGCGTACGCGATCTACGACCCTGTCTCGCGCCAGTGCGTCATGGCCCGGGCGGGCCACCCTCCACCCGCGGTGGTGTCGGGCGAAGGCAAGGTCGACTTCGTCGACCTGCCCGGGGGTCCTCCGCTCGGCCTGGGCGGCGTCGTCTTCGAATCGGCCGAGATCAAGCTCTCCGACGGGGACCTGCTGGTCCTGTACACCGACGGCCTGGTGGAATCCAGGGAACAGAGCCTCGACGCCGGCCTTGAGCTGCTACGCGGACGTCTCTCCCGAGCGCCGAAGTCGGCCGATCTGGACGAGCTGTGTGACGGCCTGATCAGCGAACTGCTGCCGGCGCAGCACGAGGACGACGTGGCGCTCCTGGTTGCGCGCACGCACGGACTGCCCTCAGACTGCTGTATCACCTGGGACGTCGAGAAGGATCCGCAAGTCGTCCCCCGAATACGAGAACTGACAACCCAGCAGACGGAGCGCTGGGGGCTGGTGGAAGAGGCGTTCGTCACCGAATTGGTAGTCAGCGAACTGGTGACCAATGCCATCCGCTACGGTGAGCCACCGATCACCCTGCGGCTCATCCGTGCGGACAACCTGATCTGCGAGGTCTCCGATGGCAGCAGTACCTCTCCCCACGTCAGGCGCGCCGCGCACACCGACGAGGGAGGCCGCGGCCTCTATCTGGTCACCCAGCTGACCCACAGCTGGGGCACCCGCTACCACGCACGCGGTAAGACCATCTGGGCCGAGCAGGTACTACCCAGCTGACTTGCGGATGGTGGTGCGCGGAAGGGCGCGGACCGGTAGGTGGATATCCCCAACGAATGCCACACGGAGGGTGTCCCACTGCGGGGAGTCACCAGGCGGCACGTACGGCAAAGTGACGGGTACGGGTACGGTGCGGCAGGACACGCCGTCGCCCATGACGGCGATGACCGCCATGGCGGTGAAGAGCAGTGCAATCTTGAAGATCTGCACCAGCAAACAAAAAACTGTGAGTAATTGTCAATACCTGTGGGTCGGTTGAGGTTGTTCAGGCTGCGTGAGTCTCGGGGCGTTCGACGAGGTGGCCGCGTTCGAAGCGGGCTCCGGCTCGCACGAGGGCAACGAGGTGGGGTGCATTGACCGCTCGCCAGCGGGCCTGGGCGGATTCGACGAGCTTGAAGACCATCGCGAGGGCGGCGGCCGCGCTGCCGGCGCCCTTGGTGACCTTGGTCCGCAGCCGCACCGTTGCGAAGGTCGATTCGATGGGATTGGTCGTACGCAGGTGGATCCAGTGCTCCGCGGGGAAGTCGTAGAACGCCAGCAAGTCGTCGACGTCGTCGGTGATCTTCCGAGCCGCCTTGGGCCACTTCGCGCCGTACGTCTTGTCGAATGCGGCGACGGCCTTGACGGCGTGGTCGCGGTCCTCGGCGTTGTAGATGTCCTGGAGTGCCTTGCGGGCGCCGGGCTGGGCCGACGTCGGCAGAGCGTTGAGGATATTTGCCGTTTTGTGAACCCAGCACCTTTGGTGGCGGGTTTCGGGGAACACCTCTGCGAGGGCCTTCCAGAAACCGAGCGCGCCGTCGCCGACCGCGAGGACGGGCGCGCGCATGCCGCGCCGGGCGGCGTCCCGGAGCAGGTCGGCCCAGGACTCGGCGGACTCGCGGTAGCCGTCGGCCATCGCGATCAGCTCCTTGGTGCCGTCCGCGCGCACGCCCATCACGACCAGGACGCAGGACTTGGCCTCCGACAGGCGGATGCGCAGGTGGATGCCGTCGGCCCAGACGTAGACGTAGTCGGATCCGGTCAGGTCGCGCTCGCCGAAGGCTTTGTGGTCGGCCTGCCACTGCTGGGTGAGCCGGGTGACCGTGGCGGGTGAGAGCCCGGCCGAGCTGCCGAGGAACTGCTCGAGTGCGGGCACAATGTCGCCCGAGGACAGGCCGTGCAGGTAGAGCAGTGGTAGCACCTCGCTGATCTTCGGGGACTTCCGGGCCCAGGGCGGCAGGATCGCCGAGGAGAACCGCCTGCGCTCACCGGTCGCCTCGTCGATGCGCTTGTCGTTCACGCGCGGGGCCTTGACCTCGACCGCTCCGGCGGCGGTGGTGGCCTTCCGCGGCTGGTGATAGCCGTTGCGCACGACCAGACGACGACCGCTCTCGTCCCGTTCACCAGCCAGCTCGGCTATGTAGCTGTTGACTTCGGCTTCCAGTGCGGCGGCCAGCATCCGCCGGGCGCCCTCGCGGACGATCTCGTCGATCAGGGAGCCGTTTGGCGTGGAACCGTCAGGGTTGACTACGGTGAGCACGGGCGTGCCTTCCCGACCGGCGCTGCGAACGCCGGCCTACTCGGTGACCTTCAATCGATCACTCGGGAAGGTACGCCCTTCGTGTGCCACCCGAGCCCCGATCCACAGGTCTTGAGCATTGCTCCGGATGCCCCCTGCTGGCGCCCTACGACCTGTCCGGCGTCATGGTCACCGCGGATGCTCTGCACTGCCAGCGTGATCACGCCCGGTTCCTCGTCGACGAGAAGAAGGCGCACTACGCCTTCACCGCCAGAAGAACCTGCACCGCCAACTCGCCTCCCTGCCCTGGGAGAAGGCGAGCGCGAAGTTCTACGACCGCACCGACGCACACGGCCGCCTGGAGACCCGCGTCGTGCAGGCCCTGACCATCAGCGAACTCGGCGTCGACTTCCCCCACGCGGTCCAGGTCGCGAAGATCGTCCGGCACCGCACCCAGCGCAAGACCAGCAAACGAAGCCGCGAGACCGTCTACGTCATCACCGACCTGACCAGCCACCAAGCATCCCCCGAACGCCTCGCGAAGATCGTCCGCTCGCAGTGGATCACCGAGAACCGGCTCCACTTCGTACGCGACACCACCTTCGCCGAGGATGCCTCCAAGGTCCGCACCGGACACGGCCCCGACAACGTGGCCACCCTCCGCAGCTTCGCAATCAACACGCTCCGAGCAGCCGACCACGCGAACATCGCGGCCGGACTCCGCGAGATGCCCTACGACAGCTTCCGCCACCCCCTGGACCTTCTCGACCTCGCCTGACCTGCACTCACCCAAGATCGAAAGACTTTGCAACAGCCCTGCATTCCGGGGCCGCCGACTCAAGCGATGGAAGCGACGGCACAACACCACCCACGCCAAGATCCGGTGCATCGACGAGCAGGCCATGGCCATCCTGAAAGGCTGGCGCCTTACTACCCAAGCTCCGCTGCAGCACCAACCGGATCACCGACATCGTGAAGGCCGTCCTCGTCCTTCACCACGCCTCAGCATGAGGTTGGAAAAGGCTCATTGAGATTCAACGAGCACGAAAGCAAGAAGCTACACGTTGATTCTCTGAGAGCCCTAAATGCGCAATTTACTTCCGCGTGATGGAAGTCGCATTGATCGGTCTTGGTTCCTGATGTGAGAATTCGGCTCTCCTATCCACTCGCTCTCCCGGAGTACGGATAGTCCGTTCGGTGAGGGGGTGGAGTCTCGCCCCGATGCCGACCGTCACAAAGGAGTGGCCATGTCCGCTGGTTCTACCTCGCTGCTGTTCGTTCACGGTTACTGGCACGGTTCCTGGTGCTGGAACGAGGTCATCGCCCAGGTGGCGGGTGCCGGCCGCCTCGCTCTCGCGGTAGACATGGCAGGGCATGGGTTGCGCGCCCGTCGGCCGGAGTGCCTCACCAGACGCCCGTACGACTCCGAGGCGCTGGCCACCGAAGTCTCGCCGGTGGCGGACGTGGACCTCGACCAGGCGGGTGACCTGCTGATTTCGCAGATCAGGCAGCTCGGCCGCGGTGGCCCGGTCACGGTGGTGGCCCACAGTATGGGCGGCACTGTGCTGACGCGGGCGGTGCAGCAGGCACCCGAGCTGGTGGCTCACGCGGTGTACCTGACCGCGTTCATGCCGGCCTCGGGTGTCCCGGCGATCGCCTACGCTCAGATGCCGGAGAACGCGGGCGAGCTCGTCGCGCCGTCCGTTCGGGCCGATCCCGCCGCGATCGGAGCAGTGCGACTCGATCTTGCTTCGGACGACGTCGGCTACCGTCAGCAGCTTCGGGACGCCTTTTTCGGTGACGTCGCCCCGGCCGTCGCCGACGCCGCCATTGGGTTGCTGACGCCCGATGCCCCGGTCGGCATCGCGCTCGGCGCCACCACGCTGACCCACGACGGTTGGGGCTCCACTCCTCGCACCTACGTCACTTGTGCACGGGACATGACAGTCCGCCCGGCCCTCCAGCAGAAGTTCATCGCCGACGCCGATGCTGCCTTCCCGGACAATCCGACCTCCGTCATAGCGCTGGACTCCTCTCACTCGCCGTTCTTGTCGATGCCCGGCCAGGTAGCCGACCTCGTCGCAAAGCTGGACTGAGGTGACTCCCGTGGTGTGGACACTCTGAAGCCTGCCCCGGCGGGCTCGCCGACCTGCTCGGTCAGGATCTGGCCGGGGCCGAGACCCTGGCGGTGGACGGCAAGAGTGCCCGCGGCTCACGCCACGCCGAGATCCCGGCCGCCCATCTGCTGGCCGCGATCACCGGAGCGGGCCTGACCGTCACCCAGCTGCGCGTGCCGGACAAGACGAACGAGATCACCTGCTCCGGATGCCCCCTGCTGGCGCCCTACGACCTGTCCGGCGTCATGGTCACCGCGGATGCTCTGCACTGCCAGCGTGATCACGCCCGGTTCCTCGTCGACGAGAAGAAGGCGCACTACGCCTTCACCGCCAGAAGAACCTGCACCGCCAACTCGCCTCCCTGCCCTGGGAGAAGGCGAGCGCGAAGTTCTACGACCGCACCGACGCACACGGCCGCCTGGAGACCCGCGTCGTGCAGGCCCTGACCATCAGCGAACTCGGCGTCGACTTCCCCCACGCGGTCCAGGTCGCGAAGATCGTCCGGCACCGCACCCAGCGCAAGACCAGCAAACGAAGCCGCGAGACCGTCTACGTCATCACCGACCTGACCAGCCACCAAGCATCCCCCGAACGCCTCGCGAAGATCGTCCGCTCGCAGTGGATCACCGAGAACCGGCTCCACTTCGTACGCGACACCACCTTCGCCGAGGATGCCTCCAAGGTCCGCACCGGACACGGCCCCGACAACGTGGCCACCCTCCGCAGCTTCGCAATCAACACGCTCCGAGCAGCCGACCACGCGAACATCGCGGCCGGACTCCGCGAGATGCCCTACGACAGCTTCCGCCACCCCCTGGACCTTCTCGACCTCGCCTGACCTGCACTCACCCAAGATCGAAAGACTTTGCAACAGCCCTGGCCTGCGGTTGAGGAGTTCAACCTGCGGCTTTTCCCCGCACCAGATCACGCTCATCGCGCGGTGCCTGACCGAAGCAGCGTGCCTGCGCACGGCTCGCCGTCTCGCAGAAGACCCGGGCGCGGTGGTGGTGCTCGGCGCGAGCGAGGCCCTGCACGGCGCCGCCGCCCTCCTCGGCGGACTGCCGCACCTGCGGTTCGTCCACGAGGCGGTCACCACCGAAGCGCGCCGGTACAGCTGCTCGGCCGGCTCGCCTGGCACGGGGAGAAGCGGGTGCTCGCACTGCGCGGTGACCGGGCGGGGCCGGAGGAAGGCTCTGACGGCGGGTCGATACAGGTGATGGCGCCAGGGGCGGACGCCCCTCGAGACGGCCTCCTCGACGCGGCGCTCCAAGAGGGACAGCGCCCACTTGTTGATCACCGGGCCGATGACGGTGCGCGGATCGTGCGGGTCGTCGACTGGCAGTGCTGACGCCTTCTCGGTGAACAGGCGGGTGAACTCCTCCGCGATCGGCCGCTCGACGTAGATGTAGATGCGGCGGGCGCACATGCTGCCCCTGGTGGACGAGAGCGCCGTAGATAGCCTCGTCGACCGCGTGGGGCAGGTCCGTGTCGGCCAGGACGAGGAGCGGGTTGAGGCCGCTGAGCTGCAGGACGATGCGCTTGAGGTGGCGGCGGCCGTCTCGGCGAGGCGGCGGCCGGTGGGCGTCGAGGCCGGTGAAGTTGACGCGCCGGACCGTCGGGTGGGAGATCAGCGCGTCGGCGATGGCGCGTCGCCGGGGGCGTGGGTGAACACGTTGAGCACGCCTGCGGGAAGTCCGGCTTCGGCGAAGATTTCTGCCCGCAGCGTGCCGCCGGTGAGGGGGGATTCCTCGGAGGGCTTCAGCACGACCGTGTTCCCGAGGGCGATGGGGCCCACGATGCTGCGGCCGGAACGGACCAGGGGGCGTTCCACGGGGCGATGGCCGCAACGACACCGACCGGTTGACGGACGGCGAGGGCGCGGGTGCCGGGGTTATCGGACGGCAGGACCTGTCCGACGGCCGTGTACGGGAGTCCGGCGGCCTGGCGCAGCAGCGAGACGGTGAAGTCGACCTGGACCGTGGCGTAGTGGCGGCCGCATCCCGTTTCGCTGGTCAGCATGCCTATAATCTTCTCGCGGCCGTGGTCGAGGACATCGCTCACGCTCAGCAGCATGTGCTCGCGGTTGGCCAGAAGGGGCTTCGGCCCATCCGGTGGACGCCGCCCAGGCGGCGTCCACCGGATGGCGGGCGTCCTCCGCGTCGCTGGCGCGACCGTCGCCAGGACGGTTCCGGTCCAGGAGTCGTGGTTGGGGTAGGTTCCTCCGCCCAGTGGCTCGGTCCACTCGCCAGCGATGTGGTGACGGACCGTGATCGGGGTCGCCGATCGGGTGCTGCCGTCGCCGTGGGGTCAGGAATATTCACCTGGTCAAGTCTCCCTCAACGGCGAGCTCGGACGGGGTCTCCTGTGGCCGCAGATGGTAACCGACCGGTAGCAACTGGACGTGCAGCCGATCGCTCAGCAGGCTCCACAGGCCGCGCGGGAGGAAGAGGGCGAAGGCCACGGCGGTCAGACCGAGTCCGATGAGGTACCAGGCACCCTGGTCGGCGAAGAGGTACTGCACGGTGAAGAAGAGGACGGCGCCGATGAGGGGGCCTTCGAAGGTGCCGATGCCGCCGACCAGCACCATGAAGATCATGTACGCCGACCACTGCACCCCGAAGATCGACTGGGGCTGGATGAACAGGGTGTTGGCCAGGGTCAGGGCGCCTGCGGCGCCGCATCCGAATCCGGCGAGGACGAAGAGCATGAGTTTGAGCGGTCTGACCCGGACGCCGAGCGAGGCGGCGGCGTCCTCGTCGTCGCGGATCGCCTGCAGGCGGCGCCTGTTCGATGCCTGAGCAGGAGGAAGAGCAGCACCAGCAGGAGGACGGCGAAGCCGAGGGTGAGCCAGTAGGTGAAGGTGCGGCGGACGTCGGGGGCGTAACTGCTCAGGCCCTGGAGGGAGATGCCGGTGCCGCCGCCAAGGCTCTGGTCGAGCATGACGAACAGGGCGATGCCCTCGGCGACGACCCAGGTGCCGACGGCGAACTGGCCGCCGCGCAGCCGAAGTACGAGTAGGGAGAGTACGGCGGCGAGGAGAGCTGAGGCGACTGCAGCCAGGACCACGGCGAGGTACGGCTGCACACTGTGCTGGGTGAGCAGGATCGTGCCGTACGCGCCGAAGCCGATGAACGCCTGCTGTCCCACTGAGACTAGGCCCGCGTACCCGGCCAGGGCGTTCCACATAAGGGAGTGTCTAATCAACGGGTCTGTCCCGTAGTCGGTGGTGACGCTGGGTGTCCCTCAGGGCAGGAGGATGCGGTGCTGGAGGAGGTCGAACCCGGCGCGTCCGTGCATCTGTCTCATGATCCTCTTGGTGCGGGTGTTGGCGCCTTCGGTGCGGCCGTTGTGGTAGGGCAAGGTGAGGCCGGCGTTCACGGCGAGCCGGTCGATTTCAAGGCCGTTGGCGAAACTGTGCAGGTGGGGCAGGGCGACGGCGTGGGCGGACGTGATCCACTTGGTGAGTTTCACGTCGTTGCCCTCGGCAGGATTCAGCAGGGTAGCGAAGCCGCGTACGAGACCGGCGAGTTGGGTCATCTCCGGGCAGGCCGCGGCGATCTTCTCCAACAGGGCCGTTTCCTTCGGCCGCAGATTTTCAGGATCGGTGAGCAGCAGGCGGCCGGCGTGGCGCGGGGTGGTGACGGGGCGGTCGCCTTCGGCGCGGCCCTGGTTGAGATAGCGGACCAGCAGGTTGGCGCTGCCCGGATAGCCCACTTTCCGGATTTCCCGCAGTAGTTGGGTGACGGGGACGGCGGGATCGGCGGCACGGCGAACACGTAGATGCTCGCGGTAGGGGTCGACGAGGGTGGGCCGGTAGGCGGGGGCTATGCGCAGGGCGGTGGGTTCGGGCATGCGGGCGTAGCGTTTGACGGTGTTCAGGGCCAGGCCCAGGCGGCGGGAGCAGTCGAGCAGGCCGACGCCCTGGTCGAGCAGGGTGTGGACCTTGTTCCAGCGTTCGCGGGTGGTCTGCTCGCGGACCCCGCCGGGACGGGGCGGGTTGATGGTGGCCCAGCAGCCGGCGTGCGCGCGGACCTCGGGCAGGGCCTTGTCGCACAGGTTGCGCCACAGATGCCATCGGTCGCTGACCTGCACCGCATCGGGCAGAACGCGGCGGACGGCCTCGGCGTAGGCGGCTGATCCGTCGCGGCAGACGACCTCGACACCGGGGTGTTCGCGCAGCCAGGACTCCAACGTCGCGGCCTCGCGGTCGGGCAGCACCGCGACGCGCCTGCCGGTCTCGGCATCGATGATGATCGTGGCGTAGCGGTGGCGGCGACGCAGGGCGAAGTCGTCGACGCCGATCACCCGCGGAACCGTCTGCCGCGGCAGCGGCAGACGCCGCAGCAGACGCAGGGCCGTGCTGCGGGACACCGGCGCGGCCAGGACGCGGGCGAGACGGGAGGCCGCACGGCCGCATAACTCCCGCGCCACCTCGGATATCTGGCCGACCAGCCGCACCGTCCGACGCTGATGACGTTCCAGCAGCCCCGGGACCTGCTCACGGAAAGTCTGCCGCCCGCAGTCCAGGACTGGACAAGCCAGACGCCGAACACGCAGGTAGACGACGACTGGGCGGCCGTCCACCGGCACGTCCGCCACCGTCCGACCGTGGTACCCATGCACCTTCGCCGTTGGCGTCCCGCACATCGGACACGGAACCGCCACATCCCGGGTCTGGGCCGTGACCACAACCGCGTGACCGCCATCCGTCACGTCCTGGATGACCAGCACCGACAACCCGGAAAACACCGTCGCAACAAGGGAGTTGAGATCCATCACAAGATCATGACCACGGACAGCACCCAGCGTCACCACCGACTACGGGACAGACCCGTTAAATTGGCCCTGTCTCACATTCGGTGGTGACAGAGCGTGCTGGCTTGTCGTTGACATGACGTGCGGAATGTCAACGAGCTTGTGGATGTGGTGTTTTCGGGGCTGTCGCCGCTGGTCATCGAGGAGGTGACCGACGAGGGCGAGCGGATTCTGGTGCGGGCACGGACTCCGCAGGGCACCGCGGTCTGTCCGGTGTGCGGCGCGTCGTCGGGGCGGGTGCACGGATCTCACCTGCGGACGGTGGCCGACGTGCCGGTCGACGGACGGCGGGTGGTGGTGCGGGTGCGGGTGCGACGCTTGGTATGTCCCACGCGCGGCTGCCGGCAGACCTTCCGCGAGCAGGTGCCCGGGGTGCTGGAGCGTTACCAGCGACGCACGACCCGTCTGACCAGGCAAATCAAGGCTGTGGTCAAGGAGTTAGCAGGCCGGGCGGGGGCACGGCTGCTGGCGATACTTGCCATGGGACTGTCGCGTCACACTGCCCTGCGCGCCCTGTTGCGCATCCCGTTGCCCACCGGGCGGGCGCCCCGCGTGATCGGGGTCGACGACTTCGCCCTGCGCCGGCGGCACCGCTATGCCACCGTGGTGATCGACGCCGAGACCCATGAACGGATCGACGTGCTGCCCGACCGCACGGCCGACACCCTGGAAGCCTGGCTGCGTGAGCATCCGGGCATCGAGGTCGTGTGCCGTGACGGCTCCGCGACCTACGCCGAGGCTATCCGCCGCGCCCTGCCCGACGCGGTGCAAGTTGGTGATCGCTGGCACCTGTGGCACAACCTGTGCGAAGCCGCCCTGAGCGAGGTCAAGGCCCACAGCAGCTGCTGGGCTACCGTGCTGGACGCGCCCCTGTATGCGGGGCCGCGTGCACAGACGACCCTGGAACGCTGGCACCAGGTCCACGACCTGCTCGAGGCGGGCGTGGGCCTGCTCGAATGCGCCCGCCGACTGCAACTGGCCCTGAACACCGTCAAACGCTACGCCCGCGCCGACCAGCCCGAACGGATGCTCCGCGTCCCCAAGTACCGTGCCAGTCTCGTCGATCCCTACCGCGAGCACCTGCGCAAACGCCGGGCTGAGGACCCCGCCGTCCCCGTCCTGCACCTCTTCGAAGAGATCAAAGCCCTCGGGTTCACGGGCTGTCTCAACCTTCTGCACAAGTACATCAACCAAGGCCGCGCGGACGCCGACCGCAGCCACATCTCGCCGCGCAGATTCGCCCGAATGCTGCTCACCAGGCCCGACAACCTCAAGGCCGAGCACCGACACCTCCTGGCCCGGCTCACGGCCGCCTGCCCCGAAACGACTCAACTGTCCGCCTGTATCCGGACCTTCGCCCAGCTCCTGAAGCCTCACCCAGGAAATGCCGACGCGCTCGAACTCTGGATCACCCAGGTCCGCACAGCCGATCTGCCGCATCTGCACGCCTTCACCCGAGGTCTGGAACGAGACCGCGACGCTGTGATCGCCGCGTTCACACTCCCGTACAGCAACGGACCCACCGAGGGCGTCAACACCAAGACCAAACTGATCGCGCGGCAGATGCACGGCCGGGCAGGCTTCACCCTCCTCCGCCACCGCATCCTCCTCGGATGATCTCACCCTTCGTCACCACCGAATGTGAGACAGGGCCGTTAAATTGACACACCCCCCCTGGGCATCGCCTGCACATTCCCCTCCGGGGTCCGTTCCTACCGCTCGGGCATGGCGCTGGGCACGTCCGACTGCCCGGAGTTGGCGCGGGACCTTCTCCTGGGCCTGGTGGACCTGATCTATCCGCACGGCACGCTGCGGTCGTGGGGCTCGGTGGAGAAGTTCGTGATCGCGGTCCGGCCGATGACGAAGGCGCTTGGGAACGCCGGCTTCACCGGTGGTGCGGGCCAGCTGACGCGCTCTGTGCTGGCCGAGTACTGGCTCGGCGCCGACGCTCAGCGGGAGTCGGAGACCCGGCGCATGCTCGAAAGTCGGGATGCGGGAACCTCGGGCCTGCGGCCGGAGGTCCGGCAGATAGTCACTGGCCGCCGGCACTTCCACCGCCCGAAGTCCCAGCCGTTCACTCCTTACAGCGAGACGGAATGGGACCGGCTGATCAGAGCGTGTCGGACACTGGCCGACAGCTCCCTCGCCTCTTACCGGGCGGCGCTGGCCGCAGCAGCGGAAGGCGCCGACCTGCCGCTCGGCTGCCACTGGCCTCCGTCACCGAACGATCTGCGGCGGTTCCTGTCACAGCACGATCCGCTGGCCAGGGATCAGGTCGGTCGTCTTCTGGGGCAGTCGTCCAAGACCACGAGGACGCGGTTCGGCCTGCCCGAGGCCCGCGCCGAACTGTTCCCGACGCCGGAGGTGGTGATCGCCTATCAGTTGCTGTTCGGCGCCTACACCGGCATCGTCCCCGACGGCATTGACGGGCTCGGGCTGGGAGACATCGACTGGGCCGGCGACAGCACGGTCCTGCTCGACTACGTCAAGGGCCGGACGGCCAAGGAGAGCGTGAACCTGCCGAAACGGGCGATCGGCCTGCTGGAGCGCTGGCTGGAGCACTCCGCCCTGCTCCGGTCCTTCTGTCCGCCATCAGCGCGCGAGCGTCTGTGGGTCCGCCACCGTCCCAGCGCCGGTGTCGTCGCCGAGACCATGCGAATCTCCGACATCTCGGTCCGGGCCTGGATCCGCCGCTACGAACTCCTCGACGACAATGGCCAGTTGATGGCAATCCACCGGCAGCGCATCCGGACGACCTACCACGTCCGACGGGATCGGCGAGCTTGGTACGGCAGCAGCCGCGCCACGATCGACCCCAACCACTCCCCGCAGGTCGAAGGAGACCGCTACCTGACGGTCGGGACCGCAGCCCAGCGGCAGGCAGTCGAAGCGATCATCGAGGACGCCCAGGCGGACCTGCTGCGACGCGCCCAACCACCGGTCGTACTCGCCGACGACGACATCACCGCGGTGATCCGCGACCTCCCGCAGGCTTCAGCCCGGCTGGGCCTGGACGACGATGCTGGTCGGTGGCGAGCGCGACGTGTCCACGGCCGCTTGCGCAGACCAGCTCACGGGCCTGCACGGTCCGGTCGGCAAGCCGTGCCCGGCCCGGCCGTGGGTCTGCCTGCTCTGTCCGCTCGCGGTGTTCTCTCCGCGGCACGCGGCGAACCTGCTGCGACTCAAGGCGTTCTTCGCGCGGCAGTGGAGACATCTGCCGGCTGAGTCGCGGCGGGGGTATCTATCCAGCGTGCGCTGGACGACCCGTGACCGTTGTTAGTCTCGGACACCTGTTCGCAACTACGCGCGAGGTCCTCGGGGGAGCATTGGTGAGTGCCATGGAGAAGCCGTTCCTGATGCTTGTCGAGGATGTCTCCTCCCCGAGGAGGCAGAGCAGGCTGGTCATGCCGACGGGCCGGATCGAGCGCGGGCGGATTCGCAAGGGCGACGTGGTGGAGCTGGTCAGCTTCGGCGGCGATGCGCTCGCTCATGTCACTGACATCGACGTGAGCCGTCTGCGTGTCAACGAGGCGAGTGCGGGCATGAACGTGGGGCTACTGCTACCTGGTGCGATGGCTGGAGCAGTGGAGCGGGGGCAGATTCTCGCGGCACCGGGCTCAATCGGCGCACACGTCGCCTTCGCTGCGGACATCACGCTGCTGCCGGAGGAACAGGGCGGGACGGAAGTGCTCACCGGCGAGAGCCTCGACTTCTACATCCGGGCTGCCGCAGTGAGGGGCGTGGTGACGCTGCCTCGTGAAACGGACGCGCTGCAACCGCTTCACATGGGTGCGGTAACGGTCACGCTCGAACGGCCCGTCGCTCTTGAGGACGGCCAGTCATTCGCCTTCCGTCTCCACGGACGCGCTGCCGGGTCGGGAACAGTGACCCAGCTCCTGCACTGAGTCTCATGAACGGATCCACAGCCCGGTCTGGAGGTCCCCCATCCGAGTGAAGCCGCCGGGCGGCAAAGACGTGCTACCTGTCCCGGAAACGAGACGCGTGCTCCCACGAGCCTGTGTGGGCAACCCCAACCTGACCGCCGTCAAAAAGCGACACAAGCCCCATGGGACACAGCGTTCGCGGAGACAAAGCGGGGCGAGCAGTAGGTATGTCGAGCGGCTGCCTTGGGGGTGACGTGGAACCGGGTCCAGCAGATGGCAGGGGCAGGGCGGAGACGTCCCGCACCCGAGCCCTGCCCCACTCACGAGACACCACCGCGGTCGCGAAGTCGAGGGCACCGCCCGCGGCACTTCCCTGTTCACGCGCCATTGTCCAGGCACCGCGGGCCATCGCCCACAATCCGCCGACCACCACCCGTATCCGAAACCGCCGCCGATTGCCGCGCTCAGGGCACGCGACTCCTCATGAACCGCGCGCTCGGCCGCTACCGCCTCGCACGCGGCCGTGACCAACGTGGTGGCTACGGCCGAGGACCGGCGCAGCTGGGGCTGGGGCGGTGCCGTCTACCGAGCGGCCTGATTGTGCGTCACCATGGACTCGCCAACAGGTGATGAAGGGGGAACTGAACTGTGGGGAAGCATCAGAAGCCGCCGCCTGCCCCCTCGCAGGGCAAGCCGCCACCCGGGAATTCCGACGGGCAGGTGCCGCCGGCTCAGCCTTCAAGCGGCAAGCACAAGAAGTAGGGGCTGTGTCCGAGTTCGGTGACCAACGTCGACGCCTGGCGGCCGCCATGGAGCGTCGGGATGCCTGGCCTGCCCGTTCTGCATGGATCCGCCAGGCTGTCGATGCTCTGCCCCGGGACCTGTTCGCCCCCCAGCGTCTGTGGCGCTGGAACGGTCAGGCCTACTTGCCGGTGGACCGCCGGACCGACGCCGAACAGTGGGCGGCCGAGGTGTACGGCGATCCGGACGCGGCGGCCGTCACTCAAGTCACCGACGGCAGGCCCTCCTCCAGCCTGTCCTGCCAGGCGGTGGTGGTGGACATGCTCGACTCCCTCCAGGTGGAGCCGGGACACCGCGTGCTGGAACTGGGAACCGGGACAGGCTGGAACGCCGCACTCCTCGCCTTCCGGGCGGGCCGAAGGCAGGTGACCAGCGTGGAACTGGACCCGGCCTTGGCTGCCGCCGCCCTTCAGCGGCTGGACGCGGTGGACGCTCAGGTAGCGGTGGAGATCGGCGACGGCGAGGCGGGGTGGCCTCCGCGTGCACAGTACGACCTCGTGATGTCCACGTACGCGGTCCCCTCGGTCCCGTGGGCATGGGTGGCTCAGACCCGGCCGGGCGGCCGCATCGTCACCCCTTGGGGCCGACTGGGGCATGTGGCCCTGACCGTCGCCGAGGACGGCAAGTCAGCGACCGGCTGGGTACAGGGCCTGGCCCAGTTCATGCCGCCACGAGGCACGCGAGCCGATCGGGACTTCAGCCAGGTACGCGGCACCGATCCGGTCGACGACGAGCGACCCTACGAACGAGACATCGGACCGCTGCGCGATGACTGGAACCTCAGGTTCGCCCTGCGCGTCGCCCTTCCCGACGTGCACATCACCGTCGCCGCCGATGCCGACGGACTCAATGCCTGGCTCCACGACTCCAAGAGCTCGTGGGCGTCGCTCTCCGCCCTCGGCGGCGGCACGACCGTCGCCCACCAAGGCGGCCCACGCCGCCTGGCCGACGAGCTGGACAAAGCCTGGGACACGTGGCTGGACCAGGACATGCCTGACGTCTACGACTACGGGCTGACAGTCGAGCCGGACCATCAGTACGCGTGGGCCCATGACGCGAAGACGGGCCCACGATGGCCGCTGAACGGTGAATGAACCCGCCATCGGCTGCTGTCCTCATGCCGCAAGAGCACAGGTCCCCACAGGCTTGAAAGAGCGTTTTGACCCGGCAGGAGTGTTTGAGAAGTGGTTGGTCGCTTGTCGCGTGGGCTGCGACGTGAGGCAGCTCTGACAAGATGACGCAATGTTCGATTTTGGCATCGCGGGCTACCAGCCGTTGTGGTTGAACTGCCGCAGTGACGTCGTGCAGGAGCATGCACATCGCCTGCGTGGTCTTGCCGCCGGACTCTGACGAGAGTCTGGATGGTCTGGGACCGTCAGGACGACGAGTGGTTCTGTGATTGCCCGGTCCTGCGCCGGGCACGCTCTTCCGCTGAGACCCGGAACCGCGGACGCGGATGATGTCCCGGCCCAGCGCCCCGCCCTCTCCCCGCGACATGCACACGTGACTCCCGGCGCCCTCCGTCCGCAGTCGGAGAGTACGCATCGGCTGCCGACGGACGCATGCTCCAACCACGAGGTCCGGCGGCCAGGTGGTCTGCTTACGCCATCTGGCTTTATTCACAGGTAGCGGCTCTGGCTCACTTTCCGTGAAGCGGCACCGTGGGTGACGGTTGGAGGCCGTCCTGGCCGTCGGGAAGTTGCCTGAAAATCATCAGCGGCGATCTTGGATGGGCTCAGAGTTCGGGTCCGTGGAGGAGACGGTGCTCCGGCTGGAGGAGCTGCTGTTCCCGTCGATCGCGGATATCGCGGTGCTGTCGGTCGACGTGAACGATGAGGCGGTACTGATAGAGGCCCGGTGCACGATGGCCGGGGCCAACTGTGCTGGGTGCAGAGGCTGGTCGGAGCGGGTTCACAGCTTCTATCTGCGGTTTCCTGCTGACGTCCCCAGCGCGGGGAAGCGAGTTCGGCTGTGTCTGCGGGTCCGCCGGTTCGTCTGCGGGAACGCGTCGTGCGAACGGCGGACCCTCGTCGAACAGATAGCCGGGCTGACGCGGCGGTACGGCCGGTGGACCGAGCGGCTGCGGTCGACACTGGCTGCGGTCGGCCTCGCGCTTGCTGGCCGGGCGGGTGCGCGCATGGCTGGTGTCTTCGGAGTGGCAGTCAGCCGCAATCACCGCCGGTTTCCAGCACAGCGCCAAGGTCGTCACCGCCGCGGCCCTCATCATGATCAGCGTGTTCGCCAGCTTAGTGGGCGCCTCCGAAGTGGTCACCAAGGCCCTGGGCTTCGGCCTGGCGACCGCTGTCGCCTTCGACGCCTTTGTCGTCCGTATGACCATCGTGCCCGCGGCCCTCGCCTTGCTGGGTGACCGTGCCTGGTCTCTGCCGGCCTGGCTCGACCGCATCCTGCCCCAAGTCGACCTGGAGGGTGAAAAGCTCGCCCAATACACGGCGACAGCACCCCCACCTGAAAGACCTCGTTGAGTCCTCGGCCAGAAGCCGACACTGATCGAGCCGAGGCCCGCCTCCTACCGGGGCGGGCCCAGGCTCTGCGCCCGCGTAAGGGTCAGCGGATGGAGGACCCGATGCTGAGGCACCCGTCGACATCGAGGACGACGCCGGCGATGTAACAGGCGCCGGGTGAGCACAGGAAGAGGCTGCCTCGGCAATGTCGGCGGGGCCGCCGGTGCGGCAAACTGCAGCGAGGGCAGAGCATGCAGTTGGCGGCTGCGGTCAGGCGGCCGGGGGCAGGAGTACGAGGAGCTTGCCCACACCGTCAATGGTGAGGTGGGGTCTCCGCTCCTGCGGCAGTGCCATGAAGTGATCCGCTGGGTGGATACCGGTGGCCACCGCGATGGCGAGGGCGTCGGCGCGACGGGCCATCGCCATCTCCAGTTCCGGGTCGTCCCCGACGACGGCGAGTTCCTGCGGGGCGGCGCCCAGCCGTTGCGCGGCGCAGTGCAGCCCGATCAGCGACGGTTTGCCCACGACCTGTTCGGTGACGCCCGTGATGCTGCTGATCATGGCGCAGATGGCCCGGGAGGTGCCCAGGGCCCTGCCGTCGGCGGTGGCGAAGAACACCGACTGTGAGCAGCTGTACAGGGTGGCGCCGCCGAGGACGGCATGGCAGGACGCTTCCAGGTCGTCCATGGTGAACTCGCGGTACCAGCCGGCCAGTACGGCGTCGGCTTCCGGCTTCCCCTTCGGCTCGACGATCTCGATGCCGGCCTGGCGCAGCGGCTCCTTGAGGCCTTCGCCGCCCAGCACCAGGACCCTTCGGTGGCCCTTGGCCAGGAAGTGGTCGACGGCGCTGGTGGCGGGGGTGAGCATCGCGTCGTCGGACAGGTCGAAGCCGATCCCGCGCAGTGTCTGTGCGTATGCCTCGGGTGTGCGGGTGGTTCCGTTGGTGAAGGTGAGCCAGGGAAGGCCGCGTGCGGTGAGCGCGGCGGTGAGCTCCAGGGCTCCGGGGAGGGGCGTGAGCCCGTGGTTGCGCCGGTCGCCCAGCACGAGGGTGCCGTCGAGATCGAACACGATGCCGCGGACGCTTTGCAGACGATCGGTCAGGGAGACGGCGCCTACGTCAGTCGGCTCGGCGGTCACGGTGCAGCTCCAGTCGGAAGTCGGGGCGTTCCAGGATGAGTTCGGGTGTCGCCGGGCGCGTGCGCATGCCGTTGAGCAGGTCGAGCACGGGCTTCAGCCGGGGGTTGTAGTGCTGCCGGGCGGGGCCGGCGGCCACCATGGCGTCCACCTGCTCGGCGGGCATCGTGGCCCGCAGGAGCAGTTCCTCGTCACTGATGCCGCGGGGGAATCGGCCGCGTAGCTCGGCGACGGTGGGCGGTGGCGGTTCCTCGGCGAGTTCCCTGGCCCGCGGCCGGGCCAGGATGCGATCGGTGACGTCCGGGTCGACGGGACCGGTCGGCCTGCCGAAGTTGCCGAGCACGTATCGGATCACCGGGTCGGAGACGTTCTCGTAGCGTTCGGCGCCGATCACGTTGTACAGCGCCTGGGTGCAGACCATCTGCGGGAAGGGGGTGACCATGATGGGGTGGCCCAGTTCGGCGCGGACCCAGGTCACCTCCTCGATGACCGCGTCGAAGCGGTCGCTGAAGCCCAGTTCGTCGAGCTGGCGGCGCAGGGTGGTCATCACGCCACCCGCCACCTGGTGGCGCATGAACGCGGCGTCGAAGTCCCGGGGACCGCCCACGGGCAGCCCCTCAGCCGCGGCCATGTGGTGGAAGTAGTCCGCCGCCACGCCGAGCAGCCGGTCGTCGACGTCCACGGTGTGGCCGAACTCGCGCAGGTTGGCCACCACCTGCTGGGCGTTGGGTAGCGAAGTGCCGCCCGCGAGGGCTCCGCAGGCCACCTGGAGCGCCTGCACCCCCAGGTCGGCCGCCTTGAGGTAGGTCAGGCCGGGCAGTCCGATGGTGCAGTGGGAGTGCAGCTCCAGCGGTTTGCCGGAGAGGTTGCGGATGACGGCCGGGATCAGCGTGGTGGCGCGTTCTGTTGTCAGTAGTCCGCCGGGGTCCTTGATGTAGACGCGGTCGATGTCCGGGCAGGCCGCCATCTGGGAGGCCAGCGAGCCGTAGTGGGCGTCGTCGTGCACGTCGCTGACGGTGTAGGTCAACGCTCCGACGATCTCCGTGGCACCGGCCGCCCGGATCATCCGCGCGGACTCGCGCACGGCGTCCATGTCGTGCATGGGGTCGAGCACGACGTACCGGGTGACGCCGTTGGCCACCAGCCGGTCGTAGACCAGCTGCATGAACTCGGGGTGGGCGACCTCCCAGGAGATGAAGCGCAGCCCGGTGCCGATGAACTGCAGGGGGGTGTTGGGCATGGCACGGTGCGTGAGCCGGATACGTTCCCAGGGGTCCTCACGTTGGGTCCGCACCGCCATGCCCATGTGGGTGCTGGAGGTGTAGTCGAGGGCCCGGAAGCCCACGCGGTCCAGAACGGGGGCGATCTGGAGGATCTTGCCGGTGTCCAGTCCGGTGGCGCTCCACAGACTCTGGTTGCCGTCGCGCAGCGACACGTCGACGAGCTGGATGTCAGCCATGGCTGCCTCCTCCGGTCGCCGATCCGGCGGTGTCGGTCGATGGGGTCGCCGGATGGTCGCGAAGGAACCGGGTGAACCAGGCGGTGTCCACACCGCCTTCGACGAAGTCAGTTTCCTCCAGCACCGCTTGGTGCAGGGCGGTGTTGGTGCTGACCCCGTCGATCGCGCAGCGCGCGAGGGCGCCGCGCAACCGGGCCAGTGCCTCGTCCCGGTCCCGTCCGTGGACGATCAGCTTCGCCAGCAGGGAGTCGTAGTACGGCGGCACAGTGGCGCCTGCCTGGAGGTGGGTGTCGATCCGGATGCCCTCACCGAGTGGCCAGACCGCCTCGGTCATCGTCCCCGGGCTCGGCTGGAAGTCGCGGGCCCAGTCCTCGGCGTTGATCCGGCACTCGATGGCGTGGCCGGAAAAGGAGACGTCCGCCTGACCGAAGGAGAGCGATCGGCCTTCGGCGACGGCCAGTTGCTCGGCGACGAGGTCCAGCCCGGTGATGGCCTCGGTGACCGGATGCTCGACCTGGATACGGGCGTTCATCTCCAAGAAGTAGAAGGTGCCCCGGTCGACGTCGACGAGGAACTCGACCGTGCCCAGGCCCCGGTACTCCAGGTGCTTGCCGAGGGTCACCGCGGCGCGGTGCATCTCCTCGCGCAGCGCCGGGTCAAGGACGGGCGCGGGTGCCTCCTCGATGAGCTTCTGGTAGCGGCGCTGCACGGAACAGTCCCGGGTGCCGAGGTGGACGACGTTCTCGCCGTCCGCGAGGAGCTGGACCTCCACGTGACGTCCGGTCGCGACGAAGCGTTCGAGGTAGACACGGGGGTCACCGAAGGCGGCGCCCGCCTCCGCCATGGCCAGGTCGATGGTGGCGGCCAGCGCGGCCGGGTCGTGCACCTGCTTCATGCCCCGGCCGCCGCCACCGCCGACCGCCTTGATCAGGAGGGGAAAGCCGATCTCCGCGGCGAGTTGCGCGGCGTCCCCGGCGTTGTCGAGCGGTCCGCCGGGTACCACCGGGAGCCCGGCCGCGATGGCGTGCCGACGGGCTTCCAACTTGTCGCCGACGGCCGCGAGCTGCTCGACGGTGGGGCCGATGAACACGATGCCCGCCTCGGCGCAGGCCTGGGCCAGCCGCTGGTTCTCGGAGAGGAAGCCGTAGCCGGGGTGGATGGCGTCGGCTCCCGCGGTCTTCGCCGCCGTGAGCACGGCGTCCACATCCAGATAACTGGCCGACGGTGCGGAAGGGCCGAGGCGGACCACCCGGTCGGCCAGCCGGGCGGGTACGGAGGCGAGATCGGCGTCGGAGGCGGCGAGCACCGACTCGATGCCGAGCCGCTGGCAGGTACGCAGGATCCGCAGGGCGATCTCGCCCCGGTTGGCGATCAGGACACGTCGCAGGATCACGGCGTCACCGCTCCTGCGGAGGTCGTGTCGATGTGCATCAGCACGGCGCCCTGCTCGACGAAGTCACCGTCGGCCAGAGCGACTTCTGCCACCGTGCCGCTCGCTCCGGCGTACACGGAGTTCATCAACTTCATCGTCTCGACGATCCCGACCACCGTGGTCTCGGTGACCTCGTCCCCGATCTGGACGAAGGGGGGCGCGCCGGGCTTCGGCGCGCGGTAGAAGGCTCCCGGCAACGGCGTACGTACCTCGGTCAGGCCTTCGCGGGCGGACACCGCCTGCTTGTCCGGTGGGGTGCCGCCCCCGTCCGCCGGCTGCTCCCGCGCTTCACGGACCACCAGCACCGGCTCGGCAGTCGTACGGGCGGACTGTGTCCACTCGCCGTCGTTTGCACGGCGCAGCGACAGTTCGAACCGGCCGGTGCGCAGTTGGAGGCGATCGACATCCATGTCGTCGATGATCCGGAGGATGTCCTGGACGTCCTCGCCGGTCAGGCTCACGGGGTGCCTCCGCCCTTGCCGGCTCCGCCCAGCAGTGACAGCACGTGGTCGAACGCCCTGGCCTTGGGTGCGGCGGTCGGCGCCTTCTCACGATTCGCCCATACCGTCTCGGGGCGGCTCTGGAGAAGGAAGATGTTGTGGCCGGGCACGAGGTTGCGGGAGATCGCCCACTCGATGTCCTGCGGGGTCCCGTAGTGGGATTCGACCTGTCGGCCGATCCGTACCAGTTCGTGGATCTCCGCGTCGGACAGACAGGGCTCGTTTTGCAGGTACTCCGGTACGTCCTCCTCGACGACTCCCGCCCCGCTCGGGTCCATCCGGTGTTGTCGCAGCTTCGCCGAGACCGTACGGGAGCAGATGTCCCCGGTGACCTTGCCGACCACGTACTTGTCGGGCGTCACATCGCCCCCGACGAGGGCCGATCCCAGGCCCCACGAGCCTTCCAGGGCAACGACGGAGCGATCCCCGGTGAGTGGGCTGCGGGTGAACATGACACCGGCGCAGCGCGGGTCGATCATGCGCTGGACGACGACGGCCATCGCGAGGTCCTGCTCCGGTAGGCCCAGCCGCCGTCGGTAGCTGACCGACTCGACGCTGTAGAGGCTGGCCCAGCAACGCCGGACGTGCTCCACCAGGGAGTCTTCACCACGCACCCACAGGTAGGTGTCCTGGAGCCCGGCGAAGCTGGCGTCCTCCGCGTCCTCGCTGGTGGCACTGGAGCGTACGGCGACGGGGGCGGGCTCACCGGGGGTGTCGGACTCGCTGTCCAGGTCCCTGTAGTGGTCCCGGATCGCTGCCGCGACCTCCTCCGGCAGCTCGGCCGCTTCGATGCGCTCCCTGATGGGTGCGGTCGCGTGGGCGATCGCCTCGGTGTCCTCGGCCTCCAGAGCCTCGACGCGGGCGCGGATCTCGCCACCCGGGTCGAGGACGTGGAGGAAGGCCTCGAAGGCGGCGGTGGTCACGACGTATCCGGGCGGTACCGGGGCGCCGGCGAAGGTGAGTTCGCCCAGGCTGGCGCCCTTGCCGCCGACGGTGGGCCGGTCGGTGAGCCGGAGATCTCCGAACCGGCTGACGAGGAGTGAGGTGTCCATCGTGGTGCTCCCTGCGTGGTGGAGGAGTCAGTCGAGAATGGTGACGATGCCGCGGTCGCCGTCCACCCGCAGCCGCTGACCCGTGGTGATCCGCTTGGTGGCGTGTCCCGTGCCGACGATGGCGGGCAGCCCGTACTCGCGGGCCACGATCGCCGCGTGCGACATGGTGCCGCCGATGTCCGAGACAGCGGCCGCGATCTTGCCGAAGACCGGCCCCCAACTGGGCGCGGTCACCGGACAGACCAGCACCTCGCCCTCCCGCACCTGACCGATGTCGTTGGCGCTCATCAGCACCCGGGCGGTGCCCTCGACCACGCCCGGCGAGGCGGCGAACCCACGCACCTCGTGGTCGCCCGCCACCGCCGGTGTCGACCAGGCCTGGATGGTCTCCGCGGTGATGCCCCACAGCATGCGCACCGCCGGGTCGTTGAGCGCCTCGGGGACGGGACCCAGCGCCGGCGGCGGGGACCAGCCCGCGAGGGTCTCCAGCATCCCCCTCCGCTCGGTGACCATTCTCTGGACCCGGGCCGACCCGACGGGCTTGGTTCCTGCCGCCCAGGCGAGCATCACATCGGTCAGGGCCTGGCCGACCTCGGTGTGGCTCAGCTGGAAGACGTCCTCGGTGTCGGCCAGGACACCCTGGTCGCGCAGCAGCTCACCGAACTCGCGGACCTTCCCGTAGAACTTCGTGGTGAAGTAGTGCTCGCAGTAGAAGTTGTGGTCCTCGATGAAGGGGAACACGGCTCTGGCCAGACCGAGCATCTGGTCGAAGGCCGCCTGCTCGTCCTCGCCGGACAGCAGGGAGCGGTATTCCTGGGCGATGCGTTCGCGCTCCGTCCTGAGCTGTTCCGTGGGGCGGTCGAGCAGCTCGCCGCGCCGTGCCTGGTCGACGTAGCCGGGCAACGCCGCGAACGGCACCGTGAGGTCGTCGTTCCAGCTGCGGTGGTGATGATAGAAACCGGCGCCGGTCGACATGTTGAACCACGGCTCCCGCGCGTCGTCCATGGCCGTCAGCCACCTCCGGCCGTCGTCCCCGCGGGCTGCGAGTGCGGCCAGTACCTTGTCCGGGTCGCAGCCCTCGACGAACAGATCGTCGACGCTGTACTCGACGGCAAGCTTCGCCAGCTTCTTCAGCTCGTCGTCGGGGCGGTAGAGGATCACGTCGATCCCCGCGACCATCCGGGCGACGTCCTGGTCGGGGATCTCGGGGAACGACGTCTTGCAGAACTCGAAGAACACCACGTAGGCGCCGTACCCCAGCATCAGGAACTCCGAGTGGTGGTGCCACATCTTGGAGTACAGGTCCATGAGCCGGTGGTAGTTCTCGCGCAGGTAGTGGTTCTGCGCCACGCCCTTCGCCTCGAAGATCACGTCCGCGTCCTCGAACTCGGGCAGCCGGGGCACCTCGATCCGCTGCACCTCGTCGATCAGGCCGGTGATGCGGCTGACCCAGCCCTGGTAGAGCTCGTCCCAGTTCTCGTAGTAGTGGCCCGCCCGCTCGCTGAACAGCGCGAGCCTGCGTTGGATCTCCTCCGGGTCGGTCACCGGGTTGGCGGTGATGTAGACCCGGCCGTTGACGATGCGGTGCTCGATGCCGAGCGTGGTGGGGAAGACGAACATGCGTGCCGTGTTGGCGCCGAGGGCGGTGTAGGGCGCCTCCGCCGTGACGGCGTCGAACGCGGGCATCGGCTCGGGGAAGTGCATCGCGTTGTAGAACCAGAACCGCTGGTCGTCCTCGGGCTGGAACCGGGTGTAATTAGGGTACATCGACGCCCAGTCCTCGGCGCCCGCGACGTCGGTGAGCTCTGAGGGAAGAGGGAAGGAAGAGACGGGTCTGGCATCGTTCACGGTGCTCTCCAAGGGTGCGGCTCAGCTAGCGGTGGTGGCGGCAACGGTCAGGGGATAGTCGCGCTGGGTACGGGCGTACCGGGCGAGGGCGTCGAGTGCGCGAGAGTCGGCCACCGTGCTGCGGTCGGCCGCCTGCTCTACGGGTGTGCCGAGCAGGATCCTGCGCGCCGGCACCTCGAGCTTCTTGCCGGTCAGGGTGGTCGGGACGGCCGGGACCTGGATGATCCTGTCCGGTACGTGCCGGGGGCTGTACTCCTGGCGGAGCCGGGTGCGGATCGCGTCCTCGAGACCGGGGTCGAGGGCCACGCCCTCATCGAGGGCGACGAACAGCGGCATGAAGAACTTCTCGTCCGGCAGGTCGAGACTGACGACCAAGGCCGCGGCGACCTGGTCCAGGGCTTCGACCACGCGGTAGATCTCCGCGGTGCCGATACGCACACCCTGCCGGTTGAGCGTGGCGTCGGACCGGCCCGGCACGAAGCAGCCACCGCGCGTGTTGACCTTGAAGAAGTCTCCGTGCCGCCAGACACCGGGGAAGTCCTCGAAGTACGAGCGGCGGTACCGCTCGTCCCCGTCCGGACCCCAGAACGTCACCGGCATGGACGGCATGGGCTCGGTGATGACCAACTCGCCGACCCCGTCGACGATTTCGTGACCGTTCTCGTCATATGCGTACGCCGCGACACCGAGGGACCGTGCCTGCATCTCACCGGCGTACACGGGGAGGGTGGGCACCCCGCCGACGAAGCCGGTGCAGCAGTCGGTGCCGCCGCTACCGGTCGTGACCCACAGATCCGCCTTGACGTTGCGGTAGAACCAGGCGGTGCACTGCGGCGACACCGGTGAGCCGGCCGGCATGACCGTGCGCAGGGCCGACAGGTCGTAGCGCTCGCCGGGCACGATGCCGGTCTTGCTCATGAGGTCGACATAGGCCGGACTGGCGCCGAAGAAGGTGGTCCTGGCGTCCTGCGCGATCCGCCACAGCACGTCCGGCTCCGGATGGGCCGGGTTCCCGTCGTACAGCACCGGGCAGGCCCCGACCAGCAGGGAGCTGATCAGGAAGTTCCACATCATCCAGCCGGTGGTGGTGAAGAACAGCGGCCGGTCGCCCTCGCGCAGGTCCATGTGGAAGGTCTGCAGCTTCAGCTGCTCCAGCAGGATGCCGCCGTGGCCGTGGACGATCGCTTTGGGCAGCCCTGTCGTACCGGACGAGAAGAGCACCCACAGCGGGTGGTCGAAGGGAACATGCTCGAACGCGAAGTCCTCGGCCGACACGGGCGGGTGGTCGAGAACCTCCTCCCACAGCAGGCCACCGTCGACGACCGGCCGGGTGTCCCCGTCGCCGGGTCCGGGCAGGTGGACGACGTGCTCCAGGCCCGGCAGGGCCTCGGCGATGAGGCGTGCCTCCTCCCGGCGGTCGAAGGTCTTCCCGCCGTAGCGGTAGCCGTCGACGCAGAACAGGACCTTCGGACGCAGCTGGCCGAACCGGTCGACCACACCTCGCGATCCGAAGTCCGGGGAGACGCTCGCCCAGACCGCGCCCACGGCCGTCGTCGCGAGCATCGCGATCGCGGCCTGCGGCACGTTCGGCAGATAGCCGCAGACGCGGTCGCCAGGACGTACCCCGAGCGAGCGCAGCCGGGTCGCCAGGATGCGCACCTGGCCGGCGAGATCCTCCCAGGGCAAACCGGCCGGAGCGGCGCCTTCCGAGCAGAACAGCAAGGCGTCGGTCCCGGGGCGTTCGTGGCGCAGAACACGCTCGGCATAGTTCAGCCGAGCCCCGGGAAACCACTGCGCGCCCGGCATGTCCCGGCTGCCGAGCACCGCGGAGTAGGGTGTCGCGGACCGGATGTCGAAGTAGTCCCACAGCGCACCCCAGAAACCCTGTAGGTCGGTGACGGACCAGCGCCACAGTTCGTCGTAATCGTCGAACCGCTGTCCGCGCTCGCGGACCAGCCAGTCCAGGAAGCCCGTCATGTTCGCCTCGGCAAGCCGCTGCGGGCCGGGCGTCCACAGCAGCTCGCCTTCGGCCACTGTCACGGGCTCGTCGGCCGTGCCGGGCCTCGAATCAGGGACCGGTGAGCTCGCTGCTGCCTTGACGGCCATGTCGCCTCCTTGCGTCACGGAACGAACGGTCCACGACAGGCCATAGCGCAGGCAACCATCGCCTGCTAACTTTTCACCCAGTGAAATCGACAGGGCATCTCCGCAGGTGAGAGCAGGTCCCATGCGGAACTACCAGGTGAAAACGATCAGCTCCTTGGAACGCGGGCTTCAGGTGCTGCGGGTCCTTCAGGAGATGCGTGCCGCGAGCCTCCACGATCTGCACCAGGCAACCGGCATCCCCAAGGCCACGCTGCTCCGGATCCTTCACACGTGCAACCAGCAGGACCTGGTGTGGCAGCGGCTGGCCGACGGGGCGTTCATCGCGAGCCTCAGACCGCAGCGCGCCCCGTACGACGACGCCGAGTGGCTCGGCGAACTGGCGTCGCAGGTTCTGGAAGAGCTGTGCGAACGCGTGATGTGGCCCTCCGTACTGACCGTGCCACGCCTCGATTACATGGAGACGATCGACACGAACAGCCCGAAGGCCTACTTCGACGAGGTCGTACCCGTCGCTCCCATCGGCTTCCGCTCGCACATGCTGCTCGGGGCCTCGGGCCGGGCCTACATCGCCTTCTCTCCCGAGCGGGAGCGGGAAGCGGTCCTGCGCCGCCTTTGCGAGCACGACGCCCCCGGGAACGAGTACGCCCACGACGCTGGATGGCTGCGCCGTCTCCTGGCGACCACTCGGTCACGTGGGTACAGCGTGCGGGCACCGGAGTACGACTTCGACGGACGCAACTCGATCGCCGTTCCGATCCGTGTGCATGGAGAGGTGCTGGGGTGCGTCAACGTGACCTGGCGCAGGACGGTCATGTCCGCACAGGAAGTGGCGCGTCGTCACCTGGATGACCTGCAGGACGCGGTGCGCCGGATCGAGGAAGGGGTCGCGGCAGAGGCCCCACGACGACTGGGCGGCCCTGCCGCGGGCGCGTGAGGCCCGATGGCGCGTCCGGCGCCGCAGGTCAGTCGACCGCTGCCACCCGCAGCGCCTCACGATGGGCTTGGGCACTGGTCCCGCCGCTACCTGCATGCGGGGGTCCCAGTTGTCCAGGGTCGCGGCGAGGTGGACGAAGAAGACGACGGGGATACCGCCCTTCGGGCCCAGCTCGCGGTAGAGGGAAGCGCGGACCAGATCTACCCTGCCGAGTGACCCGAAAGCGCCCCCGCGCTACCCAGCACCACCACACGACCGCCGAATGATCAGCTACACCACGAGAAGTGACACGATCATCGCCCGCTGCGTCGTGGGGCCCGGATGGTGCCGCCGGATCGGCCGGATGGGGGAGAGCGTTGGCTGAATGCGGGCGCGTACCGGCGAAGGGCGGCGTGGATCGGGCCGTGTGAGAAGGGGATCCAGGTGGGTGATAGTGAGCAATTGAACAGTACAGTCGACCAGTTGACATCGACGCGGGGCTGACGGTTTTGGAGACGAGTCAGCCGTGGCGGCGAGGGCGGAGCACAGCTCGACTTGGCTGCGCATCGGCCGAATGGCCGAGACGGCGACGGGTGGGTCCTGTCGGTCATGAGGCGCGTCCCGCCGGCGAGGGGGACGTCAGCCCCCTGCGGGAGCCCCATGTCCCCAGGCGGTTTCGACCGGGCGTCATCCCCGGAGCTGATGCAACGGCATACCTGAGGATGACGAGACCGTCTCTCGCATCAGACCCGGGCAGTCGGGATTTCGGTTGATCCGAGGGGCTCGTACGAACCGGACGATGGAGAAGTTCCCAGCGGGGTGGGGCATGGACTCCCGCGTCCATGGGCCGTCTATGCGGTCTGCGGCCCGCGCCCTGCGCCGCCTCTGGCGTCCGATCGGAGTAGTACCCATGACAACCGCCTCGCACGCTGCTTCTTACGCCCCCACCGTGGCCGCCTGGGCCACAGAGCTCTCCAAGGTCTACGGACAGGGCGATACCAAGGTGGTCGCCCTCGATCGGGTCAGCGTCGGCTTCGGGCAGTCCCAGTTCACCGCGATCATGGGGCCCTCCGGGTCAGGCAAGTCCACGCTGATGCACTGCGTGGCCGGGTTGGACAGCTTCTCCTCAGGCTCGGTCCGCGTCGGTAACGCCGAGCTCGGCTCCCTGACGGACGCTCAGCTCACCGCTCTCCGCCGGGACAAGGTCGGCTTCATCTTCCAGGCATTCAACCTGCTGCCGACCCTCACCGCGCTGGAGAACATCACGCTCCCGATGGACATCGCGGGCCGCGCGCCGGACAAGCAGTGGCTGAACATCGTCATAGAGATGGTCGGCCTGTCCGGCCGGCTCAGCCACCGTCCCGCCCAGCTCTCCGGCGGCCAGCAGCAGCGTGTCGCCGTCGCCCGGGCCCTCGCCTCCAAGCCGGACATCGTCTTCGGTGACGAGCCGACGGGGAACCTGGACTCGCGCGCGGGTGCCGAGGTCCTCGGGTTCCTGCGCCACTCCGTACGGGAGTTGGGCCAGACCGTTGTCATGGTCACCCATGATCCGGTCGCCGCCTCCTACGCGGACCGGGTCGTCTTCCTCGCCGACGGGCGGATCGTCGACGAGATGTACGAGCCCACCGCGGACGGGGTCCTCGATCGCATGAAGGCCTTCGACACCAAGTTCCGTACGAGCTGAGCCGAGCAGGCCGTACGAGCTGAGCCGAACCGGGCGGAACCGGACCGTATGAACCGGCGCCCCCAGATCGACCCCCGTCCTCCCTCACTCACCAGGACTACACCGCCATGTTCCGTACAGCCCTGCGCAACGTCCTCGCGCACAAGGCCAGGCTGCTGATGACCGTGCTCGCCGTCATGCTCGGCGTCGCGTTCGTCTCCGGCACTCTGATCTTCACCGACACCTACGAAAACGCCTCCAACAGCACGACGGCCAAGAGCTACGCCCACGTGGACGTCCAGGTCGTGGAGAACACCGACTACTCCGGCGACTCCAACGGCATCAGTCGGAAGACGGTCGACAAGATCGCCCGAGTCGAGGGGGTCGCCTCGGCCGCCGGGCGCGTCACCGGGCAGGCCTTTGTCGCCGACGAGGACGGCGGTCTCATCGCCAGTGGCTCGCTCAACACGGGCGCCAACTTCGCGCCGGGGAAGAACGGCAAGGACCCGCTCTACGCGGTCACCGACGGCAGGGGGCCCACCGGGCCCGGGCAGGTCGCGCTCGACAAGGACACCGCCGAGAAGGGTGGCTACGCCGTCGGTGACACCGTGTCCGTGGCCCTCGAGGGGCCGACGAAGAAGTACAGGCTCTCCGGCATCTTCACCACCGAGAACGAGATGGTGGCCGCAGGCGGCAGCCTGGTGCTGTTCGACACGCCGGTCGCTCAGCGGGTTTTCGGCGAGCCGGGCTTGTATGAGTACGTCACCGTCACCGCCGCCCCCGGCGTTTCGAGCTCCGAGCTCGCCGCAGCCATCGGCAAGGTGCTTCCGGAGTCCGCGAAGGCCAGGACAGGTCGGGAACTCGCAGAAGAGGAGAACAGGCTGGTGGCGGGAGACGCGGAGTTGCTCAACGGGCTCCTGTTCGCCTTCGCCGGCGTCGCGCTCTTCGTCAGTGTCTTCCTGATCTCCAACACCTTCACCATGCTGGCCGCCCAGCGCACCAGGGAAATCGCTCTGCTGCGCGCGGTCGGCGCCTCCCGCGGGCAGGTCACCCGGTCCGTGCTGATCGAGGCGATGGCGGGCGGCGCGGTTGCCGCGGCCGCCGGCCTCAGGCTCGGCGCCGCCATCGCCGCCGTAGCGCGTTCCACGGTCGACTTCGGCGGCGGGAACATCTCGGACGGGCCGCTGATCGTCACGTCGACGGCCTGGCTGCCGGCCCGTCGTGCCGCGAAGATCCCGCCGGTCGCGGCGATCGGTAGCGCGCACCTGCCGGCCACCGCCAGGTCCCTGGTTCTGCGGAACCTGCTCGGCGCCGCCATCACGCTGTTCGGCATGGCGGTCGTCGTCATGGGCGCCGGGGTCGGCGGCTCCGACGGCGGGGGGTTCGTCGGGTTCGGTGCCTTCCTCGCGGTGATCGGTGTCATCGTGCTGATCCCGTTGCTGTCCCGGCCCGTGATCGCCGTCGTGCAGCCCCTGCTGCGGCGCGGCTTCGGGGTCTGCGGCACGCTCGCGGGCCAGAACGCGGTACGCAGCCCGCGCCGTACCGGCGCCACCGCCTCCGCGCTGGCCATCGGGCTCACGCTGGTCAGCGCTCTGACCGTGCTCGGTGTCACCCTCGGTCAGTCTGTGGACGGGATGACCACGGACATCGTCAAGGCCGACTACATGGTCACGGACAACGGCGCGGGCCTGGACGCCTCGGCGGTCGCCGCCCTGCGCAAGGTCCAGGGCGTCACGGCGGTGTCTCAGGAGCAGCAGGCGTGGATGAGGATCGACGGCATCCAGGAGGATATTTCCGGCGTCACCCCGGCGGACTTCCAAAAGGCCCTCCACCTCCCGGTGGTCTCCGGCTCCCAGAACACGCTCGCGAAGGGGCAGATAGCCGTCGCCGAGAACCTCGCCCGGTCCAACGGCTGGAAGGCGGGGGACAGGCTGCCCGTGACGTACGGGGGATCCGGCAAGAGCGGCAAGCTGACCGTCGGGGCCGTCTTCGAGTTCAACGAGGTCGTCCTGCCGGTCGTCGTCTCCACGGACGTGATCGAACCGCACGCCACCGAGACGTCCATCTCGAAGATCTACGTCAAGACGGATGGCGGCACGAACGAGAAGGCACTCGGAGATGCCCTCGCCGGGCGCCCGGGGGTCAAGATCGGCGACCGGGAGGACATCCGCAACGATCTCAGCGGATACCTCAACACCCTGCTGAACGTCATGTACGGGCTGCTTGCGATCTCCCTGGTCATCGCGGTGCTGGGGGTGGTGAACACCCTCGCGATGTCGGTCTTCGAGCGGCAGCGGGAGGTCGGTATGCTGCGAACCGTCGGGCTCGACCGGCGGGGCGTGACGCGGATGATCCAGCTGGAGGCCGTGGTCATCTCGCTCTTCGGCGCGGTGATCGGGATCGGGCTCGGTGCCTTCCTGGGCTGGGCCGTCTGCGAGATCACGAAGGCGGACATCCCCGGATACGCGCTGGTGCTGCCGTGGGGCCAGTTCGCGCTCTTCCTGCTGCTGGCAGCGCTGGTCGGCCTGCTGGCCGCCGTGTGGCCCGCCCGCAGCGCGGCCCGGGTGAACATGCTCACCGCCATCAAGACCGAGTAGGCGGAGCGGGTCGCAGTACGGCCGTAGGCACACTTAGACGGTGTCCTATGTGGTTAGGCGGATGAGGCGCTTGTAGCAGCACAGGGCGGCGGCGAGGCCAAGAAAGGCCAGGTAGTTCCGGGGGTGGCGTTCGTAGCGGTGGTTGAGGCGGCGGTATCCGGTCAGCCAGGACATGGTCCGCTCGATGACCCACCTGCGACGGCCGAGTCGTTCGCTGGACTCGATGCCTTTGCGGGCGATCCGCACCCCGATGCGTTTGCCTCGTAGCCATTTACGCAGGTGGGGGATGTCGTAGGCCTTGTCGGCGTGCAGGCGTTGGGGCCTGAAGTGACGGCCGCGGTGGGGGTCGTGTCTCGTTTGGAGACCCGCCACCATGGGCTTCAGACCTTCGCTGTCATGGGTGTTGGCGGCGGAGAGCCCGACGACCAGGGGCAGTCCGCTCGCGTCCGACAGGACGTGCATCTTGGAACCCGGCTTGCCTCGGTCCACGGGGCTCGGACCTGTGAGTTCGCCCCCTTTTTAGCCCGGACGTGGGCGGAGTCGAGGACGACTCGGGAGACGTCGATGAGGCCTGCGTCGTCGAGTTGGTGCAGGACCGCTTCGTGCAGCCGGCCCCACACCCCGGCCCTCGACCAGATCATGAACCGGCGATGCGCGGTCGACTTCGATATGCCGAAGCACGGTGGCAGGGCCCGCCAGGCGCAGCCGCTGACGAGCACGTAGATGATCGCTGCGAACAACGTCTCATCAGGCGTGTTCGGTGTTCCACCGCCCTGCGGTCGCACTCGTTCCTCCGGAATCAACGGCCTGGCGAGCTCCCATAAGCCGTCCGGAACAATCCAACTCCACGTACCCCGCCCCATGAATAACCCAACGAGTGATCACCACATAGGACACCGTCTAAGAGGATGTCCTGATCGGTTGAGGCGCCGGCAGCAGATCAGGGCACTGGCCAAGCCGACGAAGGCGAGGAAGTGCCCGGCCTTGCGCTCGTAGCGGCGGTGCAGGCGACGGCAGCCGTTCAGCCAGGACATTGTGCGCTCGACTACCCAGCGGTGCCGGCCCAGGCGGCCGGACGGTTCGACGCCGCGGCGGGCGATGCGCGGCACCATCTGCCGACGGCGCAGCCATCCTCGCAGGTGGTCGAAGTCGTAGCCCTTGTCCGCGTGGAGTTTGGCCGGGCGGCGGCGCCGGGGTCCATAGCGGGAGCGGATCGGCGGGATGCCGCGCATCAGCGGGATCAGGGCCTGGCTGTCGTGGAGGTTGGCGCCGGAGATACCCACCGAGATCGGCAGTCCGTTGCGGTCACAGATGACGTGCATCTTCGATCCGAGCTTGCCGCGATCGGTCGGATTCGGTCCGGTCAGGGGCCCCCTTTGACCGCTCGGACACTGGCCGAGTCGATCGCGCAGCGCGACCAGTCCAGCTCGCCGTTCGCGCCGAGCCGGTCGAGGACCACGCGGTGCAGCTTGGCCCAGACCCGGGCCGCGGACCAATCAGTGAAACGGCGGTGGACCGTCTGCCAGGAGGCCCCGAAGACCGGTGGCACCTGCCGCCAGGTACAGCCCGAAGTAGCGACGAAGATGATCGCGGCCAGCACCGCGCGGTCATCGCACCTCCGGCGGCCTCCACCTTGGGCGCGTACCGGCGGCTCCGGCGCCACATCCTGGAAGATCTCCCACAGCCCGTCCGGCACCAGGCGCACAACCATGTCCATGCCCAGAGCAACGAGCGATCGCCAATCAAGACACCGTCTAAGCTTGTTCTTTATCTACCAAGATCTTCCGGGCTTGCCGATGGCCTTGAGGGTCTCGGCGCGTTTGACGGTCTTGCCGACGTCGTAGCGGGGTGCCCGGTGTTTGTTCTTGGCGCCGGGTGGCCGTCCGGGGCCGGCGCCTCGGGGTTTGGGAACACGGGTTGGGCAGTCGGGAGGCTGTCGCACGGCTCCTGCCCGGTGAAGGTCAAGAGCGATTCGTTGTTCGGTTCCGAGGATCCAGGAGGCGTCGGAATCTTGGCTGGTGGGGCGGAACTTCTGGTCGTGCGACCGTGAACGTGATCTTGAGATGCCGCGGGATGTCCGGGAGTGGCTGCCGCCCGAGCACCTGTGCTGGAAGGTGCTCGACGTCGTCGAGCTACTTGACCTGTCGGCGTTCGAGAACAGCTACCGTGACGACGGGCGGGGCGGGGTGGCCTACCCTCCCGCGAGCCTGATTGCGCTGCTCCTGTACTGCTACAGCAAGGGAGTGCGTTCCTCCCGTCGCATCGAGCAGGCTTGCTGGGACGACGTGGGCTGCCGAATCATCACCGCGAACCGCCGAGTGGACCACTCCACCGTCGCGCGGTTCGTACGACGCCACCGTGCCGCCTTGAACTCACTGTTCGTGCAGGTGTTGTCGCTGTGCGGCCGACGTGGCCTGGTCGATCTTTCGGCGGTGGCCGTGGACGGCTCACCGATGGAGGCGAACGCCTCACGCGACGCCAACCAGCGGCTCCAGCGCCTGGAGGAGACCATCTCCCAGTACGAGAAAGAGATCCACGCGTTGATGGAGGATGTAGTCGACCACGCGCTGAGCGTCGAGGCCGATGACTCGGCAGCACAGGGAGATGGCGAGGACGCGTGCGACAACTGGCCTCGCCTGTCCCGGCTGTGCGACCGGCTCACCCGGGCCCACTTGGCCAGGGACAGACTGCATGAACGGGCTATGCCTTCACCCACCGAGATCCGGATCAAGGTCGAAGCCGCCGAGCGGATGGTGGCCCGCGCGGAGAAGCGCCTGGCCGCCGAGACCGAGGCTCACCAGGAGAAGCTGAAGAAGTACGAGCTCCGCGTCCGAGAGGACCGGGCGGCAGGACGTCGTGGAGCGAACGGACGGCCGCCGGTCCCGATGGAGCACAAGACCGTCCTCGTTCGCCAGCGAACGCGACTGGTGAAGATGCGGGCCTGGCTGGAGCGGGCCCGCACACCCCGACCGGCCCCCTCCCCGGAGTCCCGTTCCTGCCTGAGCGATCCCGACTCCCGGCTGATTCCCGGCAAACGCGGCGGCTACCTGCAGGGATACAACATCCAGATCGTGTGCGCCCGCCGTCAATTCTTGCTGGCCATCGAAGCGCACGACAATCCCTCGGACAGGACGGCCCTCGTTCCGATGGTGAAGAAGACCCAGCACAATCACCAGGCCGCACGGCTCCCCGGCGACATCCAACTCTGGCTCGCCGACAGCGGGTACGCTTCCGCCGCGTCCTTCGAGGCCCTCGCCGACCTCCCGCTACTGGTCTCGGTCACCAGCGATGCCGACCAGGCAGGCTTTCCCGCGAAACGTCAGCAGGCCCCTGCCGGCCAGCAGGACATGGCGGCCCGCCTCGCCACCCCAACAGGACGGGCCCAGTACCGTCAACGCAGTGCCCTGGTCGAGCCGGGATTCGCCCGGATCTTCCAACGCTTCGGACGGCACCTCAACTACCGCGGCCGCCAGGCGGTGGACGCCGAGATCAAGCTCCTCGGCACGGTGCACAACCTCAACAAGCTCATCAACCACACGCCCAAGAAGCACTCTTGACCTTCACCGGGCAGGAGCCGTGCGACAGCCTCTCGGTCTTCGGGCGGATGTGCCGGAAGTCGCGGCGGACCCGGGCCGGGGTGAGCCGGTCGGAGGTGGCGGGTTTCTCCCAGGGCCGGCGGAGGTCCGCGGCGAGCGGCCGGGCGAGCCGGAGCTGGGTGTGAGCGACGATCAGGATCCAGGTCCAGCGGTCCGCCGCCTCGGGAGTACGGAGTTTCGGAGTGGTCCAGCCCAGGGTCTGCTTCGCGAAGCGGAAGGTGTGCTCCAGATCGAAGCGACGGAGAAATGCCTGCCAGAAGCGGTCCACGTCGTCCGGGGTTGCGCCGGTCTTAGTACTGCAACGGTCTTTGCTCTGATGGTTTGTTGGCTTCTGGTGGTGTGTGGCCGCGTCGTTTGTAGTGGCTGATGCGGGCTTGGTGTTGTCGTCTGCGGCGCCAGTGTGACCAGTGCAGGACGTGGTCGGTGCTTGGGCGGGGTCGAGTGAGGCGGGTGATCAGGCGTCTGAGTTCGGGGAGGGTCAGGGGTATGAGCTGGGAGGATCCGTTTCTGCTTTCCCGGTGTCGAGTTCACGGGCCCGCAGGACGGTGAGGCAGGCGTGTGCGGCCATGGCCAGGGTGATGTGGCGGTGCCAGCCGTCGTAGCGGCGGACCTGGTAGTCGTCCAGGCCGCACTCCTGCTTCGCGGTCTGGAAGCACTCCTCGACCGCCCACCGGCTGCCCGCGATGCGGATCAGCTCGTCGAGTGTGGTGTCGGCCGGGCAGTAGGCGATGTAGTAGGAGATCTCCTCGGGCCGGCGGACACTTCGGCGGGCGATCACCCAGTGACGACGGTCCTCGCGGTGCCAGGGACGGACCTCGACCCTCGCCCAGTCGTAGACCCTCGGGCCGTGGGCGCCGTTGCCGCAGGAACGGCGCTTCCACTTCTGCCGGGACAGCCCGGGAAACAGATCGTGAACGGGGTGGTCCATGGCCCAGCGGGTGACGACGGTGTCATGCCGGGTGGTGGCCATCACGTGGAAGACATCCGCCCGCTCCAGCTCAGAACGCCAGCCCTTGGAGAAGCCGTAGGCGGCGTCGGCGGTCACCCACCGGAACGGGATCCGGTCCGTGATCGCCCGGCGGACCATGGCCTTGGCCATCACCACTTTCGTCTCGAAGGCGACCGTGTCGTCGATGCCCGCGGCCCGGCACCGGTCGCGGTCATCGGTCCATGAGGTGGGCAGATAGAGGCGGCGGTCGATCAATGTGCGGCCGCGTCCGCCGGCATAGGCGAGGAAGACCCCGATCTGGGAGTTCTCCGTCCGGCCGGCGGTTCCGGAGTATTGGCGCTGGACCCCGGCCGAGCGGATGCCCTTCTTCAGGAACCCGGTGTCGTCCACGATCAGCACCGCATCCGGATCGCCGAGGTGCTCGACGACGTAGTCCCGCACGTCGTCCAGGACTTCGTCCGCGCTCCAGTCGATCCGGTTCAGCAGCCGGTGGATCCGGTCCGGGCCGCCATGCCCGGCCTCCTCGGCAAGCGTCCAGCCGTTCTTCCGCTCCAGCGGAGCTATCAGCCCCCGCATATAGGCGAGAGCCGACTCCCGCGGCTCCGACCTGGAGAAACGGTGCACGAACCGCTCGTGCAAGGCCTTCAGTTCACCGGCCCACGACCGGGCATCAGCAAGTTCCCCACCCATGACCTGATAAACGACCGACCTGCCCAACCGTCACGGCAAGCACCGTTGCAGTATTAGAGCGTGTCTGAGATCCGCCGTATCGGCTGTATGGGTGACTCGTTGAGTGGTGTGTGAGTGCTGCTGGGGATGGTTACCCGTCTGATCTGACGGATGAACAGTGGGCGTTGATTGAGCCGTTGCTGCCTGCTCCAAGGACGGGTCGCAAGGGCGGGCGGCGGGAGAAGCACCCGCGTCGGCGGATCGTGGACGCGATCTTGTACTTGGCGCGGACCGGGTGCCAGTGGCGGTATCTGCCCAAGGATTTCCCGCCCTTCCAGACGGTGTACTGGTACTTCACCTGGTGGCACGACGACGGCACCGTGGAGCGCGTCCACGACGCGCTGCGGGTCAAGGTCCGCGAGGCCGACGGCCGTTCCGCTGAGCCGTCCGCGGGCCTGGTCGACTCGCAGTCCGTGCGGGCGGCCGACACGGTGCCGAAGTCCACCAGCGGCTTCGACGCGGGCAAGAAGACCAAGGGCCGCAAACGGTTCATCGTCACCGACACCCTCGGCCTCCTCCTGGCCGTGCACGTGCTGGCCGCAAGCGTCCAGGACCGCGACGGAGCCAAGCGCTCCCTGCTGTGGACCCGCCTGGACCACCCAACCATCGAGAAGATCTGGGCCGACCAGGGCTTCGCCGGCCGACTCGTCGAGTGGTCCTCTGCCGTCTTGCACCGCACGCTGGAGATCGTCCGCAAGGACCCCGGACAGCGCGGCTTCAAGGTCCAGCCGAAGCGCTGGGCGGTGGAGCGCACGTTCGCCTGGATCACCACACGCCGCCGCCTGGCCTGCGACTACGAACGCAACCCGGCCCACTCCGAAACCATGATCCGCTGGGCCATGACCGACCTGATACTCCGCCGACTCACCCGAGGCCGACCCGCCACCCGCCAAGGACCCCGACCACTACGGAAAATCACCCCGTAACCCGATCTCAGACACGCTCTTAGAGGACCATAACCACACCGGCGGGGCATCCCGGTCCTTCGACAGATGCTCGACCTTCAACCGCATCAACGTCCCCTCGACCAACGGCAGTTCACCATCGTGGTCGAGCCAGGAGGAGCGGTGGGTGAGCCTTGGGTGGACCCGGTCCCACGCCTGGGTCTCGGCCTTGCCGTAGTTGGTCGTGTCCGTGACCGTGGTGATCGCGGGCTCGGGCCAGGTTTCCGGCTTGGTGAAGCGGAATTCCGGACCGTGCTTGGGCGGCCGGCCGTTGACGCCGTGCATCCTCGGCGGCTTCGGCAGACGCATCACGCGGTCGGAGCGGACCCGGCCGACCAGCTCGACCGGCAGGTCGCGCAGGACCCAGGCCAGGCGGGTGACGTCGTAGCCCGCGTCGCTGACGACCACGATATGCGGGTCCCCGGTCTGCCACTGGCCTGCGGCGATGAGCCGCTCGACGACACCCCTCAACTGGGCGGCGGTGATCGCGGTCGCGTCGTCCGCAGGGCCGAGCCGCACCGCGTCCAGGATCGCGGTCCAGGACGTGGCACCCGGCTCCAGCACGGCCACGAAGGAGTAGGGCCAGCCCGGAATGAACTGCGACGCCGTCTTCGCCCGGCCGTAGACGTGGCAGAACAGCCGCTCCGCCGAACACGGCGCGTCCGAACGAAGCCACGGCGACACATCGACCGCCAGCACCAGGCGCCCGCCGTCGAAACGCGGCAGCGACAGCCCGGCCAGCAACGCCCGCAGCCGACCGACGTCGAGCCGGCCGTGGTTCAAGCCGCCGTACATCGCTCCGTGCCCACGACGATGCTCGGGCAACAGCGTCAAGTCCACCGGGGACTTCACCGCACCGTCCGCACACAGCACCGCGTCCGCCAACTCGAACAACTCGTCGCGCCGAGCGGTCAGACACTCGTAGAACTCTCCCCGGAAGCGTGACGCTTCCGCGAACGCTTCCCTCCGGACAGCATCAGGCAGCAGACTCACCCTCACGGCCTTCGTCGTGGTCACGTGCACCTTGGTCGGAGCACATGATCAGGCGAAGGCCGCCCCCGCGTCCGGCGAATCCCCAGGTGAGCGACTCAGTTCGAGACACCATTCGAGACCGGAAGATAAAGAACAAGCTGAGAAGCCGTTGCTATACCGATCATGGAGTCTGTCGATCGAACGGGAGTCTCGATCGGGGGATCGCGGGCCCTGCCCGGCATGAGAGCAGGGCCTGGCGGTATACGGGGAAAATCCAGGGGATCGGACGGCCGCGCGCTGCTACGGTCGGGCGCCATGAGCTGGCTTCCCGATGACTTCGTCCACCCCGTCCTGGTACCGCTGCCGGGCGGTGGTCACCACCTGCGGCCGATCCGGGAGGCGGACACCCCGCTCGACTATCCGGCTGTGATGGGTTCGCGCGAGCGGCTGTGGACCATCTTCGGCCCGGCCTGGGGCTGGCCCGCGGCCACCATGACCTACGAGGCCGACAAGGCCGACCTGTTGCGGCACGAGAAGGAGATCGCCGCACACCAGTCTTTCAATTATGCGCTGTTCGACGCGGCGGAGACAGCTCTACTCGGCTGCGTCTACATCGACCCACCGGAGAGGGCCGGCGCGGACGGCGAGATCTCCTGGTGGGTGGTGGACGAGCTGGTGGGCAGCAAGGTCGAGCAGGCCCTCGACGCGCTGGTGCCGCAGTGGATCGCCGCCGACTGGCCGTTCGAGCAGCCGCGCTTCATCGGCCGCGAGATCTCCTGGTCGGACTGGCTCGCCCTGCCGGAGCATCCCGACGGGTAAGTAGCTTTTGTCGTACTGCTCTTGGGACTTGGTGATCGAACAGCCGTCTCGATTGGGTGGTCGTCGGGTGCTCGGTGCATGCGAGGAGGGCCTCCTGAACAGCTCGCTGGTGTCGAATCACCGAGCATCAGGAGGCCCTGGTGTCGCAGTCTTGCGTGCCGATGCCCGTGCAGTCCACCGCGGGCACTCGGGAGTGTGACTGTCTGGCTCACCGGTTCGGAAACGCTGCCGACAATCGCCTGCGAGACCGTCGGTATCCGTCGGACATGACGGACGCGGAGTGGGCGGCGGTCCGGCCGCTGCTGCCGGTGCCGGGGTGGTTGCGCGGTCGGGGAGGACAGCCCGAGGGCTACTGCCACCGTCAGATGCTGGACCAATGCCCCGAAGTTAAGGGCCTGTTGCCGGTGTCAAGGTGCGCGAGATACGGGAAGGGCCTCTGCTATCCAGGGGATCGACCAAGATCTTCCTGAGAAAGCAGAGGCCCGGTGGCTCAGTCTGTCATGCGCGCAACCGACGTGTTCGCGCCTGGACATATCGGTGAGTTGACGCAGGTCATCCCACCCGAGTTGGTGGATGCGGTGCTGGACGAGACCGGAGCCCGAGAGCGGCGGCTACGGAGCCTCCCCTCGCGCGTCGGGGTGTACTTCGTGCTCGCACTCGGCCTGTTCGAGCATCTGGGTGCCGGAATGGTGTGGGGCAAGCTCGTGGCCGGGCTCGCCGCTGTCGTGCCGCGGCCGTCAGAGAAGGCACTTCGTGATCTGCGTCGGCGGGTCGGCGTGGCCCCGCTCAAGCGGCTGTTCGACGTGCTGGCCGGCCCGCTGGCTCAGCCGTCCACACCTGGAGTGCGCTACCGACGCTGGCGCACGGTCGCCTTCGACGGCTGCGGGAGCTTGAACGTCCCCGACCACGAGCGCAACCGGTCCTGGCTCGGCCGCACCGAGCGCCGCCACGGTCCGGCAGGCTACCCCCGGATCATGCTCATGACCCTGTGCGAGACCGGCACACGCGGCCTCATCGCCGCAGACTTCGGCCCCGCGACCAAGGGCGAGGCCGACTACGCCCACGACCTGGTCGGCCACCTGAGCTCGGACATGCTCCTCCTGGCGGATCGCGCCTTCGACAGCAATGAACTACTCGCAGACATCGCGGCTCAAGGGGCGCAATTCCTGATTCGCGCCACCAGCGTCCGACGCCCACCAGTGCTGGCGCTACTGCCCGGCGGCTCCTACTTGACGCGGATCGCAGGCCTCTCGTTGCGGATGATCGAGGCCGAGATCCGCTCCCGCACCGCCGACGGCGGCGACTTCGGCGGAACCTACCGCCTGCTGACCACGCTCACCGACCATCGCACCGATCCCGCCGACCACCTGGTGCGTCTCTATCACGAACGCTGGGAGATCGAGATCACCTACCTGGCGCTCCGTCACACTCTACTCAAGGGCCGAGTTCTCCGATCGAAGGACCCAGTGGGCCTCGAGCAGGAAATGTGGGGACTTCTCACGCTCTACCAAGCCTTGCGCTCGGTGATGGTGACCGCGGTGGAGACAACGCCCGGCTGCGACCCGGACCGGGCCGGCTTCACCGTCGCTCTGGAGGCCGCCCGTGACGCGATCGTCAGCCTCATCGGAACGACCTCAGCGTCGGGGCCGAGTAACGGCTCCGACCTGGTGGGACACATCGGCGCCCGCGTCCTGCAGGCGCTGCTTCCCAGGCGCCGAATGCGGCTGTCCGCCCGCATCGTCAAGTGCGGAACCTCCCGCTACAACATCTGGAATCGTGACGGTCGCCCCCGCGGCAGCACACCGATCACCGGCATCGCGATCACCGTGCACCCACCGTCCCTGTCCAGTGCGCACGATCCAGACCAGGCTCCCACGGGCCGTTGGGGCCGGGTCTGCCAGATCCTGGCCGCGAACTCCAACAAGGCCATGCACGCCCGTGACATCACACTGCGTCTCGACCTCGCCAACTCCGGACTCCCCCTGAGCCGCCTCAATGCACAACTCTGCTACTGGGCCCGCAACGGCCGGCTCATCCGCACCGCACCGAGCACCTACAAGATCACCTTCCCCGATCCCTTGACACCGGCAACAGGCCCTTAACTTCGGGGCATTGGATGATCGACGCGATCCGGTATCTCGTGGACAACGGGATCAAGTGGCGAGCGATGCCGGTGGACTTCCCGGCCTGGGACCGGGTCACGCATTCTTCCGCCGATGGCGGGAGACCGGGCTGATCGCCGAGTTCCACGACCGGCTGCGCGGGAAGGTCCAAGTCGACCCATTCGTTGACGGCGGGGGTGACGGGCCCGTCGGCCATCTGCGTGATGTGGACTTCGCCGTCACCTGCTCACCCAGCTCGACCACGACACCCGGGCCGACCACCTCGCCCGCCACAAAACCGCCACCCCCAAGAGCGACTGCGCCCGATCCTGACCATGCTCTGCGAGGAGGAATTCGCGCAGCCCTTGGCTGACGCCATCTACGCGCCCGGGCCCGCAATCGACCGCCTCACCACACCCGGCCCGCACCGGTATCCAACTCCAACGGACCCTGGCTCTCGCCCGCGACAGCATCGGCGCCGCTGTCTACCTCAGCCGCTACTGCGAGGCTCACACGACGCACGATCACCAACGGCCGCACCCTCTTCGATACTCTCGACCGCCTTGCCCCCAACGAACCCGTCTTCGACCTACGCGAATACTCCCCCCGCGTGGTCTGCTCTGCCGTACCCATCACCATCGGCACCGACGCTGGCAGCCTCGCCCTGTCCCTGCCCCTCACCAGCGCCGGTCGCCTGAAGCCTGCGACCGAAGCCCTGGCACGCAAGTGCCCGTCCTGCTCACCCTCCTGCTTGCCGGTGCCCTCCCGCCCGACGGCCCGCAGGAAGAGACCAGCACGCTGCTCGACTCTGCGAACAGCGTCATCACGGCGGGCACCCTCGAACACCTGCGCAGCATCTTCCGTACTCCACTCACCGCGAAGGCCATCCAACAGGCGGCGCTCTCGCCCACGCCAGGCCCCCACCTGGCCACCGAAGCTGCAAGCTCCGCCCTCTACCTGTTCGATGCCGCACCGGTCCCCACCGATGCGATGGAGCAGCCCTGTCTCGCCCTTCCGCACACCTACACAACACCCACATCGACAACCGCGGGTGAACTCCCCCACCCACTCGATCATTCCTGGAGCCACCAGGCCCCGGCCGACGGGCTTCTCGTCTTCCGCACATGAGATCTGTCCAACACTCGGCTCCTGCAGGGCGAAAGACATATGTCGACTGGTCGCTTGGGCACGGCGCCCGCCAAGATCTGGCCACCGACCCCGCCGGCACCGCGCCTATTCACGGCTTCCTTCTCAGCCCGCAACGAGGCCGAACAGTGCGGCATCGTCGGCGAACCGCCCACCTCCCGGGCCCAGCGAGCCTTCGTTACAGTCGAGGTGACGCTCTGCGAGGCCGCGCTTAATAGAAGCGGTCCTTGGGACCGCGTTCGAGATCTTGCATCTGCGAGAGAATCGGCTGGTGACTGGATTCATCGACCGTGCTCGGTCCCTTGAGGAGCTTGAACGTGAACGCTGGCAGGCTCCCCCAGCCGATGCCACCCGTCTCGTTGCGACGGTGCATGCCCTGCGAAGTCGGCCGATCGGGACTCTGACCGTTGAGGACCTGCGGCTGCTGATCGGGCAGGATGTTGGGCTACTGGTGCTTCTTCCGTTCGCGGTCGAGGTGCTTCGTGACAACCCGCTGGCCGAAGGCGATATGTACGAGGGCGACCTGCTGTCCGCGGTCCTGACCAGGAGCCCGACAGTCTGGGGCGCTCACCCGGAGCTCGCAAACCAACTGAACGTCATCGTCGGCGGCCTCACCGACCTATCGCCGGACCTACGAAGCGTGGTCGAGGAGTTCGCCGCCGTCCAGGACTCCTGACGCCTGGGGGTGCCTGACCGTCTACTACGGAGCTGTCCGCCGGAGAGGCCGTGGTCCTGACCGTTTGGCCGGGCGTCCTCGGGTGAGCCGGCGGACCATGATGCCGATCATCGCCCAGGGTCCCGGGCTTGCCGTGGGCGGGCGACGGCAGGGGGCGCCTTTGCTGCGGCTGCCGTTAGGCTGCGTGGTTGTCCGTGCGGGTAGCGATTCGCCCGGCTGCTTTGAGCCGGGACAGACGGTGGTGTTCCCGGGCGGCCCACCGTCGGACCCGCTTGGGTTCCAGCGCGGTGCCGTGTCCGACGTGGAGTCTGGTGGGGTTGAGGGCGAGCATCTTTCGCAGGCTGGCGAGGTTGTGCAATGGGTCGTCGTGGAAGGGAGGGTTGGCCGGGCGGCCCGGGATGAGGCCCATGAAGGAGTTGGCGATCAGGTCGCCGGCGACGAGGTCTCCTTGGTCGGTAAGCACGGAGATCGACCCGGCGGTGTGTCCGGGGGTGGGCATGATGCGCGCTGCGATCCCGAAGTCCTCCAGGGCTGTCTCACCGCGGACGAGTGCGTCGGGTTCGAGCGGTTCGGCCTGGACGTGCAGGTTCTTGTTCCTGGACATGAGGCGGCCCATCGGCCCGGTGGGCAGGTACGGTTCGCGGACCCGGCCGGTGCGGAAAGGTCCTAGGTCCGCGATGTGGCCTGCCACCGGTGCCCCGGTCAGGCGGTGCAGTTCGGCGGCGGAGCCGAAGTGGTCGATGTGGCCGTGGGTGATGACGATCAGCGAGATGTCGGTCGGGTCCACGCCGTGCGCGGCGATCTGCTCGTAGATCCTTTGCCCGCTTCCGGGCGTCCCGGCGTCAACGATGACGGGCCGTCGGCCCAGCAGCAGGTAGGCGTTGATGCTGTGCCGGCCCATGACCGGGATGGGGACGACCTTGGTTTGGGACACAGTTTTCTCCCTGGTGGTGTCGTGGTGTTCGTGCGGGCGTGGCTGCGTTCCGCCGGGCGGTGGTGTGCGCGGCGGGTGAGCGGTCGGTGGATGCGTGGGCTAGCGGAAGCGGCGCCGGTATTCAGCGGGGGTGGTCCCCAAGCGACGCTGGAAGGAGCGGTGCAGGGTCTCCACTGAGCCGAGGCCGCTGATGGCGGCGATCTCTGGCAGGCTGCGGTCGCTCTCCTGGAGCAATCGGCGGGCGGCCTCCAGTCGGGCGGACTCGACGTAGGCAGCCGGTGTGGTGGCGGTGCGCTGGCGGAACAGTCGTGAAAAGTGGCGCACGCTCAGATGTAGTCGTGCGGCAAGGGCTTCGGCGGAGAGGTCTTCGGTGAGGTGCTCGCCGATCCACACGCGCAGGTCGTCGATGTGGTCGCCGGTGACGGTCGGAACGGCGAGCGGGACACTGAACTGGCTTTGGCCGCCGGAGCGTTTGACGTACATGACCATCATCCGGGCGGTGGCCAGGGCGAGATCCTGGCCATGGTCCTCGGCGACCATCGCCAGTGCCATGTCCATCCCCGATGTGACACCGGCGCAGGTCCACACACGGCCGGCACGGATGAAGATCGGGTCCGGATCGACGGCGACCCTTGGGTTATCGGCGGCCAACCGCGCGGCCGTGAGCCAGTGCGTCGTGGCGGACACGCCGTCCAGCAGGCCCGCCGCGGCCAGCAGGTGCGCGCCCGCGCAGATCGAGCCCATCCGGTGGGTTCGGGGCGCCGCTTCACGCAGCCAGTCGATGATCCCGCTGTCGAGCACCGGCTCCACACCCTCCCGGCCCACGGTGACCGCGCCCGACACCAGCAACGTGTCCACGTAGCCGTCCACCTCTTGCAGCGTCAGATCGGCCATCAGCCGGACGCCACTGGAGGTGACCACCGGTCCGCCGTCGGCCGTCGCGATCCGTACGACGTATCCGGGCTCACCGGCATCGGCGACCCGTGTGGCGACCGAGAACACCTCGGCCGGACCCGTGACGTCGAGCAGTTCGACGCCGGGGAAGGCCGCGATGACGACTCTGTGCGGTTGGAGCATGCGCTGATCATTCCGCCACGGGCTCGATGGCCGCAATGACGACTTTCTGTCAGATCCGGCCATTGGACGGCAGCCAGGCGGTGGGATGAGCCCATCGAGCACCGACGCCAAGAACGCCCATGCCCTCCAGGCCCGCTCGACCCGCCGGGGGCCAGCACCCGCCACATCGTTGCAATATCAACCAACTCAGGCGAAGAGCAGCAGTGAGGAAAATTCAGGCTCTGACCGGACTTCCGTGAAGCCAGTGATCAGGAAGGCTGCGGAGAGAGCCACGGCCGGCCGTCAGGTGCCGCAGCGGGACGGTCGGCCAGTACGTAATCGCAGTACTCGTCACCGGCCATGGACTCATTTACCCAGCGTTCGCGTACGGCTCCGGTCCTGGTTTCGGCAGCGTCCAAAGCAGCAAGCGGATCGTTCGCGGTTGCTAGAAGGAGGCCGAAGTCCTCTTCCTCGCTGTCAAACAACGGTGGCAGCGAATCCAGGTCACCAGTAAGGGGTTCGCAGTCGAGAGCGGAGTGCAGGTAGACCTCGCAAGTGCCTTGGTTGGGCCGTATCTCGACCCAGCAGATTCCGGGCCGCTCGGCGCTTCCAGACGGTCCGAGGAACTGCTCGACGGCACACCCCCGCTTGAGGGCACCGAGGATGAGTGGTTCTGCCAGGTAGCGCACGTCGGCAGACTACGGCGGGCATTGGCGAGCCAGCGCGCAGGTATAGGAGCAGGGCCCGGACGACCTTCCGGATGAGAGTTCGGAAGAGAGGAAGAAGTAGGGCCCGTTCAGCAAAGCGGCCGGTACCGCGTGACAGCGGTACCGGCCGTTCAAGGATCTGGATCAGAGTTCTCCCCGCCGCCAACGTTCCTTTTCGTCGGCGAGCAGACTCTCGTCCACCGGGTCGCAGCTGTACGGACTCCACCCAGGCGGCGACGAGTTCGCCGAACACTTCGACGTTGGACAGGCTGACTTGGTCGTCTACCGCGAAGAGGGCCAGCAGCTCGTCCGCAGCCTGTTCACCGCGGTTGCACTCCGGGCCCAACACCGCTCCCCGAACGCCGTTCACGTCCTCGCCGCGGGCGTTCTTCCACGAGTGCGCGAACTGGGCCAGGAGCAGGCCCGGTCCGCCGCACGGCGAGCAGTTCGGCGGATCTGCGAGCTGGAGGACAATCTCCTCCTTCCAGCTCGCTCACGCCACGCCCATCCAGGCGTCCGGGCCGAAGGTTCCCTTGATGTCGGAGGCGACCGAGGTGGGGTCCACCAGAAAGCCCAGCTCGTACACGGTGGTCTTGACGGGTGACTGGACACGCATCCGCACCGGGCTCTCGCCTTTGTGTGCTGTGAGAATGCGCTTCAGCTCGCCAACGGTGCGCTGGTTGATTTTGTGGGCGGGGAAGAAGAGCTGCACGGGGGGCCTGCCTCCGTGCTCGGCAGATGACACGTCCAGCGTCTGAATCTCCTGCCCGAAGATACTGAGGGCCCCGTCACGGTCGTTGAGGCGTCCTTGGACGGAGACGACGGAGTCGGCGATCAGGGCGTGCTGGACGAGGGTGTAGGTGGCCGGGAAGAACAGGATCTCCATCTCGCCGTCACGGTCTGCGAGGTTGATGATTGCCCAGGGGTTGCCCTGCTTGGTCATCCGGCGGTCCACGCTGGTGATGAGGCCGGACAGCTGCACGACGCCTTCCATGCGGCCTGAGCCGAGAAGTTCGCTGATCGTGGTGTCCCGGTTGCGGGACAGGATGTGCTCGGTGCCGTCCAGCGGGTGCGCGGAGACGTACAGGCCGAGCATCTCGCGCTCAGCGGCCAGCAGTTGCTTGCGCGGCCATTCGCTCTCGTCGATGGGGAAGTCCAGGCCGAAGACCGGCTCGTTGCTGTCGCCGACGAGATCGCCGAACAGGTCGTCCTGCCCGATCGCGGCCTGCTTCTTCACCGGGATGATCGCGTCGATGGCGTCCTCATGCGCGGCCGACAGCCCCTTGCGGGTGTGCTGGAGCGAGTCGAAGGCGCCGGCCTTGATCAGCGATTCGACGGCCCGCTTGTTGAGGGCCCCGATGTCGGCCTTGTCGAGGAAGTCGGGGAAGGAGGTGTACTTGCCCTTGGACTTGCGGGCGGCTACCAGGGACTCGATGACGCCTTCGCCGACGTTGCGCACCGAGCGGAGCCCGAACCGTACGTCGTCGCCGATGGCGGTGAAGTTGGCGACGGACTCGTTGATGTCGGGCTGGAGGACCGAGACGCCCAGCTTCCGGGCGTCGGCCAGGTAGATCGCGGCCTTGTCCTTGTCGTCCCCCACGGAGGTGAGGAGCGCCGCCATGTACTCGGCCGGGTAGTTCGCCTTCAAGTAGGCGGTCCAGTACGAGACGAGCCCGTATCCGGCGGTGTGGGACTTGTTGAACGCGTAGCCCGAGAACGGGAGCATGACGTCCCACAGAGCCTGGGTGGCCTCCTTGGAATAGCCGTTCTGGTTCATCATGCCGTCGGAGAACTTGTCCCACTCCGCGGCCAGTACCTCGGGCTTCTTCTTACCCATCGCACGCCGCAGCAGGTCGGCGCCGCCCAGCGTGTACCCGGCGAGCTGCCGGGCGATGGCCATGATCTGCTCCTGGTAGATGAGCAGGTGGAAGGTGTTGCCCAGGATCGGCTCCAGGGCCCCTTCCAGCTCCGGGTGGATCGGTTGGATCTCCTGCTTGCCGGTCTTACGAAACGCGTAGTTCGTGTGCGCGTTCGCCGCCATGGGGCCAGGCCGGTAGAGGGCGAGGGCTGCTGCGATGTCTTCGAACCGGCTGGGTTCCATCTGCTTGAGCAGGGTGCGCATGCCGCCGCCGTCGAGCTGGAACACGCCGAAGGTGTCACCGCGCGCCAGCAGCTGGAAGGTGGTGGCGTCGTCCAGGGGGATCGGTTTGGCGCCGTCCTGCGGGACTGTGTCGGTGGTGATGTTGATGCCGCGGTTTTCCCGGACGTTCTGGATCGCGTGGTCGATCACGCCGAGGTTCCGAAGCCCCAGGAAGTCCATCTTGACCAGCCCCATGTCCTCACAACTGGGGTAGTCAAAGCCGGTGATCTTGACGCCGTCCTTGGCGCGCATGTGGAGCGGAATTCGGTCGGTGAGCCGTGTCTTGGACAGGATGACCGCAGCTGCGTGGACACCGGTGTTGCGGATCAGGCCCTCGACGCCCTTGGCGCCGTCGATGACCTTTTTGACGTCCAGCTCGTTCTCGTACATCTGCCGGATCTCGCCGGCTTCCCCGTAGCGGGGGTGGCTCTCGTCGAAGATTCCGCTGATCGGGATGGACTTGCCCATCACATCCGGCGGCAGGGCCTTCGTGATCCGCTCGCCGTGAGAGAACGGGTAGCCCATGAGCCGCGATGTGTCCTTGATCGCGTTCTTGGCCTTGAGCTTGCCGAAGGTGTTCACCATGGCGGTGAACTCGTCGCCGTATTTGTCGACGACGTAGCGCACCATCCGGTCACGGTGACGGTCGTCGAAGTCGAGGTCGACATCCGGGGGGTTGATGCGCTCGGGGTTCAGGAACCGCTCGAAGAGGAGTCCGTGCTCCAGCGGGCACAGCTCGGTGATACGGGTGGCGTACGCGACGATCGAGCCGGTTGCCGATCCACGGCCGGGGCCGACAGGGATCTTCTGGTCGCGGGCGTACTGGCAGATGTCGGCGACGACGAGGAAGTAGCTGGAGAAGTTCATCGGGCCGATGACCGACATCTCGGTCTCGAACCGCTCCAGGACCTCGGTAGGGATCGGATCGCCATAGCGCATGGCGAGGCCCTTGAGGCACTCCTTGCGCAGCCATGACTCCTGCGTCTCGCCCTCGGGGACGCCGGGGAAGTTCGGCATCTCGTCGACGTTCTCGAAGACCGACTCGTACGACTCGATGCGCTCCGCGATCAGCAGAGTGTTGTCGCACGCCTCGGGGATTTCGGAGAAGAGCTCCCGCATCTGGGCGGCGGTCTTGAGGTAGTAACCGGTGCCGTTGAACTTGAACCGGCCCGGGTCGTCCTTGTTCTTGCCCACACCGATGCACAGCAGGTTGTCGTGCGCGTCGGCGTGCTCTTCGAGAACGTAGTGCGCGTCATTGGTGGCCAGGAGCGGGATGTCGAGATCCTTCGCCAGACGCAGCAGACCCCCGCGGACATTGCGCTCCAGGTCGAGGCCGTGGTCCATCAGCTCCAGGAAGTAGTTCTCCTTCCCGAGGATGTCCTGGTACTGGCCTGCGATCTCCCGCGCCTCGTCGTACTGGTTCAGACGAAGCCGAGTCTGGATCGCGCCTGAGGGGCAGCCGGTCGTCCCGATGATCCCCTCGGCGTGCTCGGAGATCAGCTCCATGTCCATACGGGGCTTGCCGGCCGGGAACTGTCCTGTGTACGACGCTTCCGTCGACAGATAGAACAGGTTCTGCAGTCCCTTGACGTTCTGCGCCCACATCGTCATATGGGTGAAGCGACCGCCACCGGAGACGTCCTTCGAGCCCTCGCCGTCGTCCGACATCGCCCTGACGCCGCCGGGGCCCCAGAACTCCTGCTTGCGGTTGCGCCGCGAGGACGGGGCGACGTACGCCTCGATCCCGATGATCGGCTTCACGCCCTCGAAGCTCTTGGCCACCTGCTGAAACTCGTAAGCTCCGAACATGTTTCCGTGGTCGCTCATGGCGATCGCGGGCATGCCCTGGCGCTCGACTTCCGTGAACATCGGCTTCAGCCGCTGTGCACCGTCGAGCATCGAGTATTCGGTGTGATTGTGCAGGTGAACAAAGCTGTCGGACACCGGGCAGGCACCTCCGGGGCGGGTCGCGGGAAGGCTCCACCCTATCCCTCACGGGCTGGCGAAACGCCGGAGGCAGGGAGGGGCAACCATGATCCAGAACCGGCCGAAACGGTGACCTCGATCTATCACTCAAAGTTGTCAGTGGACAGCCTCAGGTGACCACTGGGTAGCGCAAACGGGAGGATCGAACGTCTCACCGACTCGACTGTGAACCACTGTTCGTACGCTGGAGCTCTGCGTCCCGGTGCCGGGCCACCCGCTTCAGGATCGTTGAGTGGGAAACACCGAACTCCGCGGCCAACGCACGGGCGGACTCTCCTGCCCCGTTCCGCGCGGCAATCTCCGCGTCCGGGAGGTCTCGCCCACGGTGGCCAACGAAACGCTTCACGCGGGCCTCGTTCAGACGCTTGGCAATTGTGTGCCGGCTCACACCCAGCTCCGCAGCCATGGCCTGGATCTCCACCCGCCCCTCAACGTAGCGGCGCGCGATCTCCCCGTTTGAAAGGGCCAGAGCTTTTCGCGTCCCTCGGCGGGGTATCTCGTGGCGCTCAAGGAGCCTGAAGACATATCGCTCATTCAGGCCATATCCCTCAGCTATCTCCCGGGCGGTTTCACCATCCACCACATAGCGGTCGATGATCTCCTGAACCGGAATCTGCTCCTCAATCCGGCGCCGCTTCCCTGCAGTCGAGGAGACTGCAGGCCGCCTTCCTCGCTGCTGCATACGGCGAGGATAAGTGGCTCAATCATCGCCGCGGGAGCCACTGGCGGTGGGGCAGTTGATGTTCACGGAACCCGACTTGGCTTCGCGGGCCTCCCCGAGAGAGCCCTCGCCGAACACATTCCTTTGCGCAGCCAGGCCATCACGTCGCACGTGGACGTTCTTTACCTCTGGCGCGCGCCGGCTGAAGCAGTGAGCGACGCGCCGACCTGGGCAGCTCTACCTGGGCGCAAGGTCCATGGCACGGGCGCGGTGTTGGTCAGCCATTCATTGGCGATCAGCCGCTGAGTAATGAAGTTCCGCAGCTCACGCTGCCGGACTCCCCAGCCCAGTCCCTCGCACAACTGCTTGATGGAAGGGCCGTGGTGGTGTTCCGCGCGGAAGGCCGCAGCGAACTGTGCTGCACGAGGGCCTCGGTCAGGACCTGACCGTGAACCGTCTTGAACGCGCCGTGCCCGGCGGACCATCGTGGAACCGGTCCGCCGGCCGGCGCGGGCGAGCGGGGCGTGGTGGGGGAGGGGCCTCATGGCGGAGCGGGCTTCGCGTGAACGGTTTCTCGGGCGGCGGGAACAGCTGGCGCTGATGCGGGACCGGCTACGGCGGGCCGGGGACGGGGAGCCGCAGTTGGTGCTGGTCGAAGGGCCGGCCGGGATCGGGAAGACATCGCTGGTCAGGCGGTTCGTACGGGAGGCCGGGGCGGCCTGCGGGGTGCTGTGGGCGAGCGGGGCGGAAGGCGAGACGGACCTTCCGTTCGGGGTCCTCGCACAGTTGGCGGCCGGGCTCGGGGACGGGGTGCGGGAGGCGAGCGTGGTGCGCGGGCGGGCGCCGTTGCCCGATCCGGTGGGGGCCGGGGCTGCTTTGCTCGACGGCCTCGGGCGGCTCCAGGAGCGGGACCGCAGCCGGAGTGTCGTGCTGGTCGTGGACGACATGGAGTGGGCGGACACGCCGTCCCTGCACGCGCTGGCCTTCGCGCTGCGGCGGTTGCGGGTGGACCAGGTGCTGACCGTGCTCACTGCGCGGACGGCGGGCCCGGTGCGGGTTCCGGCCGGGCTGCGCAAGGTGGTGGAGGAGGAGAGCGCGCTGCGGCTGGTCCTGGAAGGCTTGAGCGTCGAGGAGATCGTCGAGCTCGGCGAAGGCACCAGGGTGTCGCGGCGGACCGCGGCGCGGCTGCGGGCGCACACGCGCGGTAATCCGCTGCACACCCGCGCCCTGTTCGAACAGTTCCCGCCGGAGGTGCTCGCCGGGGGCGGCGAGCTGCTCGCCGTCCCGCGGAGCTACGCCCAGCTGGTCAACGACCGGCTCGCCGCCTGCGGTCCGGCCGCTCGGGATCTGGTGGCCGGGCCGCGGTGCTCGGCATGAGCAGCCCGCTTCACCTCGCCGGACGGATCGGCGGCGTCCCGGCCGTACTGGAGGCGCTGGAAGAAGCGGCCGGGGCCGGGCTCCTCAGTGAGCGGGAGGGGCACGACGGGCTGCCCGAGGCCGTGTTCGTGCATCCGCTGCAGCGGGCCGCGGTGCGGCAGGGGCTCTCCGCTAGGCGCCGGCTCGCCCTGCACGCGGCGGCGGCGCTGCTGGTCACGGACCCGGGGGAGGCGCTGCACCACCGGGTGCGGGCCGCTGTCGCGCCGGACGACGAACTGGCCGCCGAGCTGAGCGCGGCAGCCGTACGGTACGCGGCGGACGGGGCCTGGTCGGCGGCTGCCGCGCAGCTCCTCGCCGCCGCGCGGATCGGGGCCGACCTTGAGCGCCGGGACGAGCTTCTTCTCCAGGCGGTGGAGTACCTGCTGCTCGCCGGCGACATCGGCCAGGCAGAGGAACTGTCGGGCACCGTCCGCGGCATTGCGTGCTCGGATACCTCGCACTCGAATCCGGGCGTCAGAACGAGGCCCGCCATGAATTGACGGCGGCCTGGCACGGGCTCGGCACCGGCATGGGTGCCGGACCGGGTACGGCATCCGGGTCCGGCAGCGGCACCGGACCGGAGACCGCGCGCGGGATCGCCGAACGGATGGCATGGCTGTGCCTGATCGAGAGTGACGCGGACGAAGCGGTCGCCTGGGCCCGGCGTGGCATCGAGGCCGGGCCCGGCGGGCGGGTCTCCCTGCTCCGGGACGAACTCACGCTCGGCCTGGCGCTGAGCGGCCGGCCGGAGGAGGCCGCTGAGGTCGTCTCCGGCCTGCCCGAGCACGGCCCGTACCGGGGGCCCGATGAGCTGGACGGGCTCTTCGCCCGGGGCGCGCTGCGGATGTGGAACGGGGCGTACGACGCCGCGCGCCGCGATCTCCAGGACGTCGTCGTCGCACACCGCGCACACGGGCTCCGCGGCCTGGTGGCTCCGGCCCTCGGCTACCTCGCCGACACCGCCTACCGCGCGGGACGGTGGAACGACGCGGTCGCCCACAGCGCCCGCGCGGTCTCCCTCGCCGAGGACACCGACCACCGCTCCATGCTGGCTATGGCTCACGCGGTCGCAGCCGCACCGCTGTCTGGCCGAGGCGACTTCGACGCCGCGCAGACACACGTCACCAAGGCCCTGCACCATGCCGAACTCCTCGCCGACACCAGCGACCTGGGCTACGCCCGGACCGCCCTCGCCCAGCTCAGGGCGGCCCAGGGCGACCACCTGGCGGTGGTCGAGGCACTGCGCCCACTGGCCGGATCACTCACCGGACACCGGGCGGCCGTCGACGAACCGGGCGTCTTCCCCTGGCGGCAGCTGCTCATCGAGGCCCTGCTGCGGACCGGCCGGACGGACGAGGCCGAGGCGGTCCTCACCCCGTACGAGAAGCTGGCGGCGGCACGGGGACGCTGGCCGGACCTGGCCGCCGCCGCCCGCTGCCGGGGCCTGCTTGCCGCGGCCCAGGGCGACCCCGACCACGCCGACCACGCCTTCCGCACCGGCCTCGACCACTGCGCACCGCACCCCCACTGCTGGGAAGCGGCCCTGCTGCACTTCGCCCACGGCTCCTTCCTCCGGCGCACCTCCCGCCGCGGCGCGGCAGCCGCCCGGCTCGACACGGCCTGGGGGCTCTTCGTCCATGCCGGGGCCGAGCCGTACCAGGAAATGTGCCGCCTGCGGGCGCACCTTCGCGCGCACCGACCAGCCCCTACACTCGCTGCTCACCCCGCAGGAAGTCACTGTCGCGCAACTCGCCGCCCAGGGCCTGAGTAACCGGCAGATCGCCCGCGAACTGACCCTGAGCGTCAAGACGATCGAGTACCACCTGGGACATGTCTACGCGAAGCTCGGCTTGACGTCGCGGCTGGGTCTGGTCGCTGTGATCGAACGGGGTGCCTGATCGGGTGATCTTGACCGGAGGCGCGCATGGAGACAGGGGGCCTCCGGCGCAGCACGAGGGTTGCTGAAGCCAACTCGACTGCCAGGAATGCCCTGTTGATGCAGTTCTATGCGGTGTCGTCGCCGGTGTCCAACTCCCGCGTGTCGTCGTGCGATTGCCTCGCGCACCGGTTCGGGAACGCGGCCGACCGCCCGGCCGTGGACCTTGGGGATGGCACCGTGCGGTTGGACAACACACCGTGGTTCGTACGCGGAGTCGCCAGCGACGACATCATTCGGGTGGAGGTCGACGGTGAAGGCATCCGCTGGGCCGGGGAGACGGTTCGGGCTTCGGAGAACTGCACGATCCGGTTGATCGTGTTGAAGGACGGCGGCTCAGCCGCTGCTCGTCAGAGTGTCCTGGAGATCTTCCACAGCCTCGGTACGACCGGCGAGGGTATCGAGAAGTACCGGATGGTGGCTCTGGATGTCCCGCCGACGGCAAACTTGCCAAAAATCCGACAGCTCTTGGAACACGGTGACGCCAAGGGATGGTGGCACTGGGAGGAAGGATGTGTCACTGCTGCTTGGAAGTCCACTGCCTCGGGATGAAGGTCCCGTAGCGGTTGCACAGACCCATGAGGCGCCGCCGCGTTCTCACTTGCGTTTGGGAACACCAGCTGGTGCACCAAAACCCACCCGCCCCGGCCCCGGCCGCCCGCTCGGCTCGAAGAACCGACGGCCCGCCACTCGCTACGACGTCGGACGCGTCCTTGCCACCGGCGAGGCATACACCCGCCCAGCACACCACAAGGTCGGCACCAAACCCCGGAGAATCAGCTGAATAGCCAGGTCAGGTCCTCTACGGCCGAGCGGCAACAGCATCGACGCCAGACTCCCGCAACTTGCGGGCCAGGAACTCCATCTCAGGCATCGTGCCTGAGTGGGCTCCCGCCAAGACCTCCCCCAGCAGGGTCTTGACTTCCGACAGACCTATGCCAAGTTCTGCCCGCAGAACCCGCATGATCGCGGCCTTCCTCGCTGACGGATCCACCTGGAGGTGGGCTGGTCCCCGCTCGGAGAGCAGCCGACCTCGTAGTTCGGAAGGCAGATCACCGCCGCAGTCAGCTATCCCAAACCCGCAGGCTGAACACCTAGACTCCGTGTCCCAGCGCAAGGAACCGTGGACCAAGGCTTGGACGCCCCAGCACTCCAACTCTGCACCGCAGTCCTGACACCCAGCTGAGTACCTGATGGACTCGAAGACCGTCTGATCCATACCCACCCCTTCAAGGAGTTGAGGTTAGACGACAGGCTGAGCGCATGCGATACGAGGAGAAGACGAAGCTCACCGCCGCGAGAGTCCTGGTCCGGTGGCCGTCCTTGTCGCCTCACCAGTGCTGCTGATAGCCGGAGGGCCGGTCCGCCGCCGATACCTCCGCTACGTCTACCGGGATGAGGCCCCAGCGATCCTGGACAAGGAGCAGGGCCGAATCAGTGTCCACTGGTTCGTGGTCATGAGCCCACTTCTTGCATGGCTCTGCTGGCCCACAGAGGCACTCGCCCAGCTCATCTCGCGCCGAGGTTAAACGGGCAAGCTCAGGAGTCGAGCCGTTCGTCGCTGTCGCCTCACTTCGCCTTGACCACCGTCCCCGCCTCACAGCGGACAACGGACAAACCCGAACCCTGTCCATAACTTCGGCTCACCCGCCCACCCGGCAGCAGCGCAGGGTCGGACACAGGGGCGGCGAGCATCGGTTCCGGCAGTGTCCACGTCACAGCTCATGCCTTCCACCCAGCCCGCCCGTCGGCAAACCGAGTGCGCGTAGGCACCCGACTACCGGCCCGACCACGGCAGGTCAGCGCACTACAACACCTCGCCGGGGGCTGTGTGCTGAGCTCCTGGCGCACGTCCAGGCAGCGCAGCCGGACACCGGGCTGCCCGGATCCCGTGTCGTACGGTCTGATGTCGCGGCCGCCCACCGTCCGCAACGGATCTCACCGAACCCGGCGGTGCCGCCGGTACGGCCGAAAGATCTGAACCAATACCGGGAATCAGGCCGCGACGAGCTCCTGCTCGCGGTCCGGCGTCTTGACCTTGGGCTTCTTGTTCGGCAGCGAGAGCCGGAAGACCTTGCGCCACGCGGAGACCACCTGCTTGGGCAGCGGCCCGGTGACGTACTCCAGCTCGTAATTTTCGAACAGCGCGCGCACCTTCACCGCGACCTCGGCGTACCGGTTGCTCGGCAGGTCCGGGAACAGGTGGTGCTCGATCTGGTGCGACAGGTTGCCGGTCATGAAGTGCATGGCCCTGCTGCCGCTGATGTTCGCCGAGCCCATCATCTGGCGCAGGTACCACTGGCCGCGCGTCTCGCCCTTGATCGACCGGCGCTCGAAGACCTGCACGCCCTCGGGGAAGTGCCCGCACATGATCACCGAGTGGGACCAGATGTTGCGGACCAGGTTCGCGGTGAACGTGGCGGCGAGCGTGGTGAGGAACGACGGGCCCGACAGCAGCGGGTGGATCACGTAGTCCTTGAGCACCTGCTTGCGGATCTTGCGGCCGACGGCCTTGGCCCGCGCGCGGAACTCCGGGTTCTTGCGGCGGCGCTTGTGCAGGTTCTTGCCGAGCTCCAGGTCGTACGCTGCGATGCCGTACTCGAAGAAGCAGGCGTTGATGAAGTTCCACAGCGGCTGGCCGAGGTGGAACGGGTGCCACTTCTGGTCCTCGTCGACGCGCATGATGCCGTAGCCGAGGTCGTTGTCCTTGCCCATCACGTTGGTGTACGTGTGGTGCAGCTCGTTGTGCGAGTGCTTCCACTGCTCGGACGGCGAGACGTGATCCCACTCCCAGGTGGTGGAGTGAATCTTCGGGTCTCGCATCCAGTCCCACTGGCCGTGCAGGACGTTGTGGCCGATCTCCATGTTGTCCATGATCTTCGCCACGGACAGACCGGCGGTGCCGAGCAGCCACGCGGGCGGGAAGATCGAGAACAGCAGCACGCCCCTGCTGACCAGCTCGAGCTTGCGCTGCGCCGAGATGACCTTACGGATGTAGGCGGCGTCTTTCTCGCCGCGGCTGGCGATCACCTCGTCGCGGATCGCGTCCAGCTCGCGGCCAAGCTCCTCGATCTGCTCCGCGGTCAGGTGGGCGGTGGGGTCGATGGCGGTCAAGGTGCTCCTACCGTTCGATGTCGCAGGGGCCCGCCGCGGCGGACACGCAGGTCTGGATGAGGACGCCCGGCTCGGCCTCGGTGATCTCGCCGGTGCGCAGGTCGCGGACGGCGCCCGCCTTGAGCGGCGTGATGCAGCCGAAGCAGATGCCCATGCGGCACCCGGAGGGCATGAGCACGCCGGCCTCCTCGCCGATGTCCAGCAACGGCGTGGCGCCGTCCGCGTCGACGGTCTTGCCGGTGGCGCTGAACGTGACCTCGCCGCCGTCACCGTCGCCGGCGACGACGATGCTGGGGCGGAAGCGTTCGGTGTGCAGGCGCCCTTGTACGCCGTGCTCGGTCCAGTGCTCTTCGGCGGCGTCGAGCAGGCCCGCGGGCCCGCAAGCCCAGGTCTCGCGCTCGGCCCAGTCGGGCACGAGTTCGTCGAGACGGGCGATGTCGAGCATGCCGTCTGTGTCGGTGTGCACCTCGGTGAGCCGCAGCTTCTTGTCCGCGACCAGGTCGTGCAGTTCGTTGCGGAAGATCACGTCTTGCGGCTGTGGCGCGCAGTGGACCATGACGACGTCGTCGAACTCGATGTCGCGCAGCATGCCCATCACGGGCGTGATGCCGCTGCCGGCCGTCAGGTAGAGCACCTTGGCGGGCTTGGCCTGCGGCAGCACGAAGTCACCGGTCGGCTGGTCGAGCTGGATCAGCGTGCCTGGTTTCGCCCTGCAGACCAGGTGGTTGCTGACCTTGCCGTCCGGGATCGCCTTCACGGTGATCGTGACGCGGCCGTCCTGGCGGTTTGTCGGCGAGGTGATGGAGTAGGCACGCCACAGGCGCACCCCGTCGATGTCGACCCCGATCCGCACGTACTGACCGGCTGTGTGGCCGCGCCAGCCCCGTCCCGGCCTGATCACGATAGTCGCGGCGTCACCCGTCTCGGGGTGCACGGCCTCGATGCGCCCACGCAGGTCAGCGCCCGCACGCAGCGGGCTGACCAGGTCGAGGTAGTCCGACGGCAGCAGCGGCGTCGTGACCATCTCCAGCAGTTTCCACGCCCTGCTGCGGAGGGCTGCACTCGTCATGACTCCAGCTTGCTGCGCCTCAGGGCGTAAAGTCCTGACCGCAGGACGTAAATCTGGTCGGCTGAATTGTTCGCAGGGAACAAAACGTGAGCCATGCAATCCGGAGGGCCAGCGAACTGGCCCTCAATGAGACGACGGTCACCGCACTTCGGGCCGCGCTGAAGACCACCGCCGACGAGGTCGTCCAGGCGATCATCGACGAGGTCCCTCCCTACGCCAACGCCCTTTCGGGCCGCATGGGCGGCACCATCCGCCGAGCCGTCCGTACTGCCCTGGGGCACTACCTGGACCTCGCGAGCGGGAACGCCACAGGCGGCGACGCCGGTGACGCAGCCTACGAGCTGGGCCGCGGCGAGGTGCGCGACGGCCGTTCGATGGACGCCCTACTCAGCGCCTACCGCGTCGGCGCCCGCGTGGCCTGGCGATGCCTGGCAGCGGGTGCCGTACCCGCAGGTCTGCCCGCCGCCGAGGTCGCCAAGTTCGCCGAGCTGACCTTCGCCTACATCGACGAGCTCTCCGCCGCGAGCGCCGCGGGCCACGCCGACGAACTGGCCGCCCGGGGCAGGGCCCACGAGCGCCACCTGGAACACCTGGCCCGCGACCTCCTCGCCGGCGCGAGCCCGGACGTGCTGCTGGCTTCTGTTCAACGGGCCGGGTGGCAGCCTCCGGTTTCGCTGACCGCGGTCCTGCTGCCCGCAGCCCAGGCCCGGCCGGCCTACCGCGCGCTCGACTCGAGCACCCTCGTCCTCGACGATCTGCCGGACGCCACCGGTGTGCTGCTCGTCCCCGATGCCGACCGATCACATCTCTTGCGGCAGCTAACCGACCGCACCGCCGTGGTCGGCCCGGCCCGGCCATGGACTCGTGCGTCCGCCTCGTACGCACGAGCCATGCGCGCGCGCTCCCTCTCCTCTGATATTCGCGACACCGAGGACCACCTGCCCGAGCTGGTGCTGAGCGCCGACGTGGACGCGTTCGCAGACCTGCGTGCCCGAGCCCTCGCACCGTTGCGGACCTTGCCTGTCGCGACCGCACGGCGGCTGGAGGATACGTTGCGGGCGTGGCTGCTGCACCAGGGCAGGCGGGACGAGGTGGCGGCGGCGTTGTTCGTCCATCCCCAGACAGTCCGGTACCGGATGTCGCAGCTGCGGGAGCTGTTTCCGGATCTCGCATCGCCACACCGGGTCCTTGAACTGACGCTGGCGGTCGGTCCTCGGGTCAGCTGACGCGTACTTCACCGTCCACGACCGCGTCCGCGAGCGGTCCAGGAATCGTGCCTCGTTCTCGGTGCCATCAGCTGGCTCATGCGGCCCGGGGAAGAGCGGTATTAGCCAGCTGAGACCGGGGGTTGATGTGAAGACCAGACAAGGCCTCGGGAAGCCCGTCGGGGGCGCTGTCTCTGAGAAGCGCGGTGGCGGATACGGCTCGACTGGATCCGGTGGACGATGCGCACCGGCCCGCTCGTCGACGCGCTCATCGAGCATCTGGTCGGTGATCTGGGTCGCTATGCCCTGGAAAGCGGCTTTCATGTCGTCGCGGAGGGCGCTGTCCTGGCACGAGCTGACCCACGGGCGCGCGGCGGGCTGCAGCTGGGTGACCGGCGGGGCGGCCAGGCCGGGTCACCAGGGGCGGGGGGCCGGGCCGCTCGCGCCGGGGATCACCGTGGTTCTGCGACGGCTCCGTGCCTCCCTTCCGACAGATCAACCGGACGACCGACCGGGCCGGCCTGGCACACCGCGCGAGGGATGATGGGGATGGAATGACGGAACGTGAGGTCAGGAGCTTCCATGGAGAAGCGGGTTCACCGACCCCGTGAGGACGCGGAGTTCGATTTCATCCTCGGGATGAGCGGAGTTCCGGTCCTCGCATACTTCACCGGGACATGGCCCAAGGCAATCGAGCCCTGCCGAGTGATGGACCTCGTCGTGGGTGGCATCGCCGACGACTACACGGGCCGCCTGACGGCCGTCCGCGCCGACATCACGCGTTGTCCGGCCGCAACCGAGCGATACGGGATCACCGGAGCCCCGTCCTACGTCCTGCTGAAGGAGGGAGAGGCGGTGGCGCACGGCACGGGGCCTATGACCATCGCCGAGGTACGGAAGTTCCTGGACGGCCACCTCTGAGCGGCCGCTGCGGCACGTGGCCGCGACGCCCGTCACGTCTCGTCTATGGGAGCTGCGCCGCCTGAGACACCTTGGGGCTGAGACACCCCCACAGGTCACATAACGCAGTCGATCGCGGTCGCGTCCGGCAGCCGCCGGCTGCGGCCACGATCTCGGGGAAGGCCGGCCCCATGTCGGTGCCCCGGCGTGAGCGCAGCACCACGGTGCCAGCCTCGACGGACAACGCCCCCTGGCCGTCCAACACTGCCCCATGCAGGCGCCTTGGCCGGGGCAGAGAGGCCGAGCTCGCGATGGACAACGGACAACACAAAACCCTGTTGATAACTTGGGCTCCGCCGCCCAGCCCGGCCGTAGCTCAGGCACGGGCACGGGAGTGCTCAGCATGGGTTCCGGCGGTGTCCACGTCACACCCGATCCCTTCCACCGTGCGCTTCGGTGCTGTCCTTGAACCGTTCCGGGTTTGATCGAGACTCTATGGCGTGACTGTGACCTGGTGTTTTGTGGCTGTCAGGTAGTGGTGGGCTTCGTATTCGGTGGGTGGGACGTGGCCGATCTCACCGTGAAGTCGGCGGTGGTTGTACCAGTCGATCCATTCGGCGGTGGCCAACTCGACCTCGACAGCGTCTTCCAGGGCCGCTGAGGCTTGATCAACTCGGTCTTGAAAGACCGATCGTGGACTCCATCAGGGCATTGTCGTAGGCGTCGCCGACCGATCCGATGGACGCCGCTTTGCCCTCGCCTTGGAGATGGGTGGCCAGCTTGAACGAGGTGTACTGACTGCCCGGGTCGCTGTGATGGATCAGCTGCCCGGGTTGGTGTGGACTGCCTTCCCGATCGCGCTGCCATAGGCCCATCTCCAGTGCGGCCAGGATCCGCCTGACCGAACTCGCCCCCGACATCCGGTCCGCAAGCGGCCCGGATGCTGCCGCCTGCCCTCCCGAACCTCGATTTTCCGATCAGCATCCCCAGCCAGCACGGCCGGGCTCGGCCTGGACCCCCACGCAGAGGCCTCCGCCCTAGCGGAGGCCCTGAGCGTGGTGGGCATTCGACGACTCGCGCATCCTCCGGTGCCCTCGATCCACGGCAGTCCGCCCACCGCCGTAGCGGCACTACAGGGACAGCCGGCGGAGTCGCGGGCGTGCCGTATACCGTTCGGCGGCCAGCACGGCGGCCGACGCCGTTCGCTCCCCCATGAGCACACACAGCGTGTAGGTGGTGCTTTCGAGGTTGTTCCACGCCTCGGGGTCTCCGGGGTACGCCAATACCAAGCGTTCCTGAGCCCGATAGCGGGCCAGCAGGCGTATGACCTCGTTCCTGTCCGGCAGCAGCAGCACGCCTCCTAGCAGGTCGCTCCTGCCATGGTCAGCGCCGGCAACGAGACTCGCCAGTCACGCGAACGGCCCACAGCGAAACCACCCACCCCGCCGCTCCGCTCACACCGGGTAGCACCCCGACTGGCCGGGAGTGGACCGAGGCCAGCGGATCCAGCACACCGGTCTGCGCCGCCGTCGACTCCGGATGCGACGACGACGCTCAGGCGTACGACCTGATCGACTGCGTCTACCCGCACATCCCGGTCGACGGGGACAGCCCGGCCGCGGCGGCCACCGCCACCGCCACCGCGAAGGAGACCGACTACTTCTTCAGCCCCGCCCTCCCGTCCTATTGTGACCCGGGGAACGAAACGCGAAGTGGGGTGGCCTCACGGATGAGGCCACCCCACTTCGGGCATCGTTCAGCGCAGGCGGCCGAGGTGGATGACGCTGACGCGGACCTGCTGGTCGCCGATCTCGTACATCACGCGGTAGATCCCGACGTGGATGCGCAGCACGTCGGTACTGCCGAACGCGCCCTCGGGCCGCGGTTCGTCAGCGAGGCGGTCGACGGCGGCGAACACCTGCCGCACCCCGGCGGGATCGTTTTTAGCGAACCGCTCCGCCTGGGCGAGGGCCTCGGGCTCCCAGATGACCTCGTAGCTCACGCCTCAGCTCCGCCGAACACGCGGCGGTACGCCTCGTCGTGCGGAACGCCGGCGCTCTCGCCCCGGGCCTGGCGCGCGCGGTAGGCGGCCAGCGCCCGCATCTCCTGCAGCTCCAGGGCGTCGGCGGGGCTGACCAGTATCGCGATGGTCTGTCCGTGATCAGTGATGGCGACGGGCTCACGGGTGGCGCTGACCTCGCGCGCGATAGCACCCAGCCGGGCGCGGGCTTCCACGATCGAGTAAGTCGTATCCGTCATGCACACCAGCTTACGGAAGTGGGCACTTCTTGGCACGCCCTTTGGTGCGCTGGCTGTGTCGGTTTCTGCGGGAGTCGTTTCGGCGTGACTTCGGGAGTGGTTTTGCGGCGGGTGTCGTGATCAATGCCAGTGCCTTGTCACTCGGGTGTTGCGGGACCGCCCGCTTAGTCATGATGAGAGACGGAACATTGCGTCATGGGCGCCTTCGGCGATGACCTTCGGTCACCCTTGACCGGTCATTCCGGCTCTTGGCTGTGCTGGCTATCGGTCGACCCCGCCCCCGTGTGGCGCCCGGTCAGCTGGCCTGCGCTTGTTCGGCCTGGGCCCTGGGGCATAGTGGGCGAAGACCCTGGGATCGTCGCCCTGGTAGCCCCGAAAGGGGCAGGCCACACCCCCAGGGTTCAGACTTCAACGAAGGCCGCCCGGCACCTGCTGGCCGGCCTTCGTGGTTTCTGTTCCGTCTACCGCCTGGTGCGCAGAAAGTTGCGCCGGGCGGTGACGAGCTCGCGCCACCGCGCCGGGTGGCCTGGTCACCGTCCAGCCATTGCGGCGCCGCGTGCCCGGCGGGAAGCGGGAGGCCAGCCATGAAGGATGGGATGTCGATGTAGTACGCGTAGTCCCCGCCCTGGGTCAGCTCGCGCACCTGGGAGATCGTGGCGGTCAGCCCGTCACGGTCTTCCAGGACGGCCTGGTGGAAGGCGAGGGCCAGCTCGAGGGTGGGTGTCACGGGGTGAGACCCGCGACGTCGAGTGCGAGAACTGCGGCAACGTGATCCACCTCCGGCGTGCCCGCCGCGCCCGGATCGCGGCCCCTGCGGGAACACCTGCTCGCCGCGCAGGTGACACTGGTGGTGACGCGGTGACCAGAGGGTGGTCTGACGGCTCGGTCACTTCTCGCCCTCCCCGATCACGTTGACCTGCAGCGAGACCCGGGTGGCGCCCGCTTCCAGGGCGCGGCGCGGCAGCGCGTCCACGGCCGTGAGCACCTGGTCCGCACCGCCTTCCGCCGTGTTGCCGAACGGGCCCACGTCCACGGCGTCCAGCTCGGCCGCCTGGATGACCTCACTGGCGACCACCGCATGGGCGGGCGCGTCGAGATCGAAGGGCTCGGTCGTGAACTCCACTCGCAATCGCTCCACGTAGCCGGGCGGTCCGGGCCGCCGACTGCCCCCTGGCCCGGAAAATCGCCTGAATCCACGCGACGGACCCGCTCCCTCGCCGCGTAGAGCAGGTGACGGAAGCCGTGCCGGCCCTCATCTCCGGTACGGCGACGCACCAGGGGAGGGGACTTCGGCATGTCAGGACACAAGCGCCGAGCAGTCAGGGGAACGGCGGCCGCGGCGGCGGCCATGGCGGCGCTGACCGCATCGCAGGCGCCGGGGGCACTCGCCTCCGCTCCGGCGCAGCCGGCCCCGGCCGCTTTGGGGCCCAGCATCTCCGGCGACGCTCCGTACCGCACCCAGCTCCCGCCGCTGCGGACACGCGACGGCGGCCGGGGCGCGGACCGCTCCGCGGACGGCTCGGCCTCGGCGGCCGGCGGCGCGCTGCCCGCCACCGTCCTGGCCGCCTACCGCGGGGCCGAGTCGGAACTCGCGCGCAGCGTGCCGGGCTGCAATCTGCGCTGGCAGCTGCTGGCCGCGATCGGCCAGGTCGAGTCGGGGCAGGCGCACGGCGGCCGGGTGAACGCGGACGGCACGACCCTGACACCGATCGTGGGGCCGCGGCTGGACAGCAACGGGTTCGCCCTCATCAGGGACACCGACGGCGGGGCTTACGACGGGGACGCGGTGTACGACCGGGCGGTCGGCCCGATGCAGTTCATCCCCTCCACGTGGGCCAGGTGGGGCGCCGACGGCAACGGTGACGGAATCGCCGATCCGCACAGCATCCATGACGCGGCGCTGGCCGCGGGTCGCTATCTGTGCGCGAACGGACGGGATCTCGCCGCCCCCTACGACCTGGACCGCGCGATCCTCGGCTACAACCACTCCCAGGCCTATCTGCGTACGGTCAAGGCCTGGTTCCTGTACTTCCTCGAGGGTCACCGCGTGGTGCCCGACCAGCACGGCGGAACCCCCGGCTCGGATCCCAAGCCCACCCCGCGGGAGCGGCCGCGGCCCTCCGACTCGGCCGCTTCCACGCGGGCGGGCGGCGCATCCGCCGCACCGTCCTCGCCCGCCCCCTCGCCCTCGAAGACGACCGAGCCGGGCGGCGGCTCGGAGCCCGACGAGCCTCACCTCCCCCTCCCCGACACCGATGTCGAACTGCCTGGTGACAGCGTTTTGCCCGGCTCCGGGCCGCTTCCCGGCAACCACAAGGACTCGATGAGCGCCTCCCCCTCCACAATTCCGGATACCGGGCGGTAATGTCGCCACCCGCCGGGCACGCACGGACCGGCGGGTGAGCGCAAAGGGCCCTCATGGCGATGGACATGCATTCTGCGTATTCGGGCGGGCCGGACCCAGCGGCCTACGAGCGGTGGCAGCGCGCGCGGAGCCACCGCGAGCAGTTGCTCAAGGTGGCCCGCCGCCGCTCCATAAGCATGGAAGACGCGGAGGACGCCGTAGGCCGAGAACCCGCACCTGGACGACGAGCGGCTGGGCGCCTGGCTGACGACGGTGACCATGCGGCTGTGCGTCGACCGCTACCGGCAGGTCACCCGCGAGGCCGAGGTGCGCAGCAGCCCGACGCTGGCCGCTCCGTGCCCGGTGCCCGTCGAGGAGGCGGTGTGCGACCGGGCCGAGGCGAAGTGGCTGGCCCGGCGGAGCGGGGAACTGCCCGCCCGCCAGGCGGAGGCGCTCTGGCTGAAGTCGGAGGACCTGGACGTCGGACAGGTCGCCATGAAGATGGGGCTCAGCTACCGCACGGTCGAGTCGCTGCTGGCCAGGACGTCGGGCGCTGCGCAACTCGCTGGCCATCTCGCAGGCAGCGGACTCGCGGGCACCGGACAGCGGGCGGTCGATGTCTCCGGCCGCGGAGTCCCTCCCGGCCGCAACGCCGGCCGCCCCCGGGACCGGGTCGTCCGGCGACGGGGCGCTCGTCATACCGTCGCTGCAGGATCTGCAGCTGCCGCCGCTTCCGCTGACCACGCCGGGCGTCCCCGAGGAGCCGCGCGTGCCGGAGGTGCCCGTGCCGACCGTCTCCGTGCCGTCCGTGCCGTCCGTGCCGGAGGTGCCGGAGGTGCCGGTTCCGTCGGCGTCCGTCCCGGTGGACGTGCCGGAGACGCAGGACGTTACCGTCGAGGTGCCGGGCGATGTCCTGCGCACCGGAATACACACCGGCGTGAACCCCTGACTGCACGCCTGATTGCGTGCCGGTAAAAATCTTCGGTTTCGCCGCGACGGACGGTCACGGTCTCGACCGTACGCCCCGCCGGTCAGGCACCCCTCGGGCTCCCCCCGGTCTTCGAGGCCTCGCCGCGTCGTTCCTTCGCCTCGGCGACCGAGGCCTGCAGCGCGGTCATGACCCGCAGACTGCACACCAGTTCCCACGGCCCACGCATTCGAACCGGAACGAACCTCCTTCCGCGCGTTCCAATTGCCGGGCCGGCCGCCGGGCAAGGCGTCTTCGTCTCTTGAAAACGTCGTCCGTAGGACGACAGGAGGAGTCGTCATGAGGACGACACAGACGCCACGGGTTCAGCGTCCCGAAGCCGAGATCGACCGCGAGCGCGCCTGGGCGCATCTGCTGGAAGTCCCGGGCGGCATCCGCCGGATGCCCAGGCAGGGAGCGCACGACGGCACAAGGCGCTTAGACCGACCGGCAAATGGTGAGGTCGCCCGCCGGTTGAGGGTCCCGGACGTGAGACAGGCACGGGTCCGTGTGATCATGGAGTTCTCTACGCTCAGTGATCACACGGAGGACCCGTGCCTGCGGTGCCATTTTGCCTGCTCGAACCCTTGTGGGACCAATTCGTCGCTCTCCTGCCCGTGCGGGAAAGGTACTCGGCGAGTCATCCGCTGGGGTGTCACCGCCGCCGGGTCTCGGATCGCGTCGTGTTCTAGCACGTCGTGCTCGCCCTGGTCCACGGCTCGGGATACGAGCGGATCGCGAGCCCCGGATGCTCGGACCGCACCATCCGACGCTGCGTCAAACAATGGGCTGAGCTGGGAATAGCGCACACGGTCCACGCCCTGGCCCTCGAAGCGTACGACCGCATGATCGGGCTCGGGCTGGCCGAGATCTCGGTCGACGGATGCATCACCAAGGCCCCGTCGGGCGGCGAGAAGGCGGGACGCTCACCGGTGGACCGGGGGCAAGCAGGGGCTGAAACGCTCGGTCGCCTCCGACGCCTGCGGCGTTCCCCTCGGCATCGTCTCCGACGGCGCCAACCGGCACGACTCGCCCCTGCTCGGCCCGACCTTGGAGGCCGCCTGCGCCCAGGTCGGTGCGATGCCCGAAGGCGTCAACGTCAACCTGGACCGCGGCTACGACAGCGCCAAGTCCCGTGCAATGCTTACCGGTTTGGGCTTCACTGCCGAGATCGCCCGCAAGTACTTGGGCGGCGCGTCGAGCCCCACCCGCCGTCCTCCCATACAGCCACGCCCGGCAGGGTCAGCGACAGATTCCTAGCGTCGCCCCCTTTCATCGAGTCCGAGAAGGCGCATACCACCCTCTCTTGACGCGTACGGGTCTGGCGTAGTGCGCCGCCGCGCCCTACGCCAGACCCAGCGTCATCCGGCCGGAGACCGTTCTGCTCGGCCGCTACACCACCGACGGGCGCTTCCTGCTGGTTGCCCGCCCGACGCCCTCGGCGTCTCCGTGCAACAACTGCGCCCCGGCGCGCCAATGCCCAGCGCAGCCGAAGCGCCGGCGCTGGCCGGGTCGAGCGCGTTGAGCGCGGCCTTGAGCGTCCCGGTGTCCCGCTGCCATCGCTTCGGCGCGATGAGCCTCAACCGCGGTGCGTCTTCCGGAGCGAGGACGGCCGATGCCGTCGGCGAGGATCTGCGCGAGCTGGACCTGTCGGTCTCGGCATTCAACGCCCGCCGCAGGCGCCCCAAGTCCGCCCGGCGACTGCGCGATGAACAGCTCATCGGGCACATACGCCGCATCCACGCGAGCTCCGGCGAGACCTACGGAGCTCGGCGGATCCACCGCCAGCTGCGGCGCGAGGGCATCACCGCTGCCCGCTGCACCATCGAGCGGCTCATGCGCGCAGACAGCCTCGAAGGCGTGATCCGCGGCCAGCGGCGCCGCACCACCATCCCCGAGCCGTCCGCCCCCAGGCCGCCGGACCTGGTCAACCGGCACTTCACCGCGAGCCGCCCCAACCAGCTGTGGTCGCCGACCTCACCTATATCCGCACCTGGTCGGGCTGGGTCTACGTCGCCTTCGTCCTGGACGTGTACTCGCGGATGATCGTCGGATGGCAGCTCGCCACCCACATGCGCACCGATCTCCCCCTGGACGCCCTGGAGATGGCGCTCTGGCGGCGTGGAATCAAGAAGGGCTCGGGTCTGATTCATCACAGCGACCGCGGCTCACAATACGTGTCTATCCGCTACGGCGAGCGGTTGCTGGAGGCCGGCGCGACCGCGTCCGTCGGCTCCGTCGCGGACAGCTACGACAATGCCATGGCCGAGGCCCTCAACGGCTCGTTCAAGGCTGAGCTGATCGAGCACCAAGGCCCCTGGCGGGACGCTGAGCAGGTAGAACGTGCCGTCGTCCAGTGGGTCGGCTGGTACAACACCGAGCGCCTGCACTCCGCCCTCGACTACCTCCCGCCCGAGGAATTCGAGGCCCAGCACTACCGATCCCAGGCGACCACGAACGCCGCCTGAAACCACACAAACCGGCCGCTACGAAACTCGAGACAGCTCACTCGTCCGCCCGGATCTGGTGGCGGAGGTCAGCGCCGACCGGGCCGTGGACCGGGGCGGCGTCTTCCGGCACCCGATGCGGTTCAAGCGGCTGCGCCTGGACGTCACGGTGGATGACGTGCCGGGGTTCGGGGGCGGACCGGCGCTGGTCAAGCACGGATTGGAGTGAGCTGGCGAGGCTTGGGACGATCAGCGCGGCGGCATCCGTTCCCGGGACGACGACGGTCTGTTCGTCGAGTGCGGTGAAGACGTCCTCGATCAGTCGCTCCGCCATCCGCGGCGCTTTGGGACGTATCAAGGTCACGAGGCGACGGCGTCCGGCCTTGCGGATCTGGGCCGACGACCACCAGCACCGTTCCGTGCTTGGCCTGGAGCCTGTCGAACAGCTCCCGCAGCGGGACGCGGGCCCAAGTCGCCGTGCACGGGGGCGAGATGGCCACGGGGCGGACGGGACGAGTTCAGACCTTGATCAACTTGCGTTCTGATGACATGTAAAATATCACATGTCATGCACGCCATCCGGGAATCCCTGGACGGTGCTTCACCTCAAGGAGGACCACCATGAACCGCTTAGCTCTGCTCGCCGCCGGCACCGCAGGTCTGGCCGTTTTCGCGATCACCCCGGCCAGCGCCACCGCGCAGTCGGTTGACACCGTCGCGACCGTCACCTCCTGCGGCCACTCGGGTCTCCAGGCAGGCCTGTCCACGCGGGTGTGTGCCGCGGTCACCGGTAACACCGTCGAGTTCTACGGCACGGTCGGCTTCGCCGGCCCGCCCTCCCATGGCAGCCCGGCGCCCGCCCCGAAGGAACTGATCACGACCCTGTCCGCAGAGGTCGTCGGCAGCGGCGCCGCGCCCAGCACCCAGACCAAGTCGGTCATCTTCACCTTGTCGAACCTCGAGGTGCACGGCCTGGTCACCACCGTCCCGTGCGGCTCGACCATCCGCGGCACCTTCGGCGCGGCCTCGTTCCCCCGCCCGGCCAACCCGGTGGTCCACGAGGTCACCATCACCTGCTGAGTGCGTGACGCGTACTCGACCCCGCTGCCGCGGGGTCGAGTACGTCGTCCCACGCACGACCCCGTCAGGCGCCGGGCCGGGTTGCCGTCCAGCCGTGTTCGAGGAGTTCGAAGGCGCGGGTGACGGCTTCCCGGGTGCTGCCGGTGGCGTTGCCCTGTGCGACGCGGGGCGGCCGAGAAGCACGAGCACGACCCCGAAGCGTTCTCAGGTGGGCCTGGACCTCACCGGTCGTCAGGCCCTTCGCGGCGAGCGAGATGACCATCTCGTCGACGCCGGTCAGACGCCGCTGCCTCTTCTTCACGATCTTCGGCTCGAACGACTCGTCCCTGTCACGGGGAACGGCAATCTCGACGGGTCCGACCTCGGTCAGCGCCGTTTTGGAGCGGGTTCCGTTGCGGGAGTTGCCGCCGTTCTTGCCTGCCGGGTCGTGCTGGTCATAGCCGAGGTGATCCGTCACCTCGCCCTCCAGAGCCGACTCCAGGAGTCGTTTCGTGAGCTGCTGCAGCAGACCCCTCGCCGGTCAGCTGCAGTCCCTCGGCCTGAGCGCGGCCCACCAACTCCTCGATCAGCAGGTCATCCACAGCCTTCGCCGACTGCGGGGCGCCAATCCCCGAACTCTCTTCCTCAGGCGTGTTGTTACTGGCCATCAGTGCATCCTCCATGATCAGGAGTTACACCGTTCTTCTGGCCCTGTCTCACATTCGGTGGTAACGGAGGGTGTCGCTATCCGAGGAGGATGCGGTGGCGAAGGAGGGTGAAGCCTGCTCGTCCGTGCATCTGCCGTGCGATCCGCTTGGTCTTGGTGTTGACGCCCTCGGTCGGGCCGTTGCTGTACGGGAGGGTGAACGCGGCGATCACAGCGTCGCGGTCTCGCTCCAGGCCCCGGGTGAAGGCGTGCAGATGCGGCAGATCGGCTGCGCGGACCTGGACAATCCAGCGCGCGAGCGCATCGGCATGTCCTGCGTCAGGCGTCAGGAGCTGGGCAAAGTCCCCGATGCAGAAGGCCAGTTGGGTCATCTCGGGGCAGGCGGCGGTGAGTCGAGCCAGGAGATCGCGATGCTCGGCCTTGAGGTTGTTGGGCCTGGTGAGCAACATCCGGGCGAGTCTGCCCCCAGGGATGTGGCTGCGGTCGGCATCCGCACGGCCTTGGTTGATGTACTTGTGCAGGAGGTTGAAACAGCCCGTGAACCCAAGGGCCTTGATCTCTTCGAAGAGGTGCAGGACCGGGACGGCGGGGTCCTCGGCCCGGCGTTTACGCAGATGCTCGCGGTAGGGGTCGACGAGGCTGGCACGGTATTTGGGGACGCGGAGCATTCGCTCGGGCCGGTCGGCTCGGGCATAGCGTTTGACGGTGTTCAGGGCCAGTTGCAGCCGGCGGGCGCTCTCGAGCAGGCCCACGCCCTGGTCGAGCAGGTCATGGACCTGGTGCCAGCGTTCCAGCGTGGTCTGTGCACGGGGCCCGTCGTATAGGGGCGCCTCCAGCACGGTGGCCCAGCAGTTGCTGTGCGCCTTCACCTCGCTCAGGGCGGCTTCGCACAGGTTGTGCCACAGATGCCAGCGGTCACCGACCTGCACTGCGTCGGGCAGGGCGCGGCGGATGGCCTCGGCGTAGGTTGCGGAGCCGTCACGGCACACGACCTTGATGCCCGGATGTTCGCGCAGCCACGCCTCCAGGGTGTCGGCGGTGCGGTCGGGCAGCACGTCGATTCGCTCATGCGTCTCAACGTCGATCACCACGGTCGCGTAGCGGTGCCGCCGGCCCAGAGCGAAGTCGTCGACACCAATCACGCGGGGTATCCGCCCTGTGGGCAACGGAATCCGCAACAGGGTGCGCAGGGCCGTGTGACGCGACAAGCCCACCGCGAGTATCGCCAGCAAGCGTGCCCCCGCCCGGCCCGCTAACTCCTTGACCACCGCCTTGACCTGCCCGGTCAGACGAGCTGTACGTCGCTGGTATCGCTCCAGGACTCCGGGCACCTGCTCGCGGAAGGTGTGACGGCAGTCGCGCGTAGGACACACCAGACGCCGCACCCGTACGCGGACCACCACCCGGCGGCTGTCGACCGGTACGTCGGCCACCGTCCGCCAGTGATAGCCGTGCACCCGCCCAGACGACGCCCCGCACACCGGGCAAACCGCAGTGTCCTTCGGCGTCCGTGCCCGCACCACGAGCTGCTCGCCCTCGTCGATCACATCCTCGGTGACCAGCGGGGACAGCCCCGAAAAGACTATCTGCACAATCTCATTGACATCCTTCACGCGAATGTCAACGACCCTCGCGATTCTGCGTCACCACCGAATGTGAGACAGGGCCGTTCTTCTTACAGTCCCGGGCCGGATTTCCGCCCCACCCTGCGTGAGAGGGAATTTCCTCGCCCTTCATCAGGAAGGAGTCGGCGGCAAGCTGTGCGTGGTCGCCGATCGTGGTGCCGTAGTGGACGAACGCGCCTACGCCGAGCGTCACGCCCTGGCCGATCCTGGCGTGGTCGGACTTGAAGGCGCCGTCTTCCTGCGAGTGGGACTGGATGACGCTCGCGGTGTTGAGTGTGCAGCCGTCCCCGATGCTGACGAGGGTTCGCTCGATCAGCGTGCAGCCGTCGTCGAAGACCCGGCGGCCGATCCTTGCGCCCAGTAGCCGCCAGACCAGGCTCTTGAAGGGGGTGCCGTTGAAGAGCTGCATGTAGCGGTGTGAGGTCAGTTTCCAGAAGCGTTCGTGTCGCCAGAAGGAGGGGTCGTAGATCGAGCAGTAGAGCGGCTTCAGTAGCCGGAATCCCGTGACTGCCCTTTCGATCAGTGTGAAGTAGAAGACGGTGAACGTGAGAGTGAGCAGGCTCGCCAGTGCAAGCGCCGGCACGCCATGGACGTGGTAGAGGTCGACGGCGGCCATGGCGATGAGGGCGAGTACGAAGAAATGGAACCACCGCGCGAGCAGGTGCAGGCTCGCGGTGACTGCGTTGTGCCTGTTCTTGGCAGCGAGGCGGCGGCGCAGCTCGTCGCCGTTGGCCAGGTGGTCGAACTGCTGGTCACGCATCACGGTGCGGGGGATCTCGAAGCTGGGTGAGCCCAGCAGGCCCACGCCTTCGCGCACCGGCCCATCGATGGGGACCAAGACCTTCGTCGCGAGCAGACAGTTGTCGCCCGTCCGTCCGCGTGAGGGATAGGCGATGTTGTTGCCGAGGAAGTTGCGCGGCCCGATCGAGGCCCGGGAGAAGCGGAAGGAGGTGCTGGAGAACTCGGCGTTGATGACGGACAGACCGTCGGCAACCATGGTTCCGCTGCCGACCGTGCTCAGGTAGGGGGTGTCGTGCTTGACCATCGTGCCGAAGTTCGAACCGGTCTGCTCGACGCGGCACAGGTCGTACCCCAGCCAGCGCAGGTAGTGGACGATCGCGGAGCTGTCCCCGAAGAGCGTGGTGAAGAACCTGATGTTGGTCATCCGCATGATCGCCCGGTGGATGCCGTAGTGGAAGCCGTACAGCGGATAGATCCTGTCGGGCTTGATCACGAGACTGAGCAGCCGCGGCAGCGTGCTCACCGCCAGCAGGCCCAGGAGCGTTCCCCCGAAGAAGGCCACCAGGGAAGCGATCAGCGCCTCGATGTAGAACGCGCGGCTCGTGAAGACCGGCGGGTCTGTGGTCGGCAGTAGGTTCAGCTGCGGCATCGCGGTGAGGACGATGCTGACGCCGGCCACCGTCAGCGGCAGGTACACCAGCAGCCCGGCCATCAGCTGTCCCAGGCCGTAGAGGGCTCTGCGCGCAGAGCCGCATGTAGCGGGTTCGACGGCCCGGTAGTCGGTTTCCGCCCGCTGCGCCGGTGAGCCGTGCCAGGCCTCACCGGCCGGTACGGCCTGGCCGGAGTGCAGGGAGGAGGCGTGGCCCAGCTGGGCGTCGTCGCCCATCGACGTCTCGATGTCGAGGACGGTCTGCTCGCCGACGGTCACGCCCGCGCCCAAAGCTACCGGGCCGGTCTCGATCCAGCCGTCGTGGGCCCGGTAGCAGGACAGGAGCACGTCCTTGCGTATGACCGTGCCGTCGCCGACGGAGAGCAGGTCGGTGCAGACGGGAACGGTACGGGAAAGGATGGTGACACCTTTTCCGATGCGTGCGCCGAGGGCCCTCAGGTACAGCACGTACAGCGGTGAACCGGTGAGCAGGCGGGCCGGGCTGGTACGGATCAGGGACTTGACGCACCAAAAACGCAGGTAGGCGAGACCCCACAGGGGAATCCGCAGTGGGGCGAAACGGCCGATGAGTATCCACTTCGCGGCGACGGGAAGGGCGCACAGGCCGAAGAAGACCGCTGCACCGAACAGGACCGCCCGCAGGTAGAGGCCGGCTGTCCCGGAACCGGTCAGGATCCACTGGTAGCCGCGGATTGCGGCGACGGCGCCGAGGCAGGAGAAACTGAGGAAGGCCAGCAGCTGGGCCGCCCCGCACAGCACGTACCGCCACGTGCCGGACGGTGACCCGGCCGGCACGTCGGACGGCGCGTCGGTCGGCGCCGGAGAGGGGACGATGTCCGTGAGCGCCGCGGCCAGGCTCCGGATCGTGGAGTGCCGGTAGATGTCCTTCATCGACGCAGTGGGCAAGTCGGCCCGCTTGCGGACCCGTGCGCAGAACTGGGCCATCACCATGGAATCGGCACCCAGATCGGTGAAGAAGTTGCTGTCGACTGGCACCTGCTCGGTACGCATGACTCCGGCCAGCACCTCAGCCAACAGCATCTCGGTACTGGCCGCCGCCGCACGCGTGCCCGCGGCCGTGGTGTCCTCGGCGGACGCCGTGCCGGCCGGAGCGGCCGTGGCACCCTCAGCGCTATTGCCCATCACGACACCTCCCCCAGGGCGTTCCGGTCGGCACAGACCCATGCGGCCACGCACGGCGGCCCCATCCTGGAACAGCATCCGGGGCACGCCACCCGAACGTCACAAAATCATGAACTCTGGTATGGCCACGAAACCACGAAACCATGTGTCGTTCACCCACAGTCAGTACAGTTCTGTCGGTTCTCCATCGGAATCGTCCGGCCCCGTCCGCACATGTAGGGCAGTAACAGCAGCTTGAGCGGCCACGCATCAGCTCCCGGCGAGCTGTCATGTGACCAAAGCAGGCCCCCTGCACTCCAACGGACGACTGCTGGCACTTTCATAAAGAGTGGCTCGGTCGAGCCGGACGTCCCAGCGGCCACCGCGCCACGTGAAGGCGAGCGCGGACAGGGGTGGCACATCGAGATGCCAGAAGGCTCTTGCCGGCGCGGACAGGGCAAGGACGAGAATGGCCCGGACCACGGCAGGTTCGGTGATGGCCAAGGCGCGGCCCGTGTCGGGCGGCAGGCTGCTCAGCCAGTTCGCGGTTCGCCGGCAGAGCTGACGTACGGACTCGCCGCCGTGTGGCGCGGAATCCGGGTCGGTGAGCCAGGCGGTGAACCCATGGGGGTCGGTGGCGGTGACTTCGCCGACTGTCCGGCCGCACCACTCGCCGTAGTCGAAGTCGCGCAGCGCGGGCTCGAGTGTTGCCTCCATGCCAAGGGCGTCAGCCATCTGAGCGCAGCGGGAGGAAGGAGCCCGGATGGTCAGCGAGTACGGACGGAGCGCTGCTCCGGCGGAGCCCGCCTCACGCAGGCCGCGCTCACTCAGGCGACCGTCGCCGAAGGCGGCACCCCCGGCCGTCGCACACAGCAATGTCAGGTGAACCTTCATACGACTGTCCTCCTTCCTGGCCCGGAATGACACCGGGTGGTGTGGCTGCCGCCGCTCAGTTGATGAGGCGGGCGGGTGTGGTGGTGGCGGCGTGCAGCATGTACTCCAGCGGTCCGCGGCGGAAGAATCGGGTCCAGGCGAGGGCCAGCAGCATGGCCGCAACGGCGAAGCAGATGAACACTTGCAGGGCGGCGGAGTCCGGCAGCTCGTCGGTGCCCAGAACCTTGATGGCGATGATGTGGCCGACATACGCAGTCAGGGCGATGGAGCCGACCGCGGTGACCGGCGCGGCGAGCCACCGCAGGCGCGTCGACCGGTTGGTGGCTATGAGGCAGGCAGCCATGACCGTCAGGGCGACGCCGGTGTTGGCCACGATGGACCAGGTCGTTTGGCTGTGCGGCGCGGCCACCAGCAGCCAGGCGGGAACGCCTGCGGCCGGCTCCTCGCCCACGCCGTCGGACCACCACGCCGATGCCGCCGCCGAGGTGTCCGTGGCCGCGTTCACGCCTGCCGGTGCTCCCGGGACCAGGTGCAGTGCCAGCCACGAACCTCCGTAACCGAGCACGGCCAGCGCACCGCCGCACACGGCGAGCTTGCTGAGAACGCGGGGCCGGCCGAGGTCGAGCTTGGCCACCGCCATTCCGGCGATGATGAAGGGAAGCCAGGTCAGCACCGGGTACGGGCCGGTGACGAACAGCTCGACGGAACCGTCCGAGCCGGTGATCCAGGCCAGCGGATCGTAGGCGATGACGGCATCGGCCCAGCTTCCGCCCTCCACCGCGATCCGGATCAGATACAGCACCTGGGGCATGACGAGCGCGGCCGCCGCGGCGATGACGGCCAAGTTGGCCGCGCGCAGCCGGTACAGCGGAAGGGCGAGGGCGAAGAGCAGGCCGAATTGGGCAAGGATCACGTCGACATCGGTGTCCAGCCAGGTGAGGGCGTAGCCCACGGCGATCAGAACGGCGGCGCGGATCAGCACCCTGACCACTGCCTGCCGCCCCGCGCGCCCGGTCCGCGGCTGCGGCCGGCCGGTAAGAAGGACCAGGGTGAACCCGGCAAGCACAGCGAACAGGGCAGAGGACCGGCCACGGGCGACCTCCATCAACCACCCCAGCGGGCCGCCCACCGAGGGCTCGGGACCGACGTGGGCCGCGAACATACCCAGGATCGCCAGGCCCCGGGTCAGGTCAAGGCCGATCAGGCGCCCTGTCGATGAGCGGCCCGCCGCGGGCAGCACGGCCGGTGATACGTCGTGCCTCATACGCCCAGGGTTGGGGAAACTGCCGGTAGCCAACATCCGGCAGGTGTCCGGAACGCCCCCGCCAACCGACTGGTGTAGCCCCGCCGCCCGGCCGGATTCGGTCTCGGGCCCCCGCTGGACGTCCCTCGGCGTGGTACGAATCGGACAGTGGTCCGATGGCGAGTGGAGCATGTGTGATTCGGGTTACGGCGGTCGCCGACGAGGCCCTGATCCGTACGGGCACAGCCTCGACGCGGCGGACGACATCGACCTCGTTGCGGCGGTTCCCGGCGGCCAGGCGGTCCGGACGGCATAGGAGATACGTCTCGAGGTCGTGCTGCTGGACATCCGGATGCCGGACGTCGACGGACTCACCGTCCTCCTCATCGCCGGGGAGGTGGGTAGCCGCGTGCAGGCCGCCCTGCTCGCTGACCGGGCCGGCCCTCTCAAGCCGTCGCAGGACCAGGAGGAGAGATGATCCCCCGCCGCCTGCCCGCCTCGGTGCTGGACGCCGCCCTCGTCGGAGTCGCGCTGCTCGATGTCTGGGCCCATGTCGATACCGGCGAGCCGCTGCGTCTGGCCTGCGCCCTGGCCGCTGCCCTCTCGCTTCTGTTGCGCCGTCGCCTGCCGCTGCTCACCTACCTGCTGACCCTGCCCGCCGTCCTGCTCTCCGACGCGATATTCGCCGCGCTGGCCGCGCTGTACACCCTGGCCTCCCTCACCCCCCGCCGCACTCTCCTGGCCGTCTGCGCGATTGCGTTCACGATCGGCGACATGACCTCGTGGCCGTCTCCGAACTTCGACCTTTCGGACACGTCGACCTGGATCACTCTGGGGTACACAGGGGCGACGGCGGGGGCGGCCGTCTTTCTCGGTCAGCTCGTCCAGACCCGGCGTGATCTGTCGTTGCGGATCGCGGAGATCTCCGAGGTGCGCGACCACGAGCGGCTGCTGACCGACCAGACCGTGCTGGCCGGGGAACGCGCGCAGCTCGCCCGGGAGATGCATGACGTTGTCTCCCACCAGGTCAGCCTGATTGCGGTGCGGGCCGGAGCACTCCAGGTCGGCACGCGGGACGCCGAGGTCAGGGAAGCCGCAGCCACGATCCGGCGGCTGAGCGTACAGACCCTGGACGAACTGCGGCACATGGTCAGCGTCCTGCGTGCCTCCGGCGGCCGCCTTACGGAACTGACCCCGCAACCGTCCCTGGCCGACCTGCGGCAGCTGGTCGACAACAGCGGCATCGAGGCCGAACTGCGGACGGACCTCCCCCACGGCCTCCCCCCGACCGTCCAGCGCGCCATCTACCACACCGTCCAGGAAACACTGACCAACGTACGCAAACACGCCCCCGGCGCCACCACGACGATTCGCATGTCCCACGAGGGCGGCACCGTCCGTGTCACGGTCACCAATACCGCACCAACACGGCCCGCACTCCCTCTCCCCAGCGCGCACTACGGCCTCGTCGGCCTGCATCAGCGCGCCGCGCTCCTCGGCGGCACCGTCACCTCCGGCCCCACGGCCGACGGCGGCTACCACCTTCGCCTGGAACTTCCGGCCGAGGGCACGTCGTGATCGGGCGAGCATGAGAGTGAGATGGAAGGAATGCTCGGGACACGAGGTGCCGTCGACGGCGTGGAACGGCTCACCGTGTGAGGTCAGCCTTTGCCGTCATGCGGCATTGCGCGGCCCGGTAGCGTCCGCCCATGCCACTTGAACCGGTTTGGGCAGCACTTGTCGACGTCCCCGCTGTCCCACGCTCAGCAACGGTCTGTGCTGAAGTCGTTGCCCGTCACGCGGACCCCGTGACGGCTGCCCGCTTGTTCGCACGACCTGATGCGTGTCCACCCTGCTTGAAAAGGGGCGTACCTAGGTCACCTCGGCCTGCCCGAAGACCGGCGCCACCTGGGCAGTGGGAAACGATCAAGACGTTCACGGGAAGCGATCTTCATTGGCCGCGTGTGCGTGCTGGCCAGCGCGTTTCGTCGATTCCCAGGGCCAGCGCGGCCTACACCCCCGGCTACACCCTCCTGCTCTACAGCGACGGCATGATCGGACACTGCGGCGAGGACATCGGCGTTGGCCTCGCCCGCCTGACCGACGCTCTCGCCCAGTGCAGCAGACTCGCAACCAAGCGCCTCGCCGACGCCGTCCTGGCCCGTCTCGGTGTCGGCGGCGGCGCTCACGACGACATCGCCCTGGTCATCGTCAGCCTCTGACATCGCCCCGTCTCGGGCCTCATGCTCTCGGTGCCGGCAGGTTGTTCTTGTAGCCGGCGTCCACCCAGGCTTTTGTCACGCTGGGCAACTTCGCGGCGAGTTCGTCGGCGACGAGTTTGCCGCCGTTGGTGTCCTGCACGCCGGCCGCCGTGATGATCAGGACCAGCAGCAGTCCCAGGGTGTCGGTGGCGATGTGCCGCTTACGGCCCTTGACCTTCTTCCCGCCGTCGAAGCCCTGCGTGGTGTCCGGCGCATTCGGGGAGGCCTTGACGCTCTGCGCGTCGATCACTGCGGCCGTGGGCAGGATCCGGCGCCCCTTCTTCTTCCGTAACTGCTCACGGAGCGTGTCGTGGATCTCCTCGGCGGTACCGTCCGTCTCCCATGCCTGGAAGTAGCCATAGACCGTCGTGTGCGGGGGCAGGTCGTGCGGCAGATACCGCCACGCGATGCCGGTTCGGGCCACATAGAGGATTGCGTTGACGACCTCACGCAGGTCAGTGGTGGGCTCCCGACCCTCAGCGCGAGCCGCACGCCACTCCAGCAGCAACGGCTCGATCAGCTCCCACTGGTCGTCCTTCAAGTCCGAGGGATACGCACGTCGTTGAGTCACCACATAGTCAATACAGCCCCACAGCGGCGCCCGCTACGAGATCATGGAACCCACGTCCATTCCGCCACCGCGCGTACCGGACAGTTGGGTGGAATCCCCTACCGAACACCCTCCGAGTGGGCGTTTGGAGGTGGTCTGTGTCGTTAAGTGAGCTCTACGGTCGACGGTTTTCACGGTTTTTGCCCCATGCGTGCACCTTCGCGTCCGTCGAGCCGTTGACCCGGCCACCCGTTTGCTCCGCTTCTCGTGCGTGAAGTCCGTCTGGTTTGAAGATGAGGCAGAAACGCCCAGCAGGCAGCGGAACGACATCGTCCGCCGCGTCCATGCCAACGCTACGACGTGAGTCAGCGCAAGCCGTACCCCAGCGACCTGTCCGACGCCCGATGGGCCTTGATCGAGCCGACGTTGACGGCCTGGAGAAAGGCCCGGCTCGACCGCAGGCCCACCGGCCAGCCGGCCAAGGTCGACCTCCGTGACGTGTTCAACGCGATTCTCTACGTCAACCGCACCGGAATCCCCTGGAAATACCACCCACACGACTTTCCGAACCACGGCACCGTCTACGCCTACTACGCCGCTCGGCGCGACGAGGGAATCCTTGCCCAGCTCAACTACGACCTGACCGGACTGGCCCGCGTGAAAGAGGGCCGAAAACCCGAACCGACGGCCTCCGTCATCGACACCCAGAGCGTGAAGACCTCCACCAACGTGCCCCTGACCGGCCAGGGAACGGACGTCGCCAAGAAGATCGTGGGCCGGAAGCGGGGCATCGCCACCGACACGATCGGCCTGATCCTCGCAGTGACCGTCACTGCCGCGAACCTCTCGGAAAACGCCGTAGGAATACGCCTTCTCAACCAGGCCAAGAAGACCTACCCCAGCATCTCCAAGAGCTGGGTCGACACCGGCTTCAAGAACGCCGTCGTCGAGCACGGCGCAGATCTCGGAATCGACGTCGAAGTCGTCAATAGAAACCCCGGAGTTCGCGGCTTTCATGTCGTGAAAATGCGCTGGGTTGTCGAGCGAAGTCTGGGTTGGATCATGATGCACAGGCGCCTCGCCAGCGACTACGAGACCCTCCCGGCCAGCTCCGAAGCGATGATCCATATCGCTTCGATCGACAACCTCGCCAAGCGTATAACGGACGAGACCACCCTCACCTGGCGAGGAACCTACTAGGGCAGAAAGGGCAATCTGCCTAGTGTCTCGTGATTCTGTTCATGTCAGTTCGAGTTGTTATTGACGAGTTTCTTCACGTTGGTCGCGACGAGTCGGACCTTCGCGAGGACCTCGCCGGAGGTCGCGGTCCAGGTGAACGGTTTCGCTGTCGTGTTCCAGGAGTTGATGTAGTCGCGGATCTGTTTGATCAGGACGTTGACGCTGGAGAACGTGCCGCGGCGGATGGATTGCCGGGTGAGGATTCCGAACCAGATCTCGATCTGGTTCAGCCACGAAGAACCGACGGGAGTGAAATGGAAGTGGACTTGCCGGTTCTTGACCAGCCACTCCTTGACCTCGGGTGTGGTGTGCGTCGAGAGGTTGTCCAGGACGACATGGATGTCCTTCCCGGCGTACGGTTTCACCGCCTTCTTCAAGAAGGCCAGGAAATCCTTGCCGTTCCGGGTCGGCCTGCACTCGCCGAGCACTTCACCGGTGGTCACGTTCAGGGCGGCGAACAGGTTCGTGGTGCCGTGCCGGACGTAGTCGGCGGTGCGCTGCTCGCTCGCCGCGAAGGCGACCGGCAGCACCGGCTGGGTCCGGTCCAGAGCCTGGATCTGCGTCTTCTCGTCGATCGAGAGGACCACCGCGCCACCCGGCGGAGCCAGATACAGGCCGATCACATCGGCCACTTTCTCCGCGAACGCGGGGTCTTTGGAAATCTTGAAGGTACCCAACCGGTGCGGCTTCAGGCTCTCCTCCCGCCAGACGCGCGCAATGTAGTGCCAGGACACGGTGATGTTCTCGGCCCGCTCCAGATACTTCGCCAACTCCCGCGTGGACCAGTGCGAAAGCCCCGTACGGTCCGGCGGCGTCATGCGCGTCAGCGCAATCACCCGGGCCCGCACCCGCGCCGGCACCTGCTCCCGCGCGCCACCAGGACGCTCACCTTCCAGCCCGGCCAGGCCCTGCTCGGCATAGCGGATCTTCCAGCGGTCCACGGTCGGCAGCGACACCCCGAGCAGCTCGGCAATGTCCTTGCGCCGACGCCCCTCACTCGACCACAGCACGATCCGGCCCCGCGTTGCCATGTCCGCAGGAACATCCCGACTGTTCACCAACTCCCGCAACTCGGCGGCCTGTTCCACGGAGAGCTCCACACCAGAAGACCCTGCCATACAAGATCAAGTAACGCTGACGGAATCACGAGACACTAGATCAAACGCCCTCTAACATCGCACCCCTCCCGGGTGGTTGACCGTGCCGGCCTCGGCGGTGGCACCGTGCTCGCGCATCCACGTTATGCAGACCTGCCGCCCGGGAACTGCCCGGCATTGCGCCAGGCCAGGCGGTGGCCGGACCTCTCATCAGCGTCTCCGACGGCACCCCACGGGCCCGGCGACACCACCCCCCAGGTCATCACTTCGACAGAGGGGACACAGTCATACCGGGCCCGGAGGCCAGCGGCCCCATTGCAGGACCGCGAAAAAGATAACGGGGGTCCGCCGGCAGGGGCGGAGTCTGTGGGGCAGCTGCGGCTGTAGACGATCTCGCCGAACGAGACCATGTACGCGACCTGCCGCCGATAGATCGTCGTAGGGCCCTCGACCAGGAGCGGTTCGCGGTCCTGGAAGTGCAGGATCTTGATGCCGTTGCGAGCAGAAACCATGTCTGCCACCGCGAAGTACACGTGGTCGTGAACGATCAGGTCCCCGACCCGGATGGTGGTTGGCGTCTCGATGCTGCCGCGGTACCCGACCGGCCCCTTGATCGAGTCGTCAGCCATGACTGCGCGCCGAGGTCTGCTGAGCCCCGTCACGCGCGACCCGTGTACGTACCCAGCGCGCGAACTCGTACGCGTCACCCGAGCGGAGTGTGATGAGCACGGTTCCGTGGCCGTCCTTCACGTCCCCGACCTGAACGGGCCCCTGGAGCTTCATTAAGTCACCCATCTGCTGCCTGTACAGGCGCTCCCCGCCCGCCAGATCGGCCTCCGGCCCGCGCACCTGCGCTCCCCTGCTGGAACGGCACCGACAGCCCACCGCCTCCGGGCGCCGGGCGGGGCCCGGAGGCGGTGGTGTTCACTCATTCCGGTTGATTGGTGCGGACCCGGTCCGGTGGCGTGTGTCCGTGCGTCAGTGTCGCGACGGGAGCGGCTTGTTCCCGTGGCCGCTGCCCACTACGGCGGGATCGGCCCGACATCCAACGCAGGGAAACCATATGACCAGCACAGTTGCCGGAACGCCCGAGATCGTCCGGCTGATGACGGTCCCCACTTCCGAACGGGACCTGCAGTGGCTCAAGGAGGGTTTGCAGGCGGCCGTGGCACTGGAACTCTCGACGCTCCCGCCGTACCTGTGCGGCTACTGGTCGGTCACAGCACCGTCGTCCGAAGCCGCTCGGCTCATTTCGCATATCGCCGTCGACGAGATGTTCCACATGGGGCTGGTCTCCAACATGCTCACCGCGATCGGTGGGACGCCGCGCATCGTCGAGGCCGCGACGGAGATCTCCTATCCCGGCCGGCTGCCGGGCGGGGTGCGGCCCCAGCTGAGCGTGTACCTGTCCGGCCTCACGAAGAACTACGTGAAGGAGGTGTTCATGGAGATCGAGATGCCGGAACACCCCCTGGCGTTCACCAGCGAGGGTGTGCCGACGATCGGAGCGTTCTACGACGCGCTCCTTGACGCCTTCAAGCACGTCAACCCCACCATCGATCCCGCCAGGCAGCTGACCAGCAACGTCGGTGCGGCGAACAAGCTCGTGCCGATGACCGACCTCGGCGTCATCGAGGAGAGCATCGCCCTGATCAAGGAACAGGGCGAAGGCACGCCGGAGTCACCGAGCGGCGGGGACGCCCCGGCCCACTACTACCGCTTCGGCGAGCTCTACCACGGGCACAAGCTGCGGTGGACGGGAACCGACTGGAAGTTCGACGGCGACCCCGTCGCGTTCCCCGATGCCTACCCGATGGGCCGGCTCACGACAGCCTCATGGCCGGACCCCGCTCCGGACGTGGCCGCACTGCTCACGACGTTCAACCAGACCTACACCACCATGCTCGGACACCTCGACAAGGCGTGGGAGACAGGGTCTGCCACAGAGCTGGGTGCGTCGATCGGCAAGATGTACCAGCTCGCTTCCCCCGCGCGGTCACTCATGCAGATGCCGCTGCCGGACAGCGACGGTACCAAGACCTACGGACCCGAGTTCCTCGTCGTGCCGACCTGAACCGGCCCGGCGGGTGCGACCGGTGAGCCGACAGACCCAGCATCGATCCGCCCTCAGCACGCCGGACACGGCTGGGCCGGTGTGGGAGGTCCGTGCCTTTCCTTCGGGACCATTCGTAAGTGACCGAGACAGACGTCGTCTTGCGAGTGCTGCAGCGCCCTCGCCCAAGCGGTCCGTCTCGCGCGAGGCTTTCGTGGGCCGTGGATCGTGGGGTGGGTGCGGAGAGGCATTCCGCAGCCGCCCCGCTCCCGCACCTGCCCACGGCCATCCGGCTCGGCTCTGGTCCGTCGATGCGGCTCGTGAGATGCACGATGCGCGCGGTGCGGTGCATCGCCCGGCGGTGCGCACTACACTGCTGTGATGCGCACCGGCCGGTGCAGGGTGCGCTTCCATCGCCTGACCCAAGGCGACGGCGTTCAGCTGGTGCAGGATGTCGACGACGTCCTCGTGGTCCTTGGTGAGGATCTGCGCGGTGAAGCGGATAACCGCGAGAGCGATGCCCGCGGCCGCGTCGGCGCCGGCCTGCTCGTGCCAGGACCGCAAGGTGCCCAGGAAGCAGATCCCCCAGCTCGAACAGGGCGAACGAGCCGTCGCACGGAACCTCCTCCCGGTTCCGGTCGGGCAGGCTGGTGACCGGGCCAGCGGCGGGGAGCTGGCCGAGTCGCCAGCGGAGGCGGTGCCAGCAGTGCATCTGATGGCCGCCCTCGAGGCGAGCGTCCGGGCGGCACGAGCCGAGCGTGGCGAGTGACGAAGGCGGCTGGGCCATCCGCCGACAGCTTCGGTCACTCTGTTAGCTGGCGCCATCCGCATAGAGGCAGAAGGGGTGACCAGCAGGGTCGAGCATCACCCTGACGTTGTTCTGCGGCTGATGCTCGGACTCCCGCGCACCGAGTTCCAGCGCGTGTGCCACGGCAGCCTGCAGATCGACGACTTCGAAATCCAGGTGCATCGTGACCCGCTGAACGTTCACCTGGGCGGGCCAGACCGGAGGGACGTATCCGCCCGAGAACTGGAAGGCTATATAGCCCACGCCTTCTGGCGGCGCGACAGCTGCCCCATCAGAGTCTTCCTTGGTGATCTCCCATCCCAGCAGTTCCGAGTAAAAGTGCGCGAGCGCCAGCGGATCGGGCGACTCAAGTACAACGCCCCACCAGTCATGTCTCGACATGCGAGGAGTGCCGGGCTCATGGCTGGGTCGTCCACGCATGCCGCCGAGTACCTCCGGACGCTCCGCTGCAGAACCTGTTCACAGGCTGACCTCTGGAGCCTACCGACTGTCCGAGCACAAGGAGCAGACCTTGCGCGCAAGGCTGCCGTACCTACTACGGGACGCCCCCTGGAGCCACAGCACACACAACTCCCCGACCATGCACGCACTCGGAGCCGATCTACTTCATTGTGTTACTAGCCGTTCTTAGCCAGGCCCCGAGCCGTCCGTGACCGCGACGGAGTCGGGCTTCGTTCCCCGGACGGACTACGCTGCCCTCGGCCCGTGCCGGAATGGAGTGTGCGGGATAGGCTGCCCCGGTCCCCGTGACGGGACGCAGTACGGCCGAGGCCGCCTCCGCACGGCGACGTCACGCCGCCGCCCATTTCAGACCGAAGGTCGGCCAACCGCGTGAGCTTGTCCTTCGTGAGCTTCCCGCGGCGGCTCTTACTGTTGGATAAAAACACCCCGTTCACCGCGTGCTCCTGCCCGTCGACCACTGGAGTCCGCGAACCGCCCTTGTCCGGTCCGGCCACCACGATGACCCCCGATCTGGAGAACCTCCGGTTCACCAGGCGCACTCACTGGTAGGAGCCCAGCTCATCATGAGCGTCGGGCATCGCCTACCGAGGTCGGTGAGGCGGAGCAAATCCGGGAACATCGTGAGCCCGCAGAACACCGGACGTCCTGACTCTGCCGCTGGCTGCCGTCACCCGGTACGGGCTGGGACATGGTCTTCTTCGGCGGCTTCGCGGGGCTGGTCCTGGGCGCCCTCTACGGGGCCGGCCTGCTTCTGCTGCGCCGTGCGGGTCGCAAGACGGCGATTCCGTACGGTCCGTTTCTGAGCGGCGGCGCGCTGGCCGGGGTCCTGCTCGGCAGCAGCCTCGCGCCTGATCCCGGGCGTTGCGGGGGAGCGCCTGGTGGCGCGCTTCGGCTGCGGCGAGCAGGTATGCCGCGCCCTCGGATGGCGAAAGAAGCCCTGCCAAGTCGACCGGAGCGGCTGTTCTGCTGGGGGAGGATCAGATGAACGGTCATCACGGGTGGGTGGGGGAGAAGTCGTTGGCGAAGCTGAAGAAGAAGCACGGGGTACGGATCCCGTACGTCGTGGACGATCGAGGGCACACATACGACCGGCACGCGATCGATGTCAAGCCGCGCCCTCCCTGGCCTGCTACGCCTCGAGAAGCGCAAGAGACCACCAGCCGGCGTGTGGCGGGGCTGCTACTCCATGGGGTCCATACCGCGGCTGCCCATGCCGCTCTCCTGCTCGCTGCTCCTGCAGGCGGCGGGCCTTGTCCGTCAGCCGCTTGCGCTCTTCCGGGTCGGTGGTGCGCTCGGCCGCGTCCTTCATCTCCTGCGCCTTGGCGCGCATCTGCTGTGCACGGCCGCCGGATTCGCCTGCAACGCTCATGATTACTCCTGGATCTCGGTGGGAGAGTGGGCCTTAACAGCGAATCAGCGCCGCGACGCCCACGCATCCCGGATCGTCACCCACTGCTATCCCCGCAGCTCCGTCCTGTTTGCAAGCACTTCCGCTGGCACTAGCCTCGCTGTTTCGGTTGGGGGTGATGAGGCGTCGCTGATCGTCAGCTGTCGGGTGGGCGAGTGTTTTCTCTGCTCGGGCATGGCGGAGTCCCGGCGCGGGGGTCGGGTTCTCCGAGGTCTTTCGGGTCGTGGGCGGGCTGGGGGTTACCGGTCAGCCGGCGGGTCGGGGCAGTGCGGCGAGGCGATGGAATGCCGTGGCGAGTTCGTCTCTCCAGGGCCAGGTCGCCGATATCCGCAAGCGCAGACGCCGACCGCCGCGGGTGAGGCGTGCGGCGACGTGCAGCAGCCGGTAGCGGAGCTTCTTCGGCTCGGCAGACGCGAGTTCACCGTCCAGCAGCAGGACGCGCATCCAGGCCAGCAGGTCGATCGCCGCAAGGCTGAGTTCGAGCCAGGCGGCATTGACGTTGAAGTCGCGGGAGGGGAAGCGGCCGAAGCCGGTGGTCTTGCCGCACCGGATGTGGTCCTCGACGCGTGCATGGCCGCGGTGACGGACCTCCAGGAACTGGGCGGATCCACCACCGGGGGAAGGGGTGTCGGTGAGGAACACCTGATGCCGCAGGCCCTCGTCCTGGTCGAACAGGGACAGCTGGGCTCCGGGGTGCGGCCGCTCCCGGCGCACGATGATGCGGGTGCCGGCCGGGTAGCCGTCCAGGTCGACCATGCCGGTCAGCTCGGCGACCTCGGCCCCGGCACGCAGTGTCCCGTCCTGGTCCAGGGCGGGATGCCAGAGACGGCTGGGCATGGCCCGGATAGCGCGTCGGACCGGCTCGGTGATGGCGTATCCGACCGAGAAGAAGGTACGGATTCCTCGTTTGCGCAGGTCGCGGACGTGAGCGAGGAAGGCTTTTGCGGATCCGGCGCCGTCGGTGCGGATGAGGAGGTCGGTGCCGTGCCGGTGGGCGTCGGGGATCTGCCCGAGCGCCTGGTCGAGCACCGTGATGTGGTCGCTCGCGGTGTTGGCGCCGGCATTCCCGGGCCGCAGCCGGCCGGACAGTGCCTCGCCGGTGTTGGCGAGGAAGCACAGCAGCGGGTGGAACCCGAAGCCGCCCTTGTAGGTGGGTGCGGCCTGCGCTTTCTCTGAGTGGCAGGCGATCAGTGTGGCATCGAGATCCAGGACCAGACCGGGCAGCAAGCGCCCCGCGGTGCGGACTGCGGGTATGCCCTCACCGTGTTCGGCGGCCTGCAGCCAGGCGACTTCCCGGGCCTGGGCGCGAGCAGAAGCCAGCGAGGCGAGGGCGGTCTCGTCGACGTCGGCGAGCAGCCGCCAGGCCGTTGGTGTCGAGGCGATCGGGCCGAACACCCCTACCTGGTCCCGTAGCACGGCCAGGTCCGCGATGGCCTCACCGCCGTCGGCGAGCATCACCGCCAGGTCGGTGGCGATCCGACCGGGGTCATGTCCCGTCCCGCGCGGCCGAAGCGGCCTGAGCGCGGCGGAGTACGCGGCGGTCAACCCCATGGCATCGGCGAGATCCGCCAGCAGCCGTGCCCTGGCATGACCGACCACCCCCGAACCATCGGCGCTGACATGGATCTTGGGACGCAACCCGATACCCTGCACGTAGAAAGTGCCCTCCGCCTGGACCGACAGAACCCCTCAGCAAGGTTCATCGTCCCAGGTCAGGAAGGCACTTTCGCGTTTCCGCCGCAACAGCCGCCGTATTCAAGCGAAACGGCGAGGCTAGTTCAGAGAAGTGTTTGTAAGCACCTCTTCGAGGGTCTGGCCCAAGTTGTGTGGCCCGATTACGCAGAGTCACGCGAGGAGGACGCGTTTCCGGAGGAGCGGGAAGCCTGCTCGGCCGAACATCTGCCTCTTGAGCATCTTGATCCGGTTCACTGCCCCTTCCACTGGGCCTGAGTTCCAGTCGGTGGTCAGTCCGGCGGTCACTGCGTCGAAGTCGGCTTCCAGGCCGACGGCGAAGGTGCTGACGCCGGGGAGGCCGGCGGTCATGGCGCCGGTGATCCAGTCGGTGAGCCGGCCGCCGTCGAGCGTGGTGAGCATCTCGGCGAACGAGCCGACCAGACGGGCGGTCGTCTCCAGCTCCGGGCACTGGTCCAGGACCGTCTTCCTGCGGATCTTCTCTTCTTCGGTGAGAGTTGCGGGGTGCCGGGTGAGCCAGCCGGTGACCTGGCGGATCGACGGCGCGGCCGGCGCCGGCGGGGTGCCGTTCGACGCGGGCAGGGCCTTGCGGACCCCCAGCTGGACGGTGGAGTAGTGACCGCGGAAGCCTCTGGCCGTGATCTCGCGGTGGAGATCGAGGATGGTCACCTTCCCTTCGGTTTCGGCCCAGCGTTGCGCCAGGTAGGGCTTGAACGGGTCGAGTTTGCTGGGCTGTTGGCGCTTTCGGCCCTTGACCATGTCCTGCCAGCGGGCGGCGCGGGCGTACCGCTGGACGGTATGCCGTCCCCAGCTCAGGTGCCGGGCGATCTCCCGGAGCCCCAGTCCCTGGGCGAGCAGGTCGTGGACGAGCGCGTGATGCACCCGGGCGCGTTCGGCGAACTTTCCGGACGGCTCGTCGTCCGCGGGGGCTGGCGCGTCCGTGGTCTCCCACTCAGGTTCGGGCCGAAGTGCCGGGACGGGAAGGTCACGGAGGCAGGGGCGATGGGCGGCGACCGTCTTCTCGACCGCGTTGGCGAGGTTCTGCCACAAATGGAAGCGGTCGGCGACTTGCAGAGCCTGTGGTGTGGCGGTGTGAGCCGCGTCGGCGTAGGCCCCGGACCGGTCGCGGCAGATGACCTCGATCTGCGGATGCCGGGCCAGCCACGGTGCGAGGGTGGCGGCGTCCCGTTCGGGCAGCAGGTCCAGGACCCGGTGCGTCTCCGCATCGATCACCACGGTTCCGTAGACGTGCCCGCGGCGCAGTGCGAAGTCGTCGCCCCCGACCGCCCTCGGCCGGGTCGCAGGCGGGTCGGGGAGGTCCATCACCCGTCTCAGCAGCGTATTGCGGCTGGTCATGATGCCCAGGTGCGCGGCGAGGCGGGCGCCGGCCCGCCCGGCCAGTGCCAGCCCGACCTTGCTCATCGTGGACCGCAGACGCTCGGTGGCCCGGCCATGGCGTCGGGTGAGTCCCGGCACCTGTTCGACGAACGTGCGCTGCGGGCATTCCGCGCTCGCGCAGATGAACCGGCGGACCCGCAGCGCGAGTACGCACGGCCGTCCGGCACAGGCCAGGTCCGCGGGGAAGCGCAGGTAGGAGCCGTGGATCTGAGCCGACCAGTCTCCGCAGGCCGGGCAACAAGCGTCGCTTGCGGTGCATCGTGCTTCGATGCGTATCGCTTCGCCGTCCATCTCGGCGGACGTGATCATGACCTTCGTGTTCGACGGGAACAACAGCTCTTGCACTGGAGACGGATCTTCGTTCACGGCGACTGAATGTCGAGCACCTCAGCCATACGAGGAGCGAAATCAAGGCGACTTCCGAACCCCCGCCACAAAGATCAACAGCTACAACGAGTAATCGGGCCACACAACTTGGGCCAGACCCCTCTTCGAGCCCCAGTGCAAGCACTTCTTCGGGGACCAGCGGGGTACGGAGTTGACCTGGCTCCACGTCCGCCGGGGTGGGGGCCGTCGTGCCCCCGCGGGTCTTCCTCGCGGCGGAGTGTGGCCATCGTTCGCCACTCCTCGAGGGGTTGACCCAGGTAAGCCCAAAGGCCGCAACTTCTTGATCTTGAGCCTCTGAGGTGCGCTCGATGATGTCGACCTGGGCAGCCGGTCTCCTCCCCCGGCTTTGGCCGGGGGAGGAGACACGTCCGCACCTCTGGGTTTCCTGGCCGACAACATCAAGCGAGGCTTCAAGGCACGACCGTCTCACGCGACTTTGTCTCTGCCCACGTCAGGGCGTCGCGTGGCGGCAACGACGATTTATCACGGACAGCGGACCGCGGACCGCGGACCGCTAGACAAGTAGTTCTTTCTTGCCATTTCTTACTACCTTTCGGCCGCCGCAGGTCAGATAGCTACCAGCACTGGTTAATTGAGGTGCAACCTGAGTCCACCAAGCAAACCAAAAGGGGAGAAAGCATGACGAGACGTTTCGCCGCAATGACGCTCGCATCGGCTGCGGCACTGACTGCGTTCATAGCGCCTAGCGCAAGCGCGACCGCCGAAAGAGCTGACTGCACCACGACCGGCCCCATGAGTATTGCTATCCGCGAGGGCCACGGAGAAATATCGTGGTGCGGAAATCACGTATGGGGCTGGGTAAAGGATGACAGGAGCGACGGGCGGTGCCCGTTCTGGCGTGTTTGGACTCATAACGGCTCTCGTTATGAAGACTCCCACCGAGCCGGACCCGCAGGTACGACAATCGACGTCAACTGGCATGCAGCAGGCGACGTGGACTCCATCAGCTTGCGCTGGAAGTCCTGCTGAACCAGGAAACATAGAAGCAGCGAGGAAAGGTCCGGCAGGTGCCTGCCGGACACTTTTCGTTCGAGGTTCGGTGTGGTTGTCGCGAGCCAGGCGCGGGCCTAGTACGGCAGTTGTAGATCGTGATCTTGTCTCTGGGCAACCCGGGGTGTTCTCGTCATGGCGATGCGGAGACTTGCTCGACGGATCTATATCCCGCCGACCGACCTGCCTGGTCCTCTGCGCCATCGACGACCGAACGCGCGCGCTTCATCCGGTGCTCCCAGGCGGTGGGGTCCGTCGTCCCGCCGTCCGCCTCGATGCCGATACCCCCAAGGCTTTCGCGCACGTTCAACTCGTAGCCATTCCTCGGGGCTCTCCATCCTCGGGCGGAGCCCGGCGATCCGGGGATGGGAGTCGTGAGCTGCCCGTCTGGGCAAAGGCGCGGCCACCGAAGATCATCGTGGTTTGTGAAGACAACGAAGGATCAAGCGGTGGCCGCAGGTCACAGCGTAGGTGTTGAGCAATGGCAGGCGATGTTCGAGCGCCTGATGGAACGTGTCGCAGGTCGGTTCGCCCGGGTGGAACCCCGCCGCCGGGCCCGCTCGCTGGTGCTGGGTCTGCTGTCGGACCTGCCGCGCAAGAACTGCTGGACGATCGCCGAACATGCCGGGGACACCACCCCGCACGGGATGCAGCACCTACTGGGCCGTGCCAAGTGGGACGCTGAGGCAGTCCGCGACGACATCCGCACGTACGTGGTGGACCACCTGCCCGACGAGGAGGCAGTCCTCGTCGTGGACGAGACCGGCGACCTGAAGAAGGGCATCGCGACGGTCGGAGTCCAGCGTCAGTACACCGGCACCGCGGGCAGGATCGAGAACGCCCAGGTCGCGGTCTTCCTCGTCTACTCCGCGCAGGCCGGACACGCCGCCATCGACCGGGAGTTGTACGTCCCGCGTTCCTGGGCCGAGGACCGTCGACGGTGTGCATCGGCCGGCATCCCCGACCATGTCGGCTTCGCCACCAAGCCCGCCCTGGCCGCACAGATGATCGCCCGCGCCCTGGACTGCGGCGTCCCCGCACGATGGGTCGCCGGCGACGAGGTCTACGGCGGCAACCCGACTCTTCGGACCGCGCTGGAACAGCGCGAGGTCGGCTACGTTCTCGCGGTCGCCTGCGCCCACCAGATCGTCACGAAGGGAGGAAGCATGCGAGCGGACGCCCTGGTCAAGAAGATGCCCAAGCGAGCCTGGCAGAAGCTCTCGGCCGGGACCGGGGCGAAGGGACATCGCTTCTACGACTGGGCCGTGGTCCACATCGCCGAGGACCGCCCCGGCCACCACCAGCTCCTGGTCCGCCGCAACCGGCGTACAGGCGAACTCGCCTTCTATCGCTGCTATTCACCCACGACCGTGTCACTGTCCACGCTCGTACGGGTGGCCGGGCGCAGGTGGACGGTCGAGGAGACCTTCCAGTCCGGAAAGGGACTGACCGGACTGGACGAGCACCAGGTCCGCCGGTGGACGTCCTGGCACCGCTGGGTCACCCTCGCAATGCTCGCGCACGCCTTCCTCGCCGTCGCCACCGCAGACGAACGCACTCACCGGCCCGCACCGGCCGGACTAGGGTCTGTTGCGAAAGTGGATCTTGATCGGTGATGATCATGCGTTGTGGCGCATGGAGATCTGACAGATGCACAGTGGTCGCGGCTGGAGCCGCTGCTGCCGATGGGCAAGAAGGCCGGGAGGCCGCCGGTTTGGACCAGGCGGCAGCTCATAGACGGCATACGGTGGCGGACGCGGGCGGGAACGCCGTGGCGGGATGTGCCCGAGCGGTACGGGCCGTGGGACCGGGTCTACGACCTGTTCCGCCGGTGGCAGCGTAACGGCACCTGGCACCGGATTCTGGAGCAACTGCAGGCCGATGCCGATGCGAAGGGCCTGATCACGTGGGACGTCAGCGTGGACTCCACGGTCTGCCGTGCTCATCAGCACGCCGCCGGGGCACGTAAAAAGGGGACCTTCAAAAGGAATCGCCCGGCGGCTTCGTCACCGAGCCCGACGATCACGGCCTCGGACGTTCCCGCGGCGGTCTGACTACGAAAATCCACCTCGCGACCGAGCAGGGGCAGAAACCACTGTCACTGCTCATCACCGCCGGCCACCGGCACGACAGTCCCTACTTCCGCCCGGTCCTGGAGAAGATCCGAGTACCCCGTCCAGGCCCCGGACGGCCGCGAACCAGACCTGACAAGGTGCGGGGCGACAAGGCCTACGGTTCCCGAGCGAACCGTGCCTATCTGCACGGACGCCGGATCGCCTGCACCATGCCGGAGAAGGCGGACCAGATCCGTAACCGCAAGAACCTCGGCTCCCGCGGAGGCAGACCACCGAAGTTCGACAGGGAAGACTACAAACAACGCCACGCGGTCGAGTGCGGCATCAACCGCCTCAAGAGACACCGCGCAGTGGCCACGAGGTACGACAAACTCGCCGTCCGCTATGAGGCAACCGTGCTGATCGCGGCCATCAACGAGTGGCTGTGACCAGCACTTTCGCAACAGACCCTAATCCCGTTGACCAGCAACGAGATCGCGCACCTGTTCAACACTCTGATCGTGCGGCCCGCCCACGCCGCTGCGCACCGCCTCCGTTGGTCCCGCTGGCGACGACGCCACCAGGCCCGAGCTCGCGACAGCCACTACCTGCGACAAGCAGCAGATCAATCGCGATCATGATTTTGCAGCTGCCGTATTGGACAGCCGCAAGGGGGTGTGCAGTGCTCTTGGAGTCCTGGGAGCGTCACCCGGTCGGCCTGGTTTCGTTGCTGGTGTTGCTTGGGCTTCGTTCAGGGACGAGGCCCGCACGGACACGCTCACACGCACGCGAAGGCGGATGTGCCGCGCTGCAGTCGTGGGGCCCCAGATGTAGGTGATGCGTGATGGTCGGTGGGCCGCGGATAATGGACGAGCAGCTCTGAACACCGGGGCCGTCCTGAGGAAGGGCGCGGTAACCATGAGTAACCATGCGGAGTCGTGACGGGTTCTCGCGGGCAGATCGAATGGCGAGCGCCTGGGACGGCAGGTCAAGGTCGCGCCGGTGCGGCATTCGACAAGCGCCGGTTCTCCCCGGCGAGCCGACATCGTGGATGGGAGTCCGTCGATGGCGAGTCCCGACCCAACGAATGCTATGGACCATGTGGTCGTGGTCATGTTCGAGAACCGCTCGTTCGGCAACCTGCTCGGCCGGCTGTACGAGCCGGGCGAGGTGGAGTCGTTCGAGGGCGTGATCGGCAAGAACCTCAGCAACCCGATCCCAGAGTGGGCCGAGCACAGGGCGGGCCTGGAAGTCTTGCCCTACGGCACAGCGCCGACGATGAACACCCCGTGGCCCGATCCGGGTGAGGAGTTCCCCCACATCAACACCCAGCTGTTCGGGATCCTCGACGAGGGCAACCGCGGGGTGCTCCAACCGGAGAAGACCTTCAACACGCCGGACTACCCGAACCGGCAGCCCACGATGGACGGGTTCCTGACCGACTACATCAGCATGTACAGCGCGGAGTTCGGCCGACAGCCGACGTATGACGAGTACGCGCAGTTCATGACCGGATACACACCCGAGCAGATGCCGGTGACGTCCGGGATCGCCCGCGGGTTCGCGACGTTCGACCACTGGTTCTGCGACGTGCCCTCGTGCACGTTCCCCAACCGGTCGTTCTTCCACGCCGCGACCTCCAGCGGCTACGTCGTGAACATGACCCCACCGGAGTCGTTCATCGCGCACAACACCGCGGAGACGTTCTTCGATCGCTTGGAGGCGAACGGCCTGACCTGGAGGGTGTACTGCGACCCGCCGTCGCACTATTCGCTGACCGGGCTGATCCACGCCCCGCGTCTGCGCCCGAGGTTCGCGACGCACTTCTTCTCTACCGACCAGTTCTTCGAGGACGCCGAGAAGGGCGAACTGCCGACCTACGCCTTCATCGAACCGCAGATCATCGGCCACGCCCACAACGACATGCACCCCGCCTACGCCATGCTCACCCCCGGCATTTCGTGGGATCCACCATCGTCACTGATCGGAGGCGAAGATCTGCTGGCCCGCCTCTACACCGCGATCCGCTCGTCGTCCTCCCCGAACGGGTCGAACTACCTCAACACGACACTGCTCGTCACCTTCGACGAACACGGTGGCACCTACGACCATGTCGCCCCACCGCCGGCGGCACCACCGGACCCTTCCGCGCCCCCGGGTCAGTTCGGCTTCGCGTTTGACCGCTCGGGTGTCCGCATCCCGACACTGGCGATCTCGGCGTGGATCCCGGAGCGCACCGTCGTCACCGAGACACACCGGTCCACCTCCCTGATCTCGACCATGCGCGAGCGATGGAACCTCGGCCCGCCGTTGAGCGGGCGCGACGCCACGGCCCGCAGCTTCAGGCCGGTCTTCTCCCTCGACACGCCACGGCCGCAGTCGGACTGGCCCGACGTCGCCGCCCGTCCGGTCGAGCCGATGCCCGAGCCGCTGCTGCCGCTGGACGCCCCCCTGAACGGGCTGGGCAAGGCCCTCTTCAGCGGCATACTCGCGCTCGGTAAGGCGATGGGCGCGACCGTGCCCGACGTGCCGCAGGACGCCGTGATCACGGGCGCGCAGGCGATCGCCATCGGCCAGGACGTGCTCGGCGACCTCTTCCCAGCCATGCGATCGTGAGCCAAGGAGCAGGGCAGGCGGGGCCCCGTCGCGCCTCGCTCCCCTCCGTCCGGTAAGACGAGCCACTCCGCCGGGCCAACCTCGAAACGTGCCGTGCCGCGATACCGGCCCACAGATTCAAAAGCATCACACTGCCCAGCAAGATCACGATCTACAACTGCCGCACTAGAGGCTACGGGTCTTCCTGCTCCGGCCTCGGAGCAGGAAGACCTGGACTCGACAGCAGTTCTCGCAAACAGTCCCATTCCCGGAGCAAGGTCAACAATGAGCCGCCGAACCGCTCTGGATCCCGAATCGGTTCGCACAACTCACTCTCACGCACAAGCGGTCCCATCCCCTTGCGAGAAACATTTGTGACAGCGATCAAGAAGTGGCGACCTTGGGGCTTACCTGGGTCATGCCCCCTCCAGGTCGTTCGCCCTCGCTCCACTCGGGGCGCTCCACCTGGACCAGCGGCTTCGTCGACGGCACGGGCGGCAACTATTGAGGAAGGGCATCCCTGCCCGGCCGGCTGTCCCGGTGAGCAGTGGCGCCAACTCCGCTCCGTACAGGGGCGTGAAGCCCCTGTCACACGCCCCCTCGGGTCCGTCGCTGGTACCAAGAGAACTCCGTGCACTAGCCTCGCCGTTTCGCTTGAATACGGCGGCTGTTGCGGCGGAAACGCGAAAGTGCCTTCCTGACCTGGGACGATGAACCTTGCTGAGGGGTTCTGTCGGTCCAGGCGGAGGGCACTTTCTACGTGCAGGGTATCGGGTTGCGTCCCAAGATCCATGTCAGCGCCGATGGTTCGGGGGTGGTCGGTCATGCCAGGGCACGGCTGCTGGCGGATCTCGCCGATGCCATGGGGTTGACCGCCGCGTACTCCGCCGCGCTCAGGCCGCTTCGGCCGCGCGGGACGGGACATGACCCCGGTCGGATCGCCACCGACCTGGCGGTGATGCTCGCCGACGGCGGTGAGGCCATCGCGGACCTGGCCGTGCTACGGGACCAGGTAGGGGTGTTCGGCCCGATCGCCTCGACACCAACGGCCTGGCGGCTGCTCGCCGACGTCGACGAGACCGCCCTCGCCTCGCTGGCTTCTGCTCGCGCCCAGGCCCGGGAAGTCGCCTGGCTGCAGGCCGCCGAACACGGTGAGGGCATACCCGCAGTCCGCACCGCGGGGCGCTTGCTGCCCGGTCTGGTCCTGGATCTCGATGCCACACTGATCGCCTGCCACTCAGAGAAAGCGCAGGCCGCACCCACCTACAAGGGCGGCTTCGGGTTCCACCCGCTGCTGTGCTTCCTCGCCAACACCGGCGAGGCACTGTCCGGCCGGCTGCGGCCCGGGAATGCCGGCGCCAACACCGCGAGCGACCACATCACGGTGCTCGACCAGGCGCTCGGGCAGATCCCCGACGCCCACCGGCACGGCACCGACCTCCTCATCCGCACCGACGGCGCCGGATCCGCAAAAGCCTTCCTCGCTCACGTCCGCGACCTGCGCAAACGAGGAATCCGTACCTTCTTCTCGGTCGGATACGCCATCACCGAGCCGGTCCGACGCGCTATCCGGGCCATGCCCAGCCGTCTCTGGCATCCCGCCCTGGACCAGGACGGGACACTGCGTGCCGGGGCCGAGGTCGCCGAGCTGACCGGCATGGTCGACCTGGACGGCTACCCGGCCGGCACCCGCATCATCGTGCGCCGGGAGCGGCCGCACCCCGGAGCCCAGCTGTCCCTGTTCGACCAGGACGAGGGCCTGCGGCATCAGGTGTTCCTCACCGACACCCCTTCCCCCGGTGGTGGATCCGCCCAGTTCCTGGAGGTCCGTCACCGCGGCCATGCACGCGTCGAGGACCACATCCGGTGCGGCAAGACCACCGGCTTCGGCCGCTTCCCCTCCCGCGACTTCAACGTCAATGCCGCCTGGCTCGAACTCAGCCTTGCGGCGATCGACCTGCTGGCCTGGATGCGCGTCCTGCTGCTGGACGGTGAACTCGCGTCTGCCGAGCCGAAGAAGCTCCGCTACCGGCTGCTGCACGTCGCCGCACGCCTCACCCGCGGCGGTCGGCGTCTGCGCTTGCGGATATCGGCGACCTGGCCCTGGAGAGACGAACTCGCCACGGCATTCCATCGCCTCGCCGCACTGCCCCGACCCGCCGGCTGACCGGTAACCCCCAGCCCGCCCACGACCCGAAAGACCTCGGAGAACCCGACCCCCGCGCCGGGACTCCGCCATGCCCGAGCAGAGAAAACACTCGCCCACCCGACAGCTGACGATCAGCGACGCCTCATCACCCCCAACCGAAACAGCGAGGTTAATAGGGGCAGAGGCCCAGTCCCTCGGCCACGGCGGGATCAAAAGGGTCGCTCGTGCAGTCGGTGTTCGTGAGGCCACGGTGTCTGCGGGGATGCGAGAACTCGACTCCAGAGAGGCCCCGTTGGGGCGGGTCCGTCGGCCCGGCGGCGGCCGCAAACGCGTCGCCGACCTGAACCCAGCCGTTCGGGAGGCACTCCTCATGCTGGTCGAGCCCGACGTCCGCGGAGATCCCATGTCGCCGCTGCGCTGGACCACCAGATCCACCCGCAAGCTCGCCGGGCAGCTGACCCGGCAAGGCCACAGGATCTCCGCGGATACGGTGGGCGACCTCCTGCGCGAGGAGGGCTTCAGCCTGCAGAGCAATGCCAAGACCCTGGAAGGCAAGCAGCACCCCGACCGGGACGCACAGTTCCATTACCTCAACGAGCAGGCCCGCAACCACCAGGACAGCGGGGCTCCGGTGATCAGTGTGGACACGAAGAAGAAGGAACTGGTCGGCCCCTTCAAGAACAACGGCCGTGAATGGGAGCCGAGAGGCGAGCCGGTGCGGATCGACACCCACGACTTCCCCGACCGCGAGCTAGGCAGGGCGGTGCCCTACGGCATCTACGACGTCGCCGCGAACACCGGCTGGGTCAACGTGGGCACCGACCACGACACCGCCGCGTTCGCCGTTGAATCCATCCGCCGCTGGTGGAATGGAGCCGGGCGGGCCGCCTATCCAACGGCCGGCCGACTGCTGATCACCTCCGATGCGGGCGGCTCCAACGGGTATCGCACCCGCACCTGGAAGACCGAACTCGCCCGGTTGTCGGCGTACACATGAACGCGCATAGCCGCGTACGGATGAACGTACAGAGTTCTTGATGTGCTGAGAGCCGGTCCCCGGCACGCTGCTGCCTGTTGCCCAAAGGCTGCAGAGAGGGGTGGGCTGGCCATGGTCTTGGACCCGCAGCGATGGCTTGAACTCCGGCGTTTTCGCGGTCTGGTGGAGTCCGGGGCGATGAGCCTGTCGGAGGTCGCCAAAGAGACCGGGCTGAACTGGCGGACGGTCAGCAAGTACCTGTCTGCCGACGGGTCGTCTGCGCCGCCGCGCCGGACGGCGAACGGTCCGGTGCGTAAACGGGTGGTCGATGAGGTCGCGCCGCTGATCGACGCGATGCTGCGGGCCGAGGTCTTGATGAAGGCCGCGGTGATTCACGAGCGGCTGGCCAAGGAGTATGGGTTCACGGGGAACTATCAGCGGGTCAAGCTCTACGTTCAGGAAGCCCGCCCAAGGATCGCAGAAGAACTGGGCATCACACCAAGGGAGTTGGCGGGTATGCACCGCCGGTTCGAGGTGATCCCGGGGGCCCAGGCTCAGGTGGACTGGGGGGATGAGGGCCGGGTCCTCGCTCACCTGGGCATCCCGAAGGTCTACTCGTTCCACATGGTGCTGTCGTACTCGCGTGACCCGTTCTGCTGTTTCACCACCAGCTTGGATCTGCAGACGTTCTTCGACTGCCACCGGCGGGCGTTCGCGCACTTCAACGGGGTGCCGATGACGATCGTCTACGACCGAACCAAGACCGTTGTCCGCCGGCATGTCGCCCCCGGCGAAGCGGTCCCGCTGCATCCGGAAGCGGTCGGCTTCGCCGGCCACTACGACTTCGACATCGATGTGCTGGCTGCCTACCGGCCGCAGGGCAAGGGCCGGGTCGAGCGGCAGGTCCTGATTGTCCGCGACCACGTCCTGTCCGGACGGGCCTTCTCCTCCGTCGAGGAGATGGACGCCGCGTTCGCCGCTTGGGTGCCGCAGCGGCGGGCCCAGGTCCACAAGACGCACCGAGAGGTCATCGGGCATCGTGCCGCCCGCGAACAGCGTCGAGCTCGGGGTCCGGTGACTCCTTCCACGTCTTGGTGCGCTGGAAGGTCACGCCGCGGCGGGCGAGCAAGCACCGTAACGCCTCGCGGCCGATCCGGATCACGCGACCGTGAACGCGCCGCAGGTAGGCGGCGAGCTTACGGATGGACCAGCGACTGAAGGGCTGGCCGAGCTTGGTCGGGCGGGTGGTGGCCGTCTGGACGACGAAGTCCTCGTCGTCAGGACTGAGCAGGCGGGGACGGCCTCCCGCCCACCGAGGGTCCAGACAGGCCAGGCCGATCTCGTTGAACCGGTGGATCACATCCCGGACGGTGTCCTCGTCGGCCAGCACCAGCTGCGCGATCACCGGCACCCGGTTCCCGCCGGCCGAGGCCAGCAGCATCATCGCCCGCCGGAACCGCACCGAATTGGTGCTGCCCCGACGCACGATCTGCTGCAGCTTCTGCCCCTCCTGGTCGGTCAACCTGCGCACACGGACAGGCTCAGCCACCACACCCCCAACGGTCGAAACGGACGCCACCGCACATCCAACCGTTCCATCTACCGACCCGGCCAACCAATGCGGTCACAGCACTAGACACCAATCCGTACCCCACCGGCATCAAGGTCACCGACAGGGACATCGACGCCCTGCCCATGCACCGGCACCGCTTCCACGGCGACTGCGGGGGTGGTTGGTGGCCGGTTGGGGAGGAACGGACGCTGTTCGACCCCGGAAAGGTGCGCACAACGCGCTACCGCTACCGGGGCGCGACCATCCCTTCCCCCTGGCCGACCACGGCATGAGGACGATCATCGACAGCAAGGCGGGACTTGTGGAGCGCCCGGTGCCATGAGAGTGGCACGCCGGGTGCGGGAAGCGGCCCGAAGAAACGGCTCGATCGAAAGACGAGACCGCGCTTCGGGCCGACTTCACCACCCCCAGCATCCTCTGGACGCGACAGAGATCGACAGCACGTCAGACCAGACCCCGGCGAACAAGCTGGATCGCCTCACGCGGCGTTCACTGCAGGACCCTGAACTGACCGGTATGCCCCGCCAACAACTCACCCAACTCATCGACACCCTGACGCCCGCGCTGGAGATTCAACGCGAGGAAGTGCTCCGCACACGTCGTGGCCACGAGCGTCTGGTCGCACCCGGAACAGGCGCGCCAAAGCCAAACTCACCCCAGCCGACCGAATCCTGGCCACCGTGCTCCACCTGCGCAAACTCGCCACCATGAACCTCTTGGGCCAACTCTTCGGCGTCACCGCCGTGACCATCTGCAGAGCGAGCCAGGACGTCCGCCCACTCCTCGAAGCACACGGCCATCGCATCAAAGCCTCCACCGCCCGCTTCCGCACACCAGCCGACATCACGGCGTTCCTCGCTTCAAACCCCACCCAAACCAAGATCAAGAAGACGAGTTAATGATCTGCACGCCCTTGGCGTTTATGCAGCGTTGCTGTTCGTGATGGCTGCCGCGAGGTTCGGTTTGCCCTGTTTCCCGACGGGGTGCTGGCGTGCGCGGTGCTTGTTCTTCATGCCGGTTGGTCGGCCGGGGCCTGCGGTGCTCGTTTTCGGTGCACCGGCCGGCTGAGGGGTTTTCCCGTGGAGGCGGCGAAATCCTCGACGGACACGCGCAGGTGTGAGGCGCCCTGAGCGTGCGGGCCGTTCCCAGGGCTTGCGGAGGTCTTCTGCGAGGGGCCGGGCGAGGCGGAGTTGGGTGTGGGCGGCAATGACCAGCCAGGTCCAGCGGTCGGCGGCGGCTGGCGCACGGAGTTTGGGAGCGGTCCAGCCCAACGTCTGCTTCATCATTCTGAAGGTGTGTTCGAGATCGAATCTGCGCAGGAATGCCTGCCAGAGCCGGTCCACATCCCCGGCGGTGGCGCCGGTGACTGACCACCACAGCCAGACTGGCCTGGGGCTGCGGTCGCCACGCAGGTGGTCGACCTGAAGACGGATGACCGTGCCTTCGATGACCGGCAGCTGTCCTTCGGGGTAGTTGGCCCACGCCGAGCGCCGGACCAGCAGCGGGTGCAGACGGTCCCAGGCAGTGGCGACGGCCTTCCCGTAGTGGGTGGTGTCGGTCAGCGTGGTGACGGACGGGACAGGCTGGGTGGCCGGATCCTCGAACTTGAACTCCGCCCCGCGCTTGGGCTTGCGCCCGCGTTTGCCCGCCGGCTGAGGCGGGGGCGGGAAGTACAGGACGCGGTCCGAACGCATCCGGCCCAGCAGCTCCACGGGCAGCTCCGCGAGCAGGAAAGCCAGGCGGGTCACGTCATAGCCAGCATCGACGACGACCAGGACGGGCGGGTCGCCGATCTGCCACTGGCCTGCCACATACAGCCGCTGGAACACTTCCCTGACCTGGACGGCGGTGACGGCGATCTCGTCGTCCCACGGACACAGCCGGGCCACGTCCAGCATGGCAGTCCACGAAGTCCGCCCCGGCTCCAGGGCAGCGACGAAGGAGTAGGGCCACCCGGGGATCATCTGGGCCGAGCCCCTGCCCCGACCGTATGTGTGGCAGAACAGCCGATCCGGGCTGGTATTCGCATCCGGCCGCAGCCAGTTGCTGACATCGACCGCCAGGACCAACCGCCCCTCAGCCGTCCGGGGAAGCGGCAGTCCCGCCAGCGCCCTGCGCAGCCGTGCCACATCCAGATGCCCGCGGTTCAGCCCCCCGTACAACGCACCATGCCCGCGGCGGTGCTCAGGCGCCAGGGACAACTCGACCAACGTCTTCACCGGACCGTCCACACACAACAAGGCGTCACCCAGCTCGAACAACGCGTCGCGCCGCTCGGTCAGGCACGCATAGAACTCCGTCCGGAACCACGACAGTTCGGCAAACGCATCCCGCGGGACACCCCGCTGCAGCAGACTCATCGCTCCGGCCTTCGTACTGGTCAAGTGCCTCTGTGACGAAGCACAGAATCAGGCGAAGGCCGCTCTCACGTCTGGCACTCAGCCGAAAACTCCAGCAAGTTCGAGGCCATGTTCGACCACAGACGATAAACGCCAAGCTAAGGGCCCGTAAAGAATCAACACGTTGCTTCACGGTCTCACTGTCGTTGGTGTGGTATGCGCATACCGAGCGAGGTTCGTGACCAACTTGCCCTGAGATTCGGAGTGTTGTTCCCTCATCTGAATGAGCGGCAGCAGCGGCTGGCGCTGGCCGCCGAGGCCCGGCTGCTGGGGCACGGCGGGGTCCGGGCCGTCGCGCGTGCCGCGGGGGTGAGCGAGACGACGGTGCGGAAGGGGGTCTTCGAGCTGGAGGGCTGCGAGGGCCCGTTGCCCGATGGCCGGGTCCGCCGGGACGGCGGCGGTCGCAAGAACGCCGAGGAGCTTGACCCGCTGCTGGTTCCGGCGTTGCTGGCGCTGGTCGAGCCGGACGAGCGGGGCGATCCGATGTCGCCGCTGCGGTGGACGACGAAGTCGCTGCGGTCTCTGGCCGGGGAGCTCACCCGGCAGGGCCATGCCGCGTCAGCGCCGACCGTGGGCAGGCTGCTGCGGGAGAACGGTTTCAGCCTGCAGGCCAATGCCAAGACCCTTGAGGGCGCTCAGCACCCCGACCGGGACACGCAGTTCCGGTACATCAACGACCGGGTCAAGGACCATCAGGCGGGTGGCGAGCCGGTGGTCAGCGTGGACACGAAAAAGAAGGAAGTCGTCGGGGAGTTCAAGAATGCCGGACGCGAGTGGCGGCCGGCCGGTGATCCGGTGCGGGTCGACGTCCATGAATTCCCCGGTGACGCGCTGGGCAAGGCCCTGCCTTACGGCATCTACGACCTGGCGGCGAACACCGGCTGGGTCAACGTCGGTACCGATCACGACACCGCGGCCTTCGCGGTCGAATCGATCCGCCGCTGGTGGCACGGCCAGGGCCACGCTGCCTACCCGCAGGCGACACGGCTGCTGATCACCGCCGATGCCGGCGGTTCTAACGGCTACCGCACCCGCGCCTGGAAGACCGAACTCGCATCATTCGCCGCCGAGACGGGCCTGGCCGTCACTGTCTGCCACATGCCTCCGGGCACATCGAAATGGAACCGGATCGAGCACCGGCTGTTCTCCGCGATCACGATGAACTGGCGCGGCCGCCCGCTGACCAGCTACGAGGTCATCGTGCAGACCATCGCCGCGACCAACACACGCACCGGCCTGACCGTCCACGCCGAAATGGACCCCGGCAGCTACCCCACCGGGGTGAAGGTCAGCGACGTCGAACTGAACGCGGTGCCATTGACCGGCCATGCCTTCCACGGGGAATGGAACTACACCGTGCACCCCCGGACCGCCGAGCCGGCGCACTCCGGCGGCCCTGCCGCCGGCCTCGACTGCGGGGCACTGTCGCACCCCGCCCTGACCGGCATGACCAGCACCGCACTGACCGCGCTGGCCGAGGCCCTGGCCACCGAATGGCAGGCGCTGCACGCACCGGACCGCACCACCCGGCGCGATGGCGGCGAACGGCGCCGGGCCCCTGGCGGCGGCCGCAAGGCCAAACTGGACCTGGCCGACCGAGTCCTGGCCACTGTGCTGCAACAGCACCTCGCCCTGCCGCCCACCGTGCTCGCCCGCCTGTTCACCGTCAGTAAGGACACCATCCGCGACGCCACCGGCGAGATCAGACACCTCATGGACCAGCACGGACACACCCTCGGCCCCGCAGCGGCACACCTGACCACCCTCACCGGCCTCTTCGTCTACGCCGCGGCACACGGCGCCGCCCTCGCAACACAGGCAAAACCCTCACCTTGATTCTTTACGGGCCCTAAGGCCAGCCGGGTAACGTCGTAGCCTGCGTCGGCGGTGATGTTGAAGGCTGCGAACAGGCTGATGTCGTGCCGGTAGTAGTCGTGGGTGCGCCGCTCGGGCATGCCCGGCATCGTCGGCAGCACCGGCTGGGATCGATCCAGGGCCTGGATCTGCCTCTTCTCGTCCACTGATCAGAGCCTTCCTGACTACTTACCGACGGAAACATCTTTCCCCGTTGTGACCGCTGGCGCACTATTGACTCTTGATTCGCGCAAGCAACACCAGCTGTGGTTCGGCCTCGTCAGGGGTGGTCGCACAGCCGTAGTACGTGAGGAGTCAGTGGGTGCCAAAGTTCCACCCTGACGTCTGGGGTACCGCAGACGGGGACGCGACGTTCGCGGGTCTGTCGGACGCGAAGCTCATGGAACGGATCCGCTCAGGTGCGCCTGCCGCGTACCCGGCCGCGCAGGAGCTCAAGCGCCGTCATCTGCCGACAGTCCTCACGTACGCGCGGCTCTGCGCGCGCACGTGGGCGGCCGGGAACCAGCTGGCCGCCCAGGCGATCCAGCTCGCCGCGCAGGAGGCGTGCCGGGGAATCGAGCCCCGCGGGACCTGGCGGCACCATCTGCTGATGCTCGTGCAGCGGGTTGCTCTCACGTGGGCCTCCGGCAAGCGCAGACATGTGCTCGAACCTGACTTCGCCACATGGCTCGACGAAGCCGCCGATTCGATCGACCCGAACGCCTCCCACCCGCAGCACGCAGGAGCGTCGTCGTCTGCGATGCTCACCGGCTTCTACTGGCTTGCCGAGGCGACGCAGTGCGTCCTCTGGCACGCCGTCGTGGACGACGAGCCAGACGCGACCGTCGCCACTTTCCTCCAGGTCGAGCCCGCCGTCGTCCCCGAGTTGCGCACCAGGGCCCAGGACGCCATGCGCCAGGCATACATCCAGGCGCATGTGGAGAGCAGCGGCGACCGGCGGTGTCTTGGTTTCCGCCGCATCATCGAGGCGGCGGCACAGCCGGGAGACGGGCGCTACAGCCAGGACCTGGCGGAGCACCTTGATGAGTGCCCCAGCTGCCCCGAACTGGTCGCGGAGCTGAAACGGATGACGGACGATCCGAGGACCGCGCTGGCGCAGGGGTTGCTACGCTGGGGAGGGGCGGCGTACGCGGCGCGTACGCAGGTACGCGGCCTGCTCGGCGAGGTCTTGCTCAGGCCGCCCAGCGGGTCATCAACGCCCGTACCGGCAACCGCAGTGGGCGGGACGGGTTCGCGCAGGCGCGAGAACGGTCCGTCGCTGCCGCTGGTGCTCGTCGCCGTAGCGGTGGCGGCGGCGGCGCTCACGATCGCCGTCGTCGGAATGCAGCCAGGAAGCATCGGGGCGGGCTCCGGAGCGGCGCCTGACCGCTCGGAGGAGCCACCAGTGCAGGACGTCCCGACCATACCGGCGATCCCTGTACCCAACATGTCGACCAGCCCCACTCCGACACCGTCGAAGTCTCCCGCACCCTCCGCGAGTGCGACCACCAAGGTCCCGAGCAAGGTGGCCCCCAAGCCAAAGCCTCCCGCCCCGTCGAAGGTCCCAGTACTGCGCCCGGTGCCCATCGTTGCAGGAGGGGGATATACCCGGATCGTCAACGATGACTCCGGGCTGTGTCTGGCCGTCGAGGGCGGCGTGCTGGAGAACTACACGGACGTCGTCTCCGCGGGCTGCACCGGCGCCCCGACCCAGCTGTGGAGCCTGGACTCCAGCGGCCTGCTGCGCAGTTCCGCGGACTCGGACTATTGCGTGGACTCACGCGGGGATGTCGACCGGGGTGTCGGCATCTGGAGATGCTCCGACGTCCAAAGCCGGGACGGGCTGCTGTTCATCGTGGACGGCTCAGGAACCATCCGACCGCGGATCGCGCCCGGCTTCGCGCTGGAGCCTCTACTGCCCGACAGCCTCGAGCTCGAGTTCGACGAGATCAATGGGGAAAGCGAGCAGCACTGGACGGCGGTGAAGGCTGCCTTGTGAGCTGTGCCGGAGATTCGGGACCATCCCCGCGGGGGCGGGGAGCGGACTGCGTGACCTGCGTCTTTAGCGCGGGTGCACACGCTGCCGGCGAAGTCGCCCGGAGCGTACTTCCGGCCGCGCCACGGAACTGCGGTGCGCGCAGCTGATCGGGGACGACACCCAGAGGATCAATCTGACCTTCACCCTCTACCCGGAGCCGTGGCGACAACGTTTGAGGTGACCCCCCAAGTACGTGTCGGCGGTCAACATCGCCAAGAAGAGCGTCACGGACATCCCCTTCGACAAGGACGAACTCTCTCCCGACCTCCTCTACGGCGAAGCGATCGCCCCGGACGGCAAGCACGTCTACGTGGCCGTGCAGAACCCCTTCGACGGGGACAAGGTGTCGGTGATCGACACCGCCACCAACCAGGTCTCCGCCACCATCAAGACCAGCAGGCCCGACCAGGTGGTGATCAATCCCGGCGGCAAGCGCCTCTACGTGGCCGACAGCAAGGGCAGCCTGTCCGTGATCAACACCGCCGACAACCAGGTCATCGCCACCATCCGCCTCAACGAAGCGGCCAACGGCATGGCGGTCACCCCTGACGGCAAGCGCCTTTACGTGACCGGGAACAGCAGCACCGTCTCGGTGGTCAACCTCGTGAAGCAGAAGATCGTCCGCACCATCCCCGGTGCCGGCACGGGCGGGCTGACGATCAGCCCCAACGGCAAGCGGGCCTACGTGGTCGGCGTCGACAACAAGATCAGGCAGGGCAAGGTGTCGGTGATCAACCTGACCACTGACAAGGTCACCAAGACCATCCCCATCGGCGACATCCCGCCGGACACCGGGTCAGGCAGGTACTTCCGTCCCGCAGAGGTGGCCCTCACCCCCGACGGCAAGAGCGCCTACGTGGTCGGCTCCTACGGCAACGGGACACCCCAGGGAACCGTGTTCGCGATCAACACCGCAACCAACGCCGTGACCCCCATCACCGTCGGCGCCGGCGACACCATGGGGGTAGCCGTCGGTCGACTGTGACGGCGACACGAGCGCTCGGCAGATCCAGGCGCCACGCGCTTCCTGCCGACGAAATCCGAACCTGACGCCTTTGCCTCCAACGGCATTCAATCAGCCTCTTCCAACCTGCTGGGTGGATTGGGCAGTTGGGCTGACAGGCGGGTGAAGCCCCTGGTAGATGAGTTTTCGACCAAGAGAACCGTCTCCACCAGGGGCTTCATGTGCTTGTCTACCCGTCCGGCATTGACGTGTCCACCTCGGCCCTGCGCCTGCTGTCCGAGCAGCTGCGCGCTCGGCGCAACGAGCGCGGGACCCGATGGCGGCGCCTGACCGCTGGACGCCAGGCGCTGCTCGCCCCCGCCCATCTGCGGTGCGGGCACACCTACGCCCAGCTCGCGGCCGGGTTCGGAGTCGGCACCACCACCGCCTACCGGTACGTGGTCGAGGCCGTCGAGCTGCTGGCTGCGCTCGCCCCCACCCTGGCCGAGGCGGTCCGCGCCGCGGCCAGGAAGGCGTACGTCATCCTCGACGGCACCTTGCTGCCGATCGACCGGATCGCCGCCAACCGGCCCTTCTACAGCGGCAAGCACAAGAAGCACGGCATGAACGTCCAAGCCCTCACCGATCCGTTCGGCCGCCTGCTGTGGGCCTCGGCCGCGCTGCCCGGCGCTATCCACGACATCAAGGCCGCCCGCACCCACGGGATCATCGACGCCCTGGCCAAGGCCGACCTGGCCTGCTGGGCTGACAAGGGCTACCAGGGCGCCGGCGGCACCGTACGGGTGCCCTTCCGCGGCAAGCACCGCAACCTCTCCACCGGACAGCAAGGCGTCAACGTCGCCCATGCCCGCATCCGCGCCCTCGGCGAGCAGGCCATGGCCACCCTCAAGGCCTGGCGCCTCCTGCGGAAACTCCGCTGCAGCACCACCCGCATCACCGGCATCGTCCAGGCCATCCTCGCGCTTCACCTTGCGCCAGCCTGAGGTTGGAAAAGGCTCGATGAGAATCCGGATCAGGTGTTTCCTGGGACCGTCACTGTGTTGCCCCCCGAGCAGCAACTGGTCGCCGACGCCTCCTTGGTATGCCGTAACAGGCGTGCGGGCGAAGATGCTTGAGGGCAGGAGGACTTCCGGAAGATCCGGTAGCGATATGGCGTTCGAGCGCCGGATTACTGTTTGGTCAGACGGCAGTCGGTCGAGGCTGTCACGCCGAGGCGGCGGTACACAGACCGCTGGCCAGTCGACCGAAATCGACATGGCGGCGGACGACGAGAGTCTCTCGTGCTGTCATGGCTACGGCAATACAATTTGCCGTGAGGTATCGGCAATGCTACTTCGGTGAATTCTCGGGTACCTGGCCCCGCGTCAGGACGCCGTCTGGGGCGAGGACGACAACGAGCTGGTGCCCATCGGGCAGCACATGGCCGACTCCGCAGGAAGAGAGGCCTCGGCAGGACTCGGAGCGAGCTGAGGACCGCGCCAAGCTCGCCGCGATCGACCCGGACTGGAACTGCGCATGGCCGCTGGACTGGCAGCGGCACCGTCGCGTACTCGCCTACTTGGTTGACGCCGACGGCACCCTCCCGGAGATCCAGTCCGGCGCCCCCAGGACCACCTGGCCCGGTTCGTCGCCGATCTACCACGACCCGTCCACCCCGCCCATATCGCCGGTCCCAGTCGCCACATGGTGTCCCAGCGCTCCGCGCTTTGTCTGTGCTCAGTGACCGAAGCCCGAGCCGAATCTGTCGCCCGGCACCGGTTTCAGCCTCAGATCCTCCGGGCCGATCAGGGTCGGCCGGGAGGTGGTGTCGACGCCTGAGGGGCCGCCGCGCAGGATCCGTACATGGTCGTCGGTCGAACGCGAGTTCACCGTGCCGATCGCCAGCTCCGCCGCGCGGTCCCCATTCAGGTCCAGCAGCGCCACCCGGACCGTGGCGGGGAAGCCCGGAACGTTCTGGGCGCCCTTGCCGGTCAGCCCTTCCGGGCCGCCGCGCAGCACCAGGACATCAAAGGTGTTGTCCGCGGACGTGGTGGTGTTGTCCGAGGTTGGTGCGGCGAACGCCACATCGGCGTAACCGTCGCCGTTCACGTCCCCCGTCGCCGGCGCGAACCCGAAGCCGCAGGATGAGGAACTGGGCGAGCCGGGCAGTCCTGGTGTCTTCTCGTTGATCGTCACCGGCTTCAACTCGCTGCTCGCGCCCTCAGGACCGCCGTACGAGATCATCAGCCGACTGCCACCGGCAGGAGTTGCCACCTCGCCGAGGATCTCGCAGGTGAGGCCGACGATCACATCGTCGTGGCCGTCCTTGTTCACATCGGCCGTGAGGGTGTGCGAGCCGAACATGTCCTTGCCCCGCCCGTCCTTGAGGCGGGGGCCCGCGGCCGACAGTCCGTCGGCGGTCCCGCGGTACACGACGGTGGCGCGCGGAACGGGGATCTCATCCGCGAACACATGCGACCAGGTGACGACGAGATCGTCCCGGCCATCGCCGGTCATGTCCCCGACGGCGGTGGGTTCGGCCGTGTAGTACGTCGGGTCGTCGGGGGCGAGGTCGAGGGCCTTCGTACGGCTGGGTATGCCCGTCCGAGTGAAGGGACCGTAGGAGAGGGTGGCCGTGGACGGTGTTCCGCCCGCGGTGACGAGGTCGGCGTAACCGTCGCCGTCGAAGTCTCCTGCGAGTGGCGCGCGGCCGGCCTGCCGCGCCGCGCCAGCGAGCTTGTCCTTGCCGCCCCAGATGACGAAAACTGTGTTGCGGCCCGCCTGGGCGATGAGATCGGCCAGACCGTCGCTGTCGAGGTCGGCGGAGACGGTGCCGGTGCCGAAGAAGCCCCCCTGGCCGGCCTTCCCCAGGTTCAGGCTGTTCTGCGTGATCACCTGCTGTCGCTCGAGGTTCGGACCGTCGGCCGAGGATGAGGACGAGCCGTGCACGACGGCCGCGTAACCGGCAGCGTACTTGCCGTTGACCGTGGCCGAGGTGTCGGTGATGACGAGATCGCTTACACCGTCGCCGTCGAAGTCGGAGTACACGGAGGGCGTGGAGGGCGCGGAAGGCACGGGCGTGCTCGGTCTCGATGTCGTTGTGGGTTCGGCGGGCCCCGGTCCCGGCGCCCCGCAGGCAGTCAGGAGGGAGAGGACGAGACCGGCGACCAGACGTTTCCGCATGAGGGTTAGACCGGTCCCGCCGCCGGATGGTTGTGCTGGGCACGGCAGCGGGCTTCGTACATTCACCGACTGCGAGTCGACGATCAGGGTCACGGGACAGGGCAGCGACCAAGGTTCGTACGGATCCGTCGCCGCAGCTGGTCACGGATCGTCCTCGTCTGCGCGGTGCGGCTGGGAGACCTGGCACCGGGCCGTGACGGTGGTTTCGCAACTCTCCCGGAAACCTCACCTCGGCGACACCGCATGTCGTCTTCCGCCACCGCCTGACCTGGGCCATCATGAGCCGCCATCGGCCGACCGCAGTATGCGAAGAAGTGACTCATGGCAGGGCTCCGGATGGGACAGGGCGTACTGCGCCGCAAGCCCATCGAACAGATCGAAGAAGGCGCTCCGAGCGAGCAGCTCACCAGAACTCTCGGCCTGTGGCAGCTGACGGCCATCGGTGTCGGCGGCATCATCGGTGCTGGGATCTTCGCCCTCGCCGGCGCGGTCGCCAACGGTACGGCGGGGCCCGCAGTGGTTGTCTCGTTCCTCATCGCGGGCGTGGCGAGCGCGGCCGCGGCTTTCTCGTACGCCGAGTTCGCGGGCCTGATCCCGAAAGCGGGTTCGGCCTTACGGCTATGCCGTGCTCGGGGAGCTGGCGGGCTGGTTCATCGGCTGGGACCTGCTGCTGGAGTACACGGCGATCGTGGCGGTGGTCGCCATCGGAATCTCGGGCTACTTCGGCTTCCTCCTGGGGGCGCTGGGGGTGGACCTGCCCGCGTGGATGCTGGGCGCGCCGGGCACGGGGGAGGGGCACCAGGTCGATCTGTTCGCGATGATCCTGTGCTTGTTCACCGCGTATCTGCTCACCCTCGGGATCAAGAACGCCGCCCGGTTCGAGACGGTCGTTGTGGTGCTGAAGGTCCTGGTCGTCCTGCTGGTGATCGTGGTCGGCTTCTTCCACATCGACACCTCCAACTACAACCCGTTCTTTCCGTACGGCATCGGCGGGGCGTTCACGGGTGCGGCGACCGTCTTCTTCGCGGTGTTCGGGTACGACGCCATGTCGACGGCGGCCGAGGAGTCCAAGGACGCGCAGAACCACATGCCGAAGGCGATCATCTATTCGCTGGCGATCTCGATGGTGCTGTACGTGCTGGCCTGTCTGGTGCTGACGGGTATGCAGAACTACACGGAGATCGACCCGGAGAGCGGCTTCTCCACGGCCTTCGAGTCGGTCGGGCGGCCCGGTCTCGCGAATGTCATCGCGGTGGGCGCGATCATCGGCATCCTCACCGTGATGTTCACGTTCATGCTGGGTGTGACCCGGGTGTGGTTCTCGATGAGCCGCGACGGGCTGCTGCCGCACTGGTTCGCGAAGACGCACCCGACGCGGCATGTGCCGGTGCGGGTGACGTGGATCGTCGGGGTGGGCTCCGCGCTGATCGCCGGATTCCTGCCGATCGGCGAGGCCGCGGAGCTGACGAACATCGGCATTCTCCTGGCGTTCGTCGTTGTGTGCATCGCTGTGATCGTGCTGCGTTACCGGCAGCCGGACCTGCCGCGGAAGTTCCGCTGCCCGGGATGCCGTTCGTGCCGGCGATCGGTGTCGTGTTCTCGCTTTGGCTGATCACGTTCCTCGCGTGGCAGACCTGGCTCCGTTTCGCGGTGTGGCTCGTGATCGGCCTGGTGATCTATTTCGGGTACTCGTACCGGAACTCGAACCTGGCCAAGGAGAGCAGGGCCGCGCCGAAGCAGCTGTGACATGACGGCCGCGGCGTGGGCCGCAGCGTGGCCGACGACCGCCGGATCCCGAGCGGGCCCGGTTCGGCCCGGTCCCCTGGGCATCACATGATCAACCCGGACACTCCGCGAGAACGACGGAGCCCTGGTCTCCCGGCTGTCATCGCCGTCCGGGAGCGTGAGCGGCGCGGAGCCCGGCGTGCCCGTGAGGGTCACCGAAATCCGTACGCGAATACCGCGACATGCTTCCAGCTACCGGGTCGCCGAGGTACTTGCCGATCTGGACCTTCTGGACGACGACAGCGCCTTGGCCATCCGCTCCTGGGCCGACCACCGCACCAGCGAACTGCCCGCCGGCTTCGCCAGCGCCGTCCGTGACTGGCTACTGGTCCTGCTCGACGGTGACAGCCGCGCGGCGGCGGCAGCAATGCCCGCTGGCACCGTCGCGCAGCCCTTCGTTGACGCCCTGAGCGAGCTGGTCCAGGCGCAGGCCGACGCCACCGCTTTCCTCGTCCTGCACCGCTGGGCGGAGATCCTGGAGCGATGCCGGGGACGGATGTGTCCGTGGAGGCCGTACAACGCCGTTGTTGCGAGTGGTCTTCGCCGGGTGCCAGCCGCACCGGGCGGAGAGCTCTTTCCGGTGACCCCCGACCACGCGCGCACCCCCGTTACCGAGCTGTTCGCCGGTGACCTGCAAACCCGCGTGTTCGCTGCCATCAACACTCTCTTGGCCGAGGGAGAACCGGGGTCCCGCCGGCGAGGAGGGCACTCTTACCCGTTCCTCTGGCTTGGGGGCAGGGCCTCTGCCTTTCGGTAGAGGCGGATCGTCCGCGAGGCGCAGGGAACCCCCGCACGAAGCCCCCGATAATCGGCGTTATGTCGTCCAGCGCACCACCAGTCATCGAGAACCGCCGCTCCCGAAGCCCCTTCGCGGGGCCTGGGGAGCGGGGGCGGCAGTTGTGGCGGGCGGCGGGTGAGGCGGTCCTGGCCGGGGCGCTGGTGCTGCTCTTCAACACGGGTGAGTCGGAAATCGACGTCAGGCTGAAGGTGGGCTGGGCGGCGGTGGTGGTCCTTGGGCTCATTGGCGTCGGGCTGGTGTTGGTGAGGCGCCGTTTTCCGGTGGCAAGTGTGGTCGGGCTTGCGGCGCTGATGGGGGTGGTGCCGTCCGTGGCGCTGCTGACAGCGGTGGCCGTCTACACCGCGAGCCGGCAGAGGGAGGCGCCGCGGTGGCGTGTGGGTCTGCTGCTGGTGGCGGCTGCCTTGGTGATGGTGACATGTGCGGTGTTCACTCCCGTGCTGGGGCCGGGCAGTTGGTCGTTCGGTCTTGCGCTGGGTGCGGTGCTTGCCGTGACCACGGTCGTGGTGCCTGGGCTGGTTGGTACCGCCGCGGGGCAGCAGGACCGGCTGTTGCGGGCGTTGCGGGAGCGTACTGCTGCTGCGGAGGAGGCGCGGCGGCTGGCGGACAGCGAGGCGCGGGTGCTCGAGCGGTCGCGTATCGCCGCGGAGATGCACGATCTGGTCGGGCACCGGCTGAGCCTGGTCTCCCTGCACGCGGGCGGGCTGGAGATGGTGCTGCGCAAGGAGGCGCCCGAGCTGCGGGACGAGGCCGCTGTGGTGGGCCGTGCCGCCCGTGATGCGATGCAGGAGCTGCGGGAGGTGCTGGGGGTCCTCGGTCCGTTGGAGCGGGATACCGGCACCGATGCGCTGACCGATGCGACGGGTACGCGCGTGGATGTCGAGGCGCTGGTCGAGGAGTCGCGCAGTGGCGGTATTCCCGTCAAGTTCTCTTGGGAGGGGCCGGATGTCGATGCGCGGCCGGCGCGGGTGCGGCGGGCGGTGCACCGGGTGGTGCGTGAGTCGCTGACCAACGTTCACCGGTATGCGGCCGGGGCGCATGTGACCGTCGCCGTCCGCCACGGCGATGAGCGGGTGGAGGTGCGGGTGTGCAACGGCGTGCCGCTCGTGCCGCCCGCCGCCACTGGGCTCGGCACCGGGCGTGGGCTGATCGGGCTGCGGGAGCGGGTGGCGCTACTCGGGGGTGACCTGGAGGCGGGCCGGACGCCCGGTGGTGGCTTCGCTGTGGCGGCCGGCATTCCTGCCGATCCCGGGCACGGCGCAGAGACGGCGGAAGTGGAGTCATACGAGAACAGGCCAGCCGTCGCCGACGGGTCCGGCAGCGGGCTCTCCACCCTCCAGCGGCGCGTTGCTGGTGCCGTCACCGGGCTGCTCGGCCTGGCGGGGGTGGGCGTGATGATGCTGTTCGGGCTCGTGCTGGTGGTCGATGCGTACGGGCCTGTGTACCGGAGCCCCGAAAAGCCCCGGGTGGGGATGTCGCGGGAGCAGGTGCAGCGTTCCGTGGCCGGTGACGACGATGCGGTGCGCGCGGCTGCTGCCGGGCGCGAGCCGCCGCGGCCGGCTTCCGCGACGGACTGCATGTATCCGTGGGGGGCCGGGGTGGCCAAGGGCGGGCGGTTGGAGATCGTCCGTTACTGCTTCCGGTCCGATATTTTGATCGCGATCGACCGTTTCACCGTCCCTATAGTGACCGAAAGGCCGACGGAACCGCCCCGTGGGAGCAAGACGCATGACTGACCAGGCCAACTCTGCGGGCTCCGGTACGGGTTCCGCGATCCGGGTGCTGCTCGCCGACGACGAGGAGATGATCCGGCACTGCGTCCGGCTGATCCTCCGGCACGCCGACGGCATCGAGGTGGTGGGCGAGGCCGTCAACGGCGCCGAGGCCATCCGGCTCGCCGCCGAGGACCGGCCCGACGTGGTGCTCCTCGACATCCGTATGCCCGTGCTCGACGGGCTCGCGGCCGTCGAACCGCTGGTCGCCCTCGACCCCAAGCCGCAGGTCGTCATGCTCACCACCTTCGGCGAAGAGGAGAACGTCACCCGGGCCCTGCGGGCCGGCGCCACCGGCTTCCTGCTCAAGGACGAGGGGCCGCAGGAGCTGATCAGCGCGGTACGGGCCGCGGCAGCGGGGGACGCGGTCCTCTCGCCCGGCGTCACCGGAGCCGTCGTCCGGCGGATGTTGAGCGGCGGCGGGGCTGCGGCCGGGACCGCCGCCCCGGACAGCAGGGTGGCGGGGCTGACGGACCGGGAGCGGGAGGTGATGGTCATGCTGGGGGAGGGGCTGTCGAACCTGGAGATCGGCAAGCGGCTCGGCATCGGCGTGGGGACGGTCAAGACCCATGTCCGGTCGATCCTCGAGAAAACCGGGTGTGGCAGCCGGGTGCAGGCGGCGGTGCTGGCGCACCAGGCCGGGCTCAAGGGTTGAGCACCCGCCGGGGTCGTTGGCTCTCTCTTCGGACAGAGGGGCCGTGGTCCGCGAGGACGACAAGGCCGGGGCGGGTCTGCCCTTCGGTAGGCGGTGCATTCCCGACCTGAGAGCGACGGATACGGGGGTGCGCCGCGGCCACGATGGTCGGGAGTTCCGCACCCCTTCCAGGAGCACTTATGCCGCAGCACGCCACTGCTACCACCCGCCTCCGCACCCCCTCCGTTGCCGCCCGCGCGACGGGGCTGACCAAGGTCTACGGCGAGGGCGAGACCCGCGTGGTCGCTCTCGATTCGGTGACCGTGGAGTTCGAGCGCGGCCGGTTCACCGCGATCATGGGGCCGTCCGGCTCCGGCAAGTCGACGCTGATGCACTGCATGGCAGGGCTCGACGCCTTCTCCGGGGGATCGGCCCGGCTCGGTGACACCGAGCTGTCCAGCCTGAACGACCGTCAGCTCACCAAACTCCGCCGGGAGAAGATCGGCTTCGTCTTCCAGGCGTTCAACCTGCTGCCCACGCTGGATGCCCTGGAGAACATCACGCTGCCGATGGATATCGCCGGCCGCAAGCACGACAAAGAGTGGCTGGAGTTCGTCGTGTGGACCGTCGGCCTTTCCGAGCGGCTGCGGCATCGCCCCTCGCAGCTGTCCGGCGGCCAGCAGCAGAGAGTAGCCGTGGCCCGCGCGCTGGCCGGGCGTCCGGAGATCATCTTCGCCGACGAACCGACCGGCAACCTCGACTCCCGCTCCGGCGCGCAAGTCCTTGGCTTTCTGCGGGAGTCCGTACGCGAGCTGGGCCAGACGGTGGTGATGGTCACCCACGACCCGGTGGCCGCCTCCTACGCGGACCGGGTGGTCTTCCTCGCCGACGGACGGGTCACCGACGATCTGCCCGCCCCCACCCCCGAGACCGTGCTCGACCGCATGCGGCGCTTCGACGCCAAGGGACGGACCAGCTGACGCGCCCCTCCGGCACGGCTTCTCCTCCCACACGGCTCCCTGTCCCCACCGCGTACTTCAAGGACTGACATACCACCATGCTGCGTACCGCCCGGCGCAACGTCCTTGCGCACAAAGCCCGATTGATCATGACCGCGCTCGCGGTCCTGCTCGGCGTCGCCTTCGTCTCCGGCACCCTCGTCTTCGCCGACACCACCGCGAACGCCTTCCGCAACGCCTCTGCCCAGAGCCTCAAGGGCGTGGCCGTCTCCGTCCGGGCGGAGGCAGCCACCGCCACCGATACGGCTGCCCCCGATATGGCGGGCGGCGAGGACGGCAAGCCGGCCACCGCCCTCGACAGCGCGCTGGCGCGGAAGATCCGCCAACTGCCCGGCGTCGCCTCGGTGCGCCCCACCGTCCACGGGCAGGCCACCCTGGCCGGTATGGACGGCCGCCCGGTCAATGCTGACACCAACGGGCAGGACCTGGCCACCAACTACCAGCCCGGCCAGAACGGCAAGGACAGCCGCTTCCCGCTGAAGGAAGGCCGCGGCCCCTCCGCCGAGGGTGAGCTGGCGCTGGACGCGAAGACCGCCGCGAAGGCCGGCTACCGGATCGGCGACCCGGTCCGCTTCGCTACCGACGGGCCCGCCCTGACCAAGAAGCTGGTCGGCATCGTCTCCACCGACGACCCGCAGGTCACCGCCGGCGGCACCCTCACGCTCTTCGACACCCAGACCGCACAGCAACTGTTCCACCACCCCGGCCAGTTCGACGAGATCGCGGTCGCGGCCAAGGACGGTACCGACGAGTACGCGCTGACCGACCAGGTGCGGACGCTGCTCCCCGAGCAGGGCGCCAGGGCCACCAGCGGCGCCGACCTGGCCGCCGAGCAGTCTGCCCAGATCGCCGAGAACACCAGCTCCCTCACCAAGACGCTGCTGGTCTTCGCCGGGATCGCGCTGTTCGTCGGCGTGTTCATCATCGCCAACACCTTCACCATGCTCATCGCCCAGCGCAGCCGCGAGATCGCGCTGCTGCGGGCCGTGGGCGCCACGCGCCGCCAGGTCGTCCGCTCCGTCCTCATCGAGGCCGCCCTCCTCGGGCTCGTAGCCTCCGCCGCCGGATTCGCGCTCGGCCTCGGCATCGCCACCGTCATGCGCCCGCTGCTCAACACGACGGGTGCCGCACTGCCCGACGGACCGCTGGTCATCACGCCCGCGGCCCCACTGGCCTCGCTCGCGGTCGGCGTCCTCGTCACCGTCCTGGCCGCCTGGCTGCCGTCCCGCAAGGCCGCGAAAATCGCCCCCGTGGCGGCGCTCAGCAGCGTCGACCAGGCGCCGCCCGCCCGCGCCCTGGTGGTCCGCAACGCGCTCGGCACGCTGCTCGCCGTGGCCGGGGTGCTGGTGATGCTGTACGTCTCCTCGCTCAAGACGAGCAAGGAGTCGAACCTGATCAGCGCGATGCTCGGCGGCGTACTGACGCTCGGCGGCGTGATCGTGCTTGCCCCGCTGCTCTCCCGGCCGCTGATCGCCCTGGCCGGCAAGGTCACCACGCGCTGGTTCGGTGTCAGCGGCAAGCTGGCCAAGGAGAATGCGCTGCGCAACCCGCGCCGCACCGCCGCCACCGCCTCTGCCCTGATGATCGGGCTCGCCCTGATCACCGGTCTGACCGTCGGCGCCCACTCCGCCCAGCGCGCGATGGACATCGAGGCCACCCAGGGGCTGGCCGCCGACTACAAGGTCAACTACAGCTCCGCCCGCGGGCTCGACGCGGCCGCGGCCGGCAAGGTCGCGCGGGTGCCCGGGGTCGCGGCGGCCGCCCCCGTCACCTCGGCGCAGCTCGACACCCAGGGCCAGTTCACTGTGATCACCGGCACGGACCCGAAGGCGTTCGGCAAGGCCGCACAGCTCGACTTCCGCGCTGGCTCGCTGCACGACATCGGCCCCGGAAAGATCGCGGTTTCCGACGAGTTCGCAGAGCAGGCCGGCCTGCACGTCGGCGACACCATCGATGCCGAGGTGGGCACCGGCGCGGACACCGGCAAGGCCCAGAAGAAGAAGCTGACGGTCGTCGGCATCTACGCCAAGACCCGCGCCGCCGACGAGGTGCTGGGCACGCTGACCGACGTGCTCCCGCACTCCAGCTCCCAGGAGCTTGAGCACGTGCTGGTCAAGGCCGAGCCCGGCAAGGCTGCGGGCCTTGAGCGTCAGATCCGTGCCGCGCTTGGCGACAGCCCGCTGCTTAAGGTCCGAAACCAGGAGCAGCTCATCAAGGAGAACAACGAGTCGGTCACCACGGTCCTCACCATGATGTACGGGCTGCTCGGCATGGCCGTCGTCATCGCGATCCTCGGCGTCGTCAACACCCTGGCCATGTCGGTCTTCGAGCGCACCCGCGAGATCGGGATGCTGCGGGCCATCGGCCTCGACCGCTCCGGGATCCGGCAGATGGTCCGGCTGGAATCGGTAGTCATCTCCCTGTTCGGCGCGGTGCTCGGCATCGGCACGGGCATCTTCCTGGCCTGGGCCGGAGGCAGCCTGACCACGTCCTCGATGCAGGAGTACGAGACCGTCCTGCCCTGGGAGCGCCTGGGCACCTTCCTGGCCCTTGCGCTGATGACCGGGGTCCTGGCTGCGATCTGGCCGGCCCGCCGAGCGGCCCGCCTGAACATGCTGCGGTCGATTCAGCCGAGTTGAGCCAAGAGGGGGTGCGGCACCCCGCAGACCGGGCCGCGTCGGGCTGCCACTCGCGAAACCGCGGCGCGCGATCAGCCCCTGAACAGCCCTTGAAGCCCTCTGAATACCGGCGCGACCGACCAGCGGTCGACGCCCGAGAAGTTCCCGACAAGTCAAGGAGATTCACGTGTCCACACTGTGCACAGCCCCTGCTCGTTGAGGCCGACGGAAGGTCAGTCTGGTGACGGGTGCACTCGCCACCGCCTTCCTCACCGGCATATCGCTGATCGGCTCCCCCACCCCGGCCCGCGCTGCCGACGGCAACACCTTCTTCAAGACCGAACAGGAAGTCTTCAACTTCCTCAACCAGAGCGCGCCCCTGAACCAGAAGGAAGCCGTCAAGGGCTACCCGGCCAGCGGCCAGGGCTCACAGGAGGTCAAACTCGACGACGTCGAGAAGGCCTACCCGCACGACCAGGCACTCAAGGACGTCCCGTCCGTGCTCGGCAGCGGATTCAACCTCCCGCAGAGCATCCCCACCGAGGATCCCGACATCCGCAGGAGCAGCAGCGACGACAAGGAGCCGTGGCTTAGCAACTGGGACGCCAAGTCGATGTGCGGCCAGCCCAGCCATACCCAAGGCGGCGAGCCGATGCCCTGCGGTTTCGTGGGCGTGCTCGACAAGGCGTATCCGACCATGCAGACCTCAGCGGCGGTGATGGGTAAGGCGCAGTTCTCCCAAGACCGGGGCCACGGTCGGCCAGGACACCAGCCAGACCAGCGGCTGGTCTGTCGGCGGAAAGGTCACCTCACAACTGACCACCCCCGGCGGGCCGGGCGGCGGCAATGCCGGAACGGAGCTCAACTTCACCTACAGCGAGTCGACCACCACCACCAACAAGTGGACGACCATGACCGAGCAGAACAACACCTATGACGTCCCGGACGGCGTGTCCGGGTGAGTCGAGGGGCGCGCCAACGGCGGTACGTACATCGGGTACATCGTCTACAAGCTCGACTTCACCGACGGCAACGGTGACCGGAAGCAGAAGATGGCCCTCATCCCGGCACGTGTACTGGTCCAGGCACCCGGCATCGCGGTTCCGATGACGTTCGTCAAACGCCAGGGGTAGCAGCACACATCCCCTGAACCACCTGGGGTGGCCCCGCGTCCCTGCGGCGGATGCACATGGGGCGGGGCCACCCTGCGGGCTGGACGTGCAGCTGACGCCACCTGGTGACGCAGTGGTCGGTATCGGCCTGCCCTGTCCAATCCGATTCCGCATCTTCCGTCCGCTGGCGCCGCAAGTGCGCTGCCCCATGGAGGACACCCGACGCTCACCAGTCCCCACGGAGGAGCCGCACGTCGGTGACCGGTCGACGCCCGGCTATCGTTCGCGGCCCGCGACCACCGATGACGTTCTGGCGATTCACGCGCTGGTCACGTCCTGCGAACGGGAGGTGTACGGGCGGGGTCAGAGCGACGCTGGGGCCGTAGCTGCCGATCTCGCGCGGCCGGGCCTGGTGCCGGAGTCGGACACCGTCCTCGTTCTCGACCCGGCCGGGCGCCTCGTCGCCCGCGCCTGGGCGGACCGGCGCTCCGAGGTGGACGTGCATCCGGCCTGGGGCTGGACGTGCCGGGCACGGACGAGGGCTACCTCGAACAGGTTGCCGTACGCCGCGACCACCGCGGCCGCGGCATCGCCCGGCTCCTGCTGCGACACACGTTCCGCGCCTTCCACCGCACGGGCCTTTGCTCCTGCACCCTGTGGACCCACTCGGACACCGGCGCGCTCGACCTCTATCTACGGGTCGGCATGACGGTCCGGCAGAGCTCCACGGTCTTCCGCAAGGACCTCGGCGTATAGAACCGCTCCGCAGACATTGCTGTGGGCTCGGTGCTGTCGGAACGCCGCTCAGTTCTCCTGGGCGCGGATGACGGTGCGTCGGTGATGGGGAAGACGTGCTGGCCTGCTGGTTCGGAGTGGACCTCCACCGTCACCCGCGCGATCGGAGAGATACGGCCCCTGCTGGCCCAGCGGGGCTGCACGGTGGGGCCGAGTATCCGGCTGCGTACGCTCGCTGACGTCGTCGACCACCTCGGCGTGAGCGGGCAGAGCGCCATCGTTGACGCGACCGAGACCGTCGACGGGCGGAAGGTTGTTCCGACGCTCGTTGGTGATCACCGTCCTGAACCCGAAGGCGATCTTGTTCTTCATCTCGTTCTTCGTGCAGTTCGTCCACCCCCAGTACGCGTACCCGGGGCTGTCCTTCGCGCTTCTCGCATTCGTCTACCAAGTCATCAGCATCGCGTACGTGACCGCAGTGATCCTCGGCGGTACGTATCTCGCCACGCAGTTCCGCCGCCGCCGGAAGCTGTCAGCGGGCCTCACGACGGGGGCGGGAGCGCTGTTCCTCGGTTTCGCGGCGAAGCTGGCCACAACCAGCAACTGAGCGTGGCGCCTGTGCCCCTCACACCCTGGCCGCTTTGCTCGGCGGCTGGGGCGCAGCGGGCAGATTGGTCTCGATTCCTTCACGTGCGATTCGATGTTGGATGCCGCGCTCAGGTAACCATCGTCGCAGGTGGGAGCAGGAGGTACTCCGCCGGAACGGATTCCGGCGGGGCTGTGTATCAGCGCAGTGCCTGCAACTCGTGCATGGGGAACGGGTACCCCCATGCCTTCTGGTAGCCGGATTCACCGACCTCGGACAGCAGCTGTTCGGCCATCGACCGGACGTTGTCGACGAAGCCGCTGGTGGAGACGCGTCCCGCCCACCTGGGCTGTCCGCCGGCCCACCGGTTATCCATGGACTGCAGATCGTCGAAGTAGACGATCTGTACGTAGACCTCGTCCTCCGCACCGGAGAAGAAGACCCGTGTGCCGCTGGGCTCGCTCTCGAAGACCGCGAAGGACGACCTGGATCCGATCTGCAGGTCGCGGGCGGACTGCAGGATGCTCTTGAGCGCGTCGCCCAGGTACGTGGTGTGGACCTCCAGGTCCTCGCCCGCGACGCTCCAACGCCAGGTGGCGCTTCCCGTCCCGATTAGCTCCCAGTGCATGTGCCTCATCTTCTCTGCCATGTCTGGTTCCTACCTCGGATACGCGGTGCGGATCGACCCGTTCGGGTTGACGACCACCTCGACCTTGTAGAGCAGCTTCGGGTTGGGGCCCTGAGTGGTGCCGATCGGGTAGTCGTACTTCAGCGTGTGGACGAGTCCGTCCCGGGGCAGCCCATCGCGGTCGGGCGTGTTCGGTCTGCCCTTGGTGTTCCGTACCGTGTCCATGATCAGGTCACCGATCTCGTCCGCGTCCATGTATTCCGAGAACACGGTCTTCTCCAGCGTGGCACCCGGGCTGCCAGCCACGTGATGCTCGAGTGCGTGCTTGAACCCCTCTCCCTCGAAGTGCGGGTCGCACGGTACCCGCGCCTAGAAGTGACCCGCTCTGGTTGTTGGCGCCTGTCGGGGGCGGTGAGGTTGGCTCTCGGTGGGCTCGAGTGCTTGAGGGAAAGTGACGAGCCGTATGCACCCCGAACAAGGGGGCCGCGCGGCGTGTTCACCTGTGGGGCGCCGGCGTCGGCGCGGCCGTCACCGGCCTGGCCGCACCGGTTGCCGCTTTCGCGATCTGGCCGCGCAGGCACGGGCACGGGCCGAACGCGAGCGGGACATCGCCGCGGCAGCACGGGCACGCGCGGAGGCCGAAGCCCGCACCGCGTCGGCAGCGCGGGCGCAGGCCAAGGCCGCCGCAGCCACCGCGGCTTCGGCACGAGCGGATGCCACGACGCATGAAGGCATCGCCGCCAAGGCCGACGAGAACGCCCGAGGTGAGGAGACCAACGCCCGCGACGCCAGGAACAAGGCGTTCGAGGCCGAGCGGCAGCACAACGCCCAGGAAGCCCGAGCGAAAGCCACCGAGGCCATCGCCGCCTCGGCCCGCGGCACGGTGCACGCCGGTGAAGCCCGGACCGCGGCGGACGCGGCGCGGACGGACGCGAACACCGCCGGCACGGCAGCGGGTCAGGCCCGCAGCGCCGCGAACACAGCCAGCGGCGCGGCGGTACGCGCCCGTTCCGCGGCCACCGAGGCTGCGGGGGCGGCTGCCCGGGCACGGGCCGCGGCGGCGGAGGCCACCGCACACGCCGCCCGCGCGAACGCCGCGGCGAACAAGGCCGAGGCCGCCGCTGCCGCCGCCGGCGCCGCGGCGAACAAGGCCGAGGCCGAGGCCGCCGCCACCCACGCAGCAGCCCAGCGGGCCAACGCCAAGTCCGCAGAGGCCACCGCCCAAGAAGCCCGTGCCGGCATCGCCGCCCACGAAGCCTCCCGCCTGGCCGGACTGGCCGCCATCGAAGCCAACCAGGCCCTGCAGGCAGCCAACCGCACCCGGGACGAGGCCGACGGCGCGGTCCGCGAAGCCGCCATGGCTCGCATCCAGTCCACCATCGCGGTACAGGCCACCGCAGCCGCCCAGGCCACCGCAGCGGCCATCGCCGACCCCGCCAACACCGCCATCCAGCTGACCGCCCCCTTCTCCGGCGCCGACGTCGACGCCGACTTCGCCGCCACGGTAGCGAGCGCCGCCCAGGAGACGGGACAGGAACAACTCGCCTCGGCCGAGGCCAAAGCCACCGAAGCAGTCAAGGCCGCCGAAGCCGCCGCACAACGCGCCAACGCCCAAGTCGCCCCGGCATTCAAAGCCGCCGCCGACGCCGCCCGCTCCTCCGCAAACGCGGCACGCTCCGCCTCGGCAGCACTGAAGTCCGCCGCGCAAGCAGCCCAGGACGGCGCAAAGGCCAGGGCCGCCGCAGCCCGCGCCAACCAGGCCGACACCCAGGCCCAAGCCGACGCCAAACTCGCCCGCCAAGCCGCTAACCAGGCCTACGCGGACGCTACAGCGGCACGCCAGGCAGCCACCCAGGCCGAAGCAGAAGCAGCACGCGCCCGCGGCGCCGCCGCCCAGGCCGACAACCACGCCGCCGCCGCCAACAGCGCCGCCAACCTCGCCGAACACGAAGCCACCGTGGCCCAGGGCGCGGCAGCACAGGCAGAAAAGGACGCTGCCGACGCCAACAGCCTGGCCGACTCCGCCGAAAAGCACGCCAAATCAGCCGAAGCCGCCGCCAAAAACGCCAACAAGTACGCCCACGAGGCCGACGAGGCAGCCAAAAAGGCCGAGGAATACCAGCGCGAACAAGAACGCAAGGCCCGCGAGGAAGCCGCCAAGACGAAGAAGGAGGCCCCTGGCGGCGATCTGTCGGACGCAGAGCGCAAGGCACTCGAAGCCGCAGGCATCAGCGTCGCGGAGTACGAGGCGGCCCGAGCGCTCGAGCAGACGGACCTGCTCGACTACCTGAGGGAAAACGGCGCCGAGCTCCTCGTCGAACTTGCCGCCGAGGAGATCAAGGAGTGCTGGGACGACCCCGACATCAACGTGGGGATTGACCGCCTGCGGTCATCCCTGGCCCACGCCCCTGCGGAGTCACCGGACGAACTCGCCGACCGGCTCCTGCGCAACGCCCGGGGCTCCTCGTACCGAGCCGACGACATCGCCTTGCTCCTCACCGAGTACGGTTCCGGTCACGATGCCGAGGGCGACGCCTGATCAGGGTGTCACTCTCAGAAGCCGTTGTCGTACCGATCATGGTGAGCGTGGGTTCGAGTGCGGCGACTCGGGCGGGTGATTTCCGGCTTGCCGGGCATAGAGGCAGGGCCTCCTGCACAGCTCGTGGGTGTCGAAGTCCATGAGCAACAGGAGGCCGGCCCTGGTGCCGCAGTCTTCCGTGTCGTTGCCTGCGGCGTCCAACTCACCCGCCCGGCCGTGTGATTGCCTCGCGCACGTGTACGGCAACGCGGCCGATCGTGGCGAGCGTGTGCGACGCTACCCGTCGGACATGACCGACGCGGAGTGGGCGGTGGTCCGCAGCCTGCTACCGGTGCCGGCATGGATGAACGGCAAGGGCGGCCAGCCGGAGGGCTACTGCCATCGGCAGATGATCGACGCGATCCGGTATCTCGTGGACAACGGGATCAAGTGGCGGGCGATGCCCGCGGACTTTCCCGCCTGGGACCGCGTCTACGCGTTCTTCCGCCGCTGGCGCGACCATCGCCTGATCACCGAGTTCCACGACCGACTGCGCAGCCGGGTTCGCGAGAGCGAGGGCCGGGAGACGGAACCGACGGCCGCGATCGTCGACTCTCAGTCGGTCAAGGCAGCCGCGTCCGTCCCGGCGCCGTCACGGGGCTTCGACGGGGCCAAGAACATCAACGGCCGCAAGCGGCACCTGATCGTGGACTGCCTTGGTCTGCTGCTGATGGTGCTGGTCACCCCGGCCGACGTGACTGACCGGGACGCCGCCTGCGGCATGCTGCCCCGCCACCGCACGATCCGGCTCGTGTGGGCCGATGGCGGCTACGCGGGCCGCCTCGTCGACTGGGCCAGGAACAAACTCCGCCTCACCCTGGAGATCGTCAAGCGCAGCGACGACATGCACGGCTTCGTCGTACTGCCCCGACGCTGGTGCGTAGAGCGCACCCTGGGCTGGCTGATGCGCTCCCGTCGCCTGGCCCGCGACTACGAGACCCGGCCCGCCACCAGCGAAGCCGTGGTGCACTGGTCGATGGCCATACTCATGGGACGCCGCCTCGCCCGCCGCCGCACCTGATCACTCACCCCGCCGGGCATCGGAGGAGGAACAGGCCCGGCCGGTCCTCGGCCAGCCAGCCTCGCGCGACCAGCCGCTTTGCCTTGACCCGCACACCCTCGACCTTCGCCGGCACCAACTCCAGGCCCAACCGAGCAGCCAGGTCCTTCGCCCGCAGCCCCTCCCCGCCGCCGTTGGCCTCCAGCCTCCGGTACTCGGGAGCAAGCACCTGAGCCGTAACACCTTCGCGCCACTCGGGGACCACCGAACCGGCCACGGGCTCCTTCACCTCGACCGGAACCGGTGCCGGCCGGACCGGCTCCTGCGGCACAGCACCTGCGGCCAGGGCCTCGGCCAGTTCCACGAGCGCGACGACCCGCCGTTCCAGCACGGCTTCCGCCTCTGCCAGCTCGGCCCGAACCCGGTCCGCCTCGGCGCGCAGTTCCTCCACCCGCACCCGGGCAACCGACTCCCGAGCCTCCAACATCCCCATCACCGACGGCACCTGCATACCTCCCCGACGAAACAACACGACGTGTCGTCCCTGCCGCAGAACCGTCGGCATCATGCCTGAGCAGCGAAAACGCAGCGATCACATTCGGAAAGACAACGGCTTCTCACTGACTCGGCAGAACGCTGAGGCCAACGCCGAACATGCCCGCGGCCTGATCAGCGTCCACAGCGATGGCCGCGGTTCCACTTTTGCACACCGGGGACCGGGAACTGTCGTCGATGCCTCGAGTACGCATCAAGGGGACGCGTAGTGCGAGTGGCGACGAAGGTCACCCGGAAGCATTCCGCTTAGGCGGCTGGGGAGTTGAGGCCAGTCCGGACGGTGAGACGGCGGCTCCCGGAGAGGGGTTGTGTACCCCGAAATGGCCTACTATCGATCTTGGTAGGAAGCCGTGCCAAGGGGGGCACGGCCTGTTTCCTTGAGGGGGGATCATGATCTCAAAGATCAAGTCGAGTAGAACCGTCAGGCGTTTGATGGCGGTGGCCACGGCGAGCCTGGCGATGGTCGGCGGCAGCCTGGTGGTGGCACAGCCCGCCTCCGCAGCCTCTTTCCAGGGGTCGCTGTGGAACTATCAGACGGGGCTCTGCCTGGACGGCAGTGGCGGTGCCGGCCCTGGCGCCGCTGTGATCCAGTGGGAGTGCAACGGGGGTTCGAACCAGTTCTGGTACACAAGCTGGGACTCCAAGGGACGCCCGAGGATCGTCAACTCCAGGAGCAACCTGTGCCTGGACCGGCACGACGACACCAGGACGGGCTCCCAGCTGATCCTTTGGCACTGCAACAACACCTGGAACCAGGTCTTCGCCTTTGGCGGAGGAACTAATGCCATCGTGAACACCCCTCTCAACCAGGTGGTCGACGTCCCGGGAGGCACGGGCACCTGGGGCGCTCGGCCCATCATGTGGGAGCCGAACGGCGGAGGCAATCAGCTGTGGGTGCAGCACCTCTGGTAGAGACACGAGGGGTCCCCCCGTGGCGTTCTAGCCGCGGGGGACCCTTTGTTGTGCCCAGGTCCGCCTTCGTGCGTCAACGGCGGTCTGGTTGAGTAGGGAAGCGTGCACAACGGCTGTTGCCGTGCCAGATCCCCGCCCGATGTGCGAGGCGGAGCCCTCGGCCGCGACCTACCCATCAAGCAGACCCCCGCCGACCATCAGGTCACCCCCCCGGGCCCGCCGATACCAGGACTGGTACGGAGGCACGAGCCCCTAAAGCCCACGGCATCCGCGGGCGGCGCCCCCATCAGTGGTCATTTCACGATGCCGCGTTCGGAGTCGGGGCGACAGATCTCGCAGGCCCGGACCCCTCCGTCACATAGTGCGTTGCGGGCTTCGTCGCGGGCGGGCGGCTTCGGCGACGCGACGCCCCGGCCCTGGGCGCCTCGCTGCGTGAGAGAGGAGCCATCGGAACCATGCCGAGCGACCGCGCCAGGTAGCCCACCACGAGCCCAAGGCCCCGTCCGATGTGGTCGGCCGCAGTGCGAGCCGCGGGTCCCGTGCTCGGCGGTCTGATCGGGGCTGCCGGATCGCCGCACGGTTCTCCGGTCGCGGTCAAGGTCGCCGTCGGCCTAGGCAGGCAGGTGGCACGCGTCCCAGGTTTCGTCGGCCGCCCGCTCATCAGCCGGTCGTGCGCGCCGCTAGACGGTGACGGTCCGAACTCGGCGGGCAGGCCCGTCCCGGGCGATCGGGTCCGCTGCTTCCAGCCGATCGCAGGATCGGGGGAGTCGCGCCGCGTACGACCTCAGGTCCGGGGGGCCAGCAGACGGTCCAGTTCGGCCGCGAAGAGCAGAGCAGGGTCGAGGTCCATGCCGGCGAAAGGGCCGGCGAGCTCCAGCGACAGGACGCCGTGCAGGCGGGTCCAGAAGGTCAGGAACCGGTGGAGGGCCTCGGGCGGGGTGGGGTGGCCGGCGGCACAGTCCCGGTGGTCCTGCAGGTAGGCGCCGAAGGGCGTCGCGGCGGCGTCCGGGGCGAGCGGCGGGCCAGTTCGGTCTTGTTCAGGCGTCGCTCGGCGCGGGAGGTATCCAGTCTGTTGCGCAGTTCGGCCAGCGCATCTGCGGGTCCGGTCTCCGGCACGTTTGTATAGGTCATGCTGCGCCGTCCCCCGCCGTGTGCCGTGCTGCCTGTTCGTCGGTGTTCATCTTCGTTCGCGCGTACCTCGGCGAACACATCTTTCGCGAGATTCGGCTGCATCAACTCCTGTCGACGAGCGAAGGACTGAGACTCCGTGAACAACGAGATGGCCGTGACTGTGCTGGCTCTGGCCTTGGTCGTGGTGGTGGCTTCGATGACAGCGGCGGGGGCCGGCTATCTGGCCCGTCGGGACGGCGCCTCCTACCCGGCAGCGCTGATGCGGGCGGCGAAGACCTTCGCGACCACGCTGATGGTGGCAGCCGCCGTGACCGCGGCCCTGGCCGCTCTGGGCGGCCGGTAGACGCCCGTACGTCGGGGTGTCCGCAGACCGCTGGCCTCGGTCCCCCGGCGGTGATATCGGCCGTGGCGCAGGCGCGCCGTCCCGTCCCTCCGCGTGGGTGCCTCGTAACCACGCGCCGGAGCTCCTGTCTTTCCGAGACCCCCGCACCGCTCGTGCGAAGGCCATTTTCCGTAGCCCCAATTCGCTCCAGACCCCCGCCGTCGGCGGGGGCGGCGTTGTCGTCAGCTGCTGGTGTTGATGGTGCGGGGGCGCGGGGTGAAGGTGACCCGCTCCGGGGGTAGGCCTTTGAGCCTGAAGTCGGGGGGCGGGGAGGTGAGAGTGATCTGCACGTCCGGCATCTCGTTGAGGGGTGCGAGGTTGGGGGACCAGTCGTCGTGGCAGTCCAGCATGAGGGACTCCAGGCGCGGGAAGCGCTCGGGTATCAGATCAAGGCAGGGGGCGTCGTGGCCGGGATAGATCTGGAGTCTCGTGATGGCGGTCATAGCACGGGTTGCATTGATGTTGCGGAGTCCTTGCAGGGACGCCAGGCGAGGAAGATCCGCGAGTTCCTCCCACTCCGCTGTCGTGAGGGGGTGGTTGATCACGACGTCCTCCAGCTGTTGCCAGCGGCTGACGCCGGGGACAGAGGCTGCAATCTGGGACCCCAGCCAGAGCTTCTTGAGGTGCGGAGGTGCTGGGAGCTCGTTGAGATTGGTCCAGGGAAGCCGGGTGTACAGAAAGAGGTCGGTCAGCTCCGGTAGGTCGGCGAGGCCTTCGAAGGAGAAGGAGTCGGGCACGTCGCCGAGGTGCAGAGACGTGAGGGGGAGTCCGGCCAGGCCGTTGAGGTGGGTGACGTCGGTGCACGTGCGGAGATACAGAGTTCGCAGGGCTGGCAGGGTTTTGAGGAAGCTCAGGTCGGAGAACCTGCCGTCGTGGATGTCGAGGTGCACTGTGTGCTCGGCCGACAAGTGCTCGATGATCTCCTCTGGCGTCAGGGAAAGCCAGTACATGATCCGCTTGACGGGAGTCAGATGGCGCAGAGCGCTCCGCTGGGCGTGGGTGCGGACCTGGAGAGTGGCCTTCCCGTTCAGGCGGCTTAAGAGGTGACGGGCGTACTCGTCGGCGTCGAAGTTCGACCAGCCCTGGGCGAGTTGGAAGCTGGTGTTCTGCTGGTCCAGATGGTTCGTGAACTGCTGGAGGTAGACATAGGCAGGGTCTCCTGCGATCCCTGCAGCCGTCTGGATGACGGCGTCGATCTCGTCAGGCTCGAGGCCGGCAGCGCTGCGTGGCAGGAGATCCAGGATGCCCGGACCCAGGGCAATGAGGTCGACGGCTTCCTTGTGCGAGCGGGGCGGCATGAGTGCGGTGGTTCGTCTCGTGACGATCTCTCGGGCCTGCGGGGCGACTTCTGGGGCGTAGTGAAGGCTGGCAGCGGCGAGCAGGTGCAGGCGGGCCCGGTGCTCCTCCGCCTCGTCTCCGCGTGTGACCAGCTCGTGCAGCATCCTGGCCCGTTCGACGGGGCGGGCGTGTGCGATGGCCATGCGCACGACGTCTTCCCACTGGGCGTCGTGGGCGTGGCGCGTCAGTAGCGCGAAGTCGAGCGCTTCGACAGCGGCTTTCGCACCCAGGTAGTCCTGGAAGGTGCGGTGGACGAAGTCGATCGTGTCGGCGGTGGGCTGGCGCAGCAGCCCGGTGCGCCCCACCAGGTGCGTCAGAACTTCATGAGGGCTGCCCTGCTCGGCGACGGCTGGCATGGCCGGAAGCACGTCCTTGATGAGCCTTCGGGCCGTGTGTAGATCCATTTCCGTCTGCTGGTTGCGGATGAGCCAGTACGCCAGGTGCTGCAGCAGGTGCATGCTTTGGAGCTCGGTGAGCCGGATGCCCTCGGTCAGTGCGACGCTGCGTTCGCGGTCCCTGCGTACCAGCAGCATCGACAGCGCTGCCTCGTACAGTTCCATGCGACTGTGCGGCAGATGCCCGCGACGGTCACGGTGAAGCGCACAGATCAAGGCACACAGCAGGGGAGTGGTGGCCAGCTGCGCCACGTCCCGCTCAGCGCGCACCGTCACCCGCAGCTGCGCTTCCAGCTTGTGCAGCTGCGCCTTCTCCGCATCGTCAGCGCCTTGTCGGCTGGCGTGGTGCCAGCGGCCGACGAACAGGCCGATGTCAGCTGCACTCATGGGACGTACCGTCAGCTCATTGAAGCCGAGCGATGCGAGCCAGCCGTCCGGTACCGCCGAAGGCCGGGTGGTCACAACGAACGCGGTGCGCGGGTAGGCGGACACCAGAGTGCCGAGCCATTCCTTGGTCGTCGACCGGTCCTCTTGCCGTACTTCGTCGACGCCGTCCACCAGGACGAGAGCGCCACGCGTCAGCATGCCGTCGGCCCATCCGGGCGGCTGCTGCGCTGCGAACGGAACACCGACGGCTGCGAGGAACTCGTCCGGCATCGGCAAAGGTCCGCGCCGAACCAGCGTGCGCAGCGGCAGCACGAACGGAACGCGATCACGCAGTCCAGCCAGATCGGCGGGCAGCTCGTTTTTGGCGCCCGACACAGCCAGCCACTGCAGCAGCGTTGTCTTTCCGCTCCCGGCAAGCCCTTTGAGTAGGATGCGCTGACGCCCTGCCATGGCCTGTTCGGCCCGGTGGATCACTGTCGGCCGAGGTGTGTCATCTGCGAAGGCTCCAGGGCCGTGATCGGCCTCGGCCAGTTCGAGGCTCAGATAGGCGGCGTCCAACGGCCAGCAGGCCCGATCAGGGCGGCTCAGGTCCAGTCCTACGACCGTCAGACGCGAGTGCCGTGCGGCCACGTACTTCAGGTATCGCTCATCGAACGACGATGCGACACCGGCTGAGGCAAAAGGGCGGCGAGCAGCGCGGCCATCGGGAGGACTGGCCTTGCGCCGGAGCTCGAGTAACGGCCCGACGTCCGCCCGTAACGCGCGAGCGAGAGTGACGACGGTGGCCTCCGACGGCAGCTTGACGCCGCTCAGAGCCTGGCTGATCGTGGTACGCCCGAGCCCGCTGCGGTGCCGCAGCCCCGCCTGGGTGAGCCCTCGCTGCAGCTGGAGCGTGCGCAGCCGCGCGCCCAGCTCCTCAAACGGATGCTGCTCTGCATCCCCCATTGCCTGCCCCCGGCTCTCTCCAAGGTGGACCGTCTCCGTTCATCCTCGTTCGCGTGAACCCCGCTGAACACCGAAACCGCGAAGGTCATGGGAATCGCTACTACCGACCCTGTGTGTGTGGGGGGGTGCCCCCATCCTCTTGGTCAAGGGAAACGGGGCTGTGTTGGGTCGGGGAGCCGGTCAGCATGGCGGTGTGGCTGATCTTCTGTGGGATGACGTGAGCTGTTTCTTCGACCCGGACCTGATGGGGGCGTTGCCGGATCTGCGGGTCCCTGATGCCTCGGTGGGGGACTGGCAGGCGGTCCTCGATCTCGTCGAGGTGAAGGGTTGGAGGTGCCTGTACTCGGAAGGCGAGACGGTGCTGCCGCTGCCTCGGGCGGCGACCGTGCTGTCCCGTCCGGCAGACGCGGAGTACCCGAACCTGCGGGTCTGGCCGGCTGCCGATGTGCTGGCGATCTTCCGTTTCCATGCAGACGATGAGATCGACTTCGATGTTGACCTGCGGGAGTTGCAGGGCCAGGAGCGACTGGATGTGTTCTGGCCTTCTGCGGGAGATCGGGCGGCACTTGGGCAAGCCGGTGCTGATGGATCCGGAGGGCGGCCATGGCCGTCCGGTGCTCGGCTTCGATGTCGAGGCCGATCGGGTCGTCCTCCTGGCGGAGCCGGTCATGTGACCGCGGCCGTCGGCCGGGATTCGTGGAAGATGCCGTCGCGGAGCACCGCGAAGAGGACGTCTGCCCGCCGTCTGGCGAGGCAGAGCAAGGCCTGGGTGTGGTGCTTGCCCTGGCTGATCTTCTTGTCGTAGTAGGCCACGCGATGCGGGGTCGCCCAGGGCGGCGAAAGGGGAGAGGAGGAAGGCCCGTTTGAGCTGCTTGTCCCCTCTCCTGGAGGGTTGTTCGCCGCGGATCGAAGACCCTGAACTGCGGATTGCCGGAGCGAGTCCGGCGTAGGCGGCGAGGTGGCCGGCGGTCGGGAAGGTGCTGCCGTCGCCAACCTCGATCAGGATGCGGGCTCCGGTCCTGACGCCGATGCCCGGCATGGACGTCAGGACCTTCGAAAGAGGGTGTGCCTCCAGGAGTTCCTCGATCCGTCCGGCCAGCAGCTTGCGCTGGTCAAGCACCGCAGTCAGCGAGCTGGCGCCGCCTACGCCACCGCCCGCGGCCTCCTTCGGCGCTCACCGCCCCGGCGTTCGTGGCGGGTTCGCTCGCGTCGTTGCGCCAGTGCCGGGATCAACGCACTGACCAGAGCGTCCAGTTGTGGAATGGTCATGCCGGTCAGCTCCGGGTCGCGGAGGGAGGAGGCAGCAATGCCGGCCGGGGGCCCAGTCGGCTGGGTGGTCGTCGCGGCGGCGGCTTCCGATTCCGTGTCATGGCTGGGGGCCGGGTGGGGATCGGCAGGGTGGAGTGTGTAGTTCCAGTCGCCGTGGAAGCGGTGCCGGTGCATGGGCAGTGCGTCGATCTCGGCGTCGGTGACTTTCAGGCCGGTGTTGTAGGTGCCGGGGTCGAGTTCGGCTTCGACTCTCAGCCCGGTGCGGGTGGTGGTCGCTGCGATGCTGTTCACGATGACTTCGTGGCTGGTCAGGGGCCTGCCGCGCCAGTTCATCGAGATGTGGGAGAACAGCCGGTGTTCGATCTTGTTCCACTTCGATGTGCCGGGCCAATGCCGTTGCTTGAAGTTTCTTGCGGTTTTGCGTGACGGGCCGACCGTTGGGCCGTTGTGTCTAGTGTGCATCCGTGGGCTGGGGTATCTGAGCGAGTGCGGCTGGGCGTGGTTACGCGGTGGGTGACGCCGGAGCTGGTGGACGAGGTCCTGTCGGAGTGTCGTAAGCGGGACTGTCGGCCGGGTGCGCTGCCGGCCAGGTTCATGGTGTATTTCACGCTCGCGCTGGCGCTCTTTCACCAGGATTCCTGCGATGATGTGGCCGAGCATGTGGTGGGCGGCATGCCGGAGTTGAGTGGGTGCATCCCGCACAAGGCCTCGTTCACCCGGGCCCGTGAGCGTCTGGGCCCGGAGGTTCTGCAACGGCTCTTCCATCGCCTGGCCGGCCCACTGGCCCCGACCGGCCTGGCGGGGTCCTTCTACCAGGGGATGCGTCTCGCGGCGGTCGATGGTTTCCTGCTCGACGTTCCGGATAACGACGCCAACCGACGCGCCTTCGGCGGGCCGAAAGACTCCAGCGGGAAGCCGGGCGGGTTTCCGCAGGTGCGGGTAGTGACGCTGACCGAGACCGGCACGCACGCCTCGATTGACGCGCGGGTGGGTGGCTACAACAGCGGTGAGCGCGACCCGGCCGTGGAGATGGCCGCCTCGGCCGCAGGGATGCTCGTGATCATGGACCGCGGGTTCCCCGGGGTTGAGCTGTGGAAGGCGTACGCCGGCGCTGGCTCCCACCTGCTGCTGCGGGCCCGCTCGTGTGTCGCCCGCCGGCCGGTCCGGCACTTGCCCGACGGCACCTACCTGGCCCGGATGAACCTTGGCGGACAGAAGGGGGCTCATCCGGGCGGTGTCCTGGTCCGCGTGATCGAGTACCGCGTGGACGGGGGCGAGGTGATCCGTCTGCTGACCGACCTCTTCGACCAAGACGCTTACCCCGCTGCCGAGTTGGCGGCCCTCTATCACGAGAGGTGGGAGGTGGAGTCCTCCTACCGGCAGATCAAGACCTTCCAGCGAGGCCGGCAGGAGGTCCTGCGATCGGCCGACCCGCAGCTGGTACGCCAGGAAGTATGGGCGCACCTGATCGTCCACCACTGCCTGACCCAGATCATCATGCGACTTGCCGACGGACACGGCATCGACCCGGACCGCATCTCGTTCGTCAAGGTCCTCAAGCACACCCGCCGCAGCGTGGTTCGACACCACACCGATACTCCGACAAAGATCCAAGGGTTCTTGGCCTCGCTGGCGGCGAAGGTTCGCCGGAAACTCGACAACGGCACTCGCCGGCTCCGAGAAGCGGACCGGTTCCTCAAACGGCCCAACTCGCTCTACTCCTACCGACCAAAGGACCAGCCACGCGTCCCCGTGCGCCAGGTGCCCACCAAAGCCATCACGCTCCACGCGACGATAGTCCAGTAGTTAAGCAACGGCATTGTGTGCCGGGCGGCAGGTGACACACGGTGATCTCCAGGCCGGTCTCGGCTGCCAGGACGGCGAGTTCGCTCTTCCACGCCCGGGTGCGGTAGCCGTTGGAGCCGCCCGCGTCAGCGGTGATGAGCAGCCGGGTTGCGTGCGGGTAGTCGAGCTGGCCGCGGGCCTGCCACCAGCCGCGGATGGAGGCGACCGCGAAGGCGGCCGTGTCGTGATCGATGCCTACGCTGACCCAGCCGGTGTTCGCCGCGATGTCATAGATCCCGTACGGGATCGCCTTGCCCGGCCCCTGCCGGTCCAGGAAGTCATGTGTCTTGACCAGCACCGGTTCGCCCGACGGCTGCCATTCCCGTCCGGTGTTCTTGTACTCGCCGACTAACTCCTTCTTCTTGGTGTCCACGCTGATCACCGGATCGCCGGCGCCGCTGTGGTCCTTGGCCTGGTCGTTGATGTAGTGGAACTGGGCGTCGCGGTCCGGGTGCTGTGCACCCTCGACGGTCTTCGCGTTGGCCTGCAGACTGAAGCCCTCCTCCCGCAGCAGGTCCCCGACCGTGTCCGCGCCAATCCGGTGCCCCTGGCGGGTGAGTTCGGCAGCGAGCTTCCTGGTCGACTTGGTCGTCCAGCGCAGCGGCGACATCGGATCCCCGCGCATGTCAGGCTCCACCAGCTCCAGCAGGGCAGGTCGCAGCCCCGGGTCCACCTCGGCGGCCTTCTTGCGTCCGCCGCCCGGCCGGCGGACCCGGCCCAGAGACTCCGCACCGGCTTCCAGCTCATCCACGCCCTTGCGGACCGTGGTCTCGCTGACCTGAGCCGCCCACGCGACCACCCGGACACCGCCGTGTCCCAGGACCCGGGCCTCGGCCCCCATCAGCAGCCGACGCTGCCGCTCGTCCAGGTGCGGGAACAACACCCCTAACTTCAAAGCCAGTTGATCACGAGTCTCGTCCGGGATGCCCATACCACGTCAACGAGCCCGAATGCGGGAAGCAACACCTTGATTCTCTGCGAGCCCTCAATCGAGGGCGATCCGGGTCAGGCGGTCGTCCAGCGCTGTACTGTCTCTTCGTCGCGGATGAGCCACGTGCCGTCGCCGAGCGGCACGGCAGTGACTCCCGGTGTCTGCGGGTAGTCGAGTTCGGCGAGGGGCCTGAGTGTGCGGGCGTCGAGGAGGAGGTGGGTGCCCTCCTCCGCCCACTGTTCCTCGGCCGTCACGACCAGAATCCGCTTGTCGTCGGCGAAGCCCGGGGTGTAGCCGACGAAGACCCTTTCGTCCGGGAGAACATCGCCGGCCTCGATGATCACGTCGTCGGCGCCGTCCTGCGTGCGGCAGAGGTATCCGCCGCCGACGTCCTGGCTGACCAGCGCCCCGTCCGCACCGAGGCCGACGTAGGGTTCCTCGGCGGTACCCGCTGCCCGGACGTCGAGCCCGGCAGCCGTGTAGGCGATCAGGAGGCAGTGAGTGCCGTCCTGGCCCATGGAAGCGGTGAGGAGAACCTCAGGGCGTGCGTCCGGGAACTGCTGGAAGGCGTACGCCGCTGAGAAGGACGGCAGGACGTGCTCGGCGAGCACCTCGCCGGTGGCCAGGTCGAGGGCGCGGCAGATGTCGCCCGTGGAGAGCCCGTCGGCTCCGAGGGGTCCGGCCATGGTCGCCAGAAGGACACGGCCAGCCGGGTCGGGCGTGCACGCGCCGGCGGCCCCGGGCGAATGCTGCCAGTCCCGGTGGCGGTGCTCCCAGCGGACGGTTCCGTCGGGCTCCTGGATGGTGACGGCCTCCCGGGTGCTCATGGCCAAGGCACCGTCGGGCAGCGGCGAGCAGTACAGGCTGGGATCGTCCGGAGTCGGGTCGCTCCACGTGGCGCGGGCAGCGACCACCTGAGAGCGATCGGTGCTGACCCTGTTGGTGGTGATCGTGCCCTCGTGCCGGGTCACGAGCCAGTGTGCGCCGTCGCGCAGGAGCCAGCCGTCCATGTTCCCCAATGCCTCGGTGATGCCGGGCAGGGACTCATGCGCGAGCAGCCGTACGGGTACGTGGGGGTAGTTCATGTGCTCTTCCTAGTCCGTGTCCGGGGTGTAGCGGCTGGGCCAGTAGAACTGTCGCCGGTGGGTGGGTTTGTCGTCACCGTACGTCGGCCCCGCGAGCATGCCCTCGATGCGGATGATGGGGGCGCAGAAATCGGGGCAGACGCTGCGCATGGCCGCGCCGTGGGTGGGCAGCCAGTCGTCCGAGCCCTTGCTGTGCAGGCGGCTGAGGTAGTGGAGGATGTTCTGCTCTGCGTGCCCGCCTGGGACCTTGGGCGGTGTCGGGGGGAGGTACTGGTCGTTCGGGAGCGGGTAGAGGCCCATCTCCTCGGCCAGTTTCCGCTGGGCGGGGGTCAGCTTGCTCTTGCTGGTCCCGGAGACGATCAGCACGTCCTTCCCCTTGTGACGCGTGGCGATGATGGCGACGGTCTGTCCCTCTTGTCCGCGCTTGGGCAGGACCTGGGAGATCTTGTGTGCCATGTCCTCCAGGCTCTGCATACAGGGCGCCAGCCCGAGGGGATCGGCCTCGGTGGCGGGGTTGGTGACGTAGCCGGCGGGGTTGGGGGCGGGGTCCAGGCCGAGGGGGTCGGGGCTGACGTAGCGGCCGGCCTCGGGGTCGTAGTGGCGGAAGAAGTTGTAGTGCAGACCGGTCTCGGGGTCGGCGTACTGGCCGGGGAAGCGCAGCGGGGTGTGTGCCGTGGCGTCCCGGTTCCAGGCGGTGGCGCCCCACTGGGTGGCGCGGCTGTGCCAGGCGGTGGCGCCGGTGTGGTCGACGAGTTCGGTGGGTGTGCCGACGAGGTCGGTGACGATCGCGAAGAAGCGGGCGTCGACGGAATCCTGGTCGCCGCCGGGGTCCTGCGTCGTGCGGCGCTCGGCCTGGGCGATCGGGCAGTGGCCGTCGTACTCCCAGGTCAAGGTGGTGCCGGTGGAGGAGTCGGTCTGTTCCGCCAGACGGCTGCCGTCCCAGCTGAAGAGGGTCTCGGCAACGATGGTCCCGTCGGAGGCGTGCCGGCGCTTGGCCGTGCGGCGGCCCAGCGGGTCGTAGCGGTAGGTCCATCGGGTGCCGTCGGGTGTGGTGCATGCGGTCAGCCGGTCGGCCGCGTCCCATTCGTAGCGCCAGATGTCCGGCTTGCGGGATATCCGCTTCTTGCGCCGTTCGACGATGCGGCCGGCCGCATCGTAGGTGTACTGCAGCGCGCCGGCGGATTGCAGCCGGTTGCCGCTGTACGCACGCGGGCCCCGGGACTCGGCGTGCGGGGCCTTGTCGGGCCAGTGGGCGGAGGTCTGGTTGCCCTCGCTGTCGTAGGCGTAGGTCTCGGTCCAGCCGTGGGACTCGACGCGCAGGGGCCGTCCGGCCGGGTCGAGTTCGTAATGCCTGCGGTTGCCGGTCAGCCCGTCGGTGACGGTCTCCAGCCGGTCGTCGGCGCGGTAGGCGTAGAGGCGGCGGCTGAGGGTCCGGTCCTGGGCGGTGAGGCGGTGCTCCCGGATCCGGCCCGCGGCGTCGTAGGCGGTGCCGAGGACCACGGGCTGCTCGGGGCTGCCGAAGGACCGGGCCACCTCGCGGCCGGTGGCGTCGTGGGCGAACGCGATGCCGTGGCCGTCGAGGGCTACGTGCGTGCGGTTGCCCGCCTCGTCGTGGGTGAGGCGGGTGGTGGACCCGCTGGGGGTGACCCGCAGGGTCCGGCGCGAGAGGGCGTCGTAGCCGTACCGGCTGGTGCGTCGGTCGACGGTCTCGGCGACGGTGCGGCCCATGGCGTCCCACTCCAGGGCGAGGACGGAGTCGGCGGAGCGCGCCTCGGTGAGGCGGCCGGACCGGTCGTAGGTGTAGGTGGTGACGGCGCCCTCGACGTCGCGGGCGATGACGCGGCCGGCATCGTCCAGGTGGGTGGTGACGGTCTGCCCCAGCGGGTTGGTGCGGCTGTGTCCGCGGCCCGAGGGGTCGTAGCTGTAGTGCAGGGTGCGGCCGTCGAAGTCGGTCTCGGACACCAGGCGTCCGACGGTGTCGTATGTGTAGGTCCAGGTCAGTCCGGCGGCGTTGTGCACCTCGGTGAGGCGCAGTTCGGTGTCGTAGCGGAAGTCGTAGCGGGCGCCGTCGGGAGTGGTGCGGGAGGCCGGCTGGTCGAAGTGGGTGTACTCGTAGCTCGTGATGCCGCCGTTGGCGTCGGTCTCGGTGAGGCAGTTGCCCTCCCCGTCGTAGGTCCACCGCTGGGTGGCGCCGTCGGGGCGCGTGTGCGAGGTGAGGTGTCCTTCGACGGTCCACGTGCAGGTGGTGGTGGCGCCGTCGGCATCGGTGACGGAGACGGGCCGGCCGAACGCGTCGCGGACCAGGGTGGTCGTCCTGCCCTGGGCGTCGGTGTGGGCGAGGACCATACCGGCCTCGTCGTTGCGGTAGGTCCGGCTGTTGCCCAGCGGGTCGGTGACCGCGGCGAGGGCGCCGTTCGGGTCGTACGCGTAGCGGGTGGTGACCCCGTCCGGTGTGGTCAGGGAGACGTTGTTGCCGCGGTCGTCGTAGGTGCGGCGCCACACGCTTCCGTCGGCGGCGGTCACGACGGTGGGCAGGCCCCGCTCGTCGTACTGCGTGGTGGCGAGGGAGCCGTCCGGCTCGCGTACGGAAGTGGGGTTGCCGTCCTCGTCCCAGGTGTAGGTGACGCTGCGGCCCTGGCTGTCGGTGCGGCTCTGGAGCCGGTCGTAGCGGTCCCAGACCTGGCTGACCGTGTTGCCCAGGGGGTCGGTCTCGGCGACGACCTGGAGGAGGCGGTTGAAACGGAAGACGCTTGTGGCGCCGGTGGAGTCGGTGTAACGGGTGATGCCACCCTCGCTGTCGTACGAGAAGCGCGATGACAGGAAGCCGTCGGGTCCCACGGTCTGGACCACACGGCCGGCGGCGTCGTAGACGTACAGGTAGGTGGACCCGTTGCGGTCGGTCCATGAAGTGATGCGGCCGGTGGGGTCGTAGGTGAAGCGCGTCGCTGTGCCGGAGGAGTTGGTGACGGCATCGAGGTTGCCGTCCGCGTCGTATCCGTATGACATGACGGTGACCGGGCCCTGCGGGGTGTGCAGACGCAGGGCGGTGATCCGCTTGTCGGCCACGTCCACCCTGACCGTGTAGCCGCCGCTGTGGGACACCGTGGAGGGCGCGCCGTCCGGGCGGCGGGCGAGGACGACGGTGTTGTCGTGGCGGTCCCTGAGCTCGGTGAGCCAGTAGGCCGGGGAGGTGCGGTACGGACTCCCGGTGAACGAGCGGGTGAGCCCCGCGGGTTCGGACAGGGTGTAGGTGGTTTCGTCCTCGTGCACGCCGCCGTGGGCGAGGGCGATCCGCGGTCCCTCGGTGGGCAGGACCCGATCGTCGCCGGGCTGCGGGAGCCGGGGGTAGACGAGGCACGATCCGTCGCTGCGCGCCCAGACGACACCCGGTCCTACGGGGTCGGCTTCCAGGCGCTCGTCGAACAGCGAGGACCAGCTGCGGCCGAACCAGTGACCGTAGCGGTACTTCGACAGGTGTGTACGGTCCACGACGAGGGGGAGCACCCCGGGCAGGGAGAGGTCGACCTGCGGCAGGGTCATCTCCCCCGTCGCGATGTCGACCGGGTCGGACTTGCACGTCTTGCGGTCCAGCGGGATGGAGTGGCGACGCGCGTCGTCACGGACCTCGCGCAGCCCGTTCGGCCTCGTTCGAGCGCTGTCGCCGTCACCGCGGCCACGACGGTGATCGCCCGCGCCGCCGGCACCGTCCCGGCCATCGTCGTCCTTGCGCTGGCGGGCGAGGCGTTCGCGGGTGTCGTCGTCGTTGTTCTTGTGGTCCTTGGATATCTGCTTCACGGCTTTCGGCAGCGTCTTGCCGACATGGTCGCCCATCGTCTTGGCCGACTTCACCAGAGCGCCCATGGCCTTCTCGATGACGGGGTCCAGTACGTCGGCGATGTCGTCCCGGCCCTTGTTGCGGCCCTGGGCCGTCTTCGCCTTCGTCAGCTTGCCGGCGGTCTTGCCGTGGATCCCGACGCTCACCAAGTTCAGCCTGGTGCCGGCGTGATCGTGCTCGTCGTGCTCGATGTGGAAACCCTTGCCCTTGGGGCCACCGCCACCGCCTCCGCCGCCACCGCCTCCGGCGGAGGCGAGGCTCATGCCCTCCTTGGCACCCTGGACACCCTGGTCGAAGCCGTCCTTCCCGGCCTGCTTCGTCTGGTCGAGGTCCACACCGTTCTGCACGCCCAGTGCGTTCGCCCCCAGTTGGACCACCAGGTCCGCGGCCATGTTCTCCAGTGAGGCAACGGCCGGTTCGGTCATCACCGCCACGATGTGACCGACCGCCTCCTCCATCGCACCCGTGATGAGCTTCAGCAACTGCTTCTTCGTGAAAGCGATCGCACCGGCACCAAGCAGTGCCGACAGACCACCGGTCACCGGGATCAGCGCCATGGCGAGACCCGTCTGGCCGGCCAGAATGCCGAGCTCCGCGACCGCCTTCCACTTCATGGTTTCGATCGCGCCCGCCGCCAGGTCGAGTGCGCCCGCAATCGTCCGGGCCGCGGAGATCATGTCCTTCAGGTGTTTGCCCTTGACCTTGCCCCAGTGCTCGTTCAGCGCATCGATCGCCTCGCCGTGACCCGACGACAGCAAACGCTCCATGTGGTTGTTGGCGAGCTGACCGTCGTCGGCGAGGTCGTCCGCGAACTCCCGCAACGCGTCCGCCATCTCCCGGTAGGCGTCCTCGTCCACGTTGGGCCAGTTCACCCCCACCAGATCCAGCAGTGTGTCCGCCCAATCCGGCACCGTGACAGCCATGACCCCGTCCCCCGTATCAGCTGTAGATCATCAAGCCGAACAGTCCTATCACGGGCGCAGACCTTGGAATAATCCGTGATGCAGCCAAACCAGGCGACCGGCGGGCCGGATGGCGAACTGCTCGCATACATCGGGCCCCGAGGCGCGGGCGGGCGCGGAGTGGACAACCAGGAGCACGACCATGCGGACCTGACGGCCCACGAATCTCCGGCGCCCAACTGTATGCGGACGCCAGGGAATGGACCATCGACGGCTGGGTGTAGCGGGGAGGAACTAACCGCCGCTGGCGCTGGAACATCCGTGACGTTCACGCATCCAGTTACCGGATGTGCTCCGTGTCCTCTGGGCAGCCCGTTCCGAGGTGCCGTCGCGGGCTCGGCGACGAGGTGGGATGCACTCCAAGGGTTCGGCGGGCTCGCAGCTCGCTCAGATCTGGCAGATGGACGCCGGGCAGTGTGTCGAGAAGGTCGGCTCGGGCGGCATGGATGTGCGCGGGAGCCTCGGAGCCTGTGCCTAATTGCGGCGAGTGGTCACATGATCATCGTACAGGCGAGGCTCAGCGCTAGCGGCGCTGCTCGGCACGGACCTACGTGGCCCAGACCTGAGTTCTGCGGGGCAAGTGGTGAGGGGCAGGTCCACTCAGCCCGTGTTGATGGCAATACGCGGCTGCATGCCTGGCTCTCGTAGTTGCTGGCGGCTTCCGCCCATGTTCGCGGTGCTTCGCCGGTGGCGCGGCCGCCGGTACAGACGCCCGCGAGCTGGTCCGCCATGTCCGGGGGCGGGCCCAGTGATGCTGGCTGGCTCCCGCACGCCCCAGTAGCGCGACGGTATGCCCGAACGCTGGATCGGGACCTGTGTACGTGTGTACCGGTCCGTCCAGGTGACTTGTGCCGTGGCGGCCGACCGGCGATGTGCAGGGGAGTGGGACAGTGGCTGGGTTAACTCCAAGCGCCTCTTTGGGGTTGCTGAGCGAGAGTCCCCGTAGCGGCCGTCACGTCCCGCCTCGGGGGCTCTGGCTTGTCCGGGTGTTGTTGCACTGGAGCTCTGCCGGTCCGGATCGCGGGAACCGCGCGTTCGCCGGCCGGATGGGCGCCTGGTGGCGGGTGGGCCCGTGGTGCGGGAAGCCGGCCCGGGATTCCGTTCCTGTTCTCCCGCCCCGCGGGACGGACCCGCATTTGCCGCTTGACCTGCTGTTTTGTTGTGCTGGGCTGGCCTGTGTGATGACGTTCAAGCAGGTGAGCAGAGGATCCTCGTACCGGTACTACATGCGGCAGGTCGGGGACGGCCGCCGGCCCCGCCGCAAGCCCTTGGCTGAGGCGCAGGACGAGGCCGGGGTGCCGCCGAGTGCGTGGAGGGGCCGCGCGTTGCCCGCGGTCGGCCTGACGCCCAGGCAGACGGTCACCGAGCGGCAGATGCACAACCTGTTCGGCGAGGGACGCCACCCGGACGCGGAGCGGATCGTCACCGACCGCCTGGCCGCCGGCGACAGCCCGGCCGCCGCGGACCGGGCGGCCCGCCTCGGCTACCGGATCCAGAAGTGGTCAGCAATCGACCTGGTCTTCCGCCCGCCGGGCAGCGTGCAGGTCCTATGGGCCCTGGGTCCCGACCCGGTCCGCCGGACCGTCGAGAACCTGCACACCCGCGTCCTCGGCGAAGCCCCGGCCACGGCGGAGACGGAGAACCTGTGGGTTCGCATCGGCCGCGACAGCGCACCCGGGCGGGTGTGATCGCCGCCCGGTTCCGGCCCGTTCTGCTCGTCGAGGCTGAAGGTCGTCATCGCAGGTCGGCCAGGTGAGCTCCCTCCTGCGGAGCTGGACCGTGTGTCATCGTCGGTGAACCGGAGATGCTCATGCAGTGGTCACAAGCGAGGAGACCGGTCTTGCCCGGCGCGGACAAGTTCCTGGAAGCGTTCGTCCGACCGGAGTTCCGCAAAGCACGGGTCGCCTTGTGCATCGGTCCTCTCAGTTTCCGTCACAAGGGCGCGCTGGAGGTCTTCGAGTGCGTTCGTCCGTTGTTCCCGGCGGATCTCGTCGTCTGTCGCCCGCCCAGCTGGCCACCGTCTGCGTGCTGCAGTTCCTGCTCGGCCTGTCGGACCGTCAGGCAGTGGAAGCAGTCCGCTGCCGCATCGACTTCAAGTACGCCATGGCCCTGGAGCTGGACGATCCCGGCTTCCACCACAGTGTGCTGGCCGACTTCCGCGACCGTCTCGCCGAGGGCGACCGCGCCGACCGCCTCCTCGACCTCGCGCTGGCCCGCCTCAAGGAGGCCGGTCTCGTGCGAGAACGCACCACGCAGCGCACCGACTCCACCCATGTCCTGGCCGCGGTGCGCGACCTGACCCGGCTGGAACTGGTCACCGAGGCCGTCCGTGCCGTGCTGGAGGAAGTGGCCCGCACCGCTTCGCATCTGCTGGACGGCCTGGTCGATGAGGACTGGGGGCGCCGCTACGGCCGTCCGGTCCGTCTGGGCAAGAACCCCACCCGGCCCAAGACCAGGATCCTCGCCGCCGGCGACGACGCGTCCCGACTGATGGAACACCTCCACCGGCAGGGACCGGATTACCGGCCTGGCCCGCAGGCCGAGGCGCTGCGGCAGATCATCGTGCAGAACTACTACCGCGACGCGACAGGCCGCCTGCGCTGGCGCACCGCCGACGAGGGCGGGTTGCCACCCTCCTCCTCGGTGATCGTCTCCCCCTACGACACCACCGCGCGCTACGTCCGGCACGGGCACATCGTCCGCTGGAAGGGGTTCGCCGCACATGTCACCGAGACGTGTGCCTCCGACAGCGTCAACGTGATCACGGGCGTGGCCACCACCTCGGCCGCCACCAACGACGGTGAGGCCCTGCCTGGCATCCACACCCGCCTGGCGCGCCGCGGTCTGCTGCCCGCCGAGCACCTGGTCGACGGCGGCTACACCTCCCTGGTCCACATGGAACGAGCCGCGCGCGAACACCAGATCATTGTCAGCGGCCCACTGCCGGGCAACCCCACCCGCCAGCACCGCAAAAACGAAGGCTTCGACCGGGACGACTTCCACATCTACTTCGGCCGCCGACAGGTCACCTGCCCCAAGGTCAGGTCAGCGCGGGCTGGCACGGCCCCTACCCGACCTCCTCACCCACCGCCGCCCTGCTGATCGTGGCCCGGTTCACCAAGAGGCAGTGCCGCCCCTGCCCGGCCCGCACCCGCTGCACCACCACCGCCGACAGCGCCCGGACCGTGGGCTTTCCCCCACGAGAACTCCGCGACCTGCAACTCCGCGTCCGCGCCGAGCAGCAGACCCTCGACTGGAAGACCCGCTACGCGGTCCGCTCCGCAGTCGAGGGCACCGTCAACGAGTTCGTCCACGGACACGGCATGCGCCGCTGCCGCTACCCAGGACAGCCGAAAGCCCACCTGCAACACGTACTCACGGCCATCGCCGTGAACATCGAACGACTCAGCAGCCAGTCAGCGACCGCGGAACCTTCTTCGCCGAGACCGCCGACCGCCTTCCAGACCTTCCTGGACCAGAACGAGATCCCCCGGTCAAAGTCCTGGCGAACCCTCGGCAGCTGAGCTCTACCATCCAAGATCCCCGACAGAATCAAGCTCAGCGCACCCATGTTCCACAGGCTCATTGGACGCTGACCGGACCGCAGCCGACGAGTCCCCCGCTGAGGATCACGCTTTCGGGGTCTCACCTTGGCTGACCCCCTGAAAGGTCCGGAAAGGGCGTTCCAGGCCCCGCTCGTCCCGTCCGACAATGTTTCGGTCGCCACGGAGGCGGCGGCCGGGACTGGCACCGCACCTGAAGGTGCCCCCGCTCCGTGACGGAGGTCTGTGGTGCTGCGCATCTATTTCACCGCGGAGGATCTCGCCCGCACCCGGGTGGCCAGTACCATCGGGGCCGCCGCGGAGACGTATTACAGCCTGGAGATGCTGTGCCGGCGTTCCCTCCCGGTGCCCTTTCAACGGTGGCGCGCCACGGTGGCCGGCCGACTGGGCGAGGACACCGGGCCACTCACTGCACTGATGCCGGCCCGAGGCCCGGGCCTCGACCTGCTGGCGCTGGTCGGCGACTCGCCCGACATCGACCACGCGGTGGAGGCTCTGCTGCGGGCACCGCGCATCCGGGTACGCCGCGAATTGGAACCCGTTGCCGTCCGCCCCGCCCACATGTCGTGGGCTCGGGCCGTCGCCGAGGGGGATGCCGATGCCCGGCGGTTACTGGCGGCCGGCCTCGTGGCTTGTCACCGGGTGGCCGTCGCACCGTACTGGGCGGCTTCCCAGTCACAGCTGGACGTCGTACGGGCGCAGTACGCCCGCACGTTCCTGGAAGGGGGAGTCGACGCTCTGCTGGCCTCCCTGAGCCCTCCGCTGGTGCGCTGGCGTCCGCCTGTGCTGGAGGTACGCTACCCCCGCCCGGTCGAGGTTCACCTGGGCGGCAGAGGGCTGATCCTGGTGCCGACTCTGTTCTCCTGGCGTGAGTTCAGCCTGCTGTACGACCCGTACGACGACGCGTCGGTGCCGCGGCTGACCGTACCCGCGGTGACCGATCCGGCTACCGGCGCGGCGCTGTGGCATCCCAGGGGCTCCGTGGCCGACGGTGCCCTGGGTGTCCTGCTCGGACGTACCCGGGCCGCCGCGCTGCGCGTGGCCGCCGATGGTTGCAGCACCACTGAACTGGCCGCGCGACTCGGTGTCTCCCTGGCGGCCGTCAGCCAGCACACCAAGGCGTTGCGCGACGCGCGCCTCATCACCACCAGTCGGCGCGGTGGTTCCGTACTGCACATGGCCACTGCCCTGGGCCGGGAACTGCTGGACGGGAACCGATAGCGCCGCGCAGCGTGGCCGTGGGCCCTTAAGTCATGGCTTAAGGGCGTAGCCGCCCGTGCCGGCAGCCCGGAGCATTCATGGCGTTCGGTCGTGTCCGGGCATGCTCGGTGCCGAACTCCTGGAGGTAAGCCGCCTTCGACAAGGGGAGGACGCGTATGACCGCTGTACCGATGTTCCCCATGGCCGCGCTCGAGCACCTATTACGCACTGGAGTGGCGTTCCGGTGCGCAAGAGCGGATACCTGAGCATCGCCTCAAGGCGCAACCTGGTGTGTCGCAGTGCATTCCTGTCGGCTGCCTTCCAGGTCCAGTGAGAGAAAGAGCGACAGTGGCCGGGGTGGTCACTGAGGCGGGAGCGCTACGACGAGTGCGGGAGATTCGCACGCGCCTGGTGATCGTCGGTGTCTCCCAGGACCAATGAAGGACGGCGAAATGAAGGCATTACGCAGCTCACGGGGTCTGGGTGTCAGCGCTGCCGCGCTCGCCCTGGCCATGGTCGGGTCAGCGGGCATCGCCACTGCGGCTCCTGCGCCGAAAGTCGAAGCGACCGCCGCCTCTGTGACAGCAGCGGACCGCTGCGGGAATCACACCCACTACGTCCTGGACCAGAACTACCGTTTCTGGAGGAACTGCATCTCCAAGAGCGAGAAGATCAAGGTCGACTTCATCCTCTGGTGGGACAGCGAGATCTGTGTGGCAGCGGGCTCGGACACCATGCTCGGCACGCCCAGCCAGGTCCGTGGAGCGTCCCGGATCGGTGACTGCTGAGGCGCTGGTTCGGGGGCCTGCCTGCGCCGAGGAGCACTTGCTCACATGCTGGGTGACATGGGTGGCGTAGTCCAGCGCGCAGCGGTTGGGCTTGCCCTCCTGCGCGCGGTGTGCCGGAGGGGAGCTGGCCAGAGCGGCTGAGGACGTCGAGCTGGACCTGGTGCTCGACGTCCAGGCGTCACGCCTCGCGCAGGGCGTGCCGGGCCTCGTCACGGGCGGCACGGCCGGTGGTCGCGGTGGAGCGGGCGTCGGGCAGGGCCGCAAGCCGGCGGCAGGCCGCCTCTAAGAGGAGCTAACACAATGCTTGGACGCGTCGGTAGGTGATCACGCAGCAGGCCAGTTTGAGGAATGCTTCGTGGATGTCGTCGCGGATGTCCCAGCGGATCCGGAGGCGGCGGAAGCCATGGATCCAGGCGTTCGTGCGCTCTACCACCCAGCGGATGGTGCCGAGCCCGGAACCGTGCGGCACTCCGCGTCGGGCGACGACCGGCTTGATCCCGCGCTTCCACAGCAGGCGGCGGTACTTGTCGAAGTCGTAGCCACGGTCGGCGAACAGCTGCCGCGGCCGGTGACGGGGCCTACCGGTCCGGCCCTTGATATGCGGTATCGCGTCGAGCAGGGGCATGAGCTGGGTGACATCGTGCCGGTTGCCACCGGTCAGCGTGATGGCCAGCGGAGTACCGCGCGAGTCGGTGATCACATGGTGCTTCGAGCCCGGTCAGGCGCGGTCAACCGGGCTCGGCCCGGTTTGGGGCCGCCCCGACGTGCCTGCCGGTGCGAACCGTCGATCACCGCCCTCGACCAGTCCAGCTTCCCGGCCTGGTGCAGCTCGGTCAGCAGTACCTGATGCAGCCGGTCCCACACATCGGCCTCGTGCCAGTCCCGCAACCGGCGCCAGCACGTCATCCCGGAACCGAAGCCGAGTTCCTGCGGCAGCCACTCCCACTGGATACCGGTATGCAACACGAACAAGATGCCCTGCAGGCACCTACGGTCATCCAGCGGCAGCCGGCCCGGATTCCGGACCCGCCGGGCTCTCACGGGCAGCAACGGCTCAACCCGCCCCCACAAGTCGTCCGACACCAACCACGGCGGGCCCTTTCCCTTCCCCATGACACGTCCAACGAGCCACCGCACCAACGGGCATGCCCAACCAGGCGGCTTTCTGTTAGCTCCTCTAAGCCGGAGGCGGAAGCCGAGCCAGCACCGGGGGCGCCCCCGGCGCAGTCAGCGAACGGCTCCGACACTCCGGCCGGGGGCCAGGACTGAACAGCCGCCCACCCCGCCCTGTACCCGTGCGCCCACGCCCCTTCTCATTCCAGAGCCGGGCCGCGCGAGGCGGGGGATCTGTTCATTTCCAGCTCTAGCCTGCGTCAGCACCCCGACCGCGACCCGGTCCGACAGACCTCACCAGATGACTTCAACTGAACCGCTCTCGGCACATAGACACCATCGACCAGATTGCACCCAAGTTATCGGTATTGAGAGCAATCGTTCAACGCGCAAAGCCCCACCTAACCGTGACACGGCCAGGGCCCGCGCGGGATCCATTTGCTGCACCTCAACAGCCAAGGCGTGGCGATCCCAGCGCCGATCGTTCACCGGCGAGGGGAGTCGGCAGCTTCGAGCGCGATCGGTAAAGAGTCGGTAAATGGATCTCCCGGCCGGCTGACACACTCGACCCTCGGGCCGAGGTGACTTGTATGCCGGACTGGCCCGTCTCAGCCGACCATCAGCAACTGGATGAGACAGTCGAACTGTTCCTAACTGCTGCGCTGTCGGCAAAGGCAGGTGCTCGCCGCTCGCCGCCCTGACGAAGGAAGCCGCCCCCGCCTTGAGTTGTCGCGTGGGCGGAATCGGTTAAATCGCGCATTCCGACTGAAAGGTGACCCGTAGAAAGGTGGCGTAGGCAGCCGATCTCGAAGTTGCCGGTGTGGGGCCGATCCCGGAGCACCTGGCGGGCTGCCAGAACGTCGCACAGCCGATCTCGCCCACTCCGAAACGGTGTTGAGTGCTCCGGTCGGGTGACGCAGCTCTCGTGAGGTCGGGTAGCTGGGGACCAGCAATGGTTCCCCAGCTACCGGACCGAGCTGGAGCGCCGCGAGCGCGCGTTCGCCAACGCAGACGCAGTGGATGCGCGGTCAGGCACTGCACGCCGTTCGTGACTCCGCGAGGACGGCCGGACCTGGCCGGACTACTGCGAAGAGATCGGACTGAGCGAGTCTGAGAAGCTGTTGTCTTTCCGGACTTGAGGTCTGCGTTTCAGCTGGTCGGGCGTCTGCCTTGACCGATTGCGAGTCGATCACGCCGACCGTCGGCTCCGTATCCCGCCCCTCTCTCTCGCGGATCCTCGCGCGCAACCGGTCGTGGAACTCCTTGACCAGGGCGTGGTCGCGCCAGCGGCGAAAGAACGCGTAGACCCGGTCCCACAGCGGGAAGTCGGCAGGCATCGCCCGCCACTTGATGCCGTTGTCCACCAGGTAGCGGATCGCATCGAGTATCGCCCGGTGGCAGTACGCCTCCGGCTGTCCTCCCCGGCCGCGCATCCAGCCCGGCACCGGCAGCAACGGCCGGATGGCCGCCCACTCCGCATCTGTCACGTCCGATGGATACCTTCGCACCCGATCCGGCTGATCGGCCGCGTTCCCGAACCTGTGCGCGAGGCAATCACACGACTGGGCATGCGACATCAGGGCCTCCTTGGTGTGGTAGCCCCGAGTTGCTCAGGAGGCCCTGACCTCATGCGGCGGCCACTCCAAGATCATCCGATCAGGAACCCTGTTCGATCCGCAGCCCCGACGCTCGGCACGACAACGGCTTCTCAACCAAGCCCGTTGATCGGCGGCTTCTCAAACCCGGTCAGTCCGGAACGGTTCGTAGCCGCACGGTCCGGCGAATCTCCCAGCGCACCGCTCGTCACATGAGCCGGTACAGCTGAAGAATCGCGAAGACCAGGAGCGAGACACCGCAGCAGGCTTCGAGCGCACGTACGGCCAGTGGCGGCATCGCCCTGCGCAGCACCACGATGAGCCCCGCCGAGATCATGCACCACAGCATTGAGGAGGCCATGAACCCGGCGAAGAAGACGCCCAGCTCCGTCGTGCCGCCCGAGCCCAGGACGGCGCCCACCCCGCCGGCCGCGCCCGACCAGTAGACGACGTTCCACGGGTTCGCCAGCGACATGCCCGCTCCCACAGCCATGGCCTTGCAGTCCTGTTTGTCGTGCGGCTCCGCCGTCGGATCGGGCACCTTCCCCGCGAGTGCGTCGCGTAGGCCCGCCGCCCCCAACCAGGCCAACAGCAAGCACCCGGTCACCGTGAGTGGCACGCGCAAGGCCGGCACCGCGAACAGCGCCCCCACGCCTGCCAGGCCGAGCACCGCCCACACGGCATCGCCCACAAGCGAGCCGACCTGTACCGCGAAGGCCGGGCGGAACCCGCCCCGTATCCCGCGTCGCAGGGACTCGCTGAACACCGCGCCTGGTGCCGCGTTGAACACCAGCCCCAACCACATAGCCACCATGAAGATCTCGAACATGGCAGCCACTGTGCGTGGGGTCGGGCAGTCTGGTCTTGTCAGATGTTGATCAGGGACAGCCGACGGTACCGGCCCGGCGTGATGGCGTAGGCCGCGGCGAAGTGGCGGTGGAAATGCGCCTGGTCGGCGAAGCCGAGCCCGTGCGCGACGTCGGCGACGAGCTCGCCCCTACGCAGCCGACGCCGCGCCTCGGCCAGCCGGGCCGACAGGTGCCAGGCGTAGGGCGGGGCGCCGGTGGCGCGGCTGAACGTCCGGATCAGATGCTCCCGGGACATGCCTGCCTCGTCGGCCAGCTCGGCCAGCCGGGGCGCGACGGACAGGTCGGTGCGGAGCCGGTCAAGCACCGCGGCGATCCGGGCGTCAGCGGGCTCTGGAGCACGCGCGCGCCGTCCTGCGGCCAAGTCGAGCAGCCGCGACAGCACGAGCACCAGTCGCTCCTGAACCAGAGCAGCGGATTCGGCGGGCGAAGGGTGTCCGTCCGGTGCTAAGACTTGTCCCGTAACTGCTGGTCACGGGTGAGATGATCTTCGGGTGTCTGGTGTGATCACGGCGTCGGAGCCGTCCTGGATAGCCCCGTTCACCGGGCTGAGCCCGCGTTCCTTCGGCAGGTTGGTGACCGCACTGCGCCGCGAAGGTGCAGATCCGGTCCGTAAGGGCCGCCCGTGGGGACTTCCGCTGGAGGACCGGGTTCTGCTCGTCGCGGCCTACTGGCGCACGAACCTGACAATGCGCCAACTCGCTCCGCTCTTCGGTGTATCGAAGTCCGCGGCGGACCGCATCATCGACCACCTCGGCCCGTCGCTGGCGCTCCAGCCCCGCAAACGGTTCCGCAAGGACACCGTGCTCATCGTGGACGGCACCCTGGTGCCCACCCGCGACCACAGCATCGCCGAGCAGTCCAAGAACTACCGGTACTCCACGAACCACCAGGTCGTCATCGACGCCGATACCCGCCTGGTCGTCGTGGTCGGCCGGCCCTTGCCCGGCAACCGCAACGACTGCAGGGCGTGGGAGGAGTCCGGCGCGAAGGCCGCCGTCGGCAAGGCCATGACGATCGCCGACGGCGGCTATCCGGGCACCGGACTCGTCATGCCACACCGTCGGCGCAAAGGTGAAGAACTGCCTGACTGGAAGCAGGCCCACAACAAGTCCCACAAACAGGTTCGCGCCCGCGTGGAGCACGTTTTTGCCCGCATGAAGACCTGGAAGATCCTCCGCGACTGCCGCCTCAAGGGCGATGGCGTCCACCACGCCATGCTCGGAATCGCCCGCCTCCACAACCTCAACCTCGCCGGATAGGCGGGCGGCCGGACCGGCCACCAGCCACGCCCGCACCCACCCAAGATCATTTACGGGACAAGCCTTAGGGCTTGCAGGGAATCAAGGTGTTGCTTCCCGCCCTGAGGCTCGTTGGTGTGGTATGCGCATCCCGGATGAGACTCGTGACCAACTCGCCGTGAAGTTCGCGGTGTTGCTCCCGCAGCTGGACGAGCGGCAGCGGCGGTTGTTGATGGCTGCGGAGGCCCGGGGCCTGGGGCACGGCGGTGTCCGGGCGGTGGCACAGGCCGCTGCGGTCAGCGAGACGACGGTCCGCAAGGGCGTGTTCGAACTTGAGGCGGGTGAGGGGCCTCTGGGTCGGGTGCGGCGTCCCGGCGGGGGCCGCAAGCGGGTCGCGGATCTGAATCCAGGGCTGCGGCCGGCACTGTTGGCGCTGGTTGAGCCGGATGTGCGGGGTGACCCGATGTCGCCGCTGCGGTGGACGGTGAAGTCCACCCGCACGCTTGCGCGGGAGCTGACCCGAGCCGGGCACCGCGTCAGTGCCGACACCGTCGCCAACCTGCTGCGGGAGGAGGGGCTCAGCCTGCAGGCCAATGCCAAGACAATCGAGGGCAGCCAGCACCCGGACCGGGATGCCCAGTTCCGCTATCTCAACGAGCAGGCCCGCGAGCACCGGGACGCCGGCCAGCCGGTCATCAGCGTGGATACCAAGAAGAAAGAGCTCGTCGGCGAGTTCAAGAACAACGGCCGCCAGTGGCGGCCGTCGGGTGAGCCGGTGCCGGTGAACGTGCATGACTTCGCCGACCCGCAGCTGGGCAAGGCCGTCCCCTACGGGATCTACGATCTGGCGGCGGACACCGGCTGGGTCAACGTCGGCACCGATCACGACACCGCCGCGTTCGCGGTCGAGTCGATCCGCCGCTGGTGGCACGGCCAGGGCCGGGCTGCCTACCCGCAGGCGGCACGACTGCTGATCACCGCTGACGCGGGCGGCTCCAACGGCTACCGCACCCGAGCCTGGAAACTGCAACTGGCCCGGCTCGCTGCCGAAACGGGACTGACCATCACCGTGTGTCATCTGCCGCCGGGCACATCGAAGTGGAACAAGATCGAGCACCGGCTGTTCTCGCACATCACCATGAACTGGCGGGGCCGCCCGCTGACCAGCCACGAAGTCATCGTCCAGTCCATCGCTGCGACCACCACCCGCACCGGGCTGCGCGTGAGTGCCGCACTCGACACCAACACCTATCCCACCGGAGTCCGCATCGGTGACGCCCAGATGGCGGCACTGCCGCTGACCCGGCACGCATTCCATGGCGACTGGAACTATGCCCTGCACCCGCAGCCCTGCCCTGCCGTCCCGGTGGCCCGGGCTCCGCATGCGCCGGCCCCGCAGTGGGAGCAGGCCCTGCTGTCCGATCCCGCCCTGACCGGCATGTCCCGGCAACAACTGGACGCCCTCACCAGGACTTTGACCCCCGACGGCGATGCCCGGCGCGGCCGTCCGCCCCGGCTCGCCTTCCCCGAACAGGTCCTGGCCACCGTGCTCCATCTGCGGGTCGCCCTGGCCGCGGAACCTCTCGCCGTACTATTCGGCAGCAGCCGCACCGCGATGCACCGCACCCTCCTGAAGAACAGGAGACTGCTCGAGGCACACGGCATCGTCATCCCACCCGCGACGACACCACCCGTCGTCCTCGCGGCCCTCCGAGCTCGGGTCCTCGCCCAAACCGGCGAGCCCAGCAACAAGATCAAGACGACGTGTTAATGATCTGCAAGCCCTTAGCTTGCTGAATGCCCTGGCGGCAGCGAGAAACTCGGCGCGTAGGTGCGGAGAACGGACGACGGGTAGTTCGAAGTCGACTGTGGCATCGCCGGTCAGCGATTCCACCACCGTTGGCGGGACGTATCAGCTCACGGCCGCGAAGGACATCTCGGGCGGGACCTGGGTGGTGCACGATTGGACCTGGCCGGGGTTGTAGATGGTGAACTCGTCCAGGCTCACGTCGAATGAGGTGCGATCTAGCCGGACCCGCTCCAAGCCGCAGAGGTTGACGCTGATCACGTACTCGTCGTGGCTGTGCCGCGGGAACCCGCCCGACAGGGGACGCACTACCGCCAGCTGACCTCCGTCCCACTCCATGACCTGCATCCATAGAGGCTACGGCAGACCGCGGGCCTGGCCGGATGGGGTAGGAACACTAGGAACTCTGGTCGTTCAGGCAAGCCCACTGATCGATACAACAACGGCTTCTAAGAAATGGCAAGAAAGAACTACTTGTCTAGCTGTCCGCTGTCCGTGATAAATCGTCGTTGCCGCCACGCGACGCCCTGACGTGGGCAGAGACAAAGTCGCGTGAGACGGTCGTGCCTTGAAGCCTCGCTTGATGTTGTCGGCCAGGAAACCCAGAGGTGCGGACGTGTCTCCTCCCCCGGCCAAAGCCGGGGGAGGAGACCGGCTGCCCAGGTCGACATCATCGAGCGCACCTCAGAGGCTCAAGATCAAGAAGTTGCAGCCTTTGGGCTTACCTGGGTCAACCCCTCGAGGAGTGGCGAACGATGGCCACACTCCGCCGCGAGGAAGGCCCGCGGGGGCACGACGGCCGCGGACGTGGAGCCAGATCAACTCCGTACCCCGCTGGTCCCCGAAGAAGTGCTTGCACTGGGGCCCGAAGAGGTACTTACAAACAGCCGTTGGCGGGAACGGGGACTTCTACGGGTTGAGACCCCTCACAGGGTCGATGAGGACAAGCGTGCCGCCATCAGCATGGCCATCGGTGTCGTGTTGAGACCCTCACAGGGTCGATGAGGACGCGGCGGACCTGGTTGCCGGTGACGGTGCAGCGCGGGTTGAGACCCCTCACAGGGTCGATGAGGACCTCACTGAGCACCAGGAGTGCGACACCTGGTTCGAGTTGAGACCCCTCACAGGGTCGATGAGGACAACGATCGGCGGCGTCAATGTCGAGAGCAGGGGCGGGTTGAGACCCCTCACAGGGTCGATGAGGACCATACGCGTCCCCGGCCCCGAACGGCGCCGCTTCACGTTGAGACCCCTCACAGGGTCGATGAGGACCTGCCTTCGTGAGGTAGCTGTCGAAGGGCAGCACGTGTTGAGACCCCTCACAGGGTCGATGAGGACGGTGCTGCAGCGCCTCGCCGCCCAGGGCATCACCGCGTTGAGACCCCTCACAGGGTCGATGAGGACTCGAGGGGGAGCTCGTCATCTGGACTCAGTCCGACGAGTTGAGACCCCTCACAGGGTCGATGAGGACCCGAGGAGCCCGTCATTTGCGACGTGGTCACCGACGGGTTGAGACCCCTCACAGGGTCGATGAGGACGCGACGTTGATGGCGGTCTGGGTGTCCTGGTCGACGTGTTGAGACCCCTCACAGGGTCGATGAGGACCGGCGTAGGGCGCCGAGTCCTGGCCTACGGCTACGCCTGGTTGAGACCCCTCACAGGGTCGATGAGGACCCCAGGGTAAAGGTGCAGGTCATGGACGGTCCAGCAAGGCATCCGGTGGGTACTTCTGCAGCAGACCTCCGGTTGTGCAGCTCAGCTCGGTGTGGCGCTGAAAAGTAGAGCTCCTTGTTGATCGACAACGGTTTAGCTCCCGTTCACAGGATGTCGCTTGGAGCGGGCTCGACCGCGCCCCATTCGAGGCGCTGGGGCACCGTACCGGGCGGGAAGGTATAGACGAGGACATTGTCGTAGGTCAGGTCGAGGGCGGTCTCGACGTCGGCCTGGAAGCGGCGGAGTTGGGCCTCGGTGAGGTGGCCTTCGAAGACACTGCGCTGCGCGTGGTGGAGGTACTGGCGGCAGGTCCGCAGGATTCTGGAATTGCGTTCGGCGAGGGTGTCGTACACGACGACCACGTACACGGCGTCGTCACCACCAGATCCGGAACGGCTTGTACGGGGCGCCCTCCAGACAGTGGCGGGTCAGGGCTAGCGCGTCGAGGTAGAGCAGTTCGTCGTACGCGACGCTCCGACCGAGGCTCCGGTGCGCGACGGTAACAGCGAATTCGTCGCGCACGGTCTGGACCACCAGCTTGCGGCCTGCTTCGGCGAGCATCGCCTGGTTGCTCTCGCGGTCGAAGTGGTGTTCCTTGAGCTGGTTGCGGCCGGCCATGCGTAGCATGAGCCGTTCAGCGAAGAGCGGTTTAAACATCTCGGACAGGTCCAGCACCAGGGAGTGCCGCTGCCGTTCCATGCTGCTGTGGAGGAAGGCGATTCCGCTGTGCAGCGGGGTGAGGCGTACGGCGGTGAGCAGTCTCGCGTACGTGATGCCGTTGACGTAGCTGATGAACGCGTTGCCGGCGTTCTTCGGCGGTCGGCGGCTGCGGCCGCCGAGCTGCAGCCAGTCGGGGAGCTTGGTGTCCACGACTTCCCAGGCGGAGCGGCGGAAGGTGCCCTCCGCTCCCATGAGCTGCTCCGGGCTCCGGGCTCCGCCGATGGACTCCTGCAGCACTTTGTACGGACGGGCCAGGAGCTTGCGGTCGACGACCCGGCGGACGTTGAACGCGCAGGAGTCCACGATGCTGCGGGCGATCTCCATGCTGGCCTTGGGGTCCTCGGCGGTTCTGGCCTGGGCGAGGACGGTCTCTCCGGAGGTGCTGGTCTCCGACGTGAGAAGTGAACCGGCGTAGTCGCCGTAGTAGCTGAGCAGGTGGACGTTGATGCGGTGCCGGTTGAGCAGTGAGACCACCGAGGTGTTGATGTCGACCTCGGCGCAGGCGACGATGTCGCGGACGTCGGTGATGGGGATGTGGACGTTGTCGGCGTTCTCGCGCTCGATAATTAGCGACTGATCTTTTCGGCGGATCCGGCAGGGGCTGGTAAGCCAGTACGTACGGGCAGCGGTGGGCATCTCATTCCGTCCAGCAGTAGTCGGTGAAGCTGCAGCCCCGGCAGGCAGAGCGGGCGAGCCGGTCTGGGGAGGCCGGTGATGTAGCCACGGCCAGGACTTCGGCGATGTCCGCTTCTGCCTGGGCCTCGGCTTGGGGGGTGTACGGGAAGCGCTGGGTGCGCCGGGTCTTCGGGTAGTGCAGGACGGCGCCCTGGGCTTCGATGCCTACGCGGCGGAGCCGGTGGCAGTAGTGACGGCCCTGGGCCTGGTCGGCCGGGCTGGGCCGGGAGGAGGACTTGATCTCGTGGACCCAGTGCGCACCGTCGATGAAGTCGAGCCGGGCAGCTTCAAGATCGACGGGAGTGTTTCGGGTGTATGAGGCGTCGTGGACGGCCTCGCCGAGCTGGACGGTGGCGCTTAGGTGCTCGGGGCGGATTCCCCGTACGTACAGCCACAGTTGGCGTCGGCAGTGGTAGAGGTACTTGATGTGGACGCCGCCGACGTCTTCTGCGTCGATCACAGGACCTCCCCAGCCCGGTAGGTCTGCTGGGGCAGTCCGCGTACGGCGAGCAGGCCGTGGTCGGGGTCGTAGTCGCCTTCGATGATGCGGATCTTGAGGCTTCTCTCGTAGCGGGTGAGCGACCCGGCCCAGTGGGGCATGGGGATGAGGTACTCGTCGGCGAGGAGGCGGCCGGCGGACTGGTGGTCGTGTCCGGCTTCGGCGAGGGCATCGGCGTAGTCGTCGCGGTCTTCGGCGAGGATGGCCTCGGTGCCGTCGAAGAGTTCGTCGAAGGTCTCGGACAGTGCGGTGCGGTCCTCGAAGGGGTAGCGGAACTGCAGGAAGGCGCGGTCGAAGCTGTCGCGGCGTTCCAGCACCTCGTTGCGCCACTGGGCACCCCAGTCCGTGGCGTACACCTCGTCCAGCCAGCCGGTAGCGTCCGACTCGTCGATGGCCCGGCCCTTGTGGCGGGTGAGGATGTGCCAGGTGCTCTCGACCGGTTCGCGTGGGTAGATGCCGTCGGCGTACTCGCCGGTTTGACGGCGCCGGGTGGTCCAGGCGGGGTGGTGGACGATCGCGTCTGCGGGCGGGCGGGCTCCGATGCGGTTGATCCGGCCGAAGCGCTGTAGCAGAGCCTCCAGCGGGGCCGCGCTGGTGAACAGGACGTCGAAGTCGACGTCGAGGCTGACCTCTACGACCTGGGTGGCGACCAGCAGGCCGGGGAGGCGGGTGTACTGGGCATCCGGGGCTACGGTCCCGAACCGGCGGGCAATCTTCTTCTCGATACGGGAGCGGTCCATTCTGCGGAACCGCGAGTGCAGCAGGAGCGCGGCGTTGTCGCCGTGGCGTGCCCGGACGGCGGGGGCGAGCTCCTCGTACAACTCCAGGGCATGGGCGACGTTGTTGGCGATGACCAGGACGGACTCGTCCTGCGCCAATCGCAGGCGGATCTCTTCCAGCGCGGAGGGGTCGGTGAGGTGGTGGCTGCGGGTGCGCAGGAGATGACGGGTAGGCAGGCCGAGGTCGGGGGCGTCCAGCAGGGCAGTCCGTTCGGTGAGGGTCTCCTCGAACAGGCTGGCCAGGACACCCGGCAGGGTCGCGGACAGGACGGCGATCCGCCCGCCGAGGCGCTCCCACAGCCGGGCGCTGGCCAGGATGTAGCCGAGTCGGCGGGCATCGTAGGCGTGCAGCTCGTCCAGGATGAAGACGGAGTTCGCTGCGTCGACCAGGATGCCGGAGTGCGCTGGACCGGCCAGGGCGGCCCGCAGCAGCTGGTAGGGGGTGCCGACGCGGACGCTTTCGTGGAACAGCTTGGTGGCCGCGGCGCGCGACAGAGCCTTGGTGGCGGCGTCGACGCGGCACGGGGAGCCGTCCTCGTGTTCCTCGTCCCCGTCTTCCGCGGAGATCGCTGCGGCGAGGTGGTACGAGGCGGCGCGGGAGTGGGCGACACCGACCGCCGTGGGGTCGCCGAGTGTCTCGCCCAGCCGTTTGGCCATGGCGTTGATGGAGGACAGGTAGGGGAGAGTGAAGAAGACGCGCGGCACCCCGCCGTCGGCCGCCGCCAGAGCGGCGACTTGGCGAGCGGCCCAGAGCAGGGCGGCTTCGGTCTTTCCGCTGCCGGTCGGCCCGCGCAGCAGAAGGTGTTCGGTGATGTCCGCGGCCTGGAGTTGGTGCTTGCGCAGTGTCCTGCCGCGGTCGGCGAACTGCTTCTCCAGCAGGAGGCGGAAGGTGGCGTCCAGCGGCTGGACAGTGGACAGGGCCTGGTGGGCCGAGGATAGGTGGTCGGCCAGGGTGACGGCGCCCTGCAGGAGCACGGCGGCCAGGCCCTCCATGCGGCCCACGCGGTCGGCCCAGCGGTCGAGGACCTCCCCCAGCATTTGGTGGGCGGAGGTCACCAACTGGACGGTGGTGAGGCCGTCATGGTCCTGGGAGGCTGCCACCGGCAGCCCCGCCCGGCTGGCGGTTTCGCGCAGCCATGCCTCCAGGGCCGCGACGGCACGCGGGTCGACCGTACCGAAGCGGTCGGCGAGTTCTGTAGCGGTGACGCTTCCGTAGAGGGTCTCCAGGTCGTGTCCGGTCTGGCCGGTGAGCGCGCGGTGGTGGGTGGCGACCGCAGTGGCCACCCACGACAGGAGGTCGGGGTCGTTGATGAGGGAGGGCAGGAAGCCAAGTGAGGCGACTTCGTGGCGCTCGCCCCAGCTGCGGATCCGGCCGGTGAGCATCCTCTGGAAGCCCTCAGGGACCTTGCCTCCGTCGTGGGCGAGGCCGGCGAGCTCCACGGCCGTCCAGAAGCTGCCGTCGAAGATTTCCTCTGCCGCGTTCAGCCGACCCACACGCCGCCGCAGCTGGGCTGCGGCGGCGCGGGTGTACGCGAGGTGGGTGGTGAGGAGTTCGGCTGGGCGCTGCCGTTGGGCGCTCTTGGCCCGCAGCGTGGACAAGATGTCCGTCATAGCGAGGGTGATCCGTCTCTGTGGCACGGGCCGGGGCTGGGACAGGTCTGTCAGAAGCGCAGGCCGGTATCGGGATGGGAGGTGGGCAGCAGGGTTACGGCTTGCCCGTCGGTTGTCGACCAACTGCCGGTGACGGGGTGTTCGGAGCGTCCGGAGGAGTCGAACCGGTAGGCGTCCCATTGGGTACGGTCCCGGCCGAGCGCGATCGCGGTGGGCAGCCGCAGCAACGTGCCCGCCGTACCAGCCCCGTCCGGCACGACCGCGGAACGCTGTGATCCGGGCGTTGTACGGAGCGAGATGCGCTCTATACGGATGCCTACCAGATCCTGGCTGCGGCCCAGCCGAAGCGGCCACACCGGTCGGCGTAGCCTGCGCTGCCAGGCTTCGGGCTCGTCGAGCAGCCACACCGTCAGCACGGCGTCGGTGAGGAACTCGCGGTTGCGCGGGGTGGGAGATGCCTTCTTCCCGGAAGCGTCCAGAGGGTGGTATGTCTCGTAGTCCACTCCCTTGCCACCGGCGCGGAAGGCCATGGCGAAGCGCAGCCCCGGATCCACTCGTGTCCATCCACCGGCCGCGGCGGCGAGCAGGCCGCCGACGGTGGCCGGCGGCGGGCACGGCAGGGTGACCTGCACCCCGGCGTACAGGGGGTTGCGGAAGGAGACGACGGGCGCGGTGAGGGTGACCTCCAGCGCCGTGGTGTCCGTAGCGGTCATGCCGTGGGGTCCTCGAACCACGCGTCGTGGTCACCCTGCTGGATCTGTTCGGCCAACTGGTTCAGCAGCACGCGCGGGTGTTCCAGGAGCAGACGGCCCTCGTCGATCAGGTCCTTGAGTTCTCCTCGGACCTGCTCACGCTGCTCGCCGAGGAAGCCGGGGGCCCAGCCGAGCAGCACCGGGCCGTCCTCCAACTCGTCACTCCAGGCATGGAGCTCCTCGCGCAGTACGTCGGGGAGAAAGACCGGCTTCCCGTCGCGGGCTCCAAGGACGCGGGTGAACGGGTTGACGCCGCCCTTGAGGGGAGCGAGCAGGACCAGTGAAGGCGTGCGGTCCCCGTAGTGCAGCGCCTGCTTGGCGCCGCCGCGTACAGCGGCCAGGGTCTGCAGCAGGGTGGCGATCCGGCGGCGGCGCTCCGCGAGCGGCAACCGGACAGCTGCGGTGCCGCGCAGCGTGGTGGCCTCCGCGCCGGCGGCCTGGGCCTCCTCGGCGACGGTCTGGCTGATGGCCACCCGCAGGCCGTTGCCGTCGGTCTCGAAGACCCCGGCGCGCGGCAGGTCCAGCAGCAGATCCCCGGCGAGGGTGGCGCTGTAGAGCTCGTGGGAGTGGATGACGGGGTGCTCGCCGACCGGGAAGTCCCGGCTCATCGTGCCGAAGTCCATAGTGGGGCGTTGCGGAACCACGGAGACCAGTGTGCCGGTGGCCAACACGGTGTCACGCTGATAGTTCTCTTTCTTCACAGCGACCATGTAGCCGAAGAGGTCGTCGTCCAGGTGCCGGTCGGGGCGGCCGGCGGTGTACGCCTGCTGCTTGGCCCCCTTGCCGATGCGGGTGACCGCCGAGCGAGACTCCTCGAGCGGCAGCGAGTCGCGCACCCACCTGCGAAACGCTTGTGCGGAGACGTACGGGTATTCCTCGCGCCCGACCCTGAGCTTTTTGATCCGGCCGGTGTTGTCCTCGCCCTCCCCGTTGTTGGGAGCGCCTGCGACCACATCCAGCACGATCTTGCCCACCAGGAAACTCACTGCTTGTCCTCCGCTTCGTCCGTGATGAACTTCTGGTCGACGGCGCCGAGTTCCTCGTCGTCCTTGTCGCCGTCCGCGTCCTCCTTGGCCTGCCAGCCGAGCCGGGACAATTCCTCCAGCACCCCGACCAGGAGCAGGTCCCGGTGAAACCAGGCTGGGTTGTCCGCACCGGGGGCGAAGAGGAGGGTGAAGGCCCGCTCGGTCGCTAGCGGTCCCTCGGAGCCCTTAGGCGGTTTGATCGCCCATTGCACCCCATGACTGGTCAGCCAACTCCGCAGTTTGGGCGAGTCCTTGAGATCGGCACGGAACCTCCTGAGCTTGCCGCCGGAGGTCTCCTCGCTGAGCAGGCGCGCGATCCTGCCGGCGGTCAACCTGATCTCGGACAGGTCCTTCTCATTCATCAGCGTCACCTCGGTGGTGAAGGAGTAGAGCAAGGCCGCCAGGTCGGCCACCCGCTCTCGGTCGGGGGCCGTGGTGGTCACCAACCCGCCCAGGTAGCGCACGCCACGGCCCAGGATCCGTGCCGGATCCCGGAAGGCGTTGCGCGCCAGGGCCACCACACCGGCGTCGGTCTTGGTGGCGTGGGCCAGCAGCAGGGCGGTGAATCCGCGTCGTAGCTTTGGGGCACGCGAGGTCATCCGCAGCCACTCGGCCAGGGGCTGTTCCAGAGAATGGGCTTCCAAGGACGGCTTGCCGTTGAAGTTGTTGTAGACAAGGAGGTCAACTCCATCGGTGACCCGCTCGCCATAGCGACGCAGAGAAGTCAGCGCGACGACCTCGCGGACATCGGTCTGACGACGGCTCGGATCGCCGGTCTCCGCAATGCGAAGACTGCGGTCCACTTGACGGGTCACGGCGCGCCTGAGGAAGCGCTCGTCCCAGCTGTGCACGGCTACGGAGGAACCGCCGGTCAGGTGGCTTCCGTACGGGAGCGCGTAGAAGCAGACATGACACGGACGGCACAGCGCCATCCCCTCATGTCCTCGCGGGGTGGTGTTCCGATACGAGACGCTCTCAGCCAGGACCACATCACGATGGCCGAAGAAGTCCACAGCCGGGCGCCCGCACAGTACACAGCTAACCCCAGGCCAGGTGGCCGGATCTGCGAGAGCGTGCCAGGTTCTGATGCGCTCACGGATTGCATCGTCACTTTTACGGCCGTTGCTGTTGTGGTTCATCGGCGAGTTGGGAAACAGGGAGAGACTGCACTTCAACCAGAACCCGTTAATGGCCTTGCTATCCCGCAACAGTGCTGCCTGGATCGCGTGCCCATCTATCTGTTCCACTGCGTCGTTGAAGTCTTCAGGCGCAAGATCCTCGGGGCGATCACAATCGACCAGCGCGGCAAGCGCGTACGCCCCGATCCGCTGCAGCGGATGCGCGGTGAGTACCAGCCGGGACTGCGTGCCCAGATCGGGCGCGGCGTTCACGCGGCTACCCATCCGAAGCCAGCTGCGTTCGCCTGACCGAGTCCCCAGCTCCACAGGGCTTGCAGGGTCTCCGGAGGACCGGCCAGTTCCACCTCCACAGCGGCGCCGGGCTTCAGCCCCTGGCCTACGCTGAACGACCGCTTCGGTCCGATCCAGGTGACGGATTCCAGCTCCACATCCGGGGCAAGCCCCAGGGTCTCGGCCTTACGGCGCAGGTTGCCCTGGAAATATCCGGCCCACTGCGGCTCGGTCGGCAACAGCCAGCCCTGCCGGGTGGTACGAACACCGTCCTCGCCGCGTCCGGAGCCCTTCATCACTACCGGCGTCGTCGTACGCAGAATGGCCCGGCCGAAAGCGAAGTCCGGAGGGGTGAGCGCCGTGATACCGGTCAGCCGGAGCGCGACGCCGCCCCAGTCGAGCACGTCTCGCCCGGCGAAGCCCCGGCCGAGCGCTTCCATCACCTCCGGCATCGGGCTGCCGAACTCCACCACACCGCGTCCGCCAGCCGCGTAACGACCCGACTTGCGCCGCGCCGAGGCGAACACTGGGGCGCTGTGGCCGAACGGCACCATGCCGTGCACCCCGGCACCCTTCTCGTGGAGTTGTCTGCCTAACTCGGGGGCTGTACAGGCCAGTACGTCGTAGACAAGGCCACGCCCCGGAGCCAGAACAGCCGCCCAGGGCAGCTCGGAGGCCATTGTTGTGACAGCTAACCTCAGTCTCACACCGCTCACTCTCCGAAGCCTCAGCATCGATCGGGACGGGACAGCAGATACCGATCTCCCAAACGGTGCAGAGCCTAGAGCGCCCCACTGACAATCACTCCGGAAGCCTGATCAGACGCTTATCTCCAGCGTTCATTCGCTATCTTGGCGACTGTCTTGTACCTGATGGCTGCCGGACGATGCGCGGCGCAGTTCCCCGCTGCCCTGGACGTAGAGGGCCTGATAGATCGTCTCGTGGACCACGTGCATCTCCGGCCGGTCGGGGAACCGTCTGCGAAGAGCCTGACAGATCTGTTCCGGGCTCCACCGCATCGCCAGGTGAGCCTGGATGAAGTCCCACAGCCCGGCGTCCTGGCCGATCTTGCTGGGCTTGGGCCGGGGCCGGCGGGCATCGGCCCGGCGCTGAGCGGCGTTGGGGACGGTAGGCCCATCGGGTGCGGTCGCCGCGCAGGGGTGTGCCATTGCGGCGTACTTCACGGCTGATCGTGGACGGGCTGAGGCCCAGCTCGGCGGCGATCGCTCGGACGGACACCTTCTCCCGCAGCCGGGCGGCTGAGTGGATGCGTTCGTCTTCCCGCAGGTACCTCGTCGGCGAAGGCTCGGGCTCCTGCTCTGCCAGAGCAGGAGCCCGCCACCGCTTCGGGTCGGTCCGGCCGTTTCGCCATTCGCGGCCGGTCCGTTCATGAACGCCGACGCGTCGGCTTGCCTCTCGGTTGGTCAGCCCCATCTGCACGGGCCGGAAGTATTCCTCCCGCTCGGCTCGGAGCTTCACAGGCCCCTGAGCCTTGCGAACCCTACGGATCTCGAAGTCCATCGCACCCCTTGAGATGGGGTGTTGCGACGACCACTAGAACCGATGCTCCAGCCACTCAGGATCGTCGAGCCGGCGCAGCAACGTCACCACCAGTTGCGCAGTGAAGTCGAGGGGGTGTGAGGGACGGAGGCGTGCATTCCCGGCTTCTGGCAGGCGAGTTCGGCCCATGGCGGGGGCGTCTGGGTCTGGCGTGCGTGTGTGGTCGGTGAGTGCCGGGATTGTTGCCGCACATTGAGTGATGTGCATCACGTTGTGCGGGGCGCAGGCTTTTGGTCACCTGGCGTAGCGCAATTGGATTTTGTTGCTCCGCTAAGGATTTTGCGGCGCGCGTCTGCTTGCGCATGTATGCCTGGCCTTGCGGGCCGGTGGGGTTGAGGCGTAGTTGCAAGGTCGTTTGCGGGCGGATGCACGGGACTTGGCTAATGTGACGGTGTGTCACCTGCGGGATGGTTCGGGAGTGCGGGGAGTGGGCCCCCGGGTCGGGCATGTGTACGTATTTCTGTGGTTCAGGCCCGGTTGGGTCAAGGCTCGAGTTGTTGACGACGTCGGGTGAACAGGCGTTAACTCGCTGCGTTTGTGGGGATCTTGTGACTCTGGGGTGGGGACTGTGGGGTTTGGGCGGGGGAGTCTGCGTATGCGTGCCTGCATGCGCGGTGGTGCCGCGGTCGTGACCGCGTTTGTGACGGTGTTCTCGGCGCTTGCGCTGCCTGCGGCGGCTGCCGGCGCTGCTGTGGGGGATGCCCCTGCCTTGTCGGAGGGGCAGCAGGCGCTGGCCCAGGCGGTCGAGTCCGGGAAGCGCGTGGAGGTTACGGGGGAGCGCTCCGAGCAGACCACTGTGTTCGCCAACCCTGACGGCTACACCTTCACCCTGGAGGAGTCGGCGGTCCCAGTACGCGTCGCGACGCCGAACGGTGGCTGGCAGGCGCCGGATCCGACGCTGGAGCGGCGCTCCGACGGATCGGTCGGTCCGAAGGCAGCGACCGTGAAGATGACGTTCTCCGGTGGCGGGGACCACGATCCGCTGGTGCAGATCGGTGAGCTGGGCCAGTCGCTGGAGCTGAGCTGGCTAGGGCGCCTGCCGGAACCGGAGTTGGACGGCTCGAGCGCTCTGTACCGGGAGGTGCTTCCGGACATTGATGTGAAGGTCACGGCAACGGCCGAGAGTTTCCAGCATGTGCTCGTGGTCAAGTCCCCGAAGGCAGCATCCCGTCCGGAACTGAAGGAGCTCGAATTCGGACTGAAGGCGACGGGGCTTACGGTCCGCAAGGGCGCGGCGGGCAGCCTCGCCGCGGTGGACGGAGACGGCAACACAGTGTTCCGGGCGCCGCCAGCACAGATGTGGAACTCGGCGGGCAAGATGCCCACGCAGCAGCCCCACAAGACACAGCGCAGCTCTGCATTGCCGGCTGCTGAGGGGCAGGCGGTGCCGGGGGACGCTTCCGAGAGGGCTGCGTCGGGCTCGGGCCTCGAGCCGGGCCAGGGCGACAGGGTGGCCCGGATGGATGTGAAGCTGGGCGAGTACAGGCTGTCGGTGGTGCCGGACGCAGACATGCTGGCCACCACGGAGACAGCTGCCTTCCCTCTGTTTATCGACCCGACTGTGACCTGGGGAGAGTCCGAGCGAACCCTGTTGCGTTCGGACGGCTACGAGTCCTACGGCTGGGGCAACGGCGACGATGGCCAAGGCATGGGCGTGGGCAAGTGCGGCACCTGGAGCGGCTATTACTGCGGACCGGGCTATGTCCAGCGGCTGTACTTCGAGTTTTCGCCGGCAAGTCTGAAGGGCAAGCAGGTCCTGGATGCCACGTTCCGGGTGACGGAGCCGTGGGCGTTCCAGTGCGACCCGCGCTGGGTGGACCTGGTGCGCACGAACAACATTTCCTCGTCCACTTCATGGTCGTCGCGTCCCAAGGAACTGGACTGGATGGGCGACAAGAATGTGTCGGCGGGACGGGGGTCGCTGTGTGATCCGGATTCGCCCGAGGCGCCGATCGAGTTCCACGACAACCTCCCGGACGAGCCGAACGAGAACCTCACCCCGACGGTGCGGGACTTCGCGGCGGGCAAGTTCTCGCGGCTCACGTTGGAGATCCGGGCGAACAACGAGAGCGACCCCTCTGCGTGGAAGCGGTTCAAGAACGACGCCACTTTGGCTGTGGACTTCGTGGGCCTGCCGGCGAAGCCCACGGGCATTGGCCTGATGACCGGTTCTGGCGCGGTGTGCGACACGTCCGCGTCCGATCCGGCCATCGTCTCGGATCCCACGCCGGCTATGACTGCGACGGCCCAGACGGCTTCTGGTGGTGAGAAAGACGCACAGCTGCGGGTCGCGATGGCTGTGGAGAAGAAGGCGTCCAACGGAACCTGGTCGAACGCGATCACCGAGATGGAGGCGCCGAGCACCGGCTACGTCGGGGACAACATCAAGCTCTCCAAGGCGGTCCCCGATGCACAGAAGCTGAGTGAGGGGACGCTGTACCGGTACCGGTCGTGGACCCGCTCGTACTACAACGGCGGCAAGAGCCACCTGTCCGGGCCGTCGAACGCCTCGACGACGGGCTGGTGCTACTTCAAGGTCGACCCGTCCGCACCCCTGCCGCCCCAGATCACCATCGGCGCTCCGTACACCGCATGTACCGCCAGCGACTGTGCGCCCAAGGGTGGCCCGGGTGTGAAGGGAACCTTCACCTTCAAGCCGGCGGCGGGTGACACCAACGTCGTCGCTTTCCAGTACCGGCTCACCTCGGGCGGGTCCTGGAGCGATGCCAAGAAGGTCTGTGCCCCGAACACTCCGGCACCCATGTGCGCCAACGCTGCGTCGACAGCCTTCTTTGTACTCGGTTGGCAGGCCGCCATCACTCCTGAGCGATCCGGCACATACCGGCTTTCTGTGCGGGCCAAGGACAATGTCGATCGGTTCGGCGCGCAGAACGTGGTGGACTTCCTGGTGGCTGCGGGCGACGGCCCGGTGGGCCGCTGGCACTTCAACGAGGCCGGCGGGACCGCGGTCGACTCCGCCACGGGCGGTTCTGTCCGCCGCGATGCGACACTCGCCGGTGGAGCGGCGCGGGACGATCGAGGTCGCCGAGGTCTGATCACACACGACAGCAAGGGCAACGTGCTCGAGGCGCCGGTGACGGACAAGGGCCTTTCCCTCAATGGCAGCACGGGTTACGCGGCCACGAGCGGCCCGGTGCTGGAAACCAGATCGTCGTACACGGTTTCGGCATGGGTGCGCGTCGACCCGGACACAGCGAAGACGCTGACCGTGCTGAGCCAGACAGCCGAGACAACCAGCCCGTTCTCGAAGAAGTACAGCCCGCTGTATCTCTCATACGGAGGCGGCTCGAATACCTGGAGTATGCGGGTTCTCACCGGGGAGGGCACGTTCCAGGAGGCCAAGGCCAAGCAGCCTTCCCCGCGCGATGTATGGACACATGTAGCCGGGGTCCACGATGCAGTGGAGAAGAAGGTCAGTTTCTACCTCAACGGGCAGTTCCAGTCGTCGGTCGCCTGGGGAACGCCGTTCTCCGCAGACGGGCCGCTGCAGATCGGCCGCGTGATGTACGCCGATGCCTACAGGGACTACATGCACGGTTCCATCGACGAGGTCGCGGTGTGGCAACGAGAACTGACGGAGAAAGAGGTCGCGGACGAGGCACGGCTGTTGACCTCTGACAAGTACGCGGGGGCGGAGCTTGTGGCGGACTGGTCTGCCTCCCGCGAGAGCGGCACCACGATTGCCGATTCCACCTCTGGCTACGGCAAAGCTCTCGCGCTCTCCGGCGGGGCTTCGCTGGAGGGCGAGGAGATCGTCCTGGACGGAGTCGACGGCGCGGCCACGGCCGCCGGCCCTCTGGTGGACGACACCGGATCATTCACCGTCACCGCACTGGCGGCCCTGGACGGCGCGAAGCTCCTGTCCAAGGACGTCGGCTACACCGGTCAGGTCCTCGGCCAGCGCACGGCGGATGGCTCCGCGTGGGGATTCTGGTTCCAGCTCACCGGCAAGAAGACAGTGCTGGACGGGGACATGGGCGAGGAGAAGACCGTACCGGCCGGCTTCTGGCACTTCGGCCGGCTGAACACGGACGGCACCTTCTCCTCGGTTACCTCAAGCCTGGAAGCGGCACTGGACACCCCAGTCCGTCTGACCGGCCTCTTCGACGCACAGGCCGGAAGGATCAGCCTGTATCTGGCACATGATCAGAACGGCGCTGATCAAGAGTTCACTGCGAAGGCTGGAGCGGGGGACTTCGCAATCGGCCGGGGTTTCACATCGGGCGGATGGAAGCACTACCTGCCGGGCCGGATCTCTGAGGTGCGGCTGTGGGCGGGGGCCATGGCAAGCCATACGCAGATCGAGAACAGCGTGGGCGACTGACAGGCCACAGCGCGGGCGGCGGCCGGAGCAGCTGCCCGCACTGCGGCCCGTGGCGGGCCGCACGCACGACGTTGTGAACTTTTCTCTTGCGGAACTGGGTGGGGCAGAGCAGATGGCGTTTGGCATAGGCACCTCAAGACGGCGTCGCGGTATAGCGCGGAGCTGGCACGGCCGACTGGTCTTGCAGTCACTGGCTTTGGCCATGGTGGTGCCCCTTGGCTTGGCACCTGTGGCGGAGGCAGAGGCGAAGCCGGGCGGGCTGGGGAGGCCTGATCTGCCGCAGCAGCGCGTGAGCAAGGTCAAGGCAGTCAACAGCCTGGGAGCCAAGAAAGCCCGGGAGAAGGTCGCCAAAGACGAGGCAGCCAACGCCGAGCTGGCCAGGCGCGCCCGGGCGGAGCAAGAGGCAGCCTGGCCAAAGCCGGGCACGGCAACCGTCAGACTCGTCAACGGCAAGGCGGGCAACGCGTCACCGGGCGGCATGCCGGTGACAGTAGGCCCCTTGCCGGCGAAGACGGCCACGGCAGCCGACAGGCAGACCCAGGTCACCGTGCTGGACCAGAACGCCGCCCAGAACGCCGGCATTACCGGCGTGCTGCTGACCGCGGAGACGAACGCCGCGCACACAGCAGCCCTGAGCGTGGACTACAGCAAATTCGCCTCGGCCATAGGCGGCGGCTGGTCCCAGCGGCTCCGCCTGGTGCAGATGCCCGCGTGCGTGCTGAGCACGCCGGAGGCAGCCGCATGCCGCAAGCAGACACCGCTGAAGTCTGACAATGACGTCACCGGACAGTCCGTCTCGGCACACATCACCCTGCCCGAGGCCAAGAGCGGCGCGTCGACACAGCTGGCCCGCAGTCACAGCGGGTCCGGTGCGATGGTTCTGGCACTCACCGCCGCCGCGGCCGGCACGGGCCAGTCGCCCACGGGGTCGGGAGACTATTCGGCGACAGAGCTGTCCGCGTCCTCGGCGTGGGAGGCAGGCAGCAGTTCGGGATCATTCACCTGGTCCTACGGCTTCACCATGCCGCCGGCGGCAGCCGGGCCGACACCGAACCTGTCACTGTCCTACGACTCCGGCACCATCGACGGCCGCACCGCCACCACGAACAACCAGGGCACCTCGGTCGGTGAAGGCTTCGCCCTGTCCGAGTCGTACATCGAGCGCGCTTACGGATCGTGTGATGAGGACGGGCAGGAGGATGTCTTCGACCAGTGCTGGACGTACGACAACGCGCGCCTGGTCCTGAACGGCAAGTCGGACCGTCTGGTCAAGCACAAGGACCCGGGCAAGTGGAAGCTGGCCAAGGACGACGCCTCCCAGGTAACGCGCTCAACGGGGGCGGACAACGGCGACGACAACGGTGAGTACTGGACCGTCGTCACCGGAGACGGAACCAAGTACGTCTTCGGCCTGGACAAGTTGGACGGCGCCGGCACCCAGCGCACCAACTCCACCTGGACCGTACCGGTATTCGGTGACGACTCCGCAGAGCCGGGCTACGCCGAGGGCACCTCGTTTGCGGGCCGGTCGCTGACGCAGGCGTGGCGGTGGAACCTCGACTACGTCGAGGACACCTCCGGCAACGCCTCCACCTACTGGTACGCCAAGGACTCGAACCACTACAAGAAGAACAAGTCCGAGACTGCCAACGCCTCCTACATCCGCGGCGGCTATCTGAAGGACATCAAATACGGCCTGCGAAAAGGAGCGCTGTTCACCGACCAGGCCGATGCGAGGGTCACCTTCGGGTACGCCGAGCGCTGCACCGTCTCGGACTGCACAGAACTGACCAAGGACACGGCCGACAAATGGCCTGACGTCCCCTTCGACGCGATCTGCTCCAAGGACGACGACGAATGCAACGCGGCCGGCCCGTCGTTCTTCACACGCAAGCGGCTCACCGACATCCACACCTACTCCTACAACGCCACCAAGAGCGACTATGACCAGGTCGACGCCTGGGAACTGGAACAGAAATACGAAGACGGCGGTGACCTCGACGACACCTCGGACCATGCGCTGACGCTCAAGTCGCTCAAGCGCTGGGGCAAGTCGGCCAGCAGCCCTGCTCAGCTGAAGCCGATCTCCTTCACCTACCAGATGCGCCCGAACCGGGTAGACGCGGCAGAGAACATCCTGCCGCTGACCCGCCCCCGGATCTCCACGATCACCTCCGAGACGGGCGGCATCACCACGGTGACGCTGTCGTCGCCGGAATGCCGCCGCGGCGAGGTCCTCGGCTCGGCGGAAGATGCCAACACCCGCTCCTGCTACCCGCAGTACTGGCACATCAACGGCGCCCAGAAGGCGTCCGTGGACTGGTTCCACAAGTACCGGGTGCTCGCCGTAGTGGTATCCGACCCAACCGGACACAACGACGCGGTCGAGCACACCTACGACTACGCAGGCGCAGGCTGGCACTACAGCGACGAGCCGTTCACTCCCAAGGACGAACGCACCTGGTCCGACTGGCGCGGCTACCGACAGGTCACCGTCTACGGCGGAGCAAAGGACACCACACGCTCCAAGACCGTCTCCCTCTACCTGCAGGGCATGCACGGCGACAAGAAGGCAGACGGCACCACCCGCTCCGTCACGGTACCGGCACTGGCCACCCCTGCCCTGGGCATCGCGGGAATCGAGGATGCCGGGCAGTACACCGGACAGCTGCGACAGCAAGTCACCTACAACGGCAGCACCCCGGTCAGCGCCGTAGCCAACGAGCCCTGGTCGACGGAAACGGCCCGCCAGGACAAAGTGCCCGACGCGGACGATCACGTGGCCCGCTACGTACGCACCAAGAAGTCCACGAACTACTCGTACCTGACGGTGCCCAAGACCTGGCGCTCCCGCACAACCGACACCGACTACGACAGCTACGGCATGCCCTATCAGGCCGAAGACCTGGGCGACAACACCAAGAGCGGCGACGAGACCTGCACCCGCACCTGGTACGCCCGCAACGGCGGTCTCACCAGCCTGATCTCCCGCAGCCGCACGGTGGCCAAACCATGCGCGGTGACTGACGCGAAACTCGACCTGCCGGCCGACGACACACGCCGGGGCGACGTGCTCTCCGACACCGCCGTCGCCTACGACGGCGCCACCTGGTCACCGACGGCGGAACCGAAAGCGGGAATGGCGACCTGGACAGGACGCGCCAAGGCGTACACCGCCGCCGGAGCCGTCACCTGGCAGAAACGCTCCACCACCAACTACGACGGCCTCGGCCGCCCGCTCAGCGTCACCGACGCCGCCGGCAACGCCACTTCCACCGCCTACACACCCACCGACGCCGGACCGCTGACCAAGACCATCACCACCAACGCCAAGGGCCACCGCTCGGTCAGCTTCCTCGACCCCCGGCGCGGCCTGACACTGCGCAGCTACGACGCCAACCAGAAGCTGACCGAAGTCGCCTATGACGGGCTTGGGCGGCTGACCGACGTGTGGCTGCCAGACCGCATCCGCAGCAGCCAGAGCCCCAACAGCACATTCGCCTACCATCTCGACAACACCAGTGAATCTTCAGTGGCGACCTCGACCCTGAAGCGGGACGGCAAGACCTACAACACCACCCACGGAATCTTCGACTCACTTCTGCGGCCCCTGCAGACCCAGTCTCCGACCCCGCAGGGCGGCCGCCTGCTCACCGACACCCGCTATGACAGCCGAGGCCTGGCGTACGAGACGCACGCCGGAATCTTCGACAACAAGAACACTCCGAACGGCACATACACTCGAGCCGAATACGGCGAAGCACCCAACCAGACCCAAACTGTCTTCGACGGCGCCGGTCGTCCAACGTCCAGCACGCTGTACGTGTACGGGGCCAAGAAATGGTCCACCAGCTCCAGCTACACCGGTGACTCAACCGCCACCACCGCTCTCGCAGGCGGTTTGGCGTCACGCACCATCACCGACGCCCGCGGCAGCACCGTAGAGAGCCGTCAATACGTCGGTGAAAGTCCCGCCGACGCAGAGTACGGCGGAGGCTTGGGCACTCTTTACGCCTCCACGAAGTTTGCCTCCGCGCTGGACGGGCTGCAGACATCGGTCACCGGCCCGGACAAGGCGGAGTGGACCTACACCTATGACCTCTTCGGCCGTCAAGTAGTCGCTGACGATCCCGACAAGGGCAAAACGACCAGCGTCTACAACGATCTCGACCAGGTGATCAAGTCCTCTGACGCACGCGGCAAGTCTGTCCTCACGGCCTACGACTCATTGGGCCGTCCCACCGGCACCTGGTCCGGCTCCCAGAGCGACGCCAACCAGATCACCGCCAACACGTACGACACCCTCGTCAAGGGCCAGCCCGACACCTCCACGCGTTACCTGGACGGCAAAAGCGGCCAGGCATACACCAAGGCAGTCACTAAATACGACAGCCTCTCCCGGCCCGTCACCACTCAGCTCAAACTCCCCGCCGCCGACCCTCTGATCAAATCCGGCACACCGTCGATCTTGGAATTCAGCAGCTACTACAACATCGACGGCACCCTGCAGAACACCAAGGAACCCGCCCTCGGCGGTCTTGCATCCGAGATCATCGGATACGACTACAACGAACTTGGTCAGGTCACCGCAGTGGGTGGCTCCACCGGCTACCTCCTCGACACGGACTACTCGGCACTCAGCCAGCCCCAGCAGTTCACCATGGGCACCGCCAACACCGAGGATCACAAGAAGAGCTACGTCACCAACACCTACGAAGAAGGCACCGGCCGACTCACCCGCAGTCATGTCACCGACCAGACCCACCCGTACATGCTGCAAGACCTCAACTACGGCTTCGACCCCGCCGGCAACATCACCTCCATCACCGACCCCACCACCCTCGGCGGAACCAGCAGCGCCGAAACCCAGTGCTTCTCCTACGACGGCCACCGCCGTCTCACCGAAGCCTGGACCCCCGCCTCCCAGAAATGCGCCGACCCACGCAGCCCGGACAACCTCTCCGGCCCCGCCCCGTACTCGACCAGCTACGCCTACAACACGGCAGGCCAGCGAACCAGCGAAACCCAGCACAAGCCCGCAGGCGACACGAAGACGACCTACTGCTACAAGGGCGACCAGCCGCACGCCTTGACAGGCACCAGCACCAAGGCCGACTGCGCCAAGCCCGACCGCCCCTACAGCTACGATGCAACGGGCAACACCACCAAGCGGCCAGGAAAGAAAACCCCCCAGGACCTCATCTGGTCTGAAAGGGGCGAGCTCACCAAGCTCACCGAGGACGGCAAGTCCACCACCTACATCTACGACGCCGATGGCACCCTGCTGATCCGCAGCACCGAGAACGGCGAACGGATCCTGTACGCCGGAACCACCGAGCTCCATCTCGAAGCCAACGGCACCACCTGGGCCCAGCGCTACTACACCTCCGGCGGCCGCGCTGTCGCTGCCCGAAGCAATGAAAGCGGCACCCCCAAGCTCTCGTACCTCGCAGGCGACCACCACGGCACCCAGAGCCTGTCCATCACCGCCGACAGCTCACAAACCATCACCAAGCGCTACATGAGCCCCTTCGGCGCAGAGCGCGGCACACCGACGGGCGGCACCTGGCCCGACGACAAGGGCTTCCTTGGCAAGACCAGAGACGAAACCACCGGCCTCACCCACATCGGCGCCCGCCAATACGACCCGTCCATCGGCCAGTTCATCAGCGTCGACCCTCTCCTCGAGACGGACAAGGCACAAACACTCAACGGCTACAGCTACAGCATCAACAACCCCCTCACCTTCACAGACCCCACCGGTCTCGGCCTCGCGTGCGGAGGAGCCGGCGGCTCTTCAGAAGCCTGCCCCACCCGCCCCGACGGCTCCAAAGGAAACGGCCGGCCCAACGAAGCCGTCGACTACAGCAAGCCCCGCCCCGAATACCCTTGCACAAGCGGTTGCGGTGAGAGCTCCATTGAGGAAACGCTCCTCAACCTGATGTCGCGGGACGATGAGCGCTTGCCAATTCAGTGGATAGGGGTCTTCCACCGGGTCGACGGCGCAAGCTACTGGGAGGCCGCAGTCGGGGACGGCGACAGAACGGCCATGGCGTGCTTCGGTCGCGCTGGATGCCGTGAAGCGTACCGGCACCTCATGAAAACGGGGGACCTTGCAGCTGCGAAGAAAATTGCCGCAACCTACTGCCTCGTTCATACAGAGCAGTGCGCAAGTGAAGCAGCTGACTACCAGACAGCCCAAGAAGTCCTCGACATGATTCCGGAGCTCCTTGCGACAGTATATGGAGTCCGGGTTGGGAAACTCTGTGGTAAGTGCTTCCTTGCCGGTACCGACGTCCTTATGGCCGATGGAGAAACGAAGGACATTGAGGACGTTGAGATCGGCGACAAAGTCCTGGCAACGGACCCCGAGACAGGCAAGTCAGGGCCACGGGAAGTAACACGCCTCATCGTTACGCAGGGTGACAAGTACTTCAACAAGCTGTCAATCGCTACCAGTGACGGTATTCGGACTCTGACAGCGACCCACGAGCACCCCTTCTGGTCACCCTCCGAACACCGCTGGGTCGAAGCGGCTGAGCTCGCACCAGGAATGACCCTGCTCACTGACGACGGCCACACCGTCATCCTGACAGCGAACCATGCCTTTACCAGGCACGCCAGAACCTACAACCTCACTGTCGATGACCTTCACACGTACTATGTGCTGGCGGGCGAAACGCCGGTGCTCGTTCACAACTCGAATTGCCCGGGAATCGGTCCTGGTTGGTTCCCGTATGGGAGTGAGAAAATACCGGGCGGCTGGTCTGGCCCCAATATGACGAGCAAATTCAGGAAAAATGCAAATAAGCAGGGCTTCGTGTGGCGCGCTCCGAAGGGGCAAGACAGTGTTCGTATCGACAGGGGGGATCCCAATTCTCAATGGGGAACCCAACAAGTTGATCACGTAGTGATTAACTCTGGGGGAAGGGTCGTGGGTCGTGGCGGCGAGCTTCTGCCTCCCAATGCGCGAATACAGGATTACCCGGCGGAAGCTCACATCCCGCTCAGCGAGTGGCAGACATGGAGGAGCTGGAATGCCCCCTAAGGGTCATGACCTTCAGACGCCCTGGATACGTAGCCAGCTGATTGATTGGCTGGTCAAGCTAAGCGACAGGGAGTGGCAAGAGGAGAATTGGGCGAGTCAAGCCCCGGGGGCCTCTGACCTTGATGAGGCGCTAGATTTCTTCGATGACTCGGGTGTCTTGGCTGAGCCGACCGGAAGGCTGGGGTACGTCCTTGTTGACGATGAGGAAGTCTCCGCAATGGCTGCACTGAACTCTTCGCTTGATTCCGTTTTGTCTTCTTCTGTATCAAGCGACGCAGAGATGATTCATTCCCAAGGGTGGGGTGATGTCGTTGCCGCGGCGCGTGAAGCCTTGAAGGCCATGGGAGACGCTCCGGGAGAGAGGTGACGGACGCGCAGCCGTTCCTGCAAGTGAGATCGCAGGTCTCTCGGCGATTCAGTTCGCATCTGTGAACGAGAGATGAGGAAGGGGGCCTGCGTGCCATGGAACTACTCCCATTTGCACGCAGGCCCCCTTTGACGGCAACGGCGACGGCAACGTCAGCGGACGGCTGCCACAGCGGGTGGGGGCGTCGGGGGCGTCGCCGATCGCCTACGGCGCCGCCAAGCGCCGCCTTCAGGTGCGTCATGGGCGCCGCCGCCTCGCCATCCAGAGCACGACCCAGTGACACCAGATTTCAGGTATCTGTCTTTCCGGAAGGCGGTGCTCAGGAAGAGGAATTGCAGGAAGAGAAATTTCGGGTACGGATGGTGCCTGTCAGAGCGTGTCTGAGATCCGCCGTATCGGCTGTATGGGTGACTCGTTGAGTGGTGTGTGAGTGCTGCTGGGGATGGTTACCCGTCTGATCTGACGGATGAACAGTGGGCGTTGATTGAGCCGTTGCTGCCTGCTCCAAGGACGGGTCGCAAGGGCGGGCGGCGGGAGAAGCACCCGCGTCGGCGGATCGTGGACGCGATCTTGTACTTGGCGCGGACCGGGTGCCAGTGGCGGTATCTGCCCAAGGATTTCCCGCCCTTCCAGACGGTGTACTGGTACTTCACCTGGTGGCACGACGACGGCACCGTGGAGCGCGTCCACGACGCGCTGCGGGTCAAGGTCCGCGAGGCCGACGGCCGTTCCGCTGAGCCGTCCGCGGGCCTGGTCGACTCGCAGTCCGTGCGGGCGGCCGACACGGTGCCGAAGTCCACCAGCGGCTTCGACGCGGGCAAGAAGACCAAGGGCCGCAAACGGTTCATCGTCACCGACACCCTCGGCCTCCTCCTGGCCGTGCACGTGCTGGCCGCAAGCGTCCAGGACCGCGACGGAGCCAAGCGCTCCCTGCTGTGGACCCGCCTGGACCACCCAACCATCGAGAAGATCTGGGCCGACCAGGGCTTCGCCGGCCGACTCGTCGAGTGGTCCTCTGCCGTCTTGCACCGCACGCTGGAGATCGTCCGCAAGGACCCCGGACAGCGCGGCTTCAAGGTCCAGCCGAAGCGCTGGGCGGTGGAGCGCACGTTCGCCTGGATCACCACACGCCGCCGCCTGGCCTGCGACTACGAACGCAACCCGGCCCACTCCGAAACCATGATCCGCTGGGCCATGACCGACCTGATACTCCGCCGACTCACCCGAGGCCGACCCGCCACCCGCCAAGGACCCCGACCACTACGGAAAATCACCCCGTAACCCGATCTCAGACACGCTCTCAGGCACTGCCCGAAGAGACAATGGAATCCACCCGCCCCGCCTTCCTAGGGTAGGCGGATGACGAAACTGAAGACGATAGGCATAGGCATAGCCGCCGCCGCAGTGCTCGCCGGTGCCGCTCCCGCAAACGCCGTGCCCGAGCAGCGCCACAAGACCGTAGCTTCCTCGGTGTCTCAAGAAGAGCTGGCCGATATCCTTGGCCAGCTCCGAAGCAAGAACATCCCCCAGGGCGCCGGAAGCCTCACCGATCTCAAGGCACTAGCTGAGAGGTCGCCTGCGGCGAAGGCCAAACTGCCCAAGTGTCGAGGCACCTTCAGGCACGCGGTCGGCAAAGTCACCCTCCAGGAGTCCAAGAAATACGGCATCCCCTGGGGGCTGAAGCTGTCCAAGCGGATGGCCCCCCAGGGCATCATCCGCCTTAAGGCCCAGATCTTCGCGAACAAGCGAGAGGCCAACGTCTACCAACCCCACACCGAACCGTGGAACTACCATTTCCATGGCCCGCTTCCCCGGACGTTCAACCCCAAGGGCAAGGCGAAGAAGTACACTATCAAGCGCGGCGACGAAGTGTCCTTCCTATGGACCTGGAAGTCCGTCAGCAAGCCCAAGTCCGGGGGGGCCCGGTTCGTCAACTGCCGATTCAGCGCCTGATCCACCCGGAGGGTCCCCGTGCCGCTGTCCCCTGAAGAAGTATTCGCCCCTCTCGCCCATGACCTGGAGGTCTGCGGGCTCACCAGCCGCCTCCTCCACGGAGCACCCGGGGTGCAGAACCCTGACGCCTGGAGGGTGCTAGTCGTCAGCGGGGTGAAAGTGGGGACACTGGAATTCGATGAGGAACTGAGCACGGAAACCCTGGGCATGGCCCTTTGGCCGGTCGCCTTCGCCACACAGGCGGCCATCCTGGAGAACGCCCAACTCCTGTCCGGCGCCGTATGGCCGAGATGCCACACCGGCCACCGTCATCCCATGGAGCTGTCCCAGGAAGGGGAGCACGACTGGCCCGCCTGGAGCTGCCCGAAGAACCCCCCCTACCGGCGCCCGGTAGGGCAGCACCCAGGCCCGTGAACCACCTCAGCCATACAGGAGAAAGTCCACTGGGAAGAATTTTCTCAGAGCGTGTCTGAGATCGGGTTACGGGGTGATTTTCCGTAGTGGTCGGGGTCCTTGGCGGGTGGCGGGTCGGCCTCGGGTGAGTCGGCGGAGTATCAGGTCGGTCATGGCCCAGCGGATCATGGTTTCGGAGTGGGCCGGGTTGCGTTCGTAGTCGCAGGCCAGGCGGCGGCGTGTGGTGATCCAGGCGAACGTGCGCTCCACCGCCCAGCGCTTCGGCTGGACCTTGAAGCCGCGCTGTCCGGGGTCCTTGCGGACGATCTCCAGCGTGCGGTGCAAGACGGCAGAGGACCACTCGACGAGTCGGCCGGCGAAGCCCTGGTCGGCCCAGATCTTCTCGATGGTTGGGTGGTCCAGGCGGGTCCACAGCAGGGAGCGCTTGGCTCCGTCGCGGTCCTGGACGCTTGCGGCCAGCACGTGCACGGCCAGGAGGAGGCCGAGGGTGTCGGTGACGATGAACCGTTTGCGGCCCTTGGTCTTCTTGCCCGCGTCGAAGCCGCTGGTGGACTTCGGCACCGTGTCGGCCGCCCGCACGGACTGCGAGTCGACCAGGCCCGCGGACGGCTCAGCGGAACGGCCGTCGGCCTCGCGGACCTTGACCCGCAGCGCGTCGTGGACGCGCTCCACGGTGCCGTCGTCGTGCCACCAGGTGAAGTACCAGTACACCGTCTGGAAGGGCGGGAAATCCTTGGGCAGATACCGCCACTGGCACCCGGTCCGCGCCAAGTACAAGATCGCGTCCACGATCCGCCGACGCGGGTGCTTCTCCCGCCGCCCGCCCTTGCGACCCGTCCTTGGAGCAGGCAGCAACGGCTCAATCAACGCCCACTGTTCATCCGTCAGATCAGACGGGTAACCATCCCCAGCAGCACTCACACACCACTCAACGAGTCACCCATACAGCCGATACGGCGGATCTCAGACACGCTCTCAGATGGTCGTGAGCGATACGGCGAGCGCCCCGATGGCCATGAAGGGGCCGAAGGCGATCTGGCTGCGACGGTCGCGTCCGGCGGCGGTGCCCCACCACACGTTGGTCCAGCTGCTCCAGCCCAGCAGCGCGCCGATGGCAGGGGCGAGTTTGACGTCTCCCAGGCCCATCCCGGTGAAGATCGCCCGAGGCCGGGCAGCTGCGCGTCGACCTCCGCCGCGATCCTTGCCCGCCGGGCCCGCCGGCGGTGGATCACGTTGCCGCAGTTGTCGCACTCGCCGCCGGTGTCCAGGCGGATTCCGTCGCCGCACCGCCGGTCCGAGCAGGCTGGCCGCTGCACCAGGCCGCGGTGGGGCAGCCTGTCGGCGTACGGTCCAAACTCCCCAACTGCGTACGCTCGAACGGGCTCTGTCGCTGATCTTGTGACGATTGATGATCTTCTGATCAGTCAGGGCTCACATACTTCGCGGCCGGCGAGATGGGCTCCGAACTCCCTGACGCGGCCTACTACCGCGAGTCCCGGCTCCACGGCGGGCTCGCCTACACGCCGGAGTCACTGCGCTGGATCTTCTCAGAACTGACGGAGATCGAAACTGCGCCGCATGCACGACGAGCCAGCCCAGTCCTCGGACTTCGGCGAGTCTTTTCTGTGGGCTGCCTGTTCCGCAGTGCCTGCCAGGCTCCCGCAGACGGCTCACGTACGGAGCCATAACCGAATTGCCGCGGTGGTGACGATGCCGTGGAACATCCGCTCCGCCCCACGCTCTTTGGCAGATGTGGCTCCAGCCGAGCCCACTCGTCACCTGAGAGATCATCCGCCCCACATCGACCGGAACGATCCACAAACGCCCAGTCACACGACCCGTCGGGACACGCCCGAGTCATTGCAGCCAGGCGGGAATCGTGGCCCGGGCCTGGGCACATACCACTTCGGGTGGCGGTCCTTCGTGAATGTGCTTGGGGGTAGGGCGGAGGGTGGTCGCATCCGGTGGGGATGCGCCACCCTCGAGGGCGCCGCGCTGGAACGCGGTGGTGCCCGGTCCCTGTTTCATGGTGCAGCCACGACGCCAGGGGAGTTCCCGGTGTGCCCGGGAATCAGCGTTACTAGGAGAGTGTCACTGCCGATGCTTCCTCGGCAACGGTCCCATGGACGGAATTGAATCAACGGGCGGGTTTAATTCTGCTGACCTGCACGCTCGCTGTGCGGATGCTGATGCTCGACCACCCGTTCGCCTGCACCAAGCCACGGCGGCTCGGACGTGTGCGTATCAACTGCCGTGCCCCCAGGGGCAACTCGTTGTGATGGTCGCATTACCGGTGAGAGGATCTCCTCGGTCGGCGGGCAGGTCTGGAAGCCTCCGTCGGCTTCAACTGTGCAGCCACACCATCGCGCCTTGTACGGGGTGCTGATACGCCAACATCAAGGGAGTGGAACCATCATGCGTTTCAAGATCATGCCGCCGAGCGGTGGGGATCGGTCCAACGGTGCTCTGACCACCGGTGAAGTCATCGTGGTCCTCGTCGTTGTACTGGTGGCCGCAGGCCTCGCCCTCCTCGGCATGCCGATCTTCGGCGTCGGAGAGTTCATCGCGGGCGTCCTCGTGGTTGCCGTCCGCGCGGTCAAGGGCATGCGGGTCGGGCAGCCGACGCCCGCCGAAGGCATCTGACCGCTTCCCCATGGGACGGCGCGAGAACGCCGTCGCCGCTGGAACACGCCAGCTAGAGGCGCTGGCGCTGTGGCTCCGGGCACAGCGCCAGCGCAAGGGCATCAGCTACGCGACGATGGCGAAGACGATCGACTACCAATTCACAGCGTCGGTGCTCTCACGCGCCGCCAACGGACACACCGTCCCCTCGTGGCGCCTCGTCGAGGCATACACGAGCGCATGCGACGCCGAAGCCGACACCACCGAGGCACTGCGCCTGTGGAAGGCAGCCCGCTGGGCCGAAGAGAACCGCCGCCGCCGCGGAGGAACTCCGCAGGACTTCCGGGACCTGGCCGCCACCGTCGACTCTGCCCTCACCCACCCACAACTCATTGAAAGTTTCGGCCAGTTACGGCACGCCATGATCCAGCTGCGCGCCAAGGAGGGACAGCCGTCCCTCAGCGCCTTGCAGCACAAGGCGGGCAGGACTCCGAACGGACGGCATCACCGCCTGCCCAAGAGCAGCCTGAGCGCCATCCTGCGAGGCGAAGCCATCCCCTCAAGGGAACACGTCACCGCCTTCATGGAAACCATGGGTCAGTCCCGGCGCAAAGTGCAGCGCTGGGAAATGGCCTGGGACCGCATCGCCGAGAAGGACACGGCCCCACCACCAACCCGCACCTCCCGCAGGCACCTCGTGCCGCACGAGACGACACCCCCAACGCACACGGCCCGAACACCCGAAGCCGTCGTCATTCGCATCCAGGAGGCTCCCATCACCGCACACAGCACGCCGGGCGCACGAGCCGCGGGCGACCTGACATTGAAGTTCGTGACCCCTGGGGACTTCGGTTACCTGCGGATTCACGGTCCGCAGACCCGCAAACGCGCCCGGCTCACACGCACCTGGCTCCGCCCGCAGCCGCCTCTCCCGCCGGCGGGATACACCCGCGCCGGACTACCGATCCGCAATCCCCGGCGCTACGGACCCGCGTTCACGGACAACACGCAACCGCCAAGCCTGACCCCCGCCACGCCCCATGGACCGGGCGTCCCCGTCCCCGCCTTGGTCAAGCCCCCCGCGGTGGACACCATCCCGGTCAAGCACGTCCGGCAACGCCGCCTCACGCCTGCGACCGAACCAACCGGTGGGCCGCTTCCCAGGCCGGGGTACGCCACTCGTCGATGAGTCGCGGCACCAGCTGAAACGAACTTATCGCGTACTTTTTACTCCCTTTCCCATGCACTTTCAGTGCATGGGAAAGGGATACCGGGTCCCGGCAGTAGGCGGGTCAAGCCGCGCCGGCGATGCTGTCCGGTCCCGGCGATGTGTAGGCAGTCCCGGTCATCTGTAGGCAAACGGACCCTGTCCTGTCTCCTCCCCCTGCCTCGTCAGCCGGTCGAGGTGGAGGCCGGTTCGGCTGAGGACTTCATCACCCGGGGCCGACACCCCGGGATGCCCGATCAGCCGGGTATCGCTCTCCTGGGATCGGCCGGAGCCATGTCCCGTGCGATCTCGCCTGCTGCACGGGCGAAGAGTTCTATCGCCCGGTTGCCGCCGTCGGACCGCCACATCAGGCCGTATCCAAGGGGCTTGTCTCCCTCCACCGGGATGTAGGAGATGCCGGGACGGCCGTGGTAAAGGGCAATGTGGGCCCCTGACAGCAAGGCTCCCTTGCCGCCGGCGACGAGTGTCAGAGCCTCCTGGAAATTGGTGACGGACGGCCCCTGACCGATCAGCCTGCCGCTGGGTGTGCGCGTCGGCAGTTGATGCTCCAGCCAGTACTCCGGGATGTCTCCCGCGATCGTCAGCAACGGCACACGGGCCAGGTCCTCAAGCGTCACCGTGTCCCGTCCGGCCAGGGGATGCCCGGCCGCGACAGCCAGCACCCTGTCCTCGGCGAGGAGTGTGGGGCCGCGGGTCAGGTCGTCCTCGCGCACGGGGAAGTCCGTCAACTGGAGGTCGAAATCGCCTTTTCGTAGCATCCCGTACGGATCGGAGAGCGGCACCTCGCATACCTCGACGGCGAGTTCGGGATGAGTGATGCGCAGCTTCTCGATCGTCTTCATCACCATCTCGCCGGCCAAGGGCGTGGAGAAGCCGACGTGCAGGACTCCTTCGATGCCGCGTGCCGAGGCGACGGCACGCACCAAGGCGTTCTTGATGCCGCGGTAGTGCGGTTCGAGGTCGTCACGGAGGCGGTCGCCCAGGCTGGTGAGGGCCACACGTCGGCTCGTGCGCGTGAACAGAGATGCTCCGACGCGGCGCTCCAGCTTCTGGATGAGCTGACTCACCCGGGCGCGGGAGAGATGCAGGCGGGTGGCGGTACGGCCGAAGTGCAGTTCTTCGGCGAGTACGAGAAAGCATTCGAGCTCGTTCTGGTCCACGTACATCTCCGGGATCGCATGGCACATGGATTGGTAAGCCTGGCTTTCCGAACGTTGCGATCATCGCTGTTGTTCCCGTCCGGGGCGTGGCGAAAGCTTGAGGCACCACCAACTCCCACCACTCCGGAAGGAGTGCATCGTCGTGAGTGCCTTGAGTACTTCGAGCGGGCTGAGCGCACACAAGTGGGGCATCCTGCTCGTGCTGTGCGGCGCGATCTTCCTCGAAGGCATCGATGTCGCCATGCTCAATGTGGCGCTGCCGTCGATCCGCGCCGACCTCTCACTCTCCACCGGTGAGCTGCAGTGGGTCATGAGCGCCTACGTACTCGGTTACGGCGGCTTCATGCTCCTCGGCGGGCGGGCGGCCGACCTGTTCGGACGCCGTCAGATGTTCGTCTTCTGGCTCATCGTTTTCCTGCTCTTCTCCGGGCTCGGCGGATTCGCCACCGAGGGATGGATGCTGATGGTCGCGCGGTTCATCACGGGCGTCGCCGCAGCCTTCATGACCCCGGCGGGTCTGTCCATCATCACCACGGGCTTCGCCGAGGGCCCGGAGCGGAACAAGGCCCTGCTCATCTACTCGGGTACCGCCGCGGGAGGCTTCACGATCGGCCTGGTCGCCGGCGGGCTGCTCACCGCCATCGGCTGGCGGTGGGTCTTCTTCGCCCCGGTCGTGCTCTCCTTCCTCATCCTCATCGCTGCCCTCGCGTTTGTCCCCAGGTCGGCACGCCCGGACAGATCCGGTAAGCACGTCGACGCCGCCGGCGCGCTCACCGTCACCGCGGCCCTCGTGCTGATCGTGCTGGGCGTCGAGCGTGCGGCCCACGCAGGAATCACTGCCAGCGCCGGAACGTTGCTGGCCGGGCTGGCATTCTTCGCGGCCTTCCTCGTCATCGAACGGCGCTCCCCCGAGCCCCTGGTACGCATGGGCATCTTCCGCAACGGCTCCCTGGTGCGGGCGAACCTTTCGGCGATGCTGTTCGCCGCCGGGTTCTTCGGCTTCCAGTTCCTGGTCGTGCTGTATCTCCAGGAACTGCGCGACTGGTCGACGCTGCAGACGAGCTTCGCGATGCTGGTCATCGGAGTCGACGCGATTCTCTCGCCGACCCTCACCCCACGGCTGGTCAACCGCTTCGGCATCGCCAAGGTGATCTTCGGGGGACTCCTGCTCGCGGTGCTCTCCTACGGACTGTTCCTCCCGCTGGGTGCGGACTGGGGCTACGCGGCGATGTTCCCGAGCCTGATCACCCTCGGCCTCGCGTTCTCCCTGGCGTACGGCCCGCTCACCATCGTGGCCACGGAAGGGATCGCGGAGGAGGAGCAAGGACTCGCGGGCGGCCTTCTCTACACCGCCTTCCAGTTCGGTGCCGCCCTCGGGCTCTCCGCAGTCACCGCCGTCAGCGTGGCCGCCACGCACGCGGAGACTCGTGACGCACTGCTGGACGGTTACCGGGCCGGCCTGCTCGTCCCGTTCGCGGCGGCGGTCGTCGCCGCTGTCATCAGCGCGTTCGGCCTGCGCACCCGGCGCGGCGGCGAGCCCTCCGCCGCGGTGGACTCTGCCGCTGAGCGAATCAACGTCCCAGTCTCCCGCTGAGCCTCGAAGGGACAGACTCATGACCGACACCGTCAGCGAGTTCTCCGAGATCCAGGACTCCTTCCTCGACTACATCCGCGACATCAAGTACGCGACCATGATCACTGTCGACCGTCAGCACCGCCCGCGCGCTCGTGTGCTGCTGCCCGTGTGGGAGATCGTGGACGGCGTGCCGGTCGGCTGGCTCGCCGCGTACCGGACCCCCGTCAAGAGCGCGCATCTCGCGGGCAACCCCCACACGACGTACGCGTACTGGAATCCCCGTCAGAACGCGGTCTTCGTGGACAGTGTCTCCACCTGGGCCGACGACGAGGAATCCAAGCTTCATGCGTGGGACCTGTACAAGCGTGGCGGCCCGCCGGGTGTGGGCTACGACCCGGTCCACTACTGGCGCGGCGGTCCCGACGATCCCGGCTACCACGTGCTGCGGATCGACCCCTGGCGCATACAACTCGTCCGCGGTTCCGATCTGCGCAGCACGCTGTGGCGTGCGCAGGACCCGGCCCCGGCGATCACCTCGTCCGCTGCCCCGAGGAACTCGGCCAAGGTGGCCTTCTGCTGAATCCTCGTGAGAAGGACGGATGACCCCCGCTCCGACGGGGGTCATCCGTCCTTCTCACGCGTGGGTCCCGCTCCGAGGCCATGGGGCCGGTGGTGTCACGGCCGTGATCACGGCTGCGGCGGGTCCAGGACAGTCCGAAAGCCGCACCGGGAACAGCTCGAGACTTGTGGAGGGGAGAGGATGCGCCGTCCCCTCCGTAGGAAATGACGCGTTCGTGAGACAGAACCCGCCGGCCAAGCCGTGAGACACCGCAGAAGCCGCAGGTCACGGCAGCGCTCTAGCCGCGAGCAGCGAGACCCTACACTGCGCGCCGCCGTACTCGTTTGCTCGCACCATGACGAGCCTTCCGAACAGCCGAACAGCCGGCGATCAGCACTCCTCTGCTTCTCGGGGCGGAGATCCGAACCATCCCGTTCCCACCTGCGGTTCTGCTAAGCCGACAAGGGACGCACCCTGCCCACCTGGCACGTCGTCCAACGACACCGACGAACAAGACGCTACCGGCTGCCCCATCTCCGGCCTCATCGACGAAGCAGAAGCTCGCCTCGCCTGCGTAGCGGTCACCCGAGCCCGAGCCCCAGCCCGCCTCGACGTCGGCGGCTTGTCCTGGATCAGCGGCCACCCAGCCGCCTGCCCCCAGGCAAGCAGTCACCAGTGAAGCCGAAGCGCAGCAACTCGGCGGCAGGATCGAATCGTTCCTGCGGTGAACTCACACCCCCGACCGGGTGAGCAGATGCTCGACAAGCCGCAACAGCAAGGGCTCAAGCGATATCAACTCGCTTGTGATCAAGAACTTGCTGCGCGGCTTCAGCGCGCTCGCCCTCGCCCTCGCCCTTGTCCCCCTTACCGCGCCCGCACCGGCCCAGGCAGCGGAAGTGACCACGCTCGCCGACGCGGTCGGCTTGCTGCCGGTGGTGGCGGAGGACCGCACCGGTTACGCCCGTACCTCCTTCAAGCACTGGAACTCCGGGGAAGTCCTGACTGACGGCTGCAGCACGAGAAATGAAGTCCTGATCGCGGAGGCGGTCGTCGTCCCGACCGTCGGCGCAGGCTGCCGACTCACCGGCGGCACGTGGGTGTCCTATTACGACGGGCAGGAGGTCTCCGACCCCGGCGCGCTCGACATCGACCATATGGTCCCGCTCGCTGAAGCGTGGGACTCCGGCGCCTCCGCTTGGACCGCGGCCCGACGTGAGGCGTATGCGAACGATCAGAAGGCGGCCACGTCGCTGGTCGCGGTGACCGCGCGGACGAACCGGTCCAAGGCGGATCAGGATCCGGCGGAGTGGCTGCCGCCGGCCGCGGAGGGGCACTGCCGGTATGTGGGGGAGTGGGTGGCTACCAAGCTCCGCTGGCAGCTGGGCGCGGACTCCGCCGAGTTGGAGGCCTTGAAGGTGTTCGCCGAAGGGCCGTGCGAGGACACGGTCGTCCAGTACACGCCCGCACCGTAGAGACAGTCCGCCCGAACGGGTTGGTGTGGAGCCCCGGTGGTCTCAGGTGTCGAGGCTGCCGGGGCGTCGTACGTCGGCGTAGACGCGCACGCTCACGCCCGCTCGCCGGGCCGGCAGCGGACGGGACTGGTGCCGGAGGTGGCCCAGCACTGCTCCAGGTCGTGCATGACGGCGATCGCGGTCGCTTCATCAGCGGCGGTGAAATCGAGGACGACAAGGCCGGGCTCGGCGACATGCGCCAGGTCAACAGATTCCATGCCCGGCATGACGCTTGCTACCCGGGCACGGGTTCGGCGCGAGGGTCACGGTTCGCCTGGACGGGCGACACCTGAACCCCTTGCCAGTGCGGGGCGTTGACGGTCGCGGCCGGGGCAGACGGACCGATGAGGGCTCCTGCCGTGTTCCCCCGTCGCGGCAGGAGCCCCCTGCTCCCCGCACTCTTGTACGAAGCCGTCCCGGATCAGCTCCCACCGGATCGGCCGGGTGATCGAGCCGCCAAGGGCCGGCCAGCCAGCCGGGCGGGGCGTCGCCGGTCAGTACGCGGATGCCGCAACCGCGCGGTCACCTCTTGACCAGCCGCATCTGCAGGAGCCGCTCGTACCGGCCCAGCTGCTGGGCCTTGCGGACCACCCACGCCCGCGAGGAATCGACGTACGCCTCGACGTCGCCGAGCGCGTCGGTGGCGAGGTAGTACGTCCGCGTCGCTTCGACCGGGTCACCGCCGCAGCGACCTTGCCCCGGTAGTCCCTGCCACAGGCTCGGGAACGCGCCTGGACCGTGAGGGGGGGTGGAGCCGTCGCAACCGAAGCTCGCTCAGGACGCCCTCAGACAACGTCCCCAAGTAACCGAAGGCCGCCGGAGGTTGCTGCGAACGATGAATCAGGGTTCGCGCAGTCGTCGACGTCCTCCGACTGCACCTTCCAGATTCCTGCCCCTCCTGACCTGGTCGATCCGCACGTCACGTCAGGCGCTGACGTCCGGACGTTCGGGAGCGGAGATCGTGAGGAGTCGGGCTGCGGCGGCTTCGAGATCAGCGCGGGGGACCGGCTGACACTCGAGTGGCGCGCACACCTCGAAGGCGATGCCTTGCCTAGGCGTCTCGCCCGACGGGAGTACCTGCAGGTACTCGGGCCCACCGGCTTCTTCACGGCCCATCAAGATCTCGATAGTGAGCCGGGTACCGTCCGCGATCTGCCGTGATCTGCACTGTGGCTCGCCGTGAACCAGTATGAACTCCTTCTCGTACTGGACCTCGGGCGGGGGCGTCAGCAGCCACTGGGCGAACGCGGCGGCCCGGGGCGCGCCGCCGCGCAGTGTCACGCGTCCGATGAAGTACGCGTCGAACCACCAGGTTCCGTCCGGGGCCTTGCCGACCGCCAGCCACAGGTCGTCAATGGACATGCCGGGGTAGCGGATGCCGCGCCAGCCGAGCCGAAATCCCGACTCATCGTGCTGACCGAGCGTCATCGAGCCTTCTTTCTACGCGGGATCCGAACTGTCATTGTTCCGGGAGGACAAGCCAGATGGAAGTCCCCGAATGTTCATGCGTGAAACGGCCGTCGGGCTTCGAGCGCCTCCAGCTGCCATTCCTGCTCGCCGGGGGTGCCGGTGGGCGGCAGCAGGACTACGGCCTGATTGCCGGCGGTCGTGTCGTCGGTGAGGAGATGGGCGAGCAAGATGCCAGTCGCACGCCCACTGAGTGAGCGGGCCGCGCTGATGAGCCGCGGATGCTGGTTGGCTGGCAGGGACAGGGCGATGCTCGAGGCCCTGCCGGGCAGGCCGAGGGAGTAGGCGACGCAAACCTCCGTGCGGGAGTATTCCAGAAGATCGAACTGGGCAGCATGGGGCCCGTGTCCGTCGAGTTCCTCGACCAGGGCACGGGGGTTGGTGATGGTGCGCTCGGTGAGCTGAATCGAGGGATAGCGGGCCAGGTGATCCATCCGGGAGTCGAAGTCGAGCTGGGCGAGAAGGCTCTTGCCGACGGCGCTGGCATGGCCGGTGTCCGTGAACGGCGCCCACTCGTCGACTGGGGGAGCCGTGGAGCTGTGTGCTGCCTCGTGAATGTGGATCTCTCCGCTGGTGTAGCTGCTGAGGTAGATCGCGGCGTCGAGATCATCGCGTAGGTCGGCAAGGGTTCTCTGGAGCAAGTCACGGTCCGCGCCGGTGGCCAGCTTCATGAGCGGCCCCGGGTGGTGGGTGCCGCGGATGGTGTCGACGAGTTGCTGAGCGCGCAGCCACTCCAGCAGCCTGACGGTGGAGTTCATCGACATCTGTCCTCGCTGCGCGAGTGTGCGGGTGTCGATACCGCCCGCCTCGTGGATGAGGTGGAGAAGGTCTCTGGCTCGTTGCGTAGCCTGCCACTTCCCCGGAATCGGCGTTGGAGTGGGACAGCGCCGTGCCATGTCAGTGAGCACCGCTGGCCTCAGGGCATGCGCAGACCACCACGGTTCCTCCCTGGCCTGACTGCCGGCGTCGGCGGACAAGGCAGACGAGCTTGCAGCGTCGAGGCGCAGATCCGGAAGGACGAGTGCGGGGATGGATCCCTCAGGAGCCAGGAAGGCGGACAGCCGGCGGCGGTCACGGTCGGCGTGCCCCCGTGGCAGCCCCGGACGCCTGGGGCTGTACTCGGTCGGCACTGGGGGAGCGGGAACCAGAAACAGTTGTGGCTGTCCCTCCTCAAAGGCACCGGCAGTGCCTGTCGTGGCAGCGTTCTCGGACAGGTATGGCCCCCCGGCGCCGTCGGAGACCCCGTCATCCGGAACCAGTATCTTCTCAGGGATGCCCAGACGAACGCGGGCCTCCTCGAAGTACTGGACATCCTCGAGCATGACGGCGCCGGCTTGCGGGTCCGGACGGCGGTGGCCGAGGGCACGCAGCAGACGGGACGCGTCACCATGCCCGAGACGCGCCGCCTCCGCGACCAGGAACTGCGCCTCGTGCGTCCAGTCTTCTCCCGCCCGCAGAGCCACGACGACCAGGCGGAACAACGCCCCCGGGTGTCCACAGGACGCAGCCTCCCCCAACCAGTCCGCTGCATCCAGCAGTTCATTGCGGCCCAGCGCTTTCGAACCCAGCCGATACAGCGAGTTCGCCCGCTGCCGCTGAGTGCGGTCCGGCTCGAGAGTCTCGCCCAGCACACCGAAGTCCCCGTCCGGGCGATCCCAGAAATCGGGCGGCCCGGACAGTGCGCTCATCAGCTTCACGAGCCCGACAGGAGTCACCGGCGCCCGGCGATTGCCACTGTCCTCGTTGAAGCGGCTCACACCCGTCACCTGTCCTTCTTCAAGCATCGTGTTCTGTTCCGATGCTGATCCCTGATGAACTTGACCAGCACAGTCCGCAGCTCCACCACCGCCTTGTGTCGCTCCCGGTGAACTCGGTCGGCGCGAACGCCGAGAGCGGCTGCTATCTCGATATCCGTCAGCCCGTGGCTCTGCAGCCGGACAACCTGCCGACGCATGCTCCCAGGCATGGCCTCGATGGCCGGCAGGACCAAGTCCTCCAGCAGATCGACCTCATTCGCCACCGAATCGAGCCTCTGCTCCGGGGCCGACGAGCGCAGGACGTCTTCGGCGAGCTCAAGACGCCGCTCGCCGCGCAACCGGTCGCGGGCCAGATTCCACGCAGCGGTCTTCAGGTAGGCCCGAACATTGACACATTCCTCAAGATCACCGGCCTGGAACCGGCGCGCCACACTGAGAAACGCCTCCTGGGCGACGTCCTGACAAGCATGGAGAGACAGTTTCTTGTCCGTCCTCCTCCGCAGCGAAGGAGGCTCATGAGCCATGAACGCCTCGTAGCAGTCGACCAGTTCTTGGCCCACATTGCCTTCGGCGGCGACTCTGCTCGTGCGAGCTTCACCACCTACCACGGGGCGCGCTCCTTCGCGGTCGACTGGGCGACAGCGGCGGGTCCCTTCACCACACTGATGGTGACGATGTCACCCTGCGCCGGGGTGATGGCGATCCGAACCGACACGCCCGTGCGCTCTTCAGAGTCCGACGACTCCTGAGTCTGCTGCCCGTCACCTGCAGGGATGTGCCGAGCTCGCTGGGAGATCCTCCGCCGTTCCAGGTACACAGGAACCAGCGCGGCAAGCAGGGGAGCTGTCCCGCTCACCATGACCGAGGCGAGCCCGGCCCACTCGAAGGACGGCGTCATTTTGAGTCGATCTCCATCTGTTCCCGTTGGACGCGGATCGCGCCCTCACCGTCTAGACGGCTGACGGCGGCGAGTTCTCCCTCCGAGATCGCAATCAATCAAAAACTGACCATGCTGGATCGAACATGAACGCTGTGGGTCCGCCAGCCGGTGCGACGACGCCGACCGAAGGAGCGCGGGTCCCATGGACTTGAGGATCAAGGGCTGGCTCAGTGGGCAGGTCGAGAGGGGAGCCGCCCGCGTGCTGACTGATGAGGAGGCCCTGGCTGCCATATGTCGGGACCTGCTGGACCGAGGCGAGACAACTGGCACGCTGGATCATCCGAGTGCCATCAACCGGCCCTGCCCTGCTGTTCCGCGGCCCGCTCGGCAGCCGTTGTGCCGTCGCGGCACCAACGCGGGTGGCCGTGTCGTGCCGTCTTCGCCGTGCGGGTGTGGGTCAGGTGGGCAGGGTGATGCCGAGGGCGGCGGCGCGGGCCTGGACGGCAGTCACGCTCTCGCCGCCGCGGAGCCGGCGGCTCGCGTACTGGCCGTCAAGCATGATGTCCATGGCGGCCAGGCCGACGCCCAGGCGGCGGCAGGTCGCGGCGAGGCCGGTGCCGTCCGCTCCCAGGGCCCGGATCCACGCTTCGGTCTCCTGCGGCCACGTGCCAAGGCGTGCCCACGCGGCGGCCTGCGCCCGCAGGACGGACGTCCGGGTGCGCGGCGACCCGGCCCGAAGGGCACGGAGGATGTGGTCCTGCAAATCTCTGCGGTCGTGCTGACGGCTCCGGCGCGTCGGCCGTGCCGGTGCCGGTGTACGCCGTCGCACGTCTGCCAGGCGGCGGCGAGGTCAAGCCCTTCGTGGGCGGCGACGGCTTCGGCACCGGCTGGCCGCGGCCGCACGGCGGGGGCGAGGAAGTCGTAAATGGCCTGCAGTTCGGGGTCGTGGAGGCGTGCGGGCATGGCTGTCTCCAACCTGGAACGGGGAAGAGGGCATGCGAAAGGCCCCTGCGGCTCGGCGACGGGGCCTTCGTGGGACTCGGCCGGGGGCGTGCCTCCCGGAACGACGAAGGGGCGGCCGACGGTTGCCCCTGGAAACAGAGCAGGCACGCAACCCGCTCAACAGCGGTCAGCATAGCCGGAATTCAGTTCGCATAAGGCCGGATCGCTGCAATCTGCCGGCCACGGCCGCGCATCCCGTGCCGTCGCTCACTGCAGGGGGAGAGCGTGGTACTCCGGTTCGGGCGGGCCGAAGGCCAGCCCGTTCTCGTCGAGCGCGTTGTGGACTGTGACCCGGCCGTGCGCGAGGACGATGCTCACCGCGACCATGCCGCGTGCCATGTCTCGCCCGCGCCATTCCAGCAGCTCGACCGCCGAGACCGACTCGCCCGGCCCGGCAACGAGGTTGTTGCGCCAGCGCAGCGTGAAGCCCGTCCAGGTGAAAGGGTTTGTGTCAGGGGTGACCGTGTGCCACGTCAGGGAGAGGTCGTCGAACTTCCGGTGCTGGATCTCCAGCTGCTCGCCCTCGAAGTCGAGCAGGACCGGCGCGTCGGCGAACCACTCGTCGTCGTCGACGTCCCAGAGCAGCCAGGCGTGCGTCAGGGTCCGCCCGGTGAGACGGGCCAGGCGCTCGCCGTGCACAGCAGCGGCATCGCGACCCGGCTGCCAGAGGGGCCGGTAGTCCCGGATGCCGAAGTAGTCGTCGCCCACGATCGGACGCCCCTTGCTGTCGGTCGAACGGTGAGGGTCGCCGCCCCCGGCACGGGAGGGGCGCACTCACCGTACTGTCCGGCGACCCGCCCTTGGGGGGCCGGGTTCGCGTCCTGGATGCCGAACTCGCCGCCCGGCCCGATGCCATGGGCCCCGGCGTCGGCCGGTGCCCGGTCTACGTGGTCACCTGGCCGGTGGGCGGCGCGGCGGCGGGGACTGCGAGGGACAACAGGGCGTGGGCCTTCCCGCTTCCCAGGCTAGCGGGCCAGCCGGGGCCGGATCCGAGGGGCCCGGTGGCGCGGTGCTGCCCTGTGCGAGGAGGTGGTGGAAGTGACGGGCCTGTTCCTCGCGTTGCTGCCGGGCGTACCAGTCGTCCTGGCGCCGCCGGTTGTCGGCGTCCTCGCTGCTGCGGGCGTCGTCCGGTCCGGGAGTGCTGGCCTGCCGGCTCTGGAGGATCAGGAGGATCCTCTCGGACAGACCGTTCTGGCGAACCCGCCGGGCAGTCTCAGGCCGAGGTTGGCCCGCTGCGCGGGGGAAAGCCTGGTCAAATCGCAGCGAGTGAAGGGGCGTTCCGCGGCGGGAGGTTGGTGTTCCGTCGTCCGGTCTCGGTACCGGAGGACCTGTGTGAGGCGCTGGCTCCGGTTGCACGGCTGTGGCGCAGATCTCCCGGTCGAGCACGCGGACGTGGCTGGCAAACCTCGCGCAGGGCGAGGTCGGGCGGCTGCGGGGGCTAGGCCGTGTGTCGGAAGTGGGTCTTTCACGTCAGCTCAACTGAGGTGCCGTCGAACGAAAGGCGCTGTTCCGATGACGCATCACGTGGAGTGCGTCGCCATCCTTGAACCGGCCGCGAAGGGCTCCTGACCTGCGGTTTTGTGCGTGCGCATTATGTGCGGTGTGGGCGTTACGCGCGATATCTTGACGCTGAAATGACGCTCGTTCTGACGGGATGTCACCTGACTTACTGTGCAGGTCGTGCCGGGTGGAGGGCGCGTGCCCGCGGGCTGTCTGTGCAGGAACTCGAAGGAAACTAGGCCGAGTTCCTGCATGCCGTAGTTCGGCGGGTCGGACGTTGGCGGAGCGGGCGCTCAATAGGTCGGTCCGTAAGGGCTCCAGTGCCCGAGGAAGGGCCTTAGGTCGTCGGCTCGCGGCTCTGGAACGTCGGGCAACCGGGGTGGTGAGCTCAGCGGGTCGAGGCGCTCGACTGTGGCCGCTGCCCAGCAGATCCATGCTTCGGCGTCGGTTCTGACCTGCCCCGGCGGCATGGCCTCGACTCGCGCGCGCACGGCGCTCACGTACTCCGTCAGCCGAGTGGCGTGGCGCCAAGCCGCTTCCTGCGCTTCGAAGTGCCTGACGCGGTACGCCTCCGCGTACCGGATGCGGGCTTCTTCCATGGCGGCTTCCCAGCGGATGCGCTTCTGACGTGCCGCTTCGGCCTCGTCCTGGCGTCTGCGTTCGGCGGCTTCGCCGCGGAGCGTGACCTCTTGGGCGATCTCGGCGAGCTGCTCTTCGAGGGAGCGGCCCGGGGCGTCGGCCCATTCGCTCGCCCGGTGCGGCTGGCCGCCGCTGAGGACGAAGCGGAGCCGCTCGGACGGGGTGTAGTCGTAGCGGGGGATCCTGACCCAGGAGTCCTTCTTGGTCGCGGCGAGTTCCTTCTCGGTGGCGACGTGCTCGGCCCGGTCCTGTTCCTGGAGGAGAAGGAACCCCACGGTCTGGCCCTGTGCGGTCAGGGTGAAATGGGGAGATGCCCTGCGGCGGCGATGAGACGGGGGAGCGAAGCCGGGCCGTCCAGCAGAAGTGGAATGTCCTATGGCCTCGGCAGCGGTGATGAGCGCCTGGATGAGCCGGAGGGCACGTCCTTGGACGGGCTTCGTGAGGCCCAGCGGTTGGGTTTCGCTCTGCATGGCCTGTACCACGGTGTGCGGATGCGCGAGCCGCGCTGGCACAGGGACGGGTTCGAGGACGGCAAGGCGCCAGGCGGGGATGTCGACGAGCTTGATCTCGTACCCGCCACGGCACCAACCCCCGTATAGCTCCTTCGTCTCCGGGACCCTTCCGGACCTACGTGCCGCGGCGACGCGGGACGGCCACTTCTCCAAGTCCGGGCCGCTGCCGCTCTTGACGATCCTGCCGCCGGCGTCCGCAAGCTCCTGCAGCAGCTGTTCCGTGAACGTCATACGAGGCTGTGATGGAGGGCTTGACGTCCGCCCGGTGGCCGGAGTTTCGTGCGCTCGGGGGGACCGGGGTCGTGGAGCGGTGGCCTGGGTCTTGGGCGGGCGTGACCCGCGGGGAGGGTACGTGCCGTGCGCCAGGTAGTGCTGGCCTGCACTCGTCAGGGCGACGCTCCACTGCCCGGCCTTCCGGGAGACCGTGACCAGGCCCCGGTTCTGCAGTGCCTGAGAGGTGGTCTTAGTACTGCAACGGTCTTTGCTCTGATGGTTTGTTGGCTTCTGGTGGTGTGTGGCCGCGTCGTTTGTAGTGGCTGATGCGGGCTTGGTGTTGTCGTCTGCGGCGCCAGTGTGACCAGTGCAGGACGTGGTCGGTGCTTGGGCGGGGTCGAGTGAGGCGGGTGATCAGGCGTCTGAGTTCGGGGAGGGTCAGGGGTATGAGCTGGGAGGATCCGTTTCTGCTTTCCCGGTGTCGAGTTCACGGGCCCGCAGGACGGTGAGGCAGGCGTGTGCGGCCATGGCCAGGGTGATGTGGCGGTGCCAGCCGTCGTAGCGGCGGACCTGGTAGTCGTCCAGGCCGCACTCCTGCTTCGCGGTCTGGAAGCACTCCTCGACCGCCCACCGGCTGCCCGCGATGCGGATCAGCTCGTCGAGTGTGGTGTCGGCCGGGCAGTAGGCGATGTAGTAGGAGATCTCCTCGGGCCGGCGGACACTTCGGCGGGCGATCACCCAGTGACGACGGTCCTCGCGGTGCCAGGGACGGACCTCGACCCTCGCCCAGTCGTAGACCCTCGGGCCGTGGGCGCCGTTGCCGCAGGAACGGCGCTTCCACTTCTGCCGGGACAGCCCGGGAAACAGATCGTGAACGGGGTGGTCCATGGCCCAGCGGGTGACGACGGTGTCATGCCGGGTGGTGGCCATCACGTGGAAGACATCCGCCCGCTCCAGCTCAGAACGCCAGCCCTTGGAGAAGCCGTAGGCGGCGTCGGCGGTCACCCACCGGAACGGGATCCGGTCCGTGATCGCCCGGCGGACCATGGCCTTGGCCATCACCACTTTCGTCTCGAAGGCGACCGTGTCGTCGATGCCCGCGGCCCGGCACCGGTCGCGGTCATCGGTCCATGAGGTGGGCAGATAGAGGCGGCGGTCGATCAATGTGCGGCCGCGTCCGCCGGCATAGGCGAGGAAGACCCCGATCTGGGAGTTCTCCGTCCGGCCGGCGGTTCCGGAGTATTGGCGCTGGACCCCGGCCGAGCGGATGCCCTTCTTCAGGAACCCGGTGTCGTCCACGATCAGCACCGCATCCGGATCGCCGAGGTGCTCGACGACGTAGTCCCGCACGTCGTCCAGGACTTCGTCCGCGCTCCAGTCGATCCGGTTCAGCAGCCGGTGGATCCGGTCCGGGCCGCCATGCCCGGCCTCCTCGGCAAGCGTCCAGCCGTTCTTCCGCTCCAGCGGAGCTATCAGCCCCCGCATATAGGCGAGAGCCGACTCCCGCGGCTCCGACCTGGAGAAACGGTGCACGAACCGCTCGTGCAAGGCCTTCAGTTCACCGGCCCACGACCGGGCATCAGCAAGTTCCCCACCCATGACCTGATAAACGACCGACCTGCCCAACCGTCACGGCAAGCACCGTTGCAGTATTAGAGGGTGTCTTGATTGGCGATCGCTCGTTGCTCTGGGCATGGACATGGTTGTGCGCCTGGTGCCGGACGGGCTGTGGGAGATCTTCCAGGATGTGGCGCCGGAGCCGCCGGTACGCGCCCAAGGTGGAGGCCGCCGGAGGTGCGATGACCGCGCGGTGCTGGCCGCGATCATCTTCGTCGCTACTTCGGGCTGTACCTGGCGGCAGGTGCCACCGGTCTTCGGGGCCTCCTGGCAGACGGTCCACCGCCGTTTCACTGATTGGTCCGCGGCCCGGGTCTGGGCCAAGCTGCACCGCGTGGTCCTCGACCGGCTCGGCGCGAACGGCGAGCTGGACTGGTCGCGCTGCGCGATCGACTCGGCCAGTGTCCGAGCGGTCAAAGGGGGCCCCTGACCGGACCGAATCCGACCGATCGCGGCAAGCTCGGATCGAAGATGCACGTCATCTGTGACCGCAACGGACTGCCGATCTCGGTGGGTATCTCCGGCGCCAACCTCCACGACAGCCAGGCCCTGATCCCGCTGATGCGCGGCATCCCGCCGATCCGCTCCCGCTATGGACCCCGGCGCCGCCGCCCGGCCAAACTCCACGCGGACAAGGGCTACGACTTCGACCACTTGCGAGGATGGCTGCGCCGTCGGCAGATAGTGCCGCGCATCGCCCGCCGCGGCGTCGAACCGTCCGGCCGCCTGGGCCGGCACCGCTGGGTAGTCGAGCGCACAATGTCCTGGCTGAACGGCTGCCGTCGCCTGCACCGCCGCTACGAGCGCAAGGCCGAGCACTTCCTCGCCTTCGTCGGCTTGGCCAGTGTCCTGATCTGCTACCGGCGCCTCAACCGATCAGGACATCCTCTTAGTGTTGCGCACTGATCGCTGCGTCACCTCGAAAGCGATACGATACGATACGTCTCGTCTAGTGTTGGTCTCGCCCTGGAGGAGCACCATGGAACGCTTCATCGACGCAGCACCTGGTGTACGCCTGTGGACTGAAGACCGGGGTGCCACCGACGCGTCTCCGGTGCTGCTGATCATGGGAGCGCAAGCACCCGGCCTGGGCTGGCCGGACGAACTGGTGGACATGCTCACCTCCCGCCATCGCGTGATCCGCTACGACCACCGCGACACCGGTCGCTCCACTTGGGCGTTCGACCAACGGCCCTATCCCCTCAGCCAACTTGCGGAAGACGCCCTCACGGTGCTGAACGGCCTCGACGTCGAACGCGCCCACATAGTGGGCATGTCACTGGGCGGCATGCTCGCCCAACTCCTCATCGCCGACCATCCCGACCGGTTGCTCAGCGCGACGCTGATCGGCACGAGCGCGCTCAGCACCGTCCCGTACATCCAGCCGGACGGAACCCGGATCCCGCCTGAGGAACTCCCCGGTATCGCCCCCGGCCTGCTTGAGATGTGGTCCCGTCCCGTTGTGGACCTCGGCCTGGAAGCGGAGTTGGAACGGCGGGTCGAGCATTGGCGGATCCTGGGTGGCAATCAGCTTCCCTTCGACGCCGAATACGCCCGCGCCCTGGAGCGAAAGGTCATCGAACACACCGGGCACTACGCCACCAGCACCGCGCATGCCCGCGCCGACGCGTCCAACCTGGACCGCACCGAGCAACTGACAGGGGCCACAGTGCCCACCCTCGTCACCTCTGCTCCCGCCGAACCGGTCTCCCCGCCGCCCCATCCCCACCACCTCGCCCAGGCGATTCAAGGCGCATACATCATCGAGATCCCCGGCATGGGGCACGCACTCCCACCTGAGGTGCACACGCCGCTCGTCGCCGCGATCCTGGACCACACCACCAGACACTGATGCGCAACCGGGTCGGAAAGTGGCCGGGGCCACGGCTCCCCGATCCAACTGAGACGACTTCTTAGTCCGTGAAGCGCCGAGGCACCGGCTGTCAGGAGGCGCCGAAGACCGGTGGGAGCTGCCGCCAGGTGCAGCGTGTCTTGGCAACACAAATGATCGCCCCGAGCTCTGCCCGGTCGTCAGCCCTCTGCCGGCCCAAGCCCTGAGAACGCACTGGACGCGTAGGAACGACCTGCTGAAAGATCTCCCACAGTCCATCAGGCACGAGACGCTCCGTCATCCCCATACAGGTGGCAGCGAACGGATCACCGCCCGAGATTCGCGGTTACATGCCGTCGGGCGGGATGGGTGTGGCCTGGTGGTAGTACATCTGCCAGGTCGCGCCCGCACCCTGTTTGCGCCAGAGCGAACTCCGCCGTGCCCGGTTTCCATCAAACGTGGTCTCGTAGGTGAGATGCACCAGCCCAGGTGCCAGCAGGACGCCGATGAAATTTGAGGGCTCATAGCGCGGACCGCTTTCTGCCGCACCGCCCAGCTCGGGCAGCTCGGCAAGCATCTCCCCATACGTCCACTGTCGCCCCGAAGCGCCGACCTCTACGAAGTCCGGGTCCAGTAGCTGCCGGGCAAGCGAGCGTGATGTACGCACGCTGGGGTCCATCAAACGCAGCTCGCCTGCGATCGCTTCGCGTACCTCATCTGTTTCTCGGTTCATGCAGGCATCTTCACCCAGGTCACCCAGCCCATCGCAAACGAGTTGCCACCCGCAGAGCGCAGTTTGGCCGCCGAACTGGACTGCTCGCAGCCTATCGAGACGACCCCTTATAGGAGCTGGTCTCCCAAACGCCGACAGGGCACCCTGCCCCCACCCACTGCAGCACTGACAGTTGCCGCTCATTGACCTGCCGCTCCAATGGCCCGCCTTCGACTTGAAGTTGACGTACGACGGCGGCATGTTGTCAGTTCCGTTGGTCAGCGACGGGCGGTTCGAAACAGTTCGCTCGAACGAGCTGGGGCTGACGCGGGCCGCGTGTACGCGGCGATGGCGGCGTAACGCCGACCGGTGCGTGGCCGGCTCTTCGCCGAAGGAAGCGATGAGTTGCCATTGTGTGGGCGAACTGGATGCCCGTGCGGGCGTCGAATTCCGCCCTTGCCGTCACTTCGGCCTCCGTGAGCTGCTGGCGAGTCACCCCGGGGGCTTCGGCCGGCGCCTTCAGCCACTGAGCTCCGCGCGCAACCGTTCGTTCTCCTTCTCCAGCGTCTTAAGGCGTCGTTCGAGTTCGGCTCGTGTCGGCTTCTTCGGGGGTGCTGGAGGTAGGGGCTCTGTTGCTTCCGGTGGCTCGCCACGCAGTCCGATGGGTTCGAAGGCCACGATTGTTTGCCGGTCTTTCCCACACTCAGAGCATCGCCTGCCGTATGACCCGGCCGAGAGGGGGTCGGGATACGTGTAGTGCGCCTCCGTCTCGATGATGTGGCCGCAGTACAGCCGGACACGCCACCGCATGATCTCGTGGTCGGCCTTCTTAAAGGACTGCATCAGCTTCGCGACGTTCTCGAACGCCTGGCGACGACGCTCCGTCCTCTCCGGATCTGCACGGCACTTGGCGTCGTCCTCCTCGACCTGACGCCGAGCCCACTCGCTGATCTCCTCGCTCTGCTTCTGACGGCGGTGGTCCCCGCGCGTGAGTTCATACTCCTCCAACGGAACCCCGCTGCTCCGGTACTCGACTTCGCGCATGACGGCAAGCGTAGAAGCGGCGTCCACGCGGCTGTGGAGAAGATCGGTCTTGATCAACCAGCTCGCGGATTCTGCCCATGAGTGACCGCCGGAGTGTGTACTGGCCCAGAGGGCCGGGATGGTTGTTCGGATTTGCGGTCACAGGAATCGCTGCGGGCTGTCTGGTGAGTTCCCGCCATTTAGCCGGTTTTGATCAATCGGTGGCTCGGCACTGACGCTGTTGGGCAGTATGCCGTCCTGGGGCATTGTCGGTTGAGAGAACCGGAGGGGGAACATGGCGATCAGAGTGCTGCCGGTGTCTGCGGAACAGCTGGAGTTGCTGGACGCGGTTGTCGCTTTGGGCGACCGATACACGAAGTATCTGGGTCTGCTCACACCGCCTGCCTACCGTAGGCACGCCGAGGACGGCGGCCTGCTGGTAGCTGTGGATGACGAGGAGGTCGTCGGTTACGCGCTCTTCGGGCTGCCTAAGCGGAGTCTGTATGTTCGTCTGGCTCATTTGTGCGTGGCCGAGGAGCATCGAGGCAGGGGTGTTGCTCGTGAGCTGATCGAGGCGATCCGCGCGCGGCATACTCATCGGCTTGGTATTCGTGCGAAGTGTCGGCGCGACTATGGGCTCAGCGGTATGTGGACCGCGCTGGGCTTTGTTCCCAAGGGTGAGAGCCTGGGGCGGGGCAAGGACAAGGAGACGCTGGACACCTGGTGGCTCGACCTTGGGCACGAGGATCTGTTCACCGAGGCCCAGAGTGATGCGCTGCTGGTGGTGACCGTCGACCATGGCGTGTTCGCCGGGCTGCGCGGTGCGGGTACGGAGCGCGCGGTTGCGGAGTCGCGTGCTCTCGAAGCGGGGTGGCTCGCCGACCTGATCGAGCTCGCGTTTACTCCGCAGCTTCTGCACGATGTGCGTGATGTCGAGGAGCGTGAGGCGCGCAACCATCAGCGTGCGGGGCTTGCCGAGTTGCGGTCACTGTCTCCCGACAGCGTTGCCGTGGCCATCCGCTTGGAGGAACTGGCCGCGGCGGTGAGAAAGGAGCTGCCTGATGTCCCCCTCGATGGCTGGCAGCGCGCCCGCTTGCGCTACGTGGCCGAGACGTCGTGTGCCGGGCTCCAGGTGCTGGTGACGCGCGATCCCGCACTGGCGGCTCTGGCGGACATCGCCTGGGATGTCGCACGGGTCAAGGTCGTCTCGCCGGCTGTGGTCACGCTGCATGTGGACGAACTGCGCCAGGCCCAGGTGTACCGTCCTGCGGATCTCATGGGCACTGCTTTCTCCGCCGAGGAGATCGCGCCAGGCGGTGAAGGAGAGCTGGTCGCCTTCTTCGACCAGGCCGAGGGCGACCGTGGAACGGGCTTCGCGGAGCGGCTGAAAAGCCTCGCCAATGACGGGGTGCTGTGGCGCAGGGAGTTGCTCCGGGACGGAGAGGGGTATCCGGTGGCCCTTTACGTCTGGGCGATGGACGGCCGCACGTTGAACGTCGCGTTCCTCCGTACGGCGTCGCACCTGCTGGAGGAGACACTTGCACGGCAACTGCTGTTCATGCTCAAGCGGCTTGGCCGGGAGCGAGGGGCGCAGGCGGTCCGTATCACCGATCCGTTCCTGTCGCCGACGGCGATGGCGGCTGCCGGCGCCGACGGTTTCACCGAGGACGAGAGCGGCTTCACCGCACTCCTGGTCGACGTCTGCGGACCTGCTGAGGCGGTCTCGGAAAAGGCCGCGGAGATCGCGGGCCGGATGAGGCGGTCGACGCCACGGCTGGGTGATCGCGTGTCGCCCGAGATCGCGAGCATGGCCGAGCGGGTGTGGTGGCCGGCTAAACTGACCGACACGGCCCTGCCCTCCTTCATCGCACCCATCAAGCCGCGCTGGTCCACGGAGCTCTTCGACATTCCGGCCATGCTCGTTCCCCGGGACGACGTACTGGGCATCAGCCGCGAGCACGTCTACTACCGCTCGTCCGGACACCGAGGAGAAAGCGTTCCCGCCCGGATCCTGTGGTACGTCAGTGAGGGGACTTCCGGGCAGCAGGGCAAGATGGTCATCGGCTGCTCGCGCCTCGACGAGGTGGTCATCGACGACCCCGACACCCTCTTCTCGAGATTCGAACACCTTGGCGTATATGGTCATGCCGAAGTGCGTGCCGCAGCCGATGTGTCGGGCAAGGCCATGGCGTTGAGGTTTTCGGACACGGAGATCTTTCCCGTACAGGTGACGCATGCACGAATGACCGCGTTGGCCAAGGGGCTGGGACTACGGTGGGTACCGCCGATGCAGCTGTCGAAGATCAGCAACACGCTGTTCCAGGCCATGTACGAAGAGGGGCACCGAAAGACGTGAGTGATCCGGAGCGCGCGATGCTGCTGTCCGTCCACCCTCGGTTTGCCACGGCGATCCTGGCTGGGACCAAGACGGTCGAGGTTCGCCGGCAGCGCGTCGCCGCCCCACCGGGAACTCCTGTGCTCCTGTACGCGACCGCGCCCACGATGGCCATTGTGGGCATGGCGCGGATCTCTTCCGTGCAGGTGGCCTCGCCGCGGGAGGTCTGGTCGGCCAACCGCACGAGCGCTGGGATCAGTCGGCGTGAGTACGACGAGTACATGAGTGGAGCGACCCAGGCCAGCGGTCTGTCTCTCGAAGAACCGATCACCTTCGAGGCCCCGGTACCGCTGGCCGCCCTGCGAGCCTCGGGATCGTTCCATCCGCCGCAGAGCTACCGGTACTTGACCGGTGAAGACCTCCGGAAGGTCGCTGAGGCGGCACCGGTGACCGGGGCGGCCCTTCAAGGCGCATGGAACGACCTGACACCGGCCTAGGCCGATTGCGACTCTTTAACGTGCGGGCGAGGTGACGCTGACGTCAGGGCGGCCGACGGGCGTTGGGGGCAGCTCAGGACTTGCGTTGAGCAGCAGGGCCAAGAGCGTTGCCACGGCCACGCCTGAGCCGATGGCGACCAGGTCTCCTGGTGAAGACGGTCCGTGGTGGGTGCGCGCCGGGATCACACCCCGACTCGCGGAGCCGGAAGCCGGCGGGTGACGCCTCGGTGGTTCCGGTTCCCGCGCGGCTTACTTCTCCTCATCCGATCGTCGCCGCGCTCAGAGACATGGAGGAGCGGCTCGTGATGCCTAGGCCCGTGATCCGCCGATTGCTGATGATCACCGCACGCGTCGAGTTCCCCACCACCCGACCATGATCAACCATCCAGGCCCGACGTCTCATCGCCAACCGTGCACGAGCTCGTTGAACTTGACGTTCAACCCCGACTCATCTCGCGCTGGAGTTGAACGTCAGGGTCACAGCAGGTACGAGAAGCGCAGTGCCCCGCCCTCCTCGCGGTAGCGGCCCCGGCCGCGCTTTCCGTAGGGGTTGGGGAGCATCTGGATGGCCATCTTGTGAGGGGTGAGGGCGTGTGTGACCACCAGAAGGCGCCAGCGGTCGTTGCCCGCGTGCTGGCGGGCCGCGCGGACCTCGCTTTCTCCCAGCTCGAAGCGGCCGCCTTCGCCTCCGGTCGCCTTCACCTCGTACAGGTAGGGCCGGCTGCCGGAGCCGACCCGGAAGTCGAAGCCGAGGCCGTCGTCGCCGGACGGGCCGGGGAAGGCTTTGCGGCGGTTGCCCGACACCCAGCCGGTCTCGTCCATGCGGTCCGGGTAGCACGCACACAGCCACTGGTACGCGTACCACTCGCCCACGTAGCCGATGGCCTCCCGCTGGGCCGTGGTCAGCCCGCTCTCCGTGCCGCCCCCGTACCGCCGCCCGCGCGTGTGACTGCTGGCCTGGGTGCGCCCGGTCTGGCGACGGGGGTCCGTGAAGCGGAGCGGCCCGGCGGCGGTGATGCCCGGCGCCGAGCCGCTCTGCATTACCCGGTCGAGTTCGCGGGTGAGGGCGGTGAAGTCGCCTGAGTGCACGTCGAAGTCGCGGCCGCCGACGGAGATCGACCGCCGTTTGCGCTCCCGTTCGCGGCGCTCGTGTTCCGCCGCGTTGCGCACCCGGTCCAGGTCGCCCTCGGACAGCCCGTGCCGTTCGGGATCCGTTGCCATCGCCATCCCGTCGGGCCACTGGCCGAGGGCCGCAAGCCAGCCGACGACGTCGGTGGGGGACAGGGGTCGGAAGTCCAGCGTGCCTGCGGCTTCCAGCCGCGCGGTGACCTCCTCGGCGGGCTCGACTCCGGTCAGGGCCGTGGGCAATGGGTGTCCGGCAGCCCTGACCAGGACCGCGAGGTCGGCGGCCAGGCCGGTGATCGTACGGAGGTTCGCGCCGCGTACCTGGTCAGGGGCGGGCAGGCGTTCGCCTGACCGGGGCAACGGCACCGAGCGGCCCAGGCGCAGCGCCAGCTGCTCCTCCACGTGCGCCTCCAGGCTCCTCGTGTCGGCCGTGTCCACGGTGTACTCCCATGCCTCCGGCGCGGTGATCCAGTCCAGGGCCCGGACCGAGGGCCAGTCGGGCATCGGACGGCGCGCGTCGAAGTCCTCCAGCACCGCCCAGCGCAGCCGGTTGACGAGCTCCTTCTTGCGCAGGTCCAGGTAGGTGCGGAGCGCTTCCTCGTGCTCGGCGGCGTGGCTGATCGGTTCCAGTGGTGGGCTCATCGCGCGCAGGGTGTCGTTCAGCTCGGCGAATCCGATGCCCAGGTCGCGCCGCAGTTCGTCCGTACTGCGGGCCGCTCGGGCCCTGGCGATGAACTCGGGTACGGGGACCGGGAGCTCGGCGGCGTACTCCTCGAGGTGAGCCTGGAACTCCCGGGTGTCGCCCGGCGGCGGCAGGAACAGCGAGTTCGCCGCCTCCGTGCCGAGCAGGTGAACGAGGAAGGGCCGGCAGCGCTCTAGGACCACGCCGATGGCCCCGTCGATCCGGCGGCTCGTCTCCTCGACCTGGTGGACCGTGACTTCCAGGGCGTCGGCGAGTTCCTCCTGGCCCGGGTCGCGCAGGTCGGCGTGGCGGGAGGCGAGCTGGTGGGCGGCGAGGCGCAGCCGGTCGCCGAACTCCCGCCGTCCCAGCAGCTCGGCGAGCGCCACCACGATGCGGGTGGTCTCGGGCCAGCCCGGCTCGCCTGCCGGGGAGAGGACGAGCGGATGCTTCGGATCGGGCAGCGGCAGCACTCCGCCGAGGCGGCCCGGCAACGTCACGGGCCGGCCGTCGAGCTCGATGTCCCAGGAGCGGTAACGGTGCAGACGTACGCTCCGGACCAGGGACGTCAGCTCGCTCAGCTCGGCCTCGCTCGCCCGGGGGCCGCGCGCCAGGTGGTCGCAGAGGACGCCCACGGCCAGCGTGAGCCAGGGCAGCTGCTGGACCAGTGGCTCTCCCATGGCCGCGTGGTCCACCCGTGCGCCGTCCACGGTCACCGTGAACGTCAGGTCGTCGGTGTGCCGGACGGTGGCGGGGTGTTCGGCCGCCAGCAGCTCGGCGGCCTCCGCCGAGACACCGGGAAGGGTGAGTAGGGGGCGCGCCATCTCCCGTACCAGCAGGGCCGTCAGGCCGTCGCGTTCACCGCTGACGTAGAGCACGGTCGTGGCATCACCATCGCCATGGCTCTGCCCGCCGTCCAGGGCGGACAACGGTACGCTGATCAGCCGGTCCTCGGACTCAGCGAGCAGACTGGCGCCCTCGGGCAGTGCAGGACGGGGCCGCCGTACGAGGTGCCTCCAGGCACGTTCGTTGGCGCGCTGCGCGGCGGGCCGGTCCTCGGCCCCCAGCGCGCCCTCCGCCGCGAGCCGTCCCAGCGCGGCGATGAGGCGGTCGCTGTCCTGGGGGTCGTCCCAGGTCGGCAGCCGCATTTCCCGCAGGCGGTCGCCCGCCTTCCCGCGTTCCAGGAGGTGGCGCAGCCGATGGTCGACGGTCGGCGCGTACGAGGGCTCCTCCTCCAGCCCGGGCGGGCAGTGCCAGGCGTCGGCCGGCCGGACGAACCGGACGGCCCGGTCGCGGCCCCGCACCGGGAGCCACGGCTGCTCCCGGACGAAGGCTCCGAGCGGGGTCGGGACCTGTTCCGTGTCCGGGGAATTCTGGCTGCCGGCACTGGTCCAGACGCTGGTGAACCTCGTGTCGTTCCAGCTGGCCAGGCCGTGCAGGACGAGCCGTGCGTACGCCAGCCGGGCCTCCTGGTCGAGGCGTCCGACGACGTCCTGGCCGGGGAGCTGCCAGGCGGGGGTTCCCCGGTACGGCGTCCGGGGGTAGTAGGCACCGGACCAGTTGCGGACGTACGGCTCCCACTGCTCCTGCACCTCGGCAGACACCTTCGCCATGCGGACCAGCTGCCGAGCGGTGAGCTCCCGGCCTTGGTCTACCCGGCTCAAGGCGTTGGGGGATCTGACCGGGACCAGCCCGTCGGCCACCCCAGCCTCCAGCAGGAACGCCCGCCACTCCTCAGTCTCGCCCCGCTTGGCGAACTCCTCGGGCGCGGCGAGGAGGCGTCCGGCGATCGCCTTGAGGCTCTTCGACACGTCCTGCCCGGCGGCGACCACCGCCGCCAGGTCCTCACCGACGGACGTGCGGCCCCAGCCCCGGCCGAAGACGGCGCCGCTCGCCCTGATCAGCCGGCCGTCCGCCGACGGTACGTACAGGCCGAGCGTGGAGATCTCCGTCCCGCCCAGCGAACGCCGCGGCTGCCACAGCCGGAAGACGAACCGCAGGGTCTGGAGCCGCAGTCGGAGATCGGTGCTCGCGCTGAGCGCCTGCCGTACATGGTCCAGCAGGCCCCTCGTGTCGTACGGCCGGACGAGCCCCTCCTGCTCGAGGAAGGCGCGGGCGGCCCGCCCGCGCGTACGCTCGCCGCGGTCCTTCCAGACCAGCCCCGGGTGTAGGGAGAACAACCGCTTGCCGAGCAGGGCGGGGACGGACGGGGCCTCGGTCTGGTTCGCCTCCGTACGCACCGGCTGGAAGAACGCCTCGCGGCGGGCACCCTGACCGCTCGGCTTGCCCTGTGCACGCGTGCTTGTGCCCGTACCCGCCCTGTCGAGGGGACGGTTGGTGTGCCGCAGTGTGCAGTCCTCCGCGAGCAGCAACTGCCTGCCGTGCAGGACGTGCCCGTCGTCTTCGAAGAGGGCGGCCAGGTCCTTGTAGAGCGCGCTCCACTGCTCGGGGGACTCACCGGGCCGGGGGAGGGGAAGGCCCCCGACGATCCGTTCCACGTACGCGGCGAGGATCTCCGGGCCCGGCTCCCACGGGCACGCGAGGGCCTTGCACAGAGTGGCCAGCCGTTTCAGCCGGTCGCCGCCGATCTCGGGGTCCGCCACCACGATCCCGGCCTCGTGCGCGCGGTGTGCCGTGAGAACGGTCAGGTCGAGGTTCGGCCACAGGACCGCGCCCCGGGGCGGGGCCCAGCTCGTCTCCGGCGGGGCGCCGTTCGCGGCGAGGACGGGCACGAGCGGTACGTCGGCGAGTTCGCTCCCGTGCACGCGCAGAGCCGCCGCGCGGAGCCGCCCCGCCGAGCCCTTCTCACTCTCCCAGCTCATCAGGTCCGCGGCCAGCTGCCGCATTGACGGCTCGGGCACGGTGCGCAGCGCCGCGGCGGCCGCCAGACAGGTCTCGGCGACCGCGTCGAGCAGCAGCACGTTGAGGGGGTTGTCGGAGGGAAGCCCGGTGCGGTCGAACTTGGTGAAGAACGGGGCGTTCACGTGTCCCGGGAACGGCGCGGCCTGGTCCTCGCCCATCGGCAGGAAGGTGTAGATCTGCCCGCGTCGCGGTCGGCGCGGGGCGGGCAGCGGGAGCGCGACCTCGACGACGGCGGACCGCTTCCACTCCTGCCACGTGTCGTCGAGGAGCCCGGAACCCACGGCCTCGGCGAGGGTGCTGTTCAGCCGTTCCTTCTCCACGGTGCCCCGGGCTACGAGAAAGGTGCCGGACGGCCCCAGGTCCACGGTCGCGCAGGAGACGGGGAGTCTGTGCCCGGCGCCGTCCTGCGCAACCGCGAAGCGCTTCTCGGAGCGGGTCAGTTCGTGCCGCTCGTGCGCCTCGTGGCGGTCGTCCAACTCGCCTGCCTCGCCACCGGCGGCCCGTCGTTCCAGCGTCAGGCCAGCGAGCCGGTCGAGGAACAGCATCACGGGTACCTTCGCCTCCGCGAGCTCGCGCATCCGCAGCCGGACCTCGGCCCGGGCGGCCTCGCTCAGCAAGGGCAGCCGGACGATGGTTACGTACCCCTGGGCGGCGAGCTGCCGACAGGTCGCGGGCACATCGTCCAGCGGCAGGGGCGCCTGGAGCGGTGGATACTTGGCGGCCACCTCGTGGGCGTTGTCCTCACCGGCGAGGAACTCCTCCACGTCGACCTTCTGCGCGAAGCGGAAGCAGTACCCGTCCAATTCCGGGCCGAGCGGGCTGTCGGGGTCTGCGCTGTAGATCTCGGGTGCCTCGCTGATCAGCAGGATGCTGCGGAACCCGACGCCCTTGTTCCCGATGCCCTCGCCGACTTCCTTCGAGCTCTGTGCGAGCTCGCAGACCCGCTCGACGTCCCGCCAGGTGAAGGGCGTGCCGCCGTTGGCGACGTACAACGTCCCCCACTCGCCCTCCGCCTCGTCCAGCAGGAGGTGGACCCGTCCGTCGCGGCGGTTCCTCGGATGCGCGTCGTAGCCGTTCTGCAGCAACTCGAAGAGCGAGCGGCCGGCGTACTCCCGTGCGCTCGTGTACGACACGGCGTTCACCTGCCGTGCCATGCGCAGGACTTGCTCCGACCGAGCCCCCTCCAGCACGGACCGGCCGTGCTCCCGCAGCTGCTCGGCCCGGGCGTTCCTCGCCATGGTTCTCCCCTCACCTCAGCGTGATGAGGACGCTATCCCGCAGCACTGACATCGGGGGCGCGAGGGACCACCGTGTGGAGCGCGGCTCGGAGCTGCGCTTGACGTTTTAATCCGCCGTCGAGCGTGGCTCGAATTTGTTCAGGGTTTTGCCCCTGTTCAAGGTGTGTCCGGGAGGCCGGGGCCTGATCCTGCGAGGAGAGGTCGGCGCGGCGCGTAAAGGCCAGACCGCGTAACGGGTTGAGCACGGGGTTCAACGGGACGCGTTCGCGGCGGTGATGGCGTTCCGGACCGAGTTGTACTCCTGCCTGCTTTCGCGCGGCGATGCCCTGTCCGAGCTGTGCGACGCGTTGCTGTGCACGGACGGTCCGGTCCGCACGCTCGTGGACCGGCGTGGACACGTGCCCTCTACTCAGGGCTGAACCACGGCCGGATCGATGTCGCTCGGCTGTGTCGGGCGCTGGTCGGGATGCCGTTGCCCCGGGCAGCCGACGGCCGCCTGCCACACCTTCGGCCGGGGCCTAAGGGCTTGCAGGGAATCAAGGTGTTGCTTCCCGCCCTGAGGCTCGTTGGTGTGGTATGCGCATCCCGGATGAGACTCGTGACCAACTCGCCGTGAAGTTCGCGGTGTTGCTCCCGCAGCTGGACGAGCGGCAGCGGCGGTTGTTGATGGCTGCGGAGGCCCGGGGCCTGGGGCACGGCGGTGTCCGGGCGGTGGCACAGGCCGCTGCGGTCAGCGAGACGACGGTCCGCAAGGGCGTGTTCGAGCTGGAGGCGGGTGAGGAGCCTCTGGGTCGGGTGCGGCGTCCCGGCGGGGGCCGCAAGCGGGTCGCGGATCTGAATCCAGGGCTGCGGCCGGCACTGTTGGCGCTGGTTGAGCCGGATGTGCGGGGTGACCCGATGTCGCCGCTGCGGTGGACGGTGAAGTCCACCCGCACGCTTGCGCGGGAGCTGACCCGAGCCGGGCACCGCGTCAGTGCCGACACCGTCGCCAACCTGCTGCGGGAGGAGGGGCTCAGCCTGCAGGCCAATGCCAAGACAATCGAGGGCAGCCAGCACCCGGACCGGGATGCCCAGTTCCGCTATCTCAACGAGCAGGCCCGCGAGCACCGGGACGCCGGCCAGCCGGTCATCAGCGTGGATACCAAGAAGAAAGAGCTCGTCGGCGAGTTCAAGAACAACGGCCGCCAGTGGCGGCCGTCGGGTGAGCCGGTGCCGGTGAACGTGCATGACTTCGCCGACCCGCAGCTGGGCAAGGCCGTCCCCTACGGGATCTACGATCTGGCGGCGGACACCGGCTGGGTCAACGTCGGCACCGATCACGACACCGCCGCGTTCGCGGTCGAGTCGATCCGCCGCTGGTGGCACGGCCAGGGCCGGGCTGCCTACCCGCAGGCGGCACGACTGCTGATCACCGCTGACGCGGGCGGCTCCAACGGCTACCGCACCCGAGCCTGGAAACTGCAACTGGCCCGGCTCGCTGCCGAAACGGGACTGACCATCACCGTGTGTCATCTGCCGCCGGGCACATCGAAGTGGAACAAGATCGAGCACCGGCTGTTCTCGCACATCACCATGAACTGGCGGGGCCGCCCGCTGACCAGCCACGAAGTCATCGTCCAGTCCATCGCTGCGACCACCACCCGCACCGGGCTGCGCGTGAGTGCCGCACTCGACACCAACACCTATCCCACCGGAGTCCGCATCGGTGACGCCCAGATGGCGGCACTGCCGCTGACCCGGCACGCATTCCATGGCGACTGGAACTATGCCCTGCACCCGCAGCCCTGCCCTGCCGTCCCGGTGGCCCGGGCTCCGCATGCGCCGGCCCCGCAGTGGGAGCAGGCCCTGCTGTCCGATCCCGCCCTGACCGGCATGTCCCGGCAACAACTGGACGCCCTCACCAGGACTTTGACCCCCGACGGCGATGCCCGGCGCGGCCGTCCGCCCCGGCTCGCCTTCCCCGAACAGGTCCTGGCCACCGTGCTCCATCTGCGGGTCGCCCTGGCCGCGGAACCTCTCGCCGTACTATTCGGCAGCAGCCGCACCGCGATGCACCGCACCCTCCTGAAGAACAGGAGACTGCTCGAGGCACACGGCATCGTCATCCCACCCGCGACGGCACCACCCGTCGTCCTCGCGGCCCTCCGAGCTCGGGTCCTCGCCCAAACCGGCGAGCCCAGCAACAAGATCAAGACGACGTGTTAATGATCTGCAAGCCCTTAGCTAGCCACGGAAAGCACATCTGCTGGCCTACCTGGGTGTGCCGGTTCAGCTTCGCCGTGCCGCGTCTGCTTTCCGCACCATCTTCGCCGCGTGGTCAGCCGAGTCGGCCAAATTCCGGAGTACGCGGGAGACCCGGCTGAGGAACTCCACAATCTCGTAGCCCAGGACGATGCCGTAGGCGCCGTTGATACGTACATCGAGGCGCGCGTGCCCATCGGCGGTCTGTCACTCGATGTCGGCGTGGAATCCGTGATCTTAGCGCCTCTACCGATATTTGCAGGCGCTTATTGTTACCGGTGCGTCAATTTTGTCAGCTACGGCTACTGCGGTCACCCATCAGTCAAATGGCGACGGAGAAGATCCCAACCGGAGGGGCGACCCATAAATAGAGAGCTTGTTCGACTAAGTCGCCTTCTTCCTGAAGCTAGCGTGACACCTGCTATGCTCCCGTGCTGCTTGTTCGAGAGGGTGTAGTGGGGCCTCGTGGGGAGCTAGGTGCCACTGACCTAATTCGGCACTGGCCTTCGCGCGAAGGAAGTTTCGTACCAGGGGGTACATGCTTTCCAAGATCGTCATTCGCAACTACCGAATATTCCGGGACTTTACTCTCGACTTCGACCCCAAGATGAACATTTTGGTGGGGGACAACGACGCGGGTAAGTCGACGATTCTGGATGCTATCGAGCTCGGCCTGACCGGTAAGCTGCGCGGGCGCCCGCTTTACCAGGACCTGTCGCCGTATTTGTTCCACCAAGATGCCGTTGCTGAGTGGATCGCAGCGTTGGAGGTCGGGCGCCCGGTTGTGCCTCCTGAAATCATCATCGACCTCTTCCTGGAAGCGTCCTCCGAGACGGCTGGCCTCAAGGGGACTAACAACCTCCTGAAGGTAGATGAACCTGGCGTCCGTATCCGAGTCGCTTTGAACTCGGACTACGAGGCGGAGTACAAGGAGTTCATCAAGCGGCCTGACAAGGTCCGACTGATCCCCACTGAGTACTACAAGGTTGAATGGCTTTCATTTGACGGGAACGGGGTCACGTTCCGCAGTATCCCGGCTACCGCTTCCTTGATCGATGCTGCCACCATCCACCTGCAAAGCGGTGTCGACTACTACATGCGACACATCTTGAATGACTATCTGGACGCAGACGAGCGCGTGAAACTGGCGCGGGCGTACCGCAGTCTTCGGGAGACCTTCGCAGAAGATGCTTCGATCGCAAGGATCAATGGGGACCTGCGAGGCGCCCCGAACGACGTCAGTGACCGCGAGCTGACTCTGAACATCGACGTCTCGCAGAAGTCGAGCTGGGAAAGTGGCATTGTGCCGCACCTGGACGATCTTCCCTACCAGTTCGTCGGCAAGGGCGAGCAGAGCACACTCAAAATCCTGTTAGCCCTCAATAAGAAGGTCGATGACGCGCATATTGTGCTCGTCGAAGAGCCGGAGAACCACCTCTCGTTCCCGAACCTGGGCAAGCTGATCCGCAAGATCAGCGATAAGTGCAAGGACCGTCAGGTCTTCATCACCACGCACAGCTCCTTCGTGCTGAACAAGCTCGGACTGGAGAAGCTCGTCCTGCTGTCCTCCTCCGCAGGCGTCCGCCTTGATCGCCTTCCAGCCGGCACGCAGGATTACTTCCGGAAGCTTTCGGGATACGACACCCTCCGTCTAGTACTAGCGAAGCGGTCGATCCTCGTCGAGGGCCCGTCGGATGAACTGGTCATCCAGCGAGCCCACATGGACACGCATGGCGGCAAGCTTCCAGCTGAGAGTGGCATCGACGTCATCAACGTCCGCGGGCTCTCCTTCAAGCGGTTCCTTGATATCGCGATGCTGCTGCCGCAGAACATCGTCGCCGTTGTTACGGACAACGACGGGAACGACGTCCGGGATGTACAGCAGCAGTACAGCCGGTATACCGCTCAACCCAACATCAGTGTCCACGTCGGCGAGGACGCGACGTACAAGACCCTGGAGCCGCAGCTGTTCAAGGTGAACGGACTCACTGATCTGAACGCCGTCCTCGGACAGAGCCACAGGACTGACACCGCCCTGCTCGACTACATGAGCAAGCACAAGACTGACTGCGCGCTGGCTATCTTCGAGAGCGACCAGACCATCACGATGCCGTCGTACATCACGGAGGCCATCGATGCGGTCTCTTAACAACCAGGCCATCATCGCGGCGGCCGGCTCGCGCAAGACCCAGCACATTATCGACCGGGTCCTCGGTGACCCGACGAAGCGGGTCCTTGTGACGACCTACACCAATGAGAACCTCAGCCAGATCGTGAACAGGCTGAGCGAAGGCACCGGCATCCTGCCGAGTCACGTCACGGTCATGGGCTGGTTCACCTTCCTGATGAACCAGTGCGCTCGCCCTTACCAGAGTTGCGTCCTGGGCGAGACCGGCCTGATGTGTGGCCTTAACTTCCTGGGGCAGCGGGCCCGGTTCACCCGCAAGGACAAGCCGAAGCAGTACTACCTCGATACCGCTGGCGCCGTGTATCGCAATGAGGTCGCGGCCTTGGCGCACGAGGCCAACGAGCGAAGTGGTGGCAGGGTCGTGGACCGCCTTACGGGGATGTACGACCACATCTACGTCGACGAAATCCAAGATATGGCAGGGTACGACCTCGATCTACTGGACGCTCTGATGAAGTCGCCTGTCGGTCTCACGATGGTGGGTGACCCCCGACAGGCGACGTTCGCGACCAATACCGCCGCGAGGAACAGGCGGTACCGGGGAAGCGCCATCGTCGACTGGTTCAACGAGCGCGCGGACGTCTGCGTCATCGACAGCCGTGTGGAGAGTTTCCGCTGCAACCAGGCAATCTGCGACTTCGCAGACGACCTTTACCCGAAGCTGCCCCGCACCATCTCGAAGAACGCGGAACTGACAGGGCATGACGGCATCTTCGACATCCGAGGGTCGGACGTGCCGGGGTACGTAGCGCAGTACTCGCCGGTCGTATTGCGGTGGGACCGGCGTACCAAGACGGGCGATCTTGAGGCGATAAACATGGGTGCCTCGAAGGGCAGCACCTACGACCGGGTGCTCATCTTCCCGACGAAGCCCATGATCACCTACTACAAGAACCGCGACTTCAACGTCCTCAATGAGCAGGCGAAGTTCTACGTCGCAGTGACACGGGCGAGGCATAGCGTGACCTTCGTGCTGCCGTGAATAGGCTGGGTCGATCAGATCTGATGCAGCTGACCTCGCCTGACGAGTACGGTCCCGCTATGAGATACCAGGCTGTAGAGGGTGTCCAGGCGGTTCCGTGACAGTCCCCGGCAGACCCATCATGTGGAGTGCCTCGCGATCTCTGAATCGGCAGCTAAGGGCTCCTGAAATGCGGTTTTGCTCGTGCGCATTATGTTCGGTGTGGGCGTTACGGGCGATATCTTGACGCTGAAATGGCGCTCGTGACGCTCATTTTAAGCTCGTTCTGATTGGACGTCAGGTGTTTGGTTGTGCTGGCCAGGCGCACTATTGCCTACATGAGTGTGGCCGGGCGTTGAGCAGGGTCATTGCATGATCGAGATCTGTCTGGGTTCGTCATGTGAGGCCGAGGGTTCGTAGGGGCCGGTGGTAGTCGCGGCCGGTGTGGCGGAGGGCGGCGGCGATGTTGGTCTGGCCGTCCTGGCGGAAGACGCTGATGGCGAGGTTGCGCAGGGATGCCATGGCGCGGGGCAGGGTGCCGGTGCGGACCTTGGAGGCGTCCTCGCGGAACGTGCGGTCCCGCACGTGGTGCAGGAGGTTCTCGATTCCCCAGTGACCTCTGATCCAGGTGGCGAGCTCGGCACAGGTGGCGTCGAAGACGCTCAGGCTGGTGATCAGGTAGACGCGTTCGATGGTCAGCTTCCCGGTGCTCAAGTCGCGTCGCCTCCGGACGACTTGGATCGCCTGGCGGGCGCCGGGGTAGTCGAGGTGGCTGAACGCGGCGACCTTGAGCCGGCGGATCTCGTCGCGGTGATGGGCATGGTCGCGAGTGCGGTGCCCGAGCGGCATGTCCCGCCAGGGCAGCTTCCTGACCTGGGCATACAGGCCCGGATGGTTCTTCTTCACGACGGCCACGTAGTGCGCGCCGCGGCTGGTCAGATAAGCCCCGTGGTCGTACTGGGTGTGCAGTGCGTCGGCGGTCACCACCGTGTTCTCCAGCTCGAGACCGTCCAGCAACGGCGCGAAGGAGGGGATCTCGTTGCTCTTCGAAGCGACCTGCCGCTGGGCCACGACCACGCCGTGGTGGTCCATCGCCGCCAGCAGCTGGATCGCCGCGGCCGTGGCGGTTCGCGATCCGCGGACCACCTTGCCGTCGACCGCGATCACCCGTCGCACCGGCCCTCCCTCCGCCTCCGGCTCGACCGGAGGCGGCCTTCTGGCCTGCAGATACGCGCTGATCGCCGCGTCCAGCGCGTCACCGTCCACACGCTGCAGCAGGCGGCGCACGGTTGCGGCGTGCGGCACCGGCCGCAGACCGGTAAGTGGATCGGCAGCGAAACCGAGGACGCCCAGCACATGCTGCGGGGCATCCGTGATCCACTCGCTGATCGCGATGAGCGAGCGAGCCCCGGTCAGCACCGCCGAGACGGCTGCGCACAGCAACGCGAGGGCCGGATACCGCAGTCCTCGCGCATCGCGGGGATCGGTGACCAGGATCAGGAAACGCCGCAGGTCAGCGACATCGCTTGAGGTGAAGGGACCAGTCGGGGAGCCCAGTTGCTCCAGTGCGGAAGGGATGGGCGATGATGTTCGGGCAGGCACGGTCTCGCTCGGTTCTCATGGGTCTCGACAACCACATGATCACCGGCACCGTGCCTGCTCTGCTCTCCCGAGCCCCTTGCTGCACAACAGACATGACGCCACGTCACTCACGAGACCGGCGAACCGGACCAATCTCAATCACGCAATGCCCCTGGGGCGTTGAGGGGCTCCTGACGCTAAGCGGTGGCCCTGTCCATGCATGGCTATGAAAGGTCATCTTCGTCATCTTGGGCCTCGCCGTCACCAGGATCGTGACTGCGGAAGTCGGGATGGTCCTGGTCGGTCTTGTAAGCGAGATGGAGCGGGGCCGGACGTAGCGTGCGGTGATCCCACGCGACGGCCTGGTCGCATTGCCGGGCGATGAACGCGACGAGGTCGCCGGGGCGCCAGCTGCCTGGCGTGGGGACGGTGAGCTCGATGCGGCTGGTGGCGTGGAGATCCTTGTTCATGGGGTTGTAGGTGAGGGTGCTGAAGTCGTCGCGGGTTCGTTTGTTGCCCTCGCGCAGCATGGGCGAGTTTCCGGCTTGCTGGCGTGATTGTTGCGTGAGCATCCACACGGTCTCGTGGGGGTGATGCTTCTCGAAGATGAGAGTGCGCCGGTAGGTGGGGTTCATGGTGGTGAGGTTGTCGACACCGTCGCGGTAGACGGTTGCCGGCCGCGCTGCATGGTGTCCGAAGGCGATGCGTACGGTGGCGACGTCGATGCCGTCGTGAGCGAGACCGCGTCCGGGGTGCGGCGCGGTGCGGAAGGGATTGTCGTCGAGGGCCGGGTAGATGCTGCGGCTGCCTTCCTTGTCCAGGACGAGGACGACACGGTTGCTGCCCTCGGGCAGGACGAGGTTGTCGAGGGCGGTCTCGATGTGGTCTCGGACGGCCCGAGCACCGTCGCCGTTGCGTCCCCAGCGTTCGCTGCCGATCTCTGAGGAGTGAAAGAGGGCACGCCCCTCCGCGATGCGCAGCCATTGCCCGTTTTGGTACATCTCGGTGTACGGCGGGGTTTGAGCGTCGGGCGTGAAGTGCATCGCGACGAGGCAGGCGACGAGTTTGGGGCTGCGGTAGCCCTGGCCTCGTACTCGCTTGTAGACGTGTCGGCGCATGTGGATGCCGACCACGGTTACGGGCTCTGTCAACGGCGCGTCCATGGACACCTCGGGCGTGGCGCAGATGGCACGAGAAAGACGGTCGTCGATGATGCCGGCGTCCTGGAAGATGTGGCGCAGGGCTGCACTGGCGGGAAAGTCGGTGTCCTCTTCGCGCGGCGAGGCGTCGGTCTTGACGAGGAACTGGCTGACGATCCTGGTGGCTCCGAGTGCCTTGCGGGTGGCGGGCTTGCCGTCGTGGGGGACGGGCTTGCCGTCCCAGGTGGTCTCGCAGATGACGGCGATGAGTTGGTCAGGGTCGCTGACCTGGAGGGCGCTGTGGCTGCGGATGAGTGCTGCGCGGTCATGGCGGCCGTGCATGGTCAGCTCGGGGATCTTCCGGAATTCCAGTGTGATGGTGGGGGCGACGTCGACGATCTGCCCATCGAAAGCCGTTGCCCGGTTGGCCAGTGCGGCAGGTGTCGCAATCCCGTAGTCCGACCGGAGTTGACGCAGGATCCGGTGCGGGGTGCTGTCCGCGGAGTACACCGCCACCAGGCGCACTGACTTCCATCCGGCTGCCTCCACGGCCTGTGGCAGCTTGCCGCGGGGGATGGGGCCGCTGGTGATGCTCTTGCCCGGGATGGTGTGGCGGGAGGCGTCGTAGATGATCGGTTGGACGCCGAGGGCCTCGGCGATGTGGGTGGTCATGCGCAGGGTGAAGTAGGCGCCGATGCCCTTGCCGACCAGGTGCTTGCCCTTGTTGCGGAAGACCGCCCGGACACGGTCGAGAGCGCCGTCGGCGTTGACGGGCAACGTGACGGGTTGGAGGCCGCACGCCTGGACGATGGCCGCGGTGTGTCCGCGGAAAGTTGTCTTCCAGGTGAGGCGCCCGTCCTTGTCGGTGATGTTTTCGCCGTCAGGGCCGGTGTGGGGGAGATGGCGGACCGGGACGCGCAGCAGGGTGTCGAACTGGGGGTGCTTGAGCATGACGGTTTTGACGTTGCGCCAGTGGTCGGCGACGCGGGTGACGTGGCAGTCGAAGCGCAAGATGGGGTCGGGCAGGCCGCGTTGGGTCTCTCCGGTGACCGAGACGTAGGCCATCGCCCAGCCGGTGCGTTCATTGGCTCGGCCCTGGTAGATGGTGCGGTAGTAGGGGTAGTCCCAGGCTACGAGTCGTTTGGCGTCGTGGGCGAGCGCCACTCGGAAGGACGTGGCTGGCTGGTCGGGGTGCTGCTGGTCGGTCATGGGGCGGGCTGCCAGTTGCTGGATGGCGGCCCAGCCTGCGGCGTCCTTCCACCACCAGGGCCCGGTGATGTAGCCGCCGTCGTCGCGCTGCAGGACGTCGGTGAGGGGGCGGCAGGTCGCATTGTGGAAGTCGATGTGCTCGCTAAGGAGTTGGTGCTTGTGGTTGGGGAAGTGCAGCTTCTGCCACGTGTCGAAGCAGCGCTTGGTGAGCTTGGCATCTAGGGGGCGGTCGGCGACGATCAGGCTCTGTGCCTCGTCGGGCCCGGCGCTGCGTCGCCGCGAGATCGTGAAGACGATCATGCGTCCGGTGGCGGTGCCCAGGGCCACGCGCAGGGCACCGTGCGGGGTGCGGAAGCCTTCGTCGGGGTCCCACTGGCGTTCGCAGACTTCCCACAAGTCCTCGAACTCGGGGGTGAGCGGGTAGAACCACACCTGTCCCATCAGTTCAGGGCTGAGGGGGAAGTCGGCGGTGTAGAGGCGGGTGGGGCCGGCGGCCATCAGTGGTTGGTCCTTTCGTCGGCGAAGTTGAAGATCGCGGTGAGGGTGTTTCCGTAGATGTTCTGCAGGAGTTCGAGCTGCCCGGTCTTGGCCCAGCCGTGGCGCAGTTCTCGGATGAGTCGCGGCAGGTCGCTGCCGCTTGCGGTGTTGTGGAAGGCGTGGTCGGCGAGGTAGAGGACGCCTTGGTCGCCGCCTCGCCGTACGCGGCCGCCGAGCTGGATGATGCCGATGAGCATTTCGGCGACGATCGACAGGCGCACCTGGTTGGGCAGGGACTGGAAGAAATGGTGGCTGCGGAAGAGCTCTTCGTGGACTGCGCTGGAGGTGCGGGAGAGTTCGCGCAGCATTTCGGCGGGATCTTGCGAGCGGTTCAGGGCGCTGTAGGCGCGGCTGGAGATGAGCGCGAGGAGCTGGGCGGGTTCGTCCATCAGCGGGATCGGGCGGACGGCGAGGATGACTTCGCCGACCAGGGAGCGCCCGTTGTGGTCGACCATGTTCAGTCCGCGTTCGGCAATGGCGAGCGGTGCGATGAGGATCTTGGCACTGTTGTGGTGGGGGAAGCGTTCCAGAGCATCCGAGGGGATCTCATGCCAGGCGGGGCGTCGCCGGAAGTGCGCCGGTACGGCGCTCTCGCTCTCGACGCGGGCGGCGACGGCAATGCTGTCCGGGTCCGCGCCGGCGGAAATCATGCCTTCGGCGAGCTGCCCGGCGCCGACGTAGGAGGTGCAGGCGACGAGGATGCGGGCCCGGTGCGCGGTGCTCGCCCGGCTGCCCAGCTTCTTCAGATGCTGCACGATGTGGGACCACAGGGCGCGGCCCATCTGCTGGTGGGCCTGGTCCCGGTGGATGTCTGATGTACCGGAGATCCGGATGGGATTGTTGCGCTCGTCCACCAGGGGCAGCGACTTCAGTACCAGGGAGCCGGTGATGTCATCGGGCACGTACCAGGTCGGTGGAGTGATGAGGTGGTGCATGGTGCCGCCGGGCATGTGCGCAGTCGCCGAGAGTCCCAGCACAATGCGGCGTTGCCCGCACAGTGCCAGCGCGGTGGTGTCGCCGAGCTGGGCGGTGTAGGCGTGAGGATCGCCGGCAAAGGAGGTCAGGGCGAGTTCGGTGCGATGCTTGTCCTCGATGTCGTGGATGGCGGTGAAGCCGAAGACGGGTGCGCCCAGCGGGCCGTACGGGGCGGCGTGCCATTGCTTGTTGTCGTCGAGCATCTCGGCCAGCTGGTTGGCCGCGGTGATACCGGATGCCTTCAGGGAAGTGCCGAAGCGGGTCACGTATTCGATTTGGGCTCGGATCTGCTCCAGGTAGGCCCGTCGCACCAGGAGGTCGACCAGGAGTTCACGGTCGTCATCGTCAAGTGCCGGGTCCAGCAGTGAGGTTGTGGCAGCGGAGATCCGTGCGTGCGCGCCGTCGAAGACGGGATCGGCGCCCTCGCGCAAGGCTGTGGTGTCGAGCAGTTCGCTGCGCAGCCGGGTCAGATGGTCCTGGCTGCTGTCATCGAGGCCGGGGATGGCCGGGACGGTCGCCTCGGTGAGCTGGGCTTCCTCGCTCGGGTTGAACAGCTTGCGGAAAGTATCGATCTGTTCGTGAGTGGGTGAGGAATCCTCCGGAGTGCGCCACAGACGCGCGGTGCACCAGGCATCCCAACGGCGCGGGATGATCAATCGGCGGCGCGCGAGTTGCTGGCGGTTGCGTTCGTTGGGGCCGCGTTGGGCGATGCGTCCGTTGGCTGCGTTGCTCACGTAGCTCTCCGACAAGAATCGCGCCTGGGTGATCTTGGGGTGGATGTAGCGCTCGAGCTCGTACATCAATGCGCCGGCCCGGACGCTGAACTGGTCGTGAAGCTCTTGCAGGGCACTGGGCTGCCTGCTGCCATAGCGCGCGAGGGTGACGTGGTGGGCGCTCTTGGCGAATCCGGTGGCCTGGAAGGCGTCTGCCTCGTCGATGAGCAGGAGATGGGTGAGGCGCAGCAGTGCCTCCTCGACGCTCATGTGGTTGCGCAGCCTCCCCTCGGCCAGCACCGGGACATGGAGGCGGCCGGACATGAGGTTGATGTGGTTGGTGACGATAATGCTCGCGCTGTCGAGTGCCAACTGGTGGCGGTGTTTGCCGCAGTGGGCGTACCAGGGGCAGCGGTGGCGACGGACCTCGCCGGTGTCCGCGTCGATACCTTCGAAGTCCGAGCAGCGCTCGCGCCCGGGCTGCCACAGGTCGACGTCCTGGGTGTTGGTGGACCTCGCCTGCATGCCGCAGCCGTAGGAGAACTCGGAAAACGCCTGATCCGCCTCATCGAGCCGGCCCTCCTCCAGGTGACTGCGGGCGGCCTTCTCCGCCTCTGCCTGCATGCTGTTCGGTGAGATCAGCGGCACAACCACCGCGTCAGTGCGACCCAGCTCTTTGAGTTCCACGCGTAGTGCGTGGGTGAAGGCGAGCACGCTGTCATTGCGTGGCACCACGATCCCGGTCACATAGCCGTTCAGGACCCCCCATTCGGCCAACAACTTCGCCAGAACACTCTTGCCGGAGCCGGTGCACGCGCTGAGCACCCTGATGAGGCCGGCGTTGAGCACTAGGTCCTTTTCGGTGAGTAAGGAGCCGTCGGCGTGACGGATGTACTGGAAGAGCCGGTCCAGACTCTGACGTCGGTGGCTTTGGCCGAAGGCTCGATCCAGCGATTCGGCAATCGACCGAAGGGCCTCAACCCGCACGGACAGCATGGGGCACTCGCGAGGCTTGCCGAAGTCCGGCAACGGCGTCTCGACGTGGGGCACATCGAGGATGTAGTGGGCCTGGATGACCCCGTTGCCTGGCCGACTCGGATCCGGGATCTGCGTGCCGATACGGAAATGCCCCTCAAAGGCCAGCGGGCGGCTGCGCCCCTCGTCGAGCGAGGCGGCACGGTCATCCAGGACCTCCAGGATCTCATCCACCAGCGCGGCAAGCTGCTGGTGGACCGACTCAGTCACCAGGTAGAGCTCGTCATCCAGGAGAGCGAACCCCTCCGGAATCTCGGTCGAGTTGAACAGCTCCTCGACGGCGCGACGAAAGGCGCTCAGGATCGCCAGCCGCCCGGTGCGGTGCAGCAGGAGCCGGGTGACTCGCCGCGTGTCCTCAGACGACAGATCGGGATAGCCGTTCCACAAATGCGTGTGCCCGGAGACAAGGAAGTGCGCGTCCCGGATCGCAGTCGCGTGCCGGAAGGAGTTGTCACTGCGGTCGGGAAACAGCCGGGCGGCCAAGGCGAGCGCGGCCACAGTGCTCAAGCGCTGCACGCTCATCGTGGCAAAAGGGCGACCGTTCACTGCGCCTCCTTGAGAGCCTTGCCGACAAGGGTTTTGAACGCGCGGACGGTCCGGACCTCGTAGCGCCCGGCCGGCAGGGACCGGCGCAGCTGCGCGACCTGCCAGGACCGGTAGTCGGGCACGACCACGTGCCGGGCGCGCGGCGGCCTGGCGACGATCTGGGACGGGGACCTGGTGTCCTTGAGGTCCACCTCGAAGACGCTGCTGCCAGCCCGGACGCTGATGTCCCACCGGTCCTTGTGCGGCCACTTCGTGATCGCGTCGACGTCGATGCCAGCCTGCTCGGCCAGCCAGTCCATCAGTGACACCTCGGTGATGCCGGGAATCGTGATGTAGCGCCAGATGGCTTCGTGTAGACACACTGCCTCGGCTGAAGGGGCTGCGATGGCGGGCAAGGGTCCGCGCACACGCGGCGCCCCGTCAATGTCGTGCTCCTGCGTGATGGTGAACTGTCCGACATGCTGCGGATACCGGCACGCCAGCAGAGAGCCGCGCACGTGCATCGGCCACCGGCATACCGGGCAGGGCACGTACCAGGCATCCTGTCCGGAGACGAACTGTCGATCAGGCGGCAGCGGTTCGTATGCCTCGGTGTGCAGGGCTCCGCGCTCGTGCAGTTCGTCGCTCACCTGCTCAACGGTGCCTGCTGGCACCTCGATCAGCATCTGCCGTGTGGCGACGTACTCGTTCTGTCCCGCGGACGAGAGAACCAGATAGACGGAGCGCTCGACCTTCTCAAAGGTCTGTTGAGCCCACCGTGGCACCCAGTCGATCCCTGCTTCGTGGTTCTCGAAGAGGGCCTCGCTGTAGTCGGATCCGTACTCGATGGCCTCGCCGGTCAGCAGGTCATCCTGGCCCAGGATGCTGAACGAGCCGAGCTCGCTTGGAACGAGATCCCATGGCAGGGGGACCCATGCCCGCATGGGGTGTCGCAAGGCGGCAATCAAGCCTGAGGGCGTCGGGGGAGCTGCCGCAGGAGGGAGCAGGCTGAGGAACACTCCGTGCATCCGTGACACCTCGCGCCATGCGGCAGGCTCCTCATGCCGGGTGGCAAAGGCGCGGGCCGCTCGCAAGGCGGTCGTGGTCAGATCGCCGACGAGCTTTTCCGTTGGGCCCCCTGCACGCGACCCCGCCATGGACGGTCGTCTCCCGGCCTGTGATGGTTCCTGCGTCATGGCAGATGATGATGAACCCGCCCACTGACACCGTGTGAGGGCAAGCGGCATTTTCGGCCTAAAAGCCACCGGCTCACTTCATGCCGGAACCCACCCCTGACCTGGTGCACTGACCCAGTTGGCACGAAGGGGTGACTGGAAACGAACTCGGTGCGATGTGAAAGCTGGCGCAAACCCAATACGGCCAGGGCCGCATTGTCAGAGCCTTCCGATAGTGGGGCTCGGCGACCGCCTGCCGGAGCGCCGGCTTCGCCGCACATGTCGACGACACGGCCGCAGAGCGGCCTGCCCGTCTGACCGGCACCGGTCCAAGAATCAGGGATGGGTGACCGCACACATCGGCTGTGGCCTGAGCGATCATCGGCCGCAGCAGCGGGATACCTCGTGTACCGGGGTGCCCTGGGCGAGGGCAGCAAAGGCAAAGAAGTGAAGCAGTGCAGCCACTTGCTCAGCCATCAACCTAGTGGTCGCGGATGTCCGCCGTCACGGCATCAACGGCTTGGCGCGGGGACATGTCGTCGAGGTCGGTGGGTTCGTAGGTGTGCAGGTCGTCTCCAGGCATGCGGTTCAGGGGGCTTGCCACAGGAAGCGAGCGACGTGGTCGTTGCCGTGACCGGCCCGGGGGCGGGAAGGGGTGTGCCATCCGGCCCGGGGCGGACGGCTGGCGACCAGGTGCCAGCCCGCGCCGCGCAGAGATGCGCCGCTCTCGCCCTCCTGGGTGATCAAGCGCCGGTATCCGAGGGCTTTCGCCGCGCGTCACGACGCTCCGTACAGCAGGGAGTTGGCGTTGCGTGCGCCGTCGCTGGCGGTCCGGGTGACTTCGAGGGTGGCGCCGTCGTCGAGGTGGCGGGCCACGGGCAGGCCGAGATGGCCATGGCGCGCAGTGTGCCGGTCTCGTCGGCGGCTCCGACGGCGAAGATCTGTCCTAGAGGCGGAAGTCGCGGTGCCGCCACAAGGTCGTACGCGGGGGCGAGTTCATGCACCTGCGCTTTCTGGAGCGGATGACGGTGCCGTTCGGCTGTCGTAGGGAGTGAAGTGGGCCGGGGGGTGGTCGATGGGCAGGTCGGGGCGCCAGGCGGTGAGGATCTGTGCGCTGCACTCGAAGAGACCGTCGGGCAGCTCGTCGAGCGGCCACCAGGCCCAGTCGCCGACGCTCTCGTCTGGCTGGGTGGTGGGTTCGCCCTGCCAGGTGGTGACGAGGGCGCCCACGGTGACGCGTACGACGTCGCCGGCGTGATCGACGAGGGTGCCCAGGAGGGTGACGTCTTCGGGGCGCGCGGACAGGCCGGTCTCCTCGGCCAGCTCGCGCACGACCGTCTTCTCCAGGGGTTCGCCGATCTCAAGAGATCCGCCGGGGAGTTCGAGAGTGCCGCGGCGGTGGCGGCCCAGGAGCAGACCGCGGTCGCCGAGGACGATGGCGCCCACGCCGATCGCGGCGTGCGGGACGGGCGGGCGTCGGCTGCGGGGGCGGCTGGTGATCCGCGCAGGTAGGACGGTCCTGCGCCGGGCCTGGATGAGCTGGCAGGTGACGGGGTTGTCCGGGTCGGGTGCGTGGAGCTGGGTGATGGCCTCCACCGTGAATCCGTAGTCCGTCAGGAGGTCTTCCCACACCTGGGCGGTGAGCACCCAGGTCTGCAGCGGCAGCGGGTCCATGCCCTTGAGCCCGACCGTCTCCGCGCGTGGAGCCACGGTGTCGGAGGGGCCATGGCCGTGCCAGTTGGTGTGCAGAACGGAGAAGACGAGCGGGGCTCCGGGGAGTAGTCCGTCGCGCAGCGCGGGCAGTGAGATGTGGGGGTCGATTCCGGCGAGTGTGCAGATGCCGTACGTCGCGTCGTACGGCTGAGCCTGCTGAAGGTGCTCGATCACGTCCGCGTGCAGGAACCGGACGCCGGGTACGTCGCCGAAGTGTCCGGTGGCGCGGCGGTGTTGGGTGGGCGAGAGTTCGACCGCGTCGACGAGTGCGCCGTGGACTTGTGCGATGTGGACGGCGCCGGAGCCGATGTCCAGGACCCGTTTTCCGGCCAGGGGGCCGAGGACGTCGTCGCCGGGGCCGACACCGTCCCAGAAGCCCCATCGCAGCTGTTCAGGTGCCGGCGGCATGTAGGACCGGTCGAGCTGAAACTGGCCATAGGCAGTCCAGGTCTCGGGGTTGGGGGACGCCTCGACGGACATGAGAACTCCAAAGGGGAGGGCCGGGGTTAGGTGTGATCGGTGACGAGGTCCTGCGGGCCGCTGCCGGTGCGGGCCCGTTCGATGGCCTCCAGGCGGGCGAACGCTCCCTCGGCCAGCAGAGGTCGCCACTCGTCGAGGCCGTGGATCGCCCACATGTCGTGCTCTGCCGGGTCGACGCGAATCTGCCGCAGCTGTTCAGGGCTGAGGCTGCCGCCGTCGAAGATGAAGCCGATCTTGCCCATGGGCCAGCGGGGCCCGGGGTGCAGGTAGTGCGTGAGCAGCAGACGGGGTTGGCCCTGGCCGAGCTCGAGCCCGGTTTCCTCGGCCGTTTCGCGGCGCGCGGTCTGCAGGGGATCCTCGCCGGCGTCACTGTTCCCGCCTGGAAACTGCCAGGGTCGACCGCCGTACACCGAACGCAGCATGACGGGCCGATCGCGGTCGTCGCGTACGTAGAAGCAGCTGTACACCGTGTGGTGCGGAAAGGTCTGTACGTATGCCTCGGGGGACACGGGCATCGGCTGCCCCGCGAGTGCCGGCCGATGGTCGAACTCGATCGCGAGCGGTCCCAGGGCCTCCTTCTCTGGTGGGTAGATGCGGCGCAGGTTGGCGAGCTGCTCGGCCTCTGTGGCGTCAGGGTCGATGCGGGAGGTGTCCTCCGCGGCGAGCAGCTCGGCGAACGAGGCGTGCGGCGTGATCCGCGCGACCCTTACGTCGAGTTCGCGGCCGGAGTCCTCGCCGTGGAATACGAGCACGTCGCCGACCGCGACGTCCGTCATCCGGGGTGTGCGCACCCGGACTTCGATGGTCTTGCGGCCGGATTCCACCTGGGCGTAGTAGCGCTCGTACAGGCCCAGCCCGTGCTGTGGCTCGACCTGGTCGGGTGCCGGTTCAGTCATGGGCGCTCACCTTTTCTGGCTGCGCGGCCGGGGCGTCGGCGGTGTCGGAGCGCCACGTCCACACGAGCCGGTTGTGGGTCTTGTCCAGCACGTGGCCTGTGGGTAGTTCGGTGTCAGGGGTTCCGGCGGGATGAACCTCCAACTGGGGGTAGCCGTGGGCTCGTTCGTGGACGTCCCAGCGACGCACGGCGAAGGTGAGCTGTTCGGCCAGAGCAGGCCCGGATGGCCCGAAGCCGTGAGCCAGAAACTCCGAGCGGCGCTGTTCGGCCGTGGGGCCGTCCTGGACCAGGACGTGGGTCAGGTAGGCGAGGGAGCCGGCCGCTGTGATCGCGGCGGCGTCCGAGCCCTTGGGCAGCGCGGTGATGCCACTGCTCTGATCACGGTTGCGGGCGAGGCGGCAGAAGCCGGGCAGCGTGGTGGCGAGGAAGAGCTGCAGGACTGGGCCCGCGACCACGACCAGCCGCAGCCGGGGCACCCCGTCCCTGCCCATATAGTCAGCGTACGCAGCTGAACCAGCCGCAGGGAGCCCCCACCGGGCAGGGCGATTGCAAAGTCCGCCGCCGGACCGGGCCACGCCGACCAGAACAAGAGTCCGAGCGAGGCATCTCCGCGGGCTATGGCTCTACGCGAGGACCAACAAGCCCTGACGCCCCGTTAGTACTCCAGCCGTAGATCGTGATCTCGATGGTGAGGGGCGCCGAGGCCAGCGTGGATCATCTCGCCCGAGATCGCCCACGCCGTCACGGGCGTCGGCTCCTTCTTCGTCTACCCGAGTTCACCGAGACGGAGGGCGTCCCGTATCTCGCTGAGCTTCGCGGTCGTTGCCGGGGTACGCTCGTGCGCTTGTTCAGCGAGTCGGAGGGCGTCGTCAATCTCGCTGAGCTTCAGGGAGGACAGGACGGCCTCCCGCTCTATCAGGTCGTCCCGGGACACAGTGGTCAGCCACGTGCACGGGGTGAAGCCTGGACGCGGGAACGCGAGCCGCAGCACGCCTTCGAACGGCAGCCCTTCACCGGCGCCCACCATCACTTCGATGCCCAGACCGCTGATGTCGACGCCCGCCGGAGCAACGACCTGCATCACCCGGATCCCGGACGTGTCCTCTCCCGACAGCAGTACGACCAACCTCCGCTCGTCGAACTGAACCCACCAGACTTCGCCACGTTGCACAAGTCCTCCAAATACAGGACGGCAGGCAGACGCTGCGCGACCCTGACGCGCTGTGGAGACGGGCGCGGCCACCGTTGATCATCGGTGTGTGAAGACAAACGATCATGCGTTGGCCGCAGCTCACAGCGTAGACCCTGCCCGCTGGCAGGAAGCGTTCGAGGGCCTGATGAGCCGGATAGCGGGACGGTTCACGCGGGTGGAGTCCCGGCGCCGGGCCCGGAAGTTGGTACTCGGCCTGCTGTCCGACCTGCCGCGCAAGAACTGCTGGACCATCGCCGAGTGGGCCGGGGACAAAACCCCTGACGGCATGCAGCACCTGCTCGGGCGGGCCAAGTGGGACGCCGACCAGGTCCGCGACGACGTGCGCGCCTACGTGGTCGAGCATTTGCACGACGACGAGGCAGTCCTGGTTGTCGACGAGACCGGCGACGTGAAGAAGGGCACCGACACTGCCGGTGCTCAGCGGCAGTACACCGGCACCGCGGGCAGGATCGAGAACGCCCAGGTCGCCGTCTATCTGGTCTACGCCGGCCGCGGCGGGCACGCCGCAGCGGACCGGGAACTGTACGTTCCGCGTTCCTGGACCTCCGACCCCGACCGCTGCCGGGCAGCCGGCCTTGGCGACAAGACGGAGTTCGCGACCAAGCCGGAGCTGGCCGCTCGCATGGTCACCCGATTCCTCGACGCCGGCCACCGGGCCGCCTGGGTCGCGGGAGACGAGGTCTACGGCGGCAACCCGAGGCTGCGCACCGCGCTGGAGGAACGCGGCACCGGCTACGTCCTCGCGGTGGCCTGCTCGCACGAAGTCACCACAGGCGCCGGGAAGTTCCGCGCCGACATGCTGGCCAGGAAGGTGCCCAAGAGAGCCTGGCAGAAGCTATCCGCAGGGGCCGGAGCCAAAGGCCACCGCTTCTACGACTGGGCCGTCATCGACCTCACCGCCCGCCAGCCGGCAGTTGCTAATCCGCCGCAACCGCAGCACCGGCGAACTCGCATATTACCGCTGCTACTGGCCGGCCGCAGTGCCGCTGACCACCCTGGTGCGCGTCGCTGGATCAAGGTGGCGGGTCGAGGAGTTTTTCCAGTCCGGCAAAGGCTTGGCGGCCTTGGACGAGCACCAGGTCCGCCGCTACCCGTCTTGGTCCCGCTGGGTCACCCTGGCCATGCTGGCGCACGCCTTCCTCGCAGTCGTCCGCGCGAACGAACACGACCGTCATCCCTCACCCGACGAGCTGATACCGCTCACCTGCAACGAGATCCAACGACTGTTCATCACGCTTGTCATCCAACGCGCCTTTGACCCTGTCCACCGGCTTCGCTGGTCCGTCTGGCGACGCCGCCACCAGGCTCGATCCCAGACCAGCCACTACCGGCGACAAGCCGCTCAAGCATGAAGATCACGATCTACGGCTGGAGTATTAGGCGTGTGCGACGGGGCTGGGAGCCGAACTCGCAATGACCAGCACAGATGTCAGGCGTCAAAATCCTGCCCGTTCTCATCAGTAACCGAGATTCCCTGCCAAAAATTGACCCTCACGCCTTGGTGGGTCGAGCTTCGAACTCCAATCGGCGGCCCAATTTCTTCGCTAGCGGGGCCTGCTGCGTACTTTGCAATGGGACTGCCGGACTCGTTCACGACTGTGAGAGAAGCCGGAATAATGCTCCCGCCGCTGACGACCAGCACGGGCACCCCGTCCACGTATCGCAGGCTCAGCGTGCCCACGTCTTCTGGGTTGACCTCGGTTGCGGGGATCTCGCCCAAGGGAACGGTCTCGGCTGTTCTGGCTTGTTCGTCAGACATAGGTGTCCCCTCACTGGTCCGGCACGCTGCCGACCCGCGTAGATCGTCCCATGACGGCACGTCACCACGGCATTACCCCACCTCTAGGAGATAGGGCGATTGTAAAGTCTGATGATCTTGGGTCGGTGCTGGTCAGCTGAGTCCGAGGAGGGCCAGTGGCCGCTCGAAAGGGCGGAGGGACATCGTGCGGAGTTCGGCGGCGATGTTGGTGTGGCCGGCGGCACGGAGCTGGTTGATCGCGAAGCTGCGGCCTCGCCGCGGCGATCGGCTGAACAGCCCGGCCACCGGCCCCCTCAGGCCGATGCCCGGGCCGACAACGGCTCCTGGACCAGGTCGCCGCCGAACACCCCGGCATCCGCAAGGTGTGGGTCGACGGCGGCTACCGCCAGCACCTCGTCGAGCACGCAGCCACCCTCGGCATCGACATGGAAATCACCGCCCGCACCCCTGGGACCAGAGGATTCACCCCGATCCCGAAGCGCTGGGCGGTCGAGCGGACCTACGGCTGGCTGATGCTCCACCGACGTCTCGCCCGTGACTACGAGACCCTGCCCGCCCGCTCCGAAGCCATGATTCACCTCGCCATGACCGACCTCATGGCCCGCCGCCTCGCCAGCGAGAACACCATCTCCTGGCGCGACCCGACACCACAGACCAAACAGCAGATTCCCGGATAAAACACCGGGATATAACGACCTTTGAGCAGAATTGGCGCTCCCGCGGGCAGTGGCCGTTGGCGCCAAGGGAGGGCTGGTGGGCCAGATGCGCAGATTCGACGCAGTGGGCAACCATGACGCAACAGTCCGCTTGTCCAACGACGTCGTCCAGGACACGCACCACGCGACACATGTTCACGGCCGTCTTCCCGCGCCTCTATGCGACTCCGGCGCTGTTGGGACACAGAGCGCGACCCTCTGTGAGATTTGCGCCCGGGGGGGAGAATGTTGGACCCGTCCGACCGCGATACAACCCGGATCAGCTTGTACTCCTGTGCCCGCGGTGTGCACGGTGGGCCGGGAACGCAGAGCCCGAGCGCTGACGCAACGACACCTGCCCGGAACCCCGCCGCGGCGTCGCTCCCACAACCTGACAACGGCTCCCAGAAGGCTGCGGTTGCCGCTGCGGGCAGGGGCAAGCGTGGCGGCAACCCCGTGTGCTCTGCCACCGCCGGCGAGGACCAGGAGGAGACGAACCTGCGGCAGTGCGGCGGTGGGAGCCGTCGGTCAGCGAGATGACATCGCTGCTGAGTGTCCGGGGCCGGTGGGTGGTGGTTCGACGAGGAAGTCTCCGATGGCGAGGTAGTCGATGTTGGCGCGGTGCAAGGTGGTAATGGCGTCGGCGGGGGTGCAGACGATGGGTTCGCGGTCGTTGAAAGAGGTGTTGAGCACAAGGGGGATTCCGGTGATGCGGTGGAAGTGGGAGATGAGCTGGTGGAAGCGGGGGTTGAGGTCTGCGTGGACGGTCTGGATGCGACTGGTGCCGTCGATGTGGACGACAGCGGCGATCTTCTCCGGTTGTAGGGCCCGGTAGCCGACCAGCATGAAGTCGGATGCGCGGCTCGGGGTGGGGATGTCGAACCATTGGCGGGCGTGTTCGGCCAGGACGCTGGGGGCGAAGGGACGGAAGTCCTCGCGGTTTTTCACGACGCGGTTGAGCCGCTCGCGCATCGCGGGATGTCGGGGGTCGGCGAGCAGGCTTCGGTTGCCGAGGGCGCGCGGGCCGAATTCCATGCGGCCCTGGAACCAGCCGACGATCTTCTGGTCAGCGAGCAGGCGGGCTACTTCCCCGGCCATGTCGTCGACCCGTTTGTAGACGGCTCCGTGTTCCTGGAGCGCGGCTTCAATGGCGGCTTCCGTGAAGTGGGGACCGTAGTGGGCGTGGCGCATCTCGTCGCGTTCTGGCCCGCCGAGGACGTGGTGCCAGATCAGCAGGGCGGCACCGAGGGCGGTGCCGGCGTCGTGAGCGGCGGGCTGGATGTAGAGGTTGTCGAACCATCCGGTGGCGGCGATGCGCCCGTTGGCCACGCAGTTGAGGGCGACGCCGCCGGCCATGCACAGGTTCCGGGTGCCCAGGCTGCGGGCGGCGTGGCGTGCGAGGTGCAGCATCACGTCGTCGGTTGCCGCTTGCAGGGCGGCGGTGATGTCGGCGTAGTCGCTGCTCATCCCGCCGCGTGGCGGGCGTGGGCCCAGGCCGAACAGGTCGGTGAGCCCGGAGTAGTCGTCCATACGGAAGCGCAGCACGTCGTTGTCCAGGGAGAACTGGCCGTCGGGCAGGAGTTTGAGGATGTGCCGGTAGTGGTCCCGATAGGGTGCGGGGTCGCCGTAGGCGGCCAGTCCCATGACCTTGCAGGCGTCGTACTCGCTGAAGCCGAGATACTTGGCGATCTTCTCCCAGAGGAACCCGATCGACGCCGGGTAGGAGATCTCCATGCTCGGGGACAGCCGGGTGCTCTCTCCGAGGGCGACCATCGTGGAGGCGGTTTCCCCGATGCCATCGACCGCGAGTACGGCCGCGCGGTCGAAGGGGGCGGGGTAGTAGGCGGAGGCGGCATGGCACAGGTGATGGCTGAGCCAGTGGAACCGCCCTTGGAAGCCCATTTCACGCAGACGTGCGGGGACGGTCTGGAGATGGTCGTAGAAGGTGGTCTCGCCGCCTGGGCCGCCCCAATCGCCGGCGGCGACAAGATCGGTGAAGACGCTGTTGCGCAACCGTTTGGCGGGGAGGATCGAGGATCCGATGTGGTCCACGTCGGCGAGCGTGATGCCTGCCTCCTCCAGGCAGTAGTCGATGGCGTTGACGGGGAGTTCGTGGGGGTTGTCGACGCGTGCGGCTTTGCCGTGCTTGACGCGAGTGAACCGTTCTTCTTCGGCCGCGGCCAGGATGCGGCCATCGTGCACCAGGCACGCGGCGGTCTCGTGGTAGGCGTGGTTGACGCCGAGTGCATACATCCGAGTCTTCCCGTCAGGTCGTCAGCCGATGGCCAGGATCAGGCAGCGGACGCTGCCGCCCGACTTCTTGAACTCGCTCATATCGGTTCTGACAACCTGATAGCCCCACCGGTCCAGCTCGTGCTCCAGCTCGGGGGTGCAGTTGTCCATCAGGACATGCCGGCCCAGGGGGATGTTGTTGCACACGAAGTACGAGGTGGCGTCCTGCTCACTGCACTCGATACGCCGCTCGAAGGTGTCGCGCAGGAAGGCGAGGCTCTCGTCAGTGAACGCCCCGGGGTAGTAGAGCAGCGTGTCCTCGTCGATGTAGGAGATGGCGAGCCCGAGGTGGTACATCCCCACGTCCTTAAGCTCAAGCTCGCCACGCAGGACGAGGTCGGGGAAGACCTCCCGGACGTAGCGGATCGCCTCGGCCGAGGAGCGCTGGCCGTGCCCGAACAGGATGTCGCTGCCGTAATAGACAATGTCACCCAGACCCTCGAAGTAGACTGAGTCCGGGACCGTGAACACCGGGATCTCGTGCCGCCTCATCCAGCGGATGTAGTGCTCCACCTCGCCCTGGCGCTCCGCGTGCCGAAAGTTCGTTACCAGGAACTTCCCGCCGTGCAGCATGCCGGCGTCACCGATGAACGTCATGTCCGGCCATCCCGGCACTGCGTCCATCACCTCGATCTCGATGCCCAGCTGCTTCAGGGTCGCGTAGACGTGATCCCATTGTTTGCGGGCTGCGACCTTGTCCACCTTGTTGTCGACGTTCATGTACGGGTTGATGGAGTACTCGATGTCGAAGTAGGTCGGCGGGCACATTAGAACCTTTTTGATCACCGTGGCTCATTCTCCCTGCACGTCCATTCGGAACCGGCTACGGCGAAGACAGGCAGCGGTGACGGGGCAGGCCGTAAGCAACCACGAGCACCCTCCCGCCGTACCCAGCCGTCACACCGCACGGGCGGCAACGCGGCCCGCCACAGCGCCTTTCTGGTGTAACCGCAAGACAGCGACTTCGTAATTAAGTTGCAGGTAAATGGCAGACAATGGACCAACCTGGCCAGATCCGTCACAGCACTGCCCAGCTCCACCAGGGAGATCGTCGCCTTGGGCTTCTCCGGAAGCATCCAGACCGTCCGCCGCTACCTCCGCCCGTTCAAGGCCACCACCGCCGCGCCACCCGTGCACCGCCCGGCTCCACGGCCCCGCCGTATCGTCCGCTGGATCACGACCGACCCCGGAAACCTGACAGCCGATGATGCCGCCGACCTCAAGGAGGTTCGGACCTGCTGCCCCGAACTCGACGCCGTCACCCACCACGTCCGCGACTTCGCCACCATGATGCGCAACCTGCGGAGCGACCAACTGCCCGACTGGATGGAGCGCGTCCTCGCCGACGACCTGCCCGACCTGCACACGCTCTATGGCATACCGCCGCAGCCGTCACCTATCTCGCCGGCGAGATCCTGTGCGGTTGGGGAAGTTGTTGCTGTCGGTGCCGCGTGGCAGGCGCCGCACTGCTCGGGCTGCCAGGGAAAAGTAGATCAACTGTGCCGCGCCGAAGGCAAGGCGCTCCGTGTGGTCGCGTGTCCACACGAGCATCTTCTTGAACCCAATCCCGGGAGTTCCGGCCGAGCCGAGGGGCACCAGGCAGCAGAGGCCGCCTCCCTCCAGCGCCCGGGTGTGGCGGATGGGTGCGTGTACTGCGAAAGAGCTCAGCAGTTCTTGCACGATCACAGCTCCTGCTGTCCGAGAGAACCGCTCGGCAGGACACTTCCGTTGCCCCTTGCCGAAGACCACGAATCCGCTGTCGGCGCGGCTGTGGTGTTCCCATCTCTCCGGGATGAACGCGTCTGGTTCCGTGTGGCCCATTCGCTGGTGCTGGCTGATGTCCACCAGGAGCTGAGTCCCGCGCGGGATCGTCACCGTCGGGCTCAAGGGGACGTCGTTTATCACGAGTCGCTGGATCGTGGCGTGCTGGGGGTAGAGCCGCAGTGTTTCCGAGAGGACGTGGTCGAGGTAGCGGGCGTCGCGCTCGATGACCCGCTCGACGACGTGTGGATGCCGGGATGCCGCGAGCACGGTATGGCAGGCGAATTCGGAGAGCTGGTTAACGCCCTTGCTGAAGAACACACCCTGCAGGTGTTTCGCCCTGGAGTTCGTGTCGAGCGGGCTCTCGTGGCCGAAGATGCCGGGGCACCCGCCGTACTCGGTCACCTTGGCCTGCAAAAGGCCGAGGAGCTCCAGCTTGGTGGAGACGTTTTTTGAGTGCCGAATTCCCTTGAAGTTCTTCGTGGTATCGCTGGCAGAACGACCGATCAGCACGATTTGTTCCTGCGATGGCGCAGCCCTGAAAACCAGTTCGAACATGAGGCGGGAGGCGATAGGGACGGTGAGGTCCGTGAGCCGCAGCACGCGGCTTGTGGTGCCGGCGCGCCGGACGTCCTCCAGGACCTGGTGGGTGCACCTCCGGGCCATGGCGACGATCTCCTCGCGCGGAACGGAGAGGGTGCGGAGCGTCGCCTTGGCCAGCTCCGCGTAGTGGGGATGGTCGGTGTCGATGCACTCCTGGTGTTCGTTCGCTGGCCTGTTGTAGTAGAGGAAGGTTCGCCGCGCGTGGGTATGTCCGCGTTGGCTTGCGGACTTGTGAGCGAAGAGCTTTTCCAGGAGATGCCCATGGATGTCCCGATTGGGGATCCGGATCGTCGGGGCGTCAGCCGGGTCGTCGCCTTTGGCGAGCAAGCGGAGCCTGTAGGCGTCTCCAAGGCGTGGATTCGCGGCAAATGCGAGCAGCACGGTGGCGGCAGCGGCTGGCGGGATCGCCATCAGCAAGATCAGGGGAACGCTCATGTGGGCTCCGTAAATGAGACTCGGATCTTGTGCGTGTCCGTTAGCTGGTTGGAGGCCGTCACCGGAGAGCTGTGCCGAAGGCACGCGCGGTGCAGGAAGCCACGGCGGGTGTGCGGGCTGCGGAGACCTTGGCTGGCAGCCCACGGGCGTGCTGCTTCTCGTCGTTTTCGAGTTCTTCTTCAGGCAGGAGCAGCAGCTTCGTGCCCGGGTTGATGTTGCCGGGGTCAGTGATGTCGTTCGCCTGGGCGGTCGCTGGCCACAGGCCAGCATCTCCGTACGCCCGCCAGGCAAGGGCTCGTAGGTTGTCGCCCTCCACACACCTGTGGTGGCTCGCGCCGCTGCCGGAGCCTGCCATCATTTCAGCCTCCTCATGCCCGTTGACCACGCCAGGGGCGGCCTCTTCTTCAGATATGTGCCCACGTGGAGAGCCTCCCTCACGTGCACCATTTGGGTGAGCCCTTTTCTTCCGGGTCGTGGAGGAGTCGGCGGGCGAGCTCTGTGTACTTCACGGCGGTGGCCGGGGAGAAGTCGAAGAGCACGGTCAGGGTGAGCTCAGCGATGCCTCGGTGGCGAGGTCCTCGCCCAATACTCGGTCGGCGCGGATGCGGTCGAGGCTGACCCCGTGTATGGCGAGCTAGCGCTTGCGAAGTAAGTGCTAGGTCCGGCACGTGACGCGGTTGGGGAGCCCCACTGCCATGTGCGGGCGGTCCCTCGCCCCGGCCGCCGCCCCCAGTCGGCCGTTGCCTGGCTGCTCGGCGGCCCGGGATGGAGGGGAACAGCTGAACGGCGCCGAGCTCGTCGACCGCGAACCGTACCCGCGCTGCGGCGCCCCGCCCGGCTCCGCCTGCCGGGCCGACTCCGGCGTCGTCGCCGTCGACTACCACACCGGCCGCTACTGGGCGTCCCGATAGTACTCGCGGAAAAACAACGGGATAGTCCCTGACCTGTGGGTATTCATGTGTCCGCCGCGGGGCTGTGGTACCGGTGCCGTGACGGGAGTCGTGGAGGGCAGCGCGTCTTCAGGGGCGTCGGCACAGGAAGAAGGCCCAGCCCACGTCCCCGGCGTCGATGGCGCGGATGACGCCCTGGTAGATCGCGGCCGTCTCCGGAGAGTGGCCGCGGACGTGGTCGGTCGCCCGCTCGTAGCTGGTGCGCATGTGCGCGGTGAGGTCCATGGTCCGCTCGATGGTGAAGCCGGCGGCGCGTAGGTGGGCGACGTAGGCGCGGCGGTCGGGTTGGGGCCGCATGCCGGCGACCCGGTCGTAGTAGAAGCGACGGCCGAGGTCGCTGACCTCCCCGGCGGGGGTAATGATGTCGTCGAGCACGAGCAGCCCGCCGGGGCGCAGCGCCCGGCGGATCTGGTCCAGCGCAGCGGCACGGTCCTCGACGTGGCAGAGCATGGCCTGGCACCACACGTGCGTGAAGGCACCGTGCTGGAACGGCAGCCGCATCGCATCGGCTCGCACGAACCGCACGTGGCTCCCGGTGCGTGGTCGGCTGTCGAGGTGAAGGTGGAGGTCGGCGCCCACGACCGCGCAGCCGGTGGTGCGGGCCAGCCACGCGGCCGTGGCCCCCGTGCCGCACCCCAGATCAAGTACCGTCGAGTCCTGCGTAATCCCGGCCAGACGGCACGCCAGCGCGTCCCACGCGTCAATCGCCCGCCCCAGCCCGTCTGGGCCCGGCCCGGATGCCCCGTCGAAGTACCCCCAGTGCATTCGCCCCCGGTCATCCCAGGTCGCGGCATACGCGTCGGCGGCCCGGCGGTAGTACGCCACCGAACGCCCCGCCGCACCAGTCTCGTCCTGCCCCCCCACGGGTACCCCCGTCCCACATCAACGTCTGCTCCGTGCAGATCCTGCCACCACCCGGGCCCGGACAAACGCCGTGCGGAACCGACGATGGGCTGTTGGCCTCGAACGTGACTGGCGGGGTACGTGGTCACCGGGCGGGCTCTGTCTTCTCGGCTGCTCCATCGAGCCGAAACGCACAGCAGGAGGATCGAACCTCATAACTCCGTGACCTGCGGAAAGGAGATGTGACACAGCTTCTCAGCTTGTTCTTTATCTACCAAGATCTTCCGGGCTTGCCGATGGCCTTGAGGGTCTCGGCGCGTTTGACGGTCTTGCCGACGTCGTAGCGGGGTGCCCGGTGTTTGTTCTTGGCGCCGGGTGGCCGTCCGGGGCCGGCGCCTCGGGGTTTGGGAACACGGGTTGGGCAGGCGAGGTGAGCGCGGATGTTCCTGAACCCCCGGCGGACCCGGGCCGGGGTGAGCCGGTCGGAGGTGGCGGGTTTCTCCCAGGGCCGGCGGAGGTCCGCGGCGAGCGGCCGGGCGAGCCGGAGCTGGGTGTGAGCGACGATCAGGATCCAGGTCCAGCGGTCCGCCGCCTCGGGAGTACGGAGTTTCGGAGTGGTCCAGCCCAGGGTCTGCTTCGCGAAGCGGAAGGTGTGCTCCAGATCGAAGCGACGGAGAAATGCCTGCCAGAAGCGGTCCACGTCGTCCGGGGTTGCGCCGGTCTTAGAGGACCATAACCACACCGGCGGGGCATCCCGGTCCTTCGACAGATGCTCGACCTTCAACCGCATCAACGTCCCCTCGACCAACGGCAGTTCACCATCGTGGTCGAGCCAGGAGGAGCGGTGGGTGAGCCTTGGGTGGACCCGGTCCCACGCCTGGGTCTCGGCCTTGCCGTAGTTGGTCGTGTCCGTGACCGTGGTGATCGCGGGCTCGGGCCAGGTTTCCGGCTTGGTGAAGCGGAATTCCGGACCGTGCTTGGGCGGCCGGCCGTTGACGCCGTGCATCCTCGGCGGCTTCGGCAGACGCATCACGCGGTCGGAGCGGACCCGGCCGACCAGCTCGACCGGCAGGTCGCGCAGGACCCAGGCCAGGCGGGTGACGTCGTAGCCCGCGTCGCTGACGACCACGATATGCGGGTCCCCGGTCTGCCACTGGCCTGCGGCGATGAGCCGCTCGACGACACCCCTCAACTGGGCGGCGGTGATCGCGGTCGCGTCGTCCGCAGGGCCGAGCCGCACCGCGTCCAGGATCGCGGTCCAGGACGTGGCACCCGGCTCCAGCACGGCCACGAAGGAGTAGGGCCAGCCCGGAATGAACTGCGACGCCGTCTTCGCCCGGCCGTAGACGTGGCAGAACAGCCGCTCCGCCGAACACGGCGCGTCCGAACGAAGCCACGGCGACACATCGACCGCCAGCACCAGGCGCCCGCCGTCGAAACGCGGCAGCGACAGCCCGGCCAGCAACGCCCGCAGCCGACCGACGTCGAGCCGGCCGTGGTTCAAGCCGCCGTACATCGCTCCGTGCCCACGACGATGCTCGGGCAACAGCGTCAAGTCCACCGGGGACTTCACCGCACCGTCCGCACACAGCACCGCGTCCGCCAACTCGAACAACTCGTCGCGCCGAGCGGTCAGACACTCGTAGAACTCTCCCCGGAAGCGTGACGCTTCCGCGAACGCTTCCCTCCGGACAGCATCAGGCAGCAGACTCACCCTCACGGCCTTCGTCGTGGTCACGTGCACCTTGGTCGGAGCACATGATCAGGCGAAGGCCGCCCCCGCGTCCGGCGAATCCCCAGGTGAGCGACTCAGTTCGAGACACCATTCGAGACCGGAAGATAAAGAACAAGCTCAGGAGGGCCCCAGTTCGGGTCGGTCGCTTCAGGGGTCCGTTCCTCCTCCGCCAGCTCATCGTCACCGTGATCATTGCCGAGTTGGCGGAGAGTGAGGCGAACTGCTCTGGCTGCGTCAGGCCCGGGCGACGCCCAGCGGCGTTTGCGCGCCGCACCGCGCTCCTGAACACGGCGTTGGCACCGCAGCGGCTTGCGGAGGTTTCCCCGGCGGCCCCGTCAGGGTGCCCGTATCCGATCGGTGTGGCTACGACGGCTGCTGACGCTTGGTTTGGTGAAGTCGTACGGCTTGGCGTAAGTCGCACGTTTGGGCGCAGGTTGTTGTGGCGTGTTCTTCCGGGGCTGGCCCTACACTTCGTCGGGTACGGAAAGTGGCGATTTGCTCATGTAGGGCCGTCTGCGTCTTCGTGGACTCATGGCAATTTCGCGTGCGCGCTGCACGTGGCTGGTCACGAAGCAAGCTGCTCCCTCCAGGTCCGCCGGTTCTCGGCCTTCTGCTGGGCGGCCCTGTCCCGCATCCCGAACATCTGGTGCACCTCACTTGGCAAAGGAGCCCCTTCCATGGCCACCAAGCAGAAGAAGACCGCGTCGTCCAAAGCTTCCGGCAACGGGCAGGACAAGCTGATCACATCTTTGAGGCAGTTCATCCGGACCAAGGGCGCGGGCTACCTGAAGGACCCGAACGTGACGTCCGTCGGGATCGGCTACAAGGAGAAGGACGGGAAGCGGGGCAAGGAGATCTCGCTCCAGTTCACCGTCGGCAGGAAGGTGGAGCCGGAAGGCCTCGAAGCGCTGGCGACCACGCAACTGCCCGAATCGGTCGTCGTCGACGGCGTCGAGGTGCCCACCGACGTCATCGAGCGCACATACGAGACCCAGTTCCGTGTCGTCGCCGAGGCGGAGAGCCCGGCCCGCAAGACCCGTCTCGACCCGATCGTCCCCGGCGCGAGCATCGGGCACGTCAAAGTCTCCGCCGGGACCATCGGAAGCATCGTCTTCGACAAGAACGACGGCACCCCCTACATCCTGAGCAACTGGCACGTACTGCACGGACACCTCGGCGAACTGGGCGACGACATCGTCCAGCCCGGCAAGCACGACGACAACCGCATCGCCCGCAACCACCTCGGCACCCTCAAGCGCTCCCACCTGGGCATGGCCGGCGACTGCGCCGTCGCCACCATCGACGGCCGCACCTTCACCCAGGACATCCACGAACTCGGCGTCATCCCGCAGGACCTGGGCGAGCCTGACCTGGGGGACAAGGTCGTCAAGAGCGGCCGCACCACCGGCGTCACCCACGGCGTCGTACGGCGTATCGAGACCATCGCCGCGATCGACTACGGCCCGGGCGTCGGCGAACAGGCCATCGGATGCTTCGAGATCGCCCTCGACCCCGACAACCCGCCCGAGAACGGCGAGGTCAGCATGGGCGGCGACTCGGGCTCGGTATGGATGTTCAAAACATCCAACGGCCGCCCCGGCAAAGTCATGGCCGGCCTGCACTTCGGCGGCGAGAGCGGAGACAACCCGGACGAGCACGCCCTCGCCTGCCTGCCGCGCTCCGTGTTCGAGAAACTCGACATCAGTCTCCAGCCGCCCACCCTCGACCAGGCCGAAGTCATCGCCGGCTACGCCCCCGACTTCCTGGGCAAGCGCATCGACCTCCCCAAGCTGAACGCTGCCATCAAGAGCGACGCCGTCCAGCTCGACGGATCCGAGGTCATCCCCTACACCCACTTCTCCCTCGCACTCAGCGAGTCACGCGGCTTCGCCTTCTACGTCGCCTGGAACATCGACGGCGCCTCGCTCAAGAAGCTCAGCCGCAACGGCATCAAGTTCGTCAAGGACAACCGCATCCCCGATGACGTCCAGGTCGGCAATGAACTGTACGAGGACAACCCGCTCGACCGCGGACACCTCGCACGACGCGCCGACCTGCTGTGGGGCAGCCCCGCCGAGGCCAAGAAGGCCAACATCGACTCCTTCATCTACACCAACATCACCCCGCAGATGCAAGACTTCAACCAGAGCAGCAAGGGCGGGCTGTGGGGACAGCTCGAGGACGCCGTCTTCGCCGACGTCGAGGTCGACGACCTGAAAGTGAGCGTCTTCGGCGGACCGGTCTTCCAGGAAGACGACCGCCTCTACCGCGGCATCCAGATCCCCCGTGAGTACTCGAAGGTCATCGCCTTCCTGGAGAACGGCGAGCTCAAGGCCAGAGCCTTCCTGCTGACCCAGAACCTCAACCAGCTCGAAGCCCTCGAACTCGACGAGTTCCGCGTCTTCCAGATCAGCCTCAGCGAAGTCGAAGAACGCGGACGCTTCCGCTTCCCCACCGCACTGCGCAACGCCGACACCCTCATCGTCCCCGAGGCACTGGTGGACCGCGGCCCGCTTGAAAACCTCGCCGACATCCAGTGGCACTAACTCCGCCGGTCACTGCCCGGTGTGTGCCCAGACGCTGCCCGGAGCCGGCGGGGGCCGCCAGTTCTGCTCACGCTGGTGCAGCGTCCGTTCGCAGACGCCGCGCAGGAAGAGCTCGCTGCTCACAGCTTCCGCGCCGTCGGTGCAGGGCCTGCGTGAGCAGAACTGGCGGCCCCCGCAGCCGTCTGGCCTGCCCCCGCACGGCAGGACGCCGCACACCTGCCGGTGAGCGGGGGCGTCCTACTGTGTGAGGGGCACCGCCCTTCATCGACCAGCAGGGAGCACCCGGTTGTGAACGTCGAGATCCCTTCGCAGATACGCGAGACCGCCATCCAGCTCGGGGCCGGCGTCCCCTACGCCCTGAAGGTCCTGGCCGGCCAGCTGGCCGACGATCCGGACATGGGCCGGCCTTCGGGTCTGCCCGGCGTCCTCACCGTGACGGTCGACGGCGACCTGTTCGAGGACTGCCCCGCCCTGTCCATCGGCTACATCCGCGAGCCTGACCGGATCGAGATTCGGTACGTATCCCTGGCTCAGCCCGCCACCCCGGCAGAGGACGCCCAGGCTCAGGCCCCGGGCCAGGGGCACAATGCCGGGCGCGGCGAGCTCGCCCGCGGCAGGTAGCCGACGCCCGGCAGCGCATCGCCGCCTGGCTGGCCGCCAACGCCCCCGCCTCGCACGCGGCGCTCCATGCCGGAGCGAGCGAGGATGCCATCACTGCCCTCGAACATGACCTCGGTCTCCGTGTGCCCGCCGAGCTGCGCGTCCTGTGGCGGCTTACTGCCGGGGACAACGGCGTGGACGGGACCGGGTGCCTGCCGGGCAACAAGGCCCTCATGCCGCTGGATGCGGTGCCGGTGTTCTACCGGGAGCAGCTGGAGCACCAGGCCGACCAGGACACCCTCAACGCCCGCCGCGCTGAAGGCGACCGGGTCACCGTGTGGAAGGCGTTCTGTATACCGGTGATCTCCTTGGGCCCTGCCGATCGCACCTCGGGCCTGTATCTGGACACCGAGTCCGGCTTCCTGGGCCACCCCCGGCCGTACCTGGAGCGCCCACCGCCGCTCCACCAGGCGTTTTGCCTTCGACCGCAGCCCCTCGACCTTCGCCGGAACCGCCTCCAGGCCCAGGGCCGCGGCCAGCTGCTGGCACCGCATACCCTCCCGGGCCGCATCCGACTCCAGCACGGACATGATCCGCTGGTAGTCCGGAGGCAGGACCGTCGTTGTCATGCCTTCGGTCCGGCTGGGCACCACCGACCCCGCCACCGCACTCACCACCGGCTCCGCGACCGCGACAGACCGGCCAGCACCTCGGCCACCGTCACACGGGCATCCGCCAGACGCTGAAGTGCCCGTTCCGCCTCGCCGAGGGCGGCCTGCACCTGCTCGGCCTCCTCCCTCAGCCGTGTCACCTCTTCCCGGACCTTCTTCTCCCGGGCCTCCAGCAGACCGAGCACCGACGGCACCAGCCACCTCCACAATCGAGACGAACGGACGAACCACGCCCATCTCTCCCGCAGCCAGCCGGAGTCATGCCTACCCAACCCGAACCAAACGATCACGTTCGGAAAGCGGATGGGCGTCTTACACCACATGCCAGACCAACATCGCGGATCGGGCAACACGACGGCGGTCCGGCGCGCCATGGTGCCGGACCGCCGTAGGCCGTACCCCTATCCCGCGAGGAGGCTCACGGGTCTGGAGCGCTGTAGAACGCCGTCTTCGAGGTAGGCCGTCTGGCCGATGGCCAGAGCCTGGAGCCCAAGGAGAGCCCGCCGCCGCGCGCGTTCGGGAAGTTCGGCGATGACTCGGGCGGTGGGAAGAGCATGCAGGGTGGCACGCGGATCGCGGTAGGTAAGCGGCGCGACAGCCTCCTGGGTGAGGGGCGCGGTCGCCACAAGGTGAGTGATGACCTTCCGGCTCCGCATCTGCACGGAGTCCCGCAAGACTCGCCGGAGCACAGGAATGCCGTCCGGGGCGCCGACGAAGACATGTTGGGCTGCTTCTTCCGGTGTCCGCTCACAGTCCATGGCCCCGACGGGGAGCATCAGATTGCCCCGGCCGGACACGTCGGCGACAAGCAGCGCGTCGGCTCCGACGGGCACCAGTAAGGAAACCCCGATCACCGGAGGTCGCCAGTTCTCGTACGCAGCTCTGCGCCGGGAGGGCGGGAGGCGCGCGGCGGAAGCCGCCGGAGAGAGGGGCGCGGAGGTCGGCATCAGGATCCGCCCGTCACAGCGGTGACGATTTGGTCGAGGTGTTCCGGCTGGCTGGTGCTGGGGACGGGAGCGACGTGGTCGCTGAGCTGGAGGAGCCATTGCAAGGGGGCGAAGACCCCGTGGGTGCGGGCGAGGGTGCCCGCGTCGAGCGGCCTGTACGGCACGTAGGGAATGTTGAGGTCGCGGCAGAGTTCGAGGGCCGGGTCATGGCGGTCGGTCATATTGAGGACGTTCTGCACCGCCGCAATGGTGATGTCCTTGCCAGCCATGCGGATGGCCTCGGGGGTGACCTTTGACAGGCCGATGTGCCCGATCTTGCCTTCGTCCTGGAGGGCCTTGAGCGTGCCGAGTTGGTCGGCGGCCAGCACCTCGGGGTCGATGCGGTGGAGGTAGCAGAGTTCGAGCCGTTCGACTCCCAGGCGGCGCAGGCTCGCTTCGACGCAGGACCGCAGGTAGACGGGGTGGCCGTGAGGAGCCCAGACGTTGGGGGCGGGTCGGGCCAAGCCGACCTTCGTGGCGATCAGCACCTGCTCCGGGTAGGGGTACAGGGCGTCACGGATCAGGTGCTCGACGGTGTGGGGGCCGTAGGAGTCCGCGGTGTCGATGTGCGTGATGCCGTGGGTGTGCACGGCCCTACGGAGCACGCTGATCGCGGTGTCCCGGTCGTTGGGGTCGCCCCACGTGCCGGGCCCCGTCAGACGCATGGTGCCGAAGCCGAGCCTGGAGACGGTCTTGCCGGCGATGGTGATGGTGCCCACGGACGAAACGGCGGTCATACGGCGGCCTCCTGGAGGCAGAGCTGAAGCGCCTGCTCGATGGCACGCAACTGGCTGACGGGGTCGCTGGTGACGCGCACGTGCGGGATCGGGTCGTCGGCGAGGAGACCGTGCACGTGTTGGTCCACCAGGAGCCGGTACCGGGGGTCGTAGTCGTGGCTCTGGTCAACCGGCACATCCGGGTCCAGCACGGTGGCGAAGAGCAGGTCGTACTTGGGGGCCTGCGTCGAGGCGAGAAGCCGCAGACGCTCCCTCTCCAGCCGGTGCAGGTGCTCACCGCGGAACTCAACGGCGGCGTGGAGATACGCGATGGCGTCGAGCGAGGCCCGGTCGGCGAGGACGACTTCAGCGCCCTGTGCCGCGGCAGCGATCTCGTCAGCTATGCCCTGCGCGATGATCCACTCGGTGGAGGCGGCGGTGTGGTGCTGCATCTTCGGCAGGCCGATGCCCGCAGCGCGCTTGGCCAGGCGACCGGTGCGGGCCACGGAAATGCCGTGGCCGCGCACCTCCATTTCGATCCGTTTTAAGAGGGTGGTCTTGCCGGTGGAGTGGGTGCCGAGCACGCCGATACGGATGGGATTCACCACAGGGTGGGTTCCTCTTCTGGTTCGGAGGCGCCAGGCAGGCCGGGCGGCACGGCCGCGGCGACGAGCTGGTCCCAGGTGTCGTAGTGGTTGGCCATGGCGGTGAGGAGCTGCGCCGTGGCGTACGCGTCGTACGTTGCTCGGTGCCGCCCGACGGCGGGGGCTCCTGAAAGGTCGAGCTGCGCATGGGTGATCAGCGCGTCGAGCCCGTATGAGGGCAGAGCCTTGTAGGTCGCCCTGGCAAGGCGGAGCGTGTCAATGACTCCGGCCGGCTCCCACTTCGGCAGATGCGCCTTCAGCACCCGGTAGTCCACGTGCGCGTTGTGGGCGCAGATCCAGGCGTCGCCCAAGAGGCCATGGACTTGGCCGGCGATCTCGTCCCATCCGGGGGAGTGGGCGAGGACTTCGTTGGTCAGGCCGTGGATCCGGGCCGCGTACGGGGTGACGGGCCGGGGCGGGCGGATCAGCCATGTCCCGGCCGTGGTGGTGTCCGCCTGGCCGTCGCGGATAGGCAGCGCTGCGACCTCGACCAGGTCGGGCGGGTTCCCGCCGTTGCCCTCGACATCTACGACAAGCAGCTTCGGCCAGGCGGCGAATTTCATGGCGTGGGAGTTCCGTTCTCCGCCTTCCAGCCGATCGGGGCCCGGCCGTGCTGGCGGTAGTGATGGGGCTTTGCTCGGTCGTGGCACTGGTAGCCGTAGCCGTGCTGGAGGTAGTAGCGCGGCGGCTCGTCCAGTCCCTCAACGATGATCGCGCGCTCGTCTACCTCTACAGGCCCCGTCGCGCCGAGGGCTCGGGCTTCCTCGGCCACCTCGGCAAGGTCCGGCTTGACCCACGCCCTCCGGCACAGGCGAAGCTGGTCCTCGGGGCAGATGTTGCACAGCTCCCTGATGCCGTAGTGCCCGTTGTAGTCGGCCTCACCATGGGCATAGGCGACACCGCAGCTCGTCTTGCGGAACAGGGCTCCCCACGGCGCGCTGGTGTTCTCCGGCCGGTGGAAGAAATCGAGAATCCGCCTCTCGGCTACCTCCGGCATGATCTTGCGCCGAGCCGTGTCGTCGTACGGCACCGGCAGGCCGTGGGCCGCGTAGTACGAGGCGATCTCCTCACGGAAGAACAGGCCGGTGAAGACGGTGGCGTGGGCGTGGGTGGACAGCTCGCGGGCTCGTTCGAGGTGCGCGTCGCTGTCGTTGAGGCCCGGGACGATGGGCCGCCAGTACAGGACGGTGCGGTACCGCTCGGCGTGCTCGAACAGGGTGCGCAGGCTCGTAGCGGCGATGTTCGAGTCCACCGGCTCGATTTCCGCGTTGCCGATGCCCGAGTGGGTGACCAGGACGGTCAGCCGCAGGTTCTTGAAGGAGTTGAGCGTGGCGCAGTCGTCGGGCTCAACGCGCCAGCGGGTGATGATCAGGACGTGGTTGGTCAGGCCCTGCGCGTCCAGGTGCCGCAGCACGTTGAACACGTGAGGCTTGACCGCCGGCAGCATCGGATCGGTGGCCCGGTTCAGGAGCTGGATAGGCGTCTTGTGAGGCCGGAAGTACGGGTGGGTGACGAGGGCCGCCACGGCTTCCTCGTCGCTCATGAGCCGCCGCGGGACCTTCATCCCGAAGTTGTCGAACAGGTGGCGGACGCAGTAGCTGCACTCCAGCGGACAGCCGACGATCCAGTTCAGGGACAGGCCGGACTTGCGGTACTCGATCACGTCCGCCAGCGACGGCTTCAGCTCCCCGATCTTGGCCGGGGTGAGTATGGGCAGAGGGCGGCGATGGAACGTGGGAGCGCTCATGGGTGCCTCCAGTTCAAGGGGACGGGTCAGCTCTCGACGGGTGCGGCAGCCTGCGGGAAGAGCAAGGCTCGGCGGTTGGCCCCGTACCAGGTGCCGAAATCGCGGCGGGCCGCTTCCGAGTCGTCGGACGTGTGGACCAGGTTGTTCACCAACCGCTTCTCGGCGAGCGCCTGGTCCAGGCTGTCGTCACCGAGGTCGCCGCGGATGGTGCCGGCCGCTGCCCTCGACGGGTCGTAGTGGCCGAGCTCGTTGCGCAGCCGTTCGTGAATGCCCGGCGAGCCGGAGGCGAGCGCGACGGCGACGGTCTGGCCCACGTAGAGGCTGTCCAGAGACGCGGGGATGTCCCGGCCGCCGAACCAGTCGGCATCGACCAGCAGATCCCAGTAGTGCACGTGGATCTGCCAGGGGGCGACCGTGACGTTCTGCCGGCCGACGATCGTCACCCCCGGCAGAGCCAGGCGCTCCAGGATGGTGTCGGTCAGGCCCCGCTCGACCGCGTCCGGCTTGCACAGGATGACCGACCAGTGGCCCCAGCCCACGCCGTTGACCACGGCGCCGCTGCGCGAAGGCTTCCCGCTCACTCGGCACCTCCGGAGATGGCACACGATGCCCAGCGCTGTTCCAGCAGCCAACGCAGGCCCGGGTCCAGCGCCTTGAGGACCCCGGCGTCCACCACGTCGGCGCGGTCGTACTGGATCTGGCGGTAGACCTCGAACAACAAGAGGATCTGCTGCCAGTACGGCTCCAGCCCGAGGTCCGCGATATCGGCCGGTCCGTACCGCACCTTGTTGGTACGTAGCCCTTCCTCGTGTTCGAGGACACGCAGCACGGTCGCCGCAGTGGTGTTCCCGGGCATCACCAGCGGGGCGAACTCAATCGGCGCCGGCCGGGTGGCCGCCTCCTCCAGGACACGTCCGACGCGGTCGGCGTTGCGGTCGTTGACGTGGGCCGACCCCATGAAGTGCGTGTATGTGCCCAGTCCCAGGCGGAGCTGGATGGCCGCGTACTCCTGAATCATGGTGAAGCTGAACACGTCACTGAGCAGGCCACAGTCGAGGTCGTTGGCACGCATGTTGCACACCATGTGCAGCCGTCCGCCGCGAGCGAGAAGGTGAAGACCGGCCAGACACGCCATGTCGGGGTTGTCACAGATGGCTAACTCCCGGGCGGAGAAGACCGGCAGATAGCCGCGCTTGCTGTCCTCCTCGGTGCGCAGCAGGTCCAGGACACGGTCGAACGGAGACGCGGTGTCTCCGTCGGCCGGGCTGAAGAGCGTGTAGCCGTACGCGGAGCCGCCCAGGTTCACAGCGTCGGGGGAGCTGGAGCGCATGGACGGCGCGTAGTAGCCGATCATCTCCAGGTCCCGGCGGCCGGCCAGGTACCAGAGGGCTTCGGCGAATTGAAAGATCGGGTTCACCCTGCGCTGCTCCAGGTACGGCAGTCGCTGACGCGGGTCCGGCAGACGGAACCCAACGCCGATCACCTCGCGTGCGTCGTTGCCGCGCGCGGCGATGCGGTGCTCGTGCTTCTCCGTCGCCAGCTCCAGCAGGGCCACATATGCCCCTTCGAGGCTGGGATAGCTGGGGGGTGTGAGCATGAAGTCTCCAGTTCGAGATCAGGGCGCGAGAACAGATACGTGTGGCGCTGTGCTTGCGATCCGACGCGGGACTGCGACGTCCCGCGCCGGGGTCTTGCGCCGTCCGACGGTCCGGGCTCAGGGCATCCGGACCGACGGACGGACATCTAGACCGCGACTGTCGATACCGCGAGTTCTTCGAGATCGAGGGTCGTGCAGCCCTGAAGGGTGACGACCGTGCGGGCTGCGAGCGTCCAGCGGAGGTGCGGGTCGTCGTATGCCACGAAGGTGAGATCACCCTGTTCGGCAGGCAGCGGCTGAAGAGTCCTGGGGTCGTGCACGATGCCGGCGACGCCCCAGGACGGGCTGAACTCCACCAGCGCGGCGGTGAAGCTTTTCCGAAGGTGCGGGCAGTCCCGTACGGCCTCCCGCGCGCAGGCTTCGTGGACCGGCGGCGTGACGGTCTTCTCGCCCTCACTGATCGGTTGCCCGTCCGCAGCGCGGACCAGGAACAGGTGCCGCCCATCGGGCCGGCCGAAGGTGGACCCGCCGCAGACCTGACACAGCATGTGGCTCATGGCGTGCCGTTGGCGCAGCGCGTGCATCCCGGCGAGTTTCGGCGTGCCGACGCCGCGCGTGGCGGCCATCCTGACCCACAACGTGCTGTCCTTGCGGTCAGCCCGGCTGTATTCGTCCGCGTAGCCGATGCCTTCCCCGTCGATGCCCCGCCGCCGCACGATCGGGCCGGGAAGAGTTGTCTCTCCTGACCACGGCGCTATGAAGGGCACGCGGATGCCCTTCCAGAAGAACTGGCGGGGGCTGAGCGGGGCGGTCACTCGTTCTCCTTCAGGGAATCCGGCGCCTTCATGCATCCAGTCGCGACCAGCAGATCCAGCAGCTCGTTGACGGCCCAGCCCATCCGCCGGAGGTGGCTGGTGGCTTGCTCGTAGTCGGCGGGCAGCTCCTCGGCGCGCACGGCACGGGCCCGCGCGAGGAGTTTGGCGGCCCGCGCGTCGCGCTTCTCGGCTTTCGCTGTGATGGCAATGTTCACGACCTGCTTCAGGTGGTCGCGGAGCCGCTGCGCGAGCTCCTTCACGTCCGCCTCCGGCGGCATGACGGAATCGAGCGCGTCCGCCACGTCGTCCAGCAGAGCGTCACCGTCGTATGCCTTCCAGGCGCGGAGCTTCGCTAGGACGCCTTCTGTGCCGTTTGGGTCCATCGGCGGTTCCCAACGTGCCACGGGGCGGTGCCAGCGGCCGGTGAGGGCGGCAGAGGTCACTGGCCGACTCCTGTGGCCGGGAGGAGACACCAGACGGTCGCGCCGGAGTCGCTGATCCCCCAGGTGCCGCCGTGCGTGACGGTGCACCATTCGACCAATTCGAGGCCGCGGCCGTGCTCTGCGTCGTCGTCGGCTTTCTGGACCGAAGGATTCCCTGGCACGTTGCTCTTCACGAGGACGTACAGGGCCTCGTCCTGGAGCTGCATGGTGAAGGTGACGTGAGTGCCGCCGCTGTGCGTGATCGCATTGGTCACCAGCTCGGAGACGATGAGCGCCACGGTGTCCTTCAAGCCGGACAGACCGCAATAGCTTAGGCGTGCCTTGGCCAGGCGACGCATGGCACCGACGCGGCGAGCGTCTTTCGAAAGCGGTTCTTCGCCTGGTCCACGCTGCGCGATCTCGAAGTCAGTGCTCATTAAGTCGTACGTGCGAGGGCGGTTGGCCGCGTGAGGCAGGGGCCCGCCGACGAACGCGCTCTTGGCAGGAAGGGTCGTACCTCGGGCCACAGCCGTACCCATTGACTCCTCCTCGTCGCGGTATGAACACATAGCGTTCTGCGACGAGGGTGGCTGTGACTATGTCGTGGTTATGACTTCTGACTGTCCGTTCGGGTGACACCATGACGCGGCTATGACTTCTCGCCGCCTTCTGGCGGGGGGCCGTTACAAAAGGAGACCAGCGCGGTATCCCATGGGGGAACCGATTCCGTGGAGGGGACATGGGCGAGGATCGGCGCACAGTGCTGTACACGCTGGTGATCGAACGAGGTATCCGCTCGCACAAGTCGTTCAGCGATGAGTACGCACGCGTCGCGGAGCAGTTACGGGCCGAGGGCCAAGACGTGGCTCCCGCACCAGTGGCACGTCACTACGAGCGCCTGCTGGTCGTCGGGGGACTCAAGAGCCAGCCGTACTCTCCGACTGCCCGGGTCTTGGAGCGCATGTTCCATTGGCCCGTCCTGGATTTGCTGCGCCCGGCTTCCGAAATGCCGGAGTTGGAGCGTCAGCATTCCACTCCGCGGGCCGCAACTTCGCCTGTGCTCAACGAAAGTGAACTGCTGATGACCGCTCGGGACGCCGCCGAACACGCCGGTGAGGCCGCCTCGCTCCACTTGGACGAGATGACGCTCGACCAACTCCACGACGACCTCGTAGAGCTCGCCCGTAAGTACGGCTGCACCGCCCCGGCCGAGGTCTGCCAGCGCGCGAGCAGCCTGCTGCGCACGGCGCAGGTGCTGCTGGAACGCACCCGTTCCCCCGAACAGCACGCCCGGCTCTACTACGCAGCCGGGCAGGCCACTGCGCTGCTGTCCGCAGTCTCGTTCGATCTGGGAGCGCTCGCGCCGGCCGTCTCGTTCGCCCGTTCCTCCGCGCAGTACGGCAAGACCATCGAGCATGGCCCGTTGCAGGCGTACGCCTACGGCATGCTGGCCTTCATGGCGTTCTGGGACGGTCGTCCCAGCGAAGCAGTCCGACTGGCCAAGAGCGCCCAGCAGTTCGGAGGACTGGGGGACACCGCCTGCCGCCGGCTGTACGCCATCGAGGCCCGCGCCTACGGGCATCTACGCAACGCTGACCAGGCGCAGCGCGCCATCCGAGACGCGCTGGAGCACAGCAGCGGCGCCCGAGACGAGTTGCACGACGACATTGGCGGCGAGTTCGGCTTCGACGCCGCCCGGATTGCGATGAGCAACGCGACGACCAGTCTGCTGCTGCGCGACGCCGAGGGAGCGGAAGCCTCAGCCACCAGGGCCCTTGCCCTGCTGAGCAGTCGCCCTACAGCCGAGCAACCGATCGTGGTCTCAGGGCCCGCAGCGATCGACCTGGCCCGCTCGCGGCTGATGCGCAGCGAGGTGGAGGGCGCGCACGAGGCCCTGGCGCCGGTCTTCCGGGTGCCGCCGGACTGGCGTGGCGCCGGCATGCTGGAGCGCCTGACGGCCGCACGGATCGAGCTGACGCGCCCCGAACTCCGGAGCGCGCCAGCAGCCCTCACCCTGGCCGAGCAGATCGAGGACTTCAGCGCCCTTTCTCCTGCGCGCAGGCTCGGCGCCACGAGCCCGCTCGCGATCGAGGGCTGACCTTTACCGGCCGAGCGCGGCCAGGATCATCGTCTCCTTCTCCGGAGCGATGCCGTGCTCGGCCCAGCGGGGATGCTCCACAGGCATCCCGCCGTCGCGGAGCCACGCCCAGGTGTCCTCGACGGTTTCCGACAGCGGGCGGCACACCAGCCCGGCCGCCTGCGCTCGCGTCGACTCGATCCTCCACACGCCGGCGTGGGTGCGCCACAGCGGCAGCTCCGTCCACTGCTGCACCTCATGGTCCAGGAGCAGCTTGTCGGGAGCCCACACCAGTTGCGCGTATCCGCCGGTGGCGAGCACGCAGGCCGTGAGGAAGTCGCTCATCGTCTCCCGGCCGAGCGGTGCGACGCAGTTGTACGCGCCCCCTCGATCGGCGGCGGCCTGGTCGAGGGCGAACGCGGCCACATCGCGTACGTCGATCGGCTGGATGGACTTCTCCGGAGCTCCCGGGGCGAGCATCCGGCCGCCGCGAGTGGCGCGGCGCAACCACCACGGCAGCCGGCCGACGTATTCGCCCGGCCCGAGGATGACGCCTGGCCGGAGAATCACTGTCCGGTCCTCGCCGAACGCTACGGTGGTCGCTCGCTCTGCGCTGGCCTTCTGCCTCCCGTAGTACCAGTCCGGCCCGTCCCAGTCATCTGGGAGACGGCCGTAGTCGGCATCGGCGTCCGGCGGGCCGTCCAGCAGTTCCGATTCTTCCGTTAGAGGCTCGCTCGGCCAGCCGCGGTACGCGTTCACGGTGGAGACGTATACGTACCGGCCGACGGCCGGCTCCAAGGCTCGGGCGCCCGCGAGCACATCACGTGGCGCCATCTCGGATGCGGAGGTATCCACCACGGCGTCCCAAGGGCCCTCACTGGCCAACCGCGACAAGTCCTCGGGGACGGTGCGGTCACCGCGGACCGCTCGGGCTCCTGCCGGTGCAGAGCCAGAACGGCCGCGGTTGAAGACCGTCACCTCCCACCCGCGGTCCAGCGCATACTGGGCAACAGCCCGGCCCAGGAACCAACTTCCGCCAAGCACGAGGATTCTCATGCCGTGATCCTGCCCGACCGCGTGGACTGCGTACCAGTGCACGCAGCCGCCCTCAGCGGCGCGCCAGCGTCTCTCCTATCAACCTTGATAGAGAGTCGCCGGACAGCCCTCTGCGGTGGCTGCACGGCCGATCCGGCCGCCGCCAGGCCCAACGCATGATGCCCCGCGGCTCGTTATGGACCTGTGGACCCGCGCGCACGTCGCCGTGGCCGCCCCCGCCGCCCCTTCCGCGGGACTGACGGGAGACCCGAAGACGTCGCCTGTCTTCCCGGGCCTTGGCCAGAACGGCATCGGGAGCCTGGCCTTGCGGGCGGGGACCTCCCCCAGGCCTGTCCAGGCCCGTCCCTCATTGGCGAACGCGACGAAACTCCGTGTGATGAGAGGGCCGTCGAGGGACTTAGTGGTCGGCGCTCGAAGTCCTTCGGGGGTTGACGTAAGAGTCCATCGTGCTGCGTCAGGAACCTCCGATTCTCAGCCGGATGGCGCGCGCCTGACGGTCACGCGGACATGGCCTGCTCGCCGCCTTCGGCGTCTTCCGCGCAGGCGGCGGCGAGGCCGCGTGGCCAGGGCTGCCACGGTGAAGAAGGCCGGAGTCGGGGCCCGGCCGGTTTCGATCTTGCGGAGTGTTTCAGCGGACACCCCGGCGGCTGCTGCCACGTCGACCATGCTGCGGTCACCGCGGGCTTGGCGAAGCAGGATCCCGAAGCGCTCTCCGCGTTGCCGCTCTTGCGGACTCAAAGGAACTCTCACCATGCCCGTGATACTAATACCGGTATAAGTATTGGTTAGCGTCGCATCGCAGGGAGTCACGACACATGGTGGAGATCAAGACCGACACGGCACTGGAGACGATGCGAGAAGCTGGACGCGTCGTGGCACACGCACTTGCGGCCGCCCGCGCAGCGGCAGCCGTGGGAGTTCGCCTGCGCGAGCTCGACGAAGCCGCCCGCGCCATTCTCACCAAGGCCGGAGCACGCTCTCCGTTCCTGGGCTACCAGCCCTCCTTCGCCCCCATCCCCTTCCCCGCCGTGATTTGCGCGTCCGTCAACGACGCCGTCGCGCACGGCATCCCCGACGACTACCGCCTGCGCGACGGCGACTTGGTCAGCATCGACTGCGGAGCCGAACTCGACGGCTGGACTGGCGACGCCGCGATCAGCTTCACCGTCGGCACCCCTCGCCCTGCCGACCTCGAACTCATCGCAGCCACCCAGCAGGCCCTGGACGCCGGCATCGCCGCCGCCACCACCGGCCACCGGATCGGCGACATCTCCCATGCCATCAGCACGGTCGCCCGCAAGGCCGACTGCGGCATGCCGGCCGACTTCGGCGGCCACGGCATCGGCCGCCAGATGCACGAAGACCCCCACGTCCCCAACCACGGACGACCCGGCCGCGGCTTCCCCCTGCGCCATGGCCTCGCCCTCGCCCTCGAACCCATGCTCATGGCCGGAGGACGCAACGACTACCGCACCGACCCCGACGGATGGACCCTGCGCACGATCGACGGCAGCCGCGCCGCCCACATCGAACACACCATCGCCGTCACCGAGGACGGCCCCCGCATCCTCACCCTGCCCTGACCTCGAACCCGCTCCCACCCGGCAGCCAGACACATCGGCCAAGCCTCCGGCGCAGAGTGATTGACCATCCCGAACCACTCACCCCGAGATCGGCTGTGTCCCTTCCATGCCTGCGGCCCGAGCCGTGTCGCTCACTTTGACCGCCTCCGAGCGCCACCGACTCAAGAAAATGGCCTATGGCCACAAGCCCCCGCATCAGGCCCGGCAGCGCGCAACCATCGTGCTGCTGGCTGCCGATGGGTGCTCCAATGCCCGGATATCCGCGCAGACGCGGCTGCACGTGGACACGGTGCGCACCTGGCGGGGCAGATTCGCCACCGGCGGCTTGCTCGCCCTCGCCGACCGCAAGCGGTCCGGCCGGCCGGTCTCGTTCACCGCGTGCAGGTCGCCGAGGTCAAGGCGCTGGCTTGTCAGTTACCCGCTGAGACCGGCACGCCGCTGTCTCGCTGGTCGTGTCCGGAGCTGGCCCGGGAGGTGGTCGTCCGGTCCATCGCCGGGTCGATCTCCCCTTCCACCGTGCGGCGCTGGCTCAAGCCGGACGCGCTCAAGCCGTGGCAGTACCAGTCTTGGATCATCGTGCGCGACCCCGCCTTCGGGCCAAGGCCGCACGTGTGCTGGACCTGTACGCCCGCACCTTCGACGGCGCCCCACTGGGCGAGGACGAGTACGTGATCTCCGCGGACGAGAAGACTTCAATCCAGGCGCGCTGCCGCTGCCACCCGACCTTGACACCCGGGCAGGCCCGGGCGATGCGGGTCAACCACGAATACAACCGCGGCGGCGCGTTGGCCTACCTGGCCGCCTACGACGTCCATCGCGCCCGTGTCTTCGGCCGCTGCGAACCCAAGACCGGCATCGTCCCCTTCATGAACCTGATCACCCAGGTCATGACCACCGAGCCCTACGCCAGTGCCAAACGCGTCTTCTGGATCGTCGACAACGGCTCCTCCCACCGAGGGAAGAAGGCCATAGATCGCCTCACCAGGGCGTTTCCGAACGCTGCCATGGCCCACACCCCCGTGCACGCCTCCTGGACGAACCAGATCGAGATCCTCTTCTCGACCGTCCAACGCAAGGTCGTCTCGCCCAATGACTTCACGGACCTCAGCGAGGTCCGGGATCGGCTCCGAGCATTCGAAGACCGCTACAACGCCACGGCACAGCCGTTCCAGTGGAGGTTCACCACCTCCTACTGGTCCGGCTCGACCGACACACACTCGGTCGGCAGGAAGAATCCTCCGCCCGTCCCGCCGCGTGATCAACCCTCGAAGGACTTCGAGCGCCGACCACTAAGCTCTAGTTGAGGCAGACGACGCCGACCCGCACAGGGCGGCCGCACGGGAGCCTTCCGACCCCGTCGAGTCCGCTGTCCGTGCGCCGTGTCCTGAGGCGGGTGAGTCCCTTCCCGGCGGCTGCGGCGACGGCCTCCCCGGCGGTCGTCAGCAGCCGCACCATGTACTTGTCTCCTTGGTCGTCCACCCACAACTCCGCCATCGGCAGCAGATCCTGGTCCAGGTCGCGGGCCCAGGCGGCCAGTGTGCGCAGCAGCTCAGCGGCGGACGCCGTCGACGTAGCGCGGCGGCCCTGCATGGTGCCGTTGGCGGGCGGGGCGATACCGGCGACCAGGACCACGTCTTGGTCGAGGTCGGCCGTCAGGGACCCGCCCCCGTCATCGCGCGCTGCGACCGGCTCGGTGCCCGCCACCGCTGCCATCCGCTCCAGGCTCACCCGTGCGGCCATCCCGCTCCCGCACACCTCGATTTGCGCGTCCCGCGCGCTCAGGCACAGCCGCACCGGCTCCAGTGGCCCGCAGGCATCCAGCAGCCGGGCAACCGCTTCCACGCAACGGGCCAGTGAGAGTGACATGTTCGTCATTCTCGTCCCCGCGACGCCGGCCCGTCGGGCACGAACCCCGCCCGTACTTGTTCCTCTGTCTTTCGGCTGGGGGCTCTGCCTTTGGGTAGAGGCGGGTCGCCTTCAAGGAGTAGGGGGCTCCGTACGGTGTTGGTAAGGACGGCTGTTGGTGAGGGGTGAGTATCCCTCGGGGGTGTCGTAGCGGGGTGCGACAATCCGTCCGTGTCTGAGGAGCTCTCGCGTTGGTATCGGGGCCGCCTGGTGGGCGGTCCGTTCTGGTCGTTCGACCCAGGCGAGTGCGCCGCGCTCGAACGGGAGATCGGGCTGCCCCTGCCACCCGCGTACCGCTCGTTCCTGCAAGCCGTCGGCGGGGAGAAGCTGGACTACTCGGTCCGCCTCCCGGCCTGTGAACCAGAACCGGTCCAGGGCTTCGACGAGCTCTACCAGTTGGGCCGTGACGACGCCGGTGAGTACGGCTGGGGAACTCTCATGGGCGAGTATCGGCGCAGTCGCGATGGGTGGCTCGCTGAGAACGTGCCCCTGACCGGCCTGCTGCCCATCGCCCGCAACGGCGGAAGCGACACCCTCTTCCTGGACCTGAACCCGGCCACTCATGGCCAGCTCCACGCGTTCGTCCATGCCATCGCCTGGCCGGGGTATCTGGGCAGCCATGTCTTCACAAAGGTCACCGACGACTTCGACGCCTACCTCGACAGCCTGTTCATCGACCCCGACATGGCCGAGGACGCCTGGGCCGATGTCGCCGAGAGCGATCCCTCGGACCTTGGCGGAGGACCGTCGAGGAGTGGCTGGACAAGGAACTGCCAGGCTGGCGTGCTGAAGCCTGGGCCACGACCTGATCTTCAAACGCTCTCCTCAAGGGTCTTCGGGTCCCCGAGGAATTCGCAGGGCCGCGTAGCCCAGGTAGTCCGTGCCAGCTCGCTCGGTAGCGCATTGCCGTCTGAGGGTTCACGCCAAGGGCGTCTGCCAAGACGGCCGGCGGGGCTTGGTGGACCATCTGGACCCAGGCTCTGGAGCGCGTGGCCATGGCCGGGATCCGAGCGGGCCTTCTCCTCCTTTGACGCGTCGGCGAGCGTCACCTCGGGACGCAGGACGACCTCGGTGATCCAGCCTCCTCCGCCGCTCTCCCCCATGGTCATGACCCCATGGGCGTGGTCCTTGTAGTCAATGACGCTCTAACGCCGTCGATAGCGCAGAGGTGGATCCCGACCGGCGCGTCGCGAACTACAGGGCGAACGTTGTCTGACGCGGCACTAGGCAAGCTCATTGTCGGAATTGAAGTTGTCGGAGCCCGCCCGGGCATGCACCGCACCTGAGAAGGAGGCGCTGGTCTCCGCTGGATTTCGCGCGAAGCCCAGGTCCTCGTCCGGAAACTCCGTGACCCCTCACTGCGGATCAGTGCCTGATGGTGCCGGGAACTATGGAGTGCTGCGCCATTGCCCTGAAGGAGTATCGCCGAAAGGCCGTCTGGGAAGACATTGCGGATGAGCAGCCCTCCATGCCGGCCCCGACCGCCTTGCCCTCCTCCCTTCCCGTTTCGCTTGGAACTCCGACTCTCGACTGGTTGGCGATGCCCTGGAGACGGTGATGTCAGCTGCCGAGTGCGTCCTCGACGACACCCGCTACCTGCTGCCCACCTTGACATGGCAGATCGGTGCCAAGCTGGTAAGTGCTGTGCCACCACCGCCTACTCGCCCGAGCACCTGCGGGCTGTGCCCATACCCGCCTACGCCCTGGCTACGGTCTGGGCCTGCCACGCGGCGCTCGCCCAAGCGGCCGACAGCGACGCCGACTCGTATTCTCCAGTCAGAGGCATGACAGCATTAACGGATCGGTGCGGTCAGCTGTTCCTGGGGGCTCGAAGCGTCACCTGTTCGGCGGGCAGCCGGATCACGCCGAGCTGGGCTGCGATCTCTTGCAGGCACGCCGGTTCCAGGGCGGCCAGTGGGGCAATGACGTCCTCGGCGAAGCCGTGGGCCAGGGAGCGCTTGACCAGGTCGGCGGACGGCGGCGAGTTGACGGCCGCGGCGAGGGCCAGACAGTAGGCGGCGTCCTCCTGGAGGTCGTCGATGAGGGGGAGTGCCTCGGTCTGAAGGCCTGCGTCGAGCATCGCTTTGACCAGGCTGGTGAGGACGCCCTCGGCCAGCACTTCGCTCAGTCGGCGGGCTTCGGCGTGGTAGCGATCCCAGAGGCGCAGGCGGACGACTGCCTCCAGCGGCACGGTATTCGTCACGTAGTGGGCGCCCGTGACCAGGGCGGCGTGCTGCAGCGTGTCCAGAAGGCTGGTGAAGTCCTCGGTGAGGCCGGTGGCCTGGCAGGCCGCGGTGAGCCAGGGACGGGCCCAGAGTCCGCCATCCAGAGTTACGCCTGGGTCTGCGGTTCCGGCGAGTTGAGCCGTGACGTCGCGGCACAGGGCCTGGTGGCCGGCGTCGCACATCTCGACGATCATCGCGGCTGCCTGCTCCTGCCCGCGGGCGCGGTCCTGCGGGGAACTCGCGGGCGTGGTCAGGGCCGTTTCACGGATCAGGGAGATCGCCGAGGGGATGTCGTCCGACAGCAGGTGCGCGCGCAACTCGAGGGTGAGGTCGGGGAGGTCGGTCCTGGGGAACCGGCGTGCCAGTTCGAGGGCCGCGTCGGCGTGCCCGGCGCGGAGGTGGAGGGAGATGAGCTCGTGAGTGACGCGGGTACGCCAGCCGGCCACGCTCGGGTCCGTCGACTTCTCGATGCCTTCGGTCACCTGGGCGATGAGCAGGTCGAGGTCGGCTGAGCGGTGATCGCCGTGCGCTTCGACGCCCCTGGCGGCGCCCAAGAGGATGTCGATGCGGTCGAGCTGATCTGCCTCGAACGCCGCCGCGATCCTCAGGGCGAGGTCGAGGTGGCCGAGCCGGGCGGCTGCGCTTGCCACAGCCTGCGCGTCCCACTGGGCACTTGTGTCGTCGCCGTCCTGCAGCACCGTGTTGAGGGCCAGTTCCAGGGCCGGCGTGGCCAGGTCCGTTCGTCCGGCGGTGCCGGCGGCCCGGGCGAAGGCCGCCAGGACGGTGGGCGGCGGCGTGTTCCTGGTCTCGTCGAGGACCGCCTCCACCTCGCATACCACGGGAGCGGCGTCCTGGGGCGTGTCGGAGTCGAGCAGCGCCAGGGCGATCTCCGTGAGGCAGTCCGCACGGATGCCGGGGTTGGCGATGTCCTGGGCCAGGGAGACCGCCAGCGAGAGGTGGCCGTTGGCCAGGGCAGACCTTGCGGCGTCGGCGAGCAACTCGTCGGAGGCCCCGGGCTGCCGAGGATCGAGGCCGTGGGCGGCGAGGGCGGCATAGGCGAGCTCGACAAGATCGAGACCGGGAGAGGCCGAGGCGGGCAGAGCGAGCAGGTGGCGGGCCCGGTCCTCGTCCTGGTAGGCGGCCGATTCCACGAGTTCGGAGGCGGCGAACTCATGGGTCAAGGCGGTGAGGAGCACTTCGGGCACGTTTCGACGGCCTCCCTTGGCGAAGTGCTCGCTGCAGGCGGTGAGGAGGGCTCGTTTCCTGCCGTCCCGGTCCAGGTCGGCGAGGTGCTGGACGAGGCGGTCGAGTTCGCCGAGAGCGGCGAACGCCGGCGCGAGGAGGCCGCAGAAGTCGGGGCGGTCCTCTGCATCGGCGTGTTCGATGGCCTCCTCGATGAGGGGCCGTGTCAGCGCGGGGTCGATCTCGGCCAGTGCGTCGGCGGCGGTGGTGATGGACCAGCCTCGCTCGTCGCCGCTCTCGGTGATGGCTTCGCGAGCGAGATCGGCGGCGCCTGGTTCGCCGTGCCGCGCAAGCGCGAGGGCTGCGCGCACCGTATGTGGCATCCGCTCCAGGGGCAACCTCCCCGGTACGGCCATGGCTTCGTGGATGAGGTTCCGCGCCTCGGCCGGCTGACTGTCCAGCAGGTGCTCGCCGATCGCCAGCAGCGCCTCGGCCTGCACGTAGACGTTCTGCAGGGTGCGGGCGAACTGGATGCCCTCCTCGGCTCGGCCGAGGCGTACCAGCAACAGCGGATACGTGAAGGGCATGGTGAAGTTGTCGTCCTCGATGCGCTTGCGGAGCAGCGACACCCGCGTCAGCAGGGTGAGGTCGCAGTCGGGGGCTGCCTCGAGGAGCCTTGCCGCGTTCGACAGTTCGGACAGCGCGGCCAGATCGCCGTCGGTCCGGCGGCGGAGCAGGGTGCGGCGCGCGGGGGAGGCCAGGGCTGCCAGCGTCCGGCCTGCGCCTTCGGTGAGCAGGAGGGTCGGGTACGCCTCGGTCAGGTAGTCCGGGGTGTCATCGGGCCAGCCGGCCGCGGCGAAGCCGAGGGCCCAGCCGTCAATGGCGGTGCGGGTATGGGTGAACTCCTCGGGTTCTAGGTCCTCCTGGACGGCGACGGTCAGGGTGTCATGGGCGAGGGTGTACCGGGTCGGCGTACCGGGGCGCGGCTCCACGACCCGGGAGAGCCCCCGCTCCAGGGTCCGGCGGATCGCCAGCGCGGAGTCGTTGACGATCGAGGCGATGTCCCTGCTGCTCAGCGCGCCGCCGGCGACCGTCATCGTGGTCAGGACGGTGCGCGGGACAGGCTCGGCGAGTACGTGATCCAGCTCTTGGCGGGCGCGTAGGAGCAGGCTCGTCGCCGCGGGGAACGGTGTCAGCACCTGGCGGCGGCAGGTGCGCAGCGGGTGGCTGCCGTCCACGTCGAGCGGCACGTCAGAATGGCGGCTCGTCACCAGGACGTGTGCCGCCGGACCGAGAGCGGTCGGGAGCTGCGCGGCGATACTGGGCTCGGCCAGCTCGCGGTAGTCGTTCTCGTCCAGGCCGTCGACGAGCAGCAGCAGGGAAAGTCCGGGGATCCGCATCGCGCGTCCCCAGAGGCTGAGGAAGGCGGCCGCGTCCGGTTCGGCGGGCGGGAACTCACCCAGCAGGACGGCGAGCTGGTCACACATGGCCCGGTGGAACTGCTGGACGCGCATCTGCCCATCGCGCCGGGAGATGACGAACGACACCACGTCGAGCCCGGGGTGGGACCCCGTGGCGAAGCGAGTCACCAGCGAGGTCTTTCCCGCCCAAGGACCGGCGACGAGCACAAGGTAGGGGTCCGGCCCGGTCGCGAACGCTAGGAGGCCGGCGAGCTCCCGGTCGCGGCCGGTCAGTTCGGCGCACCGGGCTGCGTACTGGCGCAACATCGCCTCGTAGGCCGGGCGACGCCGCTCCTGCCCGCGCAGGGGTTCCGGCACGACGCCGTGCGAGGCCAGCAGCTCACGTGCGGCGGTGGCACTCGGCTCGGGCTCGCGCTCGCCTTCCGCGCGCGGCTCGTACGCGCCGATCACAGCAGCCAGCCGCACGGCTTCCAGCCCGCCCGAGTGGGCCGACTCCACGACGACGCCGACAGCCGACCCCTCACAGATGACGCCCGCGCCCGAGAAACCGCTCCAGTCGCGCGCTTCCAGGCTGCGGCCATCCGCCCGATGCAGCAGCAGGCGGCCCCGCTTTACACTCGACCCGAGCGGGATCACCCCGTCGATCTGGTCGCTGTCGCGCCAGGTCGCCGTGCCCGTGTCAGTCCAGCTCTGATGGCGCGGAAAGCCGATCGCGGTGAACGGAAGCCGTCCGTCAGCCTCGTCCGGTACAACTCCGATGGCCATCGGAGCGACCTCGTCGAGGGGGACGTCCGGAGCGAGTTCGACAAGCGCGACGTCCAGCCGGGCACCTCGCCACACCGTCCGGCCGGTGACGACGATCTCGTCGGGGGCGCCGCCGGACAGCCGCACCCTGACCGACCCACCGCCCTCGACCACATGCCCCGCCGTCGCCACCAAGGACGTCGCCAGCCGCAGCCCCGAGCCGTACCCGGTGCCGCCGTCCTGCTCGACCAGGACCTCGGCGCACCGCCCGGCGAGCGAGTCGACCACCACAGGCCTCAGCGCGGGAGCTCGGGCAGCCGGTCGATGACCGACAGCGGCTGGCCGGCGTCGTCGGTGGGCGTAAGGGTCATCCGCACACGCTGTGTCCGGCCGCCGCTGTGCTTGCCGTCGGCGCCCGCCTCGACCACCCACAGCTTCAGCCCGCCGCGCCCGCCTGCCTCCCGCGTCATCGTGACCTCGAACTCCAGCTCCACAGCCCCGACGCCGAACTTGACCCCGCGGCCCGCCCCTTCCTGCTGTGCCGTCTCCAACTGATCGCGGAGTACGCGGATGTAGTCGGCCAGGGGCACACCCTCGGGGTCGCTCATCAGATGTCGCCTCCACGTATATCGATATCCACGAGTCTGCCAGGCGGCTACCTTGTTCGCATGCGAACCGGATTCGTTTGACCTTGACGCGCCCGCGCACCTCCTTCCGTCGCGACGCGGACCAACCCATCGAGACGAGGAGAGGCATGTTTACGTCCCCGCAGATCGAGCACTGCCGGACTTTCGGGTTCGTCGTGCTGCGCGGGCTGTTCAGCCCGCAGGAGACTGCCCGGCTCACCGCCGAGGTGACGGAGCTCCGCTTCAACTACCCAACGGCACCTTGCAGATGCGACGCCTTAGCGCCGGCCTGACCTTCTACCAGGACCTCCACACCCTGCAGGACCTGCTGCTGTGCTGGGCCGGCGCATGCCCCACCTGCCACCGCCAGTTACCAACACCAACGAGGAGACAGCACCCCCACCCGACTCGAAGTACTACTAGGGACCTGTCGGTTGCCAGGCTGAGCCCATGCGGTGGAGGAGAGCCTGCTGCCGGAACCAGGCCAACCGGGGCAAGGCCGCTCGCCCTGCCGAAGTCGGCCGTGCTGCCTGAGAACGTCGCCCTGCCGAAGCGGACCGTGCCGCCGGAGAACGTCGCCCGGCGAAGTCTCCGCCGTCGAATAACCGAAGCACAGGGTGAGCGGGGCGGGGCGGCTCCGGATCACCTGCCTCTGGCGATGTCTTCGTCCGGCCCGGCCTCGTCCAAGGTGGAATCGCCTCGGCATCCCAGGGTTCTCCAGCCGTGAGGGACTGACCGGGGTGAACTGGGACGGCGACGGGGGCGGCGCCGGGTCGAAGGCGGGCACCCGGCCCGCGCTGAAGCGGGTGGTGTCGGGCCGCACGGAAGATTTCAGTGGGCGGGGCTGGGACCTGGGCACTGAAATCTTCCGTGCGGGGCTCATGGCGGTTCGGGCGCACCGGTTGCTTCAGTTCCGGTGGCTGCGGTGTTCGGCCGCCCCTGGCGGTGGGAGCGGGTCAGCGTTTGACGCGGTTACGGACGGCCAGGACGGCCAGGCCGAGAAGGATGGGCTCGGTCACGCGGGAAGCCATTTCGATGTAGGTGCCGTTAGTGGTCAGAGGCTGTCGCACGGCTCCTGCCCGGTGAAGGTCAAGAGTGCTTCTTGGGCGTGTGGTTGATGAGCTTGTTGAGGTTGTGCACCGTGCCGAGGAGCTTGATCTCGGCGTCCACCGCCTGGCGGCCGCGGTAGTTGAGGTGCCGTCCGAAGCGTTGGAAGATCCGGGCGAATCCCGGCTCGACCAGGGCACTGCGTTGACGGTACTGGGCCCGTCCTGTTGGGGTGGCGAGGCGGGCCGCCATGTCCTGCTGGCCGGCAGGGGCCTGCTGACGTTTCGCGGGAAAGCCTGCCTGGTCGGCATCGCTGGTGACCGAGACCAGTAGCGGGAGGTCGGCGAGGGCCTCGAAGGACGCGGCGGAAGCGTACCCGCTGTCGGCGAGCCAGAGTTGGATGTCGCCGGGGAGCCGTGCGGCCTGGTGATTGTGCTGGGTCTTCTTCACCATCGGAACGAGGGCCGTCCTGTCCGAGGGATTGTCGTGCGCTTCGATGGCCAGCAAGAATTGACGGCGGGCGCACACGATCTGGATGTTGTATCCCTGCAGGTAGCCGCCGCGTTTGCCGGGAATCAGCCGGGAGTCGGGATCGCTCAGGCAGGAACGGGACTCCGGGGAGGGGGCCGGTCGGGGTGTGCGGGCCCGCTCCAGCCAGGCCCGCATCTTCACCAGTCGCGTTCGCTGGCGAACGAGGACGGTCTTGTGCTCCATCGGGACCGGCGGCCGTCCGTTCGCTCCACGACGTCCTGCCGCCCGGTCCTCTCGGACGCGGAGCTCGTACTTCTTCAGCTTCTCCTGGTGAGCCTCGGTCTCGGCGGCCAGGCGCTTCTCCGCGCGGGCCACCATCCGCTCGGCGGCTTCGACCTTGATCCGGATCTCGGTGGGTGAAGGCATAGCCCGTTCATGCAGTCTGTCCCTGGCCAAGTGGGCCCGGGTGAGCCGGTCGCACAGCCGGGACAGGCGAGGCCAGTTGTCGCACGCGTCCTCGCCATCTCCCTGTGCTGCCGAGTCATCGGCCTCGACGCTCAGCGCGTGGTCGACTACATCCTCCATCAACGCGTGGATCTCTTTCTCGTACTGGGAGATGGTCTCCTCCAGGCGCTGGAGCCGCTGGTTGGCGTCGCGTGAGGCGTTCGCCTCCATCGGTGAGCCGTCCACGGCCACCGCCGAAAGATCGACCAGGCCACGTCGGCCGCACAGCGACAACACCTGCACGAACAGTGAGTTCAAGGCGGCACGGTGGCGTCGTACGAACCGCGCGACGGTGGAGTGGTCCACTCGGCGGTTCGCGGTGATGATTCGGCAGCCCACGTCGTCCCAGCAAGCCTGCTCGATGCGACGGGAGGAACGCACTCCCTTGCTGTAGCAGTACAGGAGCAGCGCAATCAGGCTCGCGGGAGGGTAGGCCACCCCGCCCCGCCCGTCGTCACGGTAGCTGTTCTCGAACGCCGACAGGTCAAGTAGCTCGACGACGTCGAGCACCTTCCAGCACAGGTGCTCGGGCGGCAGCCACTCCCGGACATCCCGCGGCATCTCAAGATCACGTTCACGGTCGCACGACCAGAAGTTCCGCCCCACCAGCCAAGATTCCGACGCCTCCTGGATCCTCGGAACCGAACAACGAATCGCTCTTGACCTTCACCGGGCAGGAGCCGTGCGACAGCCTCGTCAGGTCCTGGCCGGAGGAGCGGAACACCACCGAGTTGAGCGTGACGTTCAGGGCCTTCTCGAAGCGCTCGCCGGTGAACCTGTCCCTCGTGGGGTTCTGGGGGTCAGCCTTGTCGATCTCGAAGGTGACCTTGCCGCCGCCGGGCGGCACGGTGCCGGTCGCTTCCTGCTTCGGGGAATCCTTTGGGAGCCCGAAGCCCATGAGCAGCACGATGGTGATGAGCATCGCGGCAGCGAGCCAGCCCAGGGCGCGGGAGGCGCGCAGGCCGTAGCCAGCAAGCATCCAGTAGCCGTGGAGCAGTCCGCGTTCGGCGCGGGTGGCGGTGTGGTCGTGGCGGCGCATCTCCATCTCGCCGTAGTAGAAGTCCGCCGCCCCGGGCTCGTTCTTGCTGTCCTCGAACGCCTTGCGCAGCGCCCGGTACACCGGCGCCAGCTGCGCCGGCCTGACGTGTTCGGCGTGGAGCACCCCCACGTTCCAGCCCGGGACTGCTGTCAGCTGGCTCGCGCGCCAGTGGTGTTCTTCGGCGAGGGTGCGGCGCTGGGTAAACCGGACGGGGCGCCAGCGCCGCCAGTGCGTGCGGGGCGGGACCTTGTCGAAGGAGCAGGTGCCCTCCAGCCGCAGCTGGTCCAGATGCACGGTCCCGGTGAACAGGCACCCCGACAGGTTGACATCGGCGAGGACTAGATGGGCCGCGTCCACCCCACGCAGCGAGCTGATCCGCACGGTGGCGTCGGGCGCGTCGGCAATAGCCTGTTCTGCCACCAGCCGTCTGTCGGGGAGCTCGAAGGGGTCGGCTTCCGCGGCGATCGTGAGGGGGTATTCGAAAACCGCGTGGGCGAAGTCCACCGTGGCGTAGCGCAGGCGCAACTCGGCCGTTGATGACCAGCGGGTCCGCTGACACTCCAGGCGGCGCGCGGCGAGCGAGAGGGTCGCCGGGCCGCTGAACACCGCCTCGGACAACTTCACCAGCCTTGCGCACACCAACGGTCCGAGGCTGACCGCCCCGGCGAAAACTGCCAGTTCGAAGAAGGCGTCGCGATGGAAGGTCGCCGCCTTGAACCCGGCGTCGCCCTGGAAGGTCGCCGACCGGAACTCGGCGACGCCCTGGAAGGTCGCCAGCTTGAACCCGGCGACGCCCTGGAAGGTTGCCGATTCAAAATACGCGTCGCCCTGGAAGGTCGCCGCCTTGAACCCGGCGTCGCCCTGGAAGGTTGCCGCCTCGAACCAGGCGACGCCCTGGAAGTTCGCCGACCCGAACCGGGCGTCGCCCTGGAAGATTGCCGACCCGAACCCGGCGTCGCCCTGGAAGGTTGCCGACCCGAACCCGGCGTCGCCCTGGAAGGTCGCCGACCCGAACCGGGCGCCGCTCTGGAAGTTCGCCGACCCGAACCAGGCGCCGCCGAGGCGAGGGTGGCCGGTGGCGGGGTCACGGAGGGCGGCGAGGAGGGCATCGAGAAGGGGCCCGGTGAAGTGGGTGCCGCGGTGGTCGATGTCGGTGCCGGGGGTGAGGCCCGCCAGGTAGGCGTCGCGGTCGGCGTCGGCCAGGTGGGCGAGGCATGTGGTGTGGCCGGGGACGTGGATGCCGCGGCAGCCGACCGGGTCCTCCGGGGTGGTGCCGTGGCCACAGTGCGCCCAGCCAGGCGGAGATAAGGACGGTTCGGGGCTCGGGTGTGTCATGCCCGAAGGACGATCGAGCACGGCCGGATGGTTGCCCGCCCCGCCCCGCCTCCGACGCCGCGACACTGAAATCTTCGGTGCGGTCCGACAGCCGCGTGATCCCGGCCCCGTCCGTGCCGTGCAGGTTGGCCGAAGCAGCACGAGCGGTTCCGCCAGCATCGGCCCGGGGCTCCAATCCGCGGATGGGCTGCAAGGTAGAAGAGTCCCGCGCTGGTCAGTGCACTGGCGTGAGCTCGCAGCTCGCCCTGTTCCTCAAAGTGGCGAAAGCCCTGGGTTCAGGGGCTCAGGGCTGCTTGCGGCCCGGTGGTGTGTCGGGTGCGTGGGGCTGGCGCAGTTGTGCGAGTTTCTTGCCTGCGTCGCAGAGATTGCATGGGGTGGCTGCGGGCTGTGCGGCGGCTTGGAGTGCCTGCTGGTTGGTGAGGTCGAACGGGCCCTTGTATGTGAAGCAGCCGTCGGTGTGGACAGTGATGCGGCGGGGCCCGGTGTCGTCGTAGGCCATCCGTTCCCTCTCCACGGCCCATCGTGCGTCGTGGCTGACGGTGGGCCGGGGTGGTGGGTCGGGCAGGCGGCGGCCGGTGCGGGCCCGGAGGACCGCGTCCCGGTGCCTGGTGAGCGGGACGCCTTCGTAGCAGACGCCGTCGATCGGCCTCACGTGCGTCTGCGGCGCGTCGAACTCGACGTCGGCCGGCTCGGGGACGTCGCGGGCGCCCAGCTGGGTGCTGGCCCACAGCGTGACCGAGACGCGGTAGAACCAGCTGCCCGTACTGCCCTGCCATCGGCGGTGGAGACGGCCGGTGAGCTCCTGGCCGTCGTAGAGCACGATCCGGATCGCGGGCGCCGGCGGCGGTGACGGCGGCTCCCCGTCGGCCGGACCCGCGACCTCGTCCATGACCTACGCCGCCGTGTCCACGGTGTCCTGCCCGCGACCGCCCGCCGCGGCTGGATGGGACCGCACCGCATCCATCTGCTTCAGCGCCATCCGGGCATCGACCCGCTCGCCCGCCGCCACGGTCTCCCACCAGGCATGGCTGATGACGGCGGCGGAGAGCCGGACCAGGCGGCGCCGCAGCTGCTGCACGCGTACGACCTGCTCGGGGGTGTAGCCGGGAGAGTCGGGAAAAGCGGCGGTGTGGGTCGCCGGCCCCAGCGTCGAGCGCTCCTCGTAGGTCCAGCCCCGCGTCGGATCCACGCTCCACGGCAAGGAACGGCTCAGCTGTTCGTACTCGCTCTGGACACGGTGGAGCTGCAGCTGCAGGCACTGCAGACGGTCCGGGAAGCGGTGGGTGGTGCTCACCCTCCAAAAGGTACACCTGTTCGAATGGGGTGGGCGACCGGCACGCCGCCCGGACGGAGGGCACCGGATGCCCGGCTTGGTCGGCCGTCTTAGGCTGGCAGTCCGCAGGGGGGCCGGAGGTGTGCCATGCCGAGGCCTGTATGGAGCGGTGCCATCTCGTTCGGGCTGGTCACGATCCCCTGCAAAGTGCTGCCGGCCACTGAGAACCACAGCATCCAGTTCCACCAGTTCCACCTGAAGGACGAGGGCCGGATCCGCACCCGCAAGGTGTGCGAGCTCGACGACAAGACGCTGCGCCAGGACGAGATCGGCAAGGGCTACGAGGTCTCCAAGGACACCCTCGTCGAGGTCACTGATGAGGACCTGGACTCGATGCCGCTGCCAACCGCGAAGGCGATCGAGATCGTCGCGTTCGTCCCCACCGACAGCATCGACCCGATCCGGGTGAGCACCGGCTACTACCTGGCCGCCGACGGGGCTGTCGCGGCCAAGCCCTACACCCTCCTCCGCAAAGCCCTGGAGCGCAGCGCGAAGGTGGCCATCGCCAAATTCGCGTGGCACGGCAGAGAGCGCCTCGGCCTGCTGCGGATCAAGGACAACGTCATCGTCCTCCACGCGATGCGCTGGCCGGACGAGATCCGCTCGCCCCAGGAGCTGACGCCGAAACCGACCGACGTGGACGACGACGAGATCAACGCCGCGATCCAACTCATGGAAACCATGGCCGCCGACAACATCTCCGGCTACACCGATCACTACCGCGAGGCCCTCGAAGAGGTCATCGCCGCAAAGGCCGAGGGAAAGCAGCCCCCCAAGGCCGAAGGCGAACAGGAGCCGGACGGGGGAGAGGTCGTCGACCTGATGGCCGCGCTGAACGCGTCGGTGGAAGCCGCCCGGGAAGCACGCGGCGAAGGCGAGCACGCCACCGTCCACGAGATGCCGAAGAAGACATCCGGGAAGAAGACGGCCGCGGCCACCAAGAGCACGGCCAAGAAAACAAGCGCCAAGAAGACCACGGCGAAGAAGACAGCGGGACGCAAGCCGAAGTCGGCCTAGCTCACGCCGGTTCCACGAGGCAGGCTCCTACGGAGCCCCGCCAAGCGCGGCCTTCAGGTGCGCCATGGTCGCCGCGGCCGCCTCGCACACACCGCCGTCGACGGCCGTATCGGCGAGTTCGGACCTCAACCTCGCCTTCACCCCCGTCTCCGCGTCCTGCGCGGCGCCTGGAACCTCCAGGCCGGCGGCGTGCCCGCCGACCCTCCGAAGGCCGGGAAGTCGGCCGGCGCCGAGGGTGGCAGGAAGCGCAAGGGCGAGCCCGAGCTGAAGATCCCCTCGGTCGCCAAGTACCGCAAGGCATACGGCATGCCCGCCCCCGAAAAGGGCCGGGCCTGCCTGGTCTGCGAGGACAGCGGCCGCATCACCGCACCCGGCATCAGCATCGGCTGCACCGAGTGCGCCGGCCCCGCCGCCGCGGCGATGGCCGCCGCCGAGCGCAAGGCCGAGCGGGCCCGGACCGGCAAGACCCCGCCGCGCCGCGCCCGCCCGGGCACCGATGGCAAGACGACGGGAGAGAGTGGCGGTCGCACCCCCGGCGCCGGCCAGGGCGTCACGGTCGATGGAGACAACAATCATCCCATCCGCGTCAACTCCCGCGCTGGCGGCGGTGGCCCGCTCACCGCTGACCAGGCCGCCGCCGTCAGGGACGCGGTCAGCTCGGCTGCCTCCCGCAACTCCAGCGGCGTGCACGTCGCCGGTACGAACAACGCCCCCATCACCAGCGTCACCCGTGGGGGTCGCATCCGATCGTGCTAGCCGGTAGTCGCCTGACCAGTCAGAACTCAAGAAACCAGGACTTGATGTATGCATACCCTTGAAATGAATACTCGAAGTCTGCATTATTGAGATGTTGCAAGCACCCGGGGCGGACGCCAGGTCGCCAACTCAGCCGGCCGCCCCCGGGCCTCCCGACCCGCAGCCCGCAGCACCACCGAAGGAGCAGCACGTGACCATCTCCGCCGAAGCCGGCCAGTCGCGCCCGACCGCCGGCACCGCCCGCCGCATCACCGTCCGCGCCCTGAAGTGAGTCCGCTGGCTCACCGACACGGCCGCCAGCGCAACCCTCCTGGTCATGGTCGGCCTGTGGCTCACCCACACCGGCCCGGCCTGGCTCACCACCGCCAGCGACTGGACGGTCCTGCTGTACGCCGTCGCCATCCTCGGCACCAAGACCACGACCGACACCGTCGCCGAGTACGTCATCGACCTGATCGACCCCGACCGCTGGGACGGCGACATCACGTTCGAGCTCGCCGAGGGCCTGACCCAGCTGCGCGCCGACATCGACAACGGCGCCGACATCGACGACGTCCTGGACAGCCTGCGCGCCAGCAACCTGGTGCCCGAACTGCTCTCCACGCTGCGGAACCTGGCCGCCGAGTACGCCGCCCGCGGCGACGAAGACGAGAACCAGCGGCTGCTCGCCGCCGTCCAGCATCTGCGCAACGCCGACCAGTACATCGGATACGGCAGCGAGCTGGACGCGCTCGAGGCCGGCGGCACCTGCCAGAAGAACCTGCAGTAGCTACGCCCCGGGGACGGCGGCCAGGTCGCCAAACTCAGCCCACCGTCCCCGGGCCTCCCAACCCGCTCCAACCGGAGCAGGGGGCCGGAACCATCGTCCCTCATCCCCGCGAGGAGCAGAACCATGACCCCCCGATCCGACGACACCCGCAAGGACGCCCGTCAGGAGCTGAAGGAAGCTCTGGCAAAGGCCAAGGCCAAGCGCGACAAGGTCTTCGAGGACACCTACAAGCTCCGCGAGGCCGCCGACGAAGAACTCTGGAAGACCGTCGGCGCCGAGCTGGACGGCGCGTACCACGGCGCTCGCACCGACGCCGTCGAAGTCCTCGGCGTGACCCGCGACTACATCCTCAAGCAGACCAAGAAGTACAGCTAACCCACCCACTACCCGGGGCCGGCCGCCAGGTCGCCAACCACTCAGCCGGCCGCCCCCGGACCCTCCCTCCCACCCGCCCGTCGCAGACAAGAAGGCCTTGCCATGCCCGCATCCGCGACCATGACCGCCCCCCGGACCTTCTGGTCCGAAGCGGCCCTCGCCGCCGCGGTCGACGCAGCCTTCGCCGAAGCGCTCGCCGAAGAACTGGCCGCCCCGGCTTCTGACCGGCCCGCGATCGGCCTGCCGGACACCGAGACCCTCATCCGCCAGGCCGGCATCGCCACCGGTCCCTGTCCGCGCGACCCCCGCGAGCCCTCGGGCCGCGGCCAACTCCTCAAGAAGGCCTCGGTCTTCACCCTCCGGGCAGCCTGGTGGCTGCTCAAGCACACCTCCCTCTTCGCCATTGCCGCCCCGGTCGAGGTCATCCGTCTCTGGCGCTTCGCCACCCCCAGCACACCCGCCAGTCACGAGCCTGTCCCGCAGCCGGCGCCCCGCACCGGCCGCGCCGTCACCCCCGCCGACTTCCTTCAGGCAACGTCCGACCACATCAAGACCCGCGGCTGGACACAGCACCTCCTGAAGTCCCAGCGCGGCGTGTGCATGCTCGGCGCCCAGCGCTCCCTCATCCGCGGCGGCACCTGCACCCGCACTACCGCCGCCGAAGCCAACACCCACCTGCTCGCCGTCACCGGAGCCCGCTCGGTGCCCCGCTGGAACGACCGGCTCACCCGCACCGAAGCCCAGGTCCACGACGCGCTCCTGGCCGCCGCCGCCCGCGCCCGCGCCGCCCGCTGACCGTCACCGCCGAGACCGAGCACCCGCAACAGCTCCAGCCGCTGATCTGCCCACCCGGCCGTGCGGTCTGTTGCCACCGGACCGGACGACGCGGGGGACCGGACAGTCCGGTACCTCACCCGACCCGAAACGGAGTCCTTCGTGACCGCATCCATCACCACGACGACCATCGCGGCCGCCAGGCCGACGCAGCCCGACTGGCTCGCCGACATCCGCGACCGGCGCCAGGCCGCCGCTGACGACCCGTTCCACGTCACCGACTGCGAGGGCGACCTGTCCGTCTGGCGCCAGTCCGCCCTCACCCACGTCATCCGCAACGACAACGGCGAGATCACCGGCTGGTCCGCCCCGTCCAGCTACAAGGTCACCGACCACGTCATCGAGATCAGCCTGGACACCTGGGATGAGGGCGAGGACCCGCTGGACGACCAGCGCCGCTGTGACATCCACGGCCTGGTCACTGCACGCGACCGGGACGTGCCGCGCCTGCTCGCCCACATCGACCAGCTCCAGCAGCGCCTGGACTGCGCCGAGGCTGCGCTGCCCGGCATCACGCACCTGGTCCCCGGCGAGCCGGTGAAGGTCACCGTTTACCGCGCCGAGCACAGCGAGGACCTGGAGCCGCTCGGCCTCTACACCAACCGCGGCGCCGCCCGCGCCCACGGCGAGGCCATGGCCGAGCACGACAACAAGCAGCCCGGCCTCACCCACTGCTGGATCCCCGACGACGGCGACCCCTCCGCGGTTGAGGAGCTGTCGGAGTTCGGACCCGGCGAGGACGACGAGGACGCCACCGGCTACGTCGTCGTCCCCGTCACCGTCACCTCCGCGTACGAACCGGAGGCCGAAGAGTGATGGACAGCCGCGCCGTGTGGGAGATCGACGTCCCCATGAAGCACCGCGAAGATGCCGCCCGCCACGGCGTGCACGTCTTCACCGGCCTCGCCGAGAACGCCAGCGACGCCATCGCCGCCGCCCTGCGGGCCTGCGAGATCGCCCAGCTGCACGCCATGTCCGGCCGGCCGATCCCCGTCGGCAGCAGCCGCGGCGACTGGTCCGCCCGCGGCCTGCGCCCCGACTGGGAACTCCAGTGGGACCGCGCCGAAAAGAAGCAGATCGTCCTTTGACTACGCCCCGGGACGGCCGCACAAGGCCTGAGAAACCGCCGGCCGTCCCGGGCGCCTCACCCCGCAGCAGCGGAGAAGGAGAAACCCCATCATGCACGCCCCGGCCATCCGGCTGAAGCGACAGTCCACCACCACCGACCGCACGCGTCCCCTCGCTGGGCGCCTGCCGGCCCGCCGCCAGTTCGTCTGCGACCGCGCCCACGGCGCCGTCAGCTGGAAGGGCGAAGAGGCCGACTGCTGGAACTGCGGCCGGCCCGCCACCTCCCGGCACTTCCGCCGCGGCTCCGCCCTGCACCGCCTGCTCGACCAGGCCTGCGCCGCCCACCGCCCCGCCCGGCACCGGAAGGCGGTCTCGGCATGAGCCTCCTCGGCTTCCTCAACCAGCTCATCGGCGGCCAGGCGCTGGGCGACCACCTCTCATCCGCCGTCAACGACCTCATCGAACGCGAGCACGTCACCCGCAGCGAGGCCTACCACCGCATCACCGAGCAGGCCGACACCGGCGACCCGGCCGTCATCACTGCCACCCGCCAGACCTGGGTGCGCCGCCCGGACGTCGACCCCGAAGAAGCCCCGGTGCGGCGGCTGTACGTCCTCGAGCGCACCGAGACCGGCATCGTCGTCGCCTACCTCGACACCAACCCTCACACCGCCGGCGTCCACCTCGGGCCAAGCGGCCTCAAGCTCGAGCACCAAGCGCTCGACGACCACTTCACGGGCGCCGAAGCCGAGTTCGGCACCGACCTGCTGGAGCTGTACGAACTCGAGTCCTGGAAGCCCTTCGAGTTCCTGCTCCCCACCGTCGGCGGCATCGGCAACATCCGCCCCAAGGGGCGAGGAAGTCATGACCACCGCCCCGCCCCGTACGGCCCTGACCGCCTGCAGCTCGTGCGCCGGCCGCCCGGCCGCCGTCCTGGAAACAGTCTCCGCCAGCAATCTCAACGGCAGGCGCATCGCCGACCAGCGCGCCGGCGAGCTCGGCGACGGCGCCCACACCCACGCCGACCGCAACGGCGACATGCACGTGGTCCGCCCGACCGGGGCGACGTCGTGAGCCCCGTCTCGCCCCGTTCCCGCGGTTCACCGGCACCGAGCCCTGCCAGGCCCCGGACGCCGAACCCGACTGGTGGACCAGCGAGGACACCAACGACCGCGCCGCTGCCCAACTGTCCTGCAGGCGCTGCCCGACTCGCGAGGCCTGCCTCGCCTGGGCCATCGACCACCCCACAGACGCCGGCGAAGTCATCTGGGCCGGCACCACCCGTTCCCGGCGCTCCGAACTGCGCCGCGAGTTCACCCCCACCGCCCCGAAGGAGTCGAAGTGAACGACGCCTACCGCGCCGCGATCATCACCATGCTGAAGAACGGCACGCCCACCGAACAGATCCAGCAGCAGCTCCCGGACGTGAGCGTCGGTGAGATCGCCGCCATCGCCGAGACCGAGGGGCTGACCAAGGCCCACCGCAAGACCGGCCACTCCCCGATCCCTGACCTCGACCCGCAGCTGGCGCTCGCGCTCACCGCCCTGGCCTGGGGCGAGAACAGCCACACCGCCCGCATCCGCAACCTGGCCGCCCGCACCCGTGCAGGCCTGACCGAGCTGCAACAGCTCCAGCGCGACGCCTCCGAAGTCGAAGCGGCGGAGAAGGAAGTCGCCGAAGCGGCCCAGCACCTCACGAAGGCTCAGGCCAAGCTGCGTCGGCTCAAGAACGGCGGCAAGACGACGAAGGCCGCCCCGGCCGGCGCCCCGACGCTGGACGACAAGCGCCAGCGCCGAGATCCGAGCCTGGGCCCGCGCCCAGGGAATGGACGTCTCCCAGGTCGGCTCCATCTCCGCGAAGGTCATGGACGCCTGGAACAACCGGGACAGCAAAGCGGCCGTTCCCGCTCAGCGGGCCGGGTAGTGCGATGGCCGCCTTACCCGCCGGCGCGGAAGGCGGCCAGCTGCTCGCCGGTACGGGTGGAGGCGGTCATCGCCGCCGCCCGCCCCGAGGACACCGACCCGGCCTGGGGACTCCACCACCCCCGGCCGTACGGGCCGCAGGCCAGCGAGACCCGGCCGCTCATGCGGTGGGCCGCCGCCCTGGACGAGCAGCTCAAGGCCGACAGCGCAGCCGACTACCGCGTGCGCCTGGCCGTCGACCTGGTCCGCATCGGCCACAACACGCGGATCAACCCGCCGCCCGGTTCGATCGACCTTCCGCTCGCCACCTGGGAGATGACCACCGAGCACCACATCGAGCTCGTCAGCAGAAAGTGGCCGACCGGATATGCCGGCCACACCATCGCCCGGATCGGCCGCCTGGTCGCGGCCTCAGCAAAGGAGGTATGGGCGTGACCAGTCAGCCAGAGGAAGGCCCGAACGACGACCGAGCGCAGGGCCAGGTGTGCCGACGCGGTCACCTCATCCCGTGAAGCTCTGGGGAAACTCCCAGGCGCATGACTTGGAACGTGAGCGCGGGGCGGTCGCCGGTTCGCGTGGCTCAAGCCGGATCAAGATAGCAAATGGGATGATTCCGGACAGGAGTCGCGAACGGGAACGTTGAGGAGTCCGGAAAATGACAGTAGCTGGGGAGGCCGACGACGGCAGCGAGCCGTTCGTGGTCGACGACACGTCACCTGAGACAGCCGCCGACGACCCATCCTTTGAGGGCGTGAATGTGTGCCGGGTAGCTGCACTCTCGACGATGTTTGGCGGTGAGAGTCAGGCGGTTCGCGAACTGACACCCGAACTCCAAGAGCTCGGGTTCTCCTCGACGCTAAGTTCCGGCGAGCGTGTCTGGTCAGACATCAATCCATTGGAACTCTTCCCTGACTTCCGAGAGTTGCAGTGGGACGCCCCGGGCCGGAACCGCATCCAGCTCTGGCAAACGCTCAATGGGACGTCAGCGCCGGAGGCGGCCTCTGCGTTTCTCGTGGCCGTTCTCGGGAGCGGACTCGAACGCGAGTCAGCAGCCGCTGCAGCTGCACTGTGGCGGCAGACTTCCGAATACGACCTTCCTGCACCGCGGCATGACCCGCACTACTACTGGCGCCTTTGGGAGCTTCTCTGGCGGTATTGGGACCGCGGCACCCCCAGTTGGAGAGGCTTCGCCTGGCCAGGTCCGGGTCCGCTAGACGTCGACCCCGACGATGACGACCTTGAGGTCGTCCCCTGGGACCCGCAGCGGTGGACGGGGATCTACCAGGACGTCATGTCATGAATCGACGATCCGTACACGCGAATCGCTTTCATCAACTTTCTCGCACAATGGCGCCTCAATGAAGCTCTGCGATCCCCCGATCCCGTGACGCGCTCGCTGGCCATGACGGCATCTCTGCCAGCCCAACGACCAGACACCGGCGATTTGCCTACTCCTGGCGGAGTCGCGGCTGCACCAGCAGGGGCGGTGGAGGTCTCAACGATGATTCACGGAACCTGGGGGTGGAAGGGCGACTGGTGGCGTCCACGCGCCGACTTCCACCAGTTCATCCTGACCCAGCACCGCCAGAACCTTTACAACCGCGGCGCTCGGTTCAGCTGGAGCGGCATGTATAGGAAGAGCCACCGCAGGAAGGCGGCGGAGGACTTCCGCGACTGGGCAGACGACGTGGCGCCCTCTGGGCTGCAGACGGTATTCGCCCACAGTTACGGGGGCGAAGTCGCAGCGCGCGCCATCCGGAACGGAACACGGCTGAGGGAACTCGTGCTGCTCAGCGCTCCGGCTACGCGCCACGTCAAAGCAGCCGCCGCAACGTCAGGCCTTCGCGTGGTCGATGTCCGCTTGCGCTTCGACCCCGTGTTGGTCTTGGCGCGGACTCGACAGAAGATTCAGCACCCCAACGTGACCCCTGTCGTGCTTCGTGACTGGCGCCTTGGTCACAGTGCCACGCACAAGAGGCACGTTTGGCTGAAGGAAGACGTGGCCAGACTAGGACAGATCTAGCTGCGTCCCGGCAGCAGCTGTCGCCGCTCAAGCCGTGGAGGACGACCCACCGCGGATTTCGTCACTCCGCTGGGATCCATGTCGTCGCTTCCCCACTTCTGGACCCGGTATGCCACGGTCCGCGGTGACACCAACACCTTCAACGCCCACTACATCGCCGACCGCAAGCGCACCGTGCTCCTGCTGCGCGCGGTCATCGCCGACCTGGTCGCCCTCGCTAACCCGGCCGACTCCCACGCCGCCGCCCAGGCCGCGGGCGCGGCCAACGCCCTGCGCCGCGCCGACTGGAAGATGTGCCTGCCGGCCGAGGCGGCCCGGGCCTGGCTGCGTGAGCAGTACCTGGAGCACCAGGAAGCCGAGGACCTGCACCCGCCGAACTGCCCCGGAGGCTGCCGCGGTTCCGGCACCCTCCTCGAGCCGGTGATCTGGCAGAGCGACGGCGTCCCGCTCCACGCCGAGCCCGTCGACTGCCTGCGCGGCGAGGAAGCAGACCCGCACGCCGCCGACTGCACCGGCTGCCACGGCACCGGCAGGAAGTACGACGCCGAGCACCGCGAATACAAGGCGTGCGGCTACTACCCCCGACCCCGCGTACGAGCCCGCTCCCCGGCCGGCCGACTTCGGCGGCCCCTGGAGCAGCGGCCCGCAGGGCGGGTACGACGATGAACCGCCTTTCTAGGCGCCGGCTCGCACCGAGGACCCGCTGCCGGGCCGGCCATGATGGGACTCGTTGAAGTTGGCTCTGTCCGCAGTTCCGTGAATCTGCAGGTCAGCGATCCAGCGCACCTTCGGTGCGCGCCGGGGGCGTGGTAAATGCCGTGGCGTGCGCCGGGGGTGCTTCTGTCTGCCCTGACGTGGACTGATGCCGGTTCGGGATCGTGGTGGGGTTCGTTCCGGCCGAAACCGGTGCCTCTGTGATGCCGGTGAGCTCGCAGGTCAGCGTGGTGCTGGGGGCCGTCCACGGGAACCGTGGAGTGTTGCTGCGAAGCACGTGCGTCAGAATTCCTGATTCACCCTGGCCCTCCCGGAACGGCGTACCCGGCTGTCCGGAGAGGGAGGGAACAAGGCCATGGACGTGCTCCACGAACGCTGCGCCGGCCTCGACATCAGCAAGAAGGACGCCAAAGCGTGCGTCCGCACCCCGAGTACGAAGCGGCGGGGGTCCTTCACGACCGAGACCACGACGTGGGGATCAACAACGAACGCGGTCCTCGCCCTGCGCGATCACCTGCTCTCCGCACAGGTGACGCTGGTAGTGATCGAGGCGACCAGTGACTACTGGAAGCCCTTCTACTACGTACTGACCGAGGGCTTGAACGTGATCCTCGTCAACGCGCGGCAGGTCAAGAACCTACCCGGCCGCAAGACGGACGTCTCGGACGCGGCCTGGCTGGCCCAGCTCGGCGCCCACGGCCTGGTCAGGCCCTCCTTCGTGCCGCCCGAGCCGGTCCGCGAACTACGGGACCTGACCCGGGCCCGGACCACCGCCACCCGTGAACGCGGCCGTGTGGTCCAGCGGCTGGAGAAACTCCTGGAGGACACCGGCATCAAACTCTCCGCGGTCGCCTCCGACATCATGGGCGTCTCCGGCCGGGCCATGCTCGAAGCCCTCATCCGCGGCGAAGCCGACCCGCGGGTCCTCGCGGACCTGGCCAAACGCAAGCTCCGCAACAAGATCCCCGAACTCACCGAGGCCCTGACCGGACGGTTCCGCGAGCACCACGCGTTCCTGGCCCGACTGTTTCTGGATCAGTACGACCAGCTCACCACGATGATCGACCAGCTCACCGGACGCATCGAGGAGGCGATGGCCCCCTTTCGTCCCGCGCTCGACCTCCTCGACACCATCCCCGGCATCAACCAGGCCACCGCCGAAGTGATCATCGCGGAGACCGGCGGGGACATGACCCGGTTCACCTCCGCCAAACACCTCGCGTCCTGGGCCGGGGTCTGCCCCGGCCACCACGAGTCCGCCGGCCGTACCAAGAACACGAAGGTCCGGCCCGGCAACCCCTATCTCAAAGGCGCCCTCGGCCTCGCGGCATTCGGCGCTGTGAGAACCAAGGACACCTATCTGCAGGCCCGTTACAAGCGGCTGACTGCCCGCCGCGGCCCGCTCAAAGCCCTGGTCGCCGTCGAGCACTCGATCATCACCGCGATCTGGCACATGCTCACCGACAACGTCGCCTACCAGGAACTCGGCGGTACCTACTTCACCCAACGCGACCCCGAACGCACCACCCGCCGGGCCATCAACCAGCTCAACCAGCTCGGCTACACCGTCACCCTCAACCCGAGGGAGAACGCCGCCTGACCGGCAAACCCGGACACCCGGAGGCCCACCGCGACCACCGGGCACCCAACCCTGCCCACACCCACCCTGACCAGGCTCTATTTACGCGTCAGGGGCGGGAACGGGGGAACGTTTCGGCAAGGGCCAGGCCAGCGGCACCCGCTTGTTCCAGGAGATCCACGAACGCGGCTACCGCGGCAGCCGTCCGGTGGTCCGCCAGCACCTCGCCGCACTGCGGGCGGGCAGCGCCGAACCGGTCCGGGCCGACCTCCCCAGCCCCCGCAAGATCACCTCATGGATCATGCGGCCCCGCGACACCCTCACCGAGAGCCAGGACCGGAGACTGCTGGAGGTCCGGCTCGCCTGCCCGGACATCACCCGGGCCTGCGACCTCGCCCGCACGTTCGCAGACCTCGTCCGTCACCGGCGCGGATACCTGCTGCTGGAGTGGATCCGCCAGGCCGAGCAGGATGCCCCCAAGCCACTGCAGGGCCTCGCCGGTTTTCTCCGCCAGGACCTCGACGCCGTCACCGCCGGCCTCACCCTCTCGTGGAGTTCAGGCGTCGTCGAGGGGCACGTGAACCGGGTGAAAACTCTCAAGAGGGCCATGTATGGTCGAGCGTCCTTCGAACTCCTCCGCACTCGCATCCTCACCCAGCCATGATCGTCACGGACCTTTGTGGCATCGGTTGTTCAAGAACTGCCACCGCGGCACGGCAGTCATCTACCAGGCTGTACGTCATGGATGGAGTAACTGGGGGTACTGTCTTCGCCCTGATCGGTGTCCTTCTCGGGACCGTGGGAGCTCTCGTCGGGCAGCATCTGGCAACCCGCGTCGAGGTGCAACGCGATCGGCAGCACCGCACGGATGCGGTACGTACTGAGCGCAAAGAGGCCATCCTGGGCTTCCTGGCTGCCGCGCAACGGGTCGAGTTGATACTCGATCGTAGAGAGCTTGGCCTGCCGGCTCCTGAAGACCCTCAAGACGAGAAACTGCATGACCTGTGGCTGGCGAAGAAGGCCGTCGAGTTGGCCTGCTCTCACGACACGGGCCAGGCTGCCCATGACTACACCAAGGCGCTACACGCACACATGCGCAACACGGTTGTGCCTGAGCAGGCTCCCAGAACGCGTGACTATCGCTACGCCTTCATGGAAGCGGCACGCGGCGCCTTGGAGAGCGGCCGCCCGAAGATCCAGCGATGATGCCCAACCGACCCCTCAGCCTCTCCTGCCTACTACGATCGCGATCTTCACGGAACTGCGGACAGAGCCGTTCTTCAAGGTTCCTCATCGCCGTTGGAGAGATGGGAACCAGTCACAGGCACGGACGTTGCCCTTTGGCTTCGGAAGGTCCAGACGAGGCGCTTCAGAACGCGATGGACAACACCGGCCTGCTGCTGAACATGCTCAAGTCGGTCGGCCTGTAGGGCGCCCCAGGCTCTACGCTGAGCGGAGCCGTCCCGGTGGCTTCCCCGTGCCACCGGGACGGCTTTCGTACGTTCTCGCTCAGGCCGTCCCGTCGACCTCGGCGAGGAGGCGGTAGACGGTGGCGACCGATGGGTGCTCTCCCTTGTTCTTGCCCGAGGAGATGACGATCTTCTTCGCGGGTGGTTTGCGAGAGGTTATGAGAACAGAGATCAGGGGCAAACCGGACACGGGTTCGCTGCGAGCCAGGTCCGGATGTCTCTCGCCTCTCGCACACGCCCGAGCCTGAGGAGTAGGTCCGCCTGCAAGCCCAGCACAGAGCGGAGCGGTGAAAGGAACTGCGCAGGTGCGGCTGTCACGAGCCTGCGGTAGATCTCGACCGCTTCCCCTGTAGCTCGCAGCGCTCCAGATGGGTCCTGCTTTGCTTCATAGCGCACCCATGCCCAGACAGTCAGCGAGCGCGCGAGGTCGGGTTCGTTGGCGGCCGGGTTGTCCGCCGCCAGCCGACGGTAGACGTCGACCGCCTCCTGGGCCGCGGTGAGGGCCTCCTTGCACCGCTCCACCGCCGACAGGAGGGCTCCGAGGTTGGACAGCGAGCCGGCGAGGTCGGGTTCGTTGGCGGCCGGGTTGCCCGCCGCCAGCCGACGCCGAATCTCCACGGCCTCCTGGGCCGCGGTGAGGGCCTCCTCCCGCCGCCCCACCTCCGACAGCCGGATGCCGAGGTTGGACAGTGAGGTGGCGAGGTTGGGTTCGTAGGCGGCCGGGTTGTCCGCCGCCAGCCGACGGTAGACGTCGACCGCCTCCTCGGTGGCGGTGAGGGCTTTCTCCCGCCGCCCCACCGCCGACAGGTCAGCGCCGAGGTTGGTCAGCGAGCCGGCGAGGTCGGGTTCGTTGGCGGCCGGGTTGCCCGCCACCAGCCGACGCCGAATCTCCACGGCCTCCTGGGCCGCGGTGAGGGCCTCCTCCCGTCGCCCCACCGCCGACAGGTCAGCGCCGAGGTTGGACAGCGAGGTGGCGAGGTTGGGTTCGTAGGCGGCCGGGTTGTCCGCCGCCAGCCGACGGTAGACGTCGACTGCCTCCTGGGCCGCGGTGAGGGCCTCCTCCCGCCGCCCCACCTCTGACAGCCGGACGCCGAGGTTGGTCAGCGAGCCGGCGAGGTCGGGTTCGTAGGCGGCCGGGTTGCCCGCCGCCAGCCGACGCCGAATCTCCACGGCCTCCTGGGTCGTAGTGAGGGCTTTCTCCCGCCGCCCCACCGCCGACAGGTCAGCGCCGAGGTTGGACAGCGAGGTGGCGAGGTTGGGTTCGTAGGCGGCCGGGTTGTCCGCCGCCAGCCGACGGTAGACGTCGACTGCCTCCTGGGCCGCGGTGAGGGCCTCCTCCCGCCGCCCCACCTCCGACAGCCGGACGCCGAGGTTGGTCAGCGAGGTGGCGAGGTCGGGTTCGTAGGCGGCCGGGTTGCCCGCCGCCAGCCGACGGGAGACGTCGACCGCCTCCTCGGTGGCGGTGAGGGCTTTCTCCCGCCGCCCCACCGCCGACAGGTCAGCGCCGAGGTTGGACAGTGAGGTGGCGAGGTTGGGTTCGTAGGCGGCCGGGTTGTCCGCCGCCAGCCGACGGTAGACGTCGACTGCCTCCTGGGCCGCGGTGAGGGCCTCCTCCCGCCGCCCCACCGCCGACAGCGTGACGCCGAGGTTGGACAGCGAGGCGGCGAGGTCGGGCTGGTGTGCGGGGTTGGTGCGAGTGAGGTCGCGCCAGGCTTGCAGGGCGTCTTGGCCGACGGGGAGGGCTTCATTGCGAAGTCCGGCGTAGGACTGGCGTACAGCGAGGGTCTCGAGGATGCGGGCACGCGTAGCGGGGTCGTAGGTGGTGGCCAGGCGGTGGCGGGCCAGGCGGGAGGCGATGGCGGCGACGCCGACGTCGAGATCGGTGTGCCGGCCGATGGGGAGATGGGGCTCGATGGCTTCCAGGACCGTGAGGTCGATGGTGTCGAGGCCGGCCAGGGTGGCGAGGGCTGTGCCGCCCGCGTGCAGGGAGAGCTCGGGGTGATTCTTGAGCAGGGGGTAGAGCTGGCGCGTGGCGATGTGGGGCCAGCGTTCTGCGGTGTTGATCAGGATGGTGAGGGTGTCGCGGGTCCAGGGCAGGGCCGGGGCGGGATCTGCTGTGGCGGCTGCCAGAAGGTGGGCGGGGGCCTTGTCGGCCCAGCCGGTGGACAGGTGCTGGCGGGGTGGGTAGCCGGGGGTGGTCAGGGCGAGGAAGTCTTCGCCGAGCCGGTCGGGGTACAGCGGTTCCAGGTAGGTGGCCGGGGCGTCGAAGGCATTCGGGGCGAGGGGTGGGTAGCACACGGCGTGGTCGCTCAGGACCCGCCCGGTGGTGAGGGTGGCCGGGGTATCGACTCTGGCGTGGGTGAGGGCTTCCAGGGCGGTGTCGTAGTCCACGGGGCGGGTCAGAGTCGCGGTGTAGACGGCCTGGGCCATGACCTCCGGCCCGATCTCGACGTCCGCGCTGTGGTCGTGGAGTTTGTCCCAGTAGTCACGTTCGCGCTCCAGCAGGTACTGCGAAAGGCTCACCGGGTCGTTGGGGGGTGCGGCGCCGCGCAGGTGGGCGTCGACGGCGACCAGGGCGGCCATGTGGATGGTCAGGGTGAGGCTGAAGGCTTCATCCGCGAGGTTGCCGGGACAAGGAACGGTCTCGGGGTCGGTCAGTCCCAGGGCGGCGGCGAAGCGGTCCCGGGCGGCGATAAACGCCTCCTTTCGCGCGGCCATGCGCCGGCCTGACAGGGGCAGCAACTCGACCGTGCTGGGGAGATAGTTCAACTTGCGCAGGTCGTGCTGCCGGCTGGTCCACCAGGTGCCCCCGGAACGGGCGAGCAGCAGGACGCGCAGCCTCTCACCAGGGCGGGCCGCCAGCGTCTGCAGCAGCGTTTGCAGGTCCTGCTTGGGCCAGCGTTCCGCGTAGTCGATCACCAGCAGGGCCCGCCTGCCCAGGGCGGGAAGCGTCCGTGCGGCGGTACCCGCTGTGCTCGTGCTGCCGCGTACAGCCTGCCAGACCTTCCACCCGGTCCCCGTGGTCTCGGCCAGGCGGGCGGCCAGCCGGGTCTTCCCCCGCCCGCCGGGGGCGTACAACAGGGTCACGGCGGCCACCGGCCCGTCGCCGTCCCGCCAGTCCTCCAGGCGCGCCAGGTCGCCTTCGCGTCCGATAAAGGGCACCACCTGGTGCTGGGCCGACAGCAGCTGGCTGGGCTGGTCCCGCCACGCCGGCGCCGCCTGCCTGCTCGGCCGGGGGAACGGTTCGACCACGAACGCCGCAGGCGCCGCTGCGGCTTGTTCTTCCCCCAGAAGTTCCAGCACGCCGGTCAGGACCGTATGACGCCTTCCCCACAGTTCCCGGTCGTACAACGCCCTGCTCAGGGCGATGCGGTTGTCCTTGGCGTACTGGTCGCAGGCGGTCAGGAAGGCGTCGATGAACTCCCACGCGACCGGCTTCGTGAACTCGGCGTTCAGCACATTGCCGATCCGCGTGGTGCTCAGCTTGCGGCCGCTGTGCCGTACTAGGGCCTCGTAGGAAGGACTTCCGGCATCCCGGAGCACCCCCTTCAGTTGGGCGGCGAAGTTTTCCCGCGCCTGCTGCGCTGCTGTCATCTACGTCGTTCCCGCCTCGTGTGCTGTCCTCGATCGTCCCGGGCCGACCCACGCCGTGTCAGTGGTGACCAGGGCAGACGGGGGCGGATTCCTGTCTCGTCCCCGATCGGGGTGGCCCACCCGCCACCGCCTTGAGGATCGTTCCTGTCGGCCGACACCACCGCCCCAACGGCCCTGTGAAGGGAAGAGATCGCCATGCCCCGCACCCGTCTGACCCGCCGTGAACGGCTGGCCCTGGCCGCCGCCGCGCTGGGGGCCGTCGTCAGCGACGCCATCCGCGCACTGATCGCCTGGCTGCTGAACCAGATTCTCGGCTGAAGCCCCATCACCACGCCCGGACGCACAGCCGGTGGTGCCTTCACAGGGCATCACCGGCTGTGCCCGGGCTCTGATCGACGCATTCGGGACACCGGCTTTGTCCGGCGCTCTCACCCAGCCCGCCGCGTCATGACCTCCGGCCGCTGCCGCCCTTGCGCGGCCGCAGCACTGGCCGGGCCCGGCGGAAGGGCTCTTCTCCTCCATTGGTTCCGCCGCCTGTGCCCCCGCAGGGGAGTGCTGCGGGGGCGCCGCCACTATCCCTTGTCTTCCCCCGCTCCTGCGCTGGTCGGTCTGAGACCGTAGCGCGCCATCGGCGCATGCACAGTGTCTTTGGCCGATTGCGCTCAGCCACGGCCGTCGGGTTCCCGTCCAGTGCCTGCACGCACCGGCGGATACCCCCCTTACCGGGAACGCGGGGAATCCCCCGCCCTTACGGCGGGCAGCTCCAGCGCCGCTCATGCGGCCGAGCCGAAGCCAGATGGGCAGCCGCCTCCAGCTCGCCGCCCCCACCGACCCCGAGCCGGAACCGGAGCCAGCCGTGGCCTGAACACCAGCACACACCGCTCGGCCCCTTCGCCACGTCCAGGCGAGGGGGCCGATCTTCCATCTGAAAGCTACTCGCGGGTTACTTGTCACCTGGTTCGCCGCTCGTTAACGGCACGACGGACGTGAGTTCAGCGTGACTGAGGGGCTTTCACCGGGAACCCACGGCGTCCTCGGCAGGCAGGCTCGAGAGTGCGGTGGGTTCGTCTAGTCATTCGCTCTCGGCGGTCTGCTCATCTGATGCCGATCTCCGAGACGGATCCTCACCAGCCATGACCTGGGCCACGAAAACCATCTCGCCAGCGCCACACTGCCGGGTACGTTCATCTCGTGTGCTACTACGCCGAAAAGCCCTACAAGCTGCATTACGCGTGCGTGCTCTGCCGCGTCGCGTTCAAGCGGCATCCCAGTCCCGGCGAGCACCGATGCCCTCGATGCTCAGAACCAATGGTTTGTGCCGGCCACGACTTCGCGGCACCGCGGCGTCGGGACACCAAGGCGTGGACCGTCGTGGCCGCGGTTCTCAACGCCGGACTGCGTTACGAGGGCCGAGAACCGTGCGGCTGCGGCAAGGAACCCAAGTTCCGTCCCCGCACCAGAGCTCAGCTGCGCGCCCGCCGAATCGCAGCAACACGAACCGGCGTTCCCCTCGCCGACAAGCTGGGAAGAGCAGAGCTACAGGCATCCGACTGATTCGAGAAGCGATGCAGAGACGGCAGCACACGATCCGCCTCCATAAGATCATTCACGGAACTGCGGTCAGAGCCATCGGCAGGCTGTGACCGCGCTTCCGTGATGCCTACGGCTGGATGAGGATTCGGGCTCTCAGCACGTGGAATGAGGCTCGGCCGTACATCTGTCGCTTGATCGTCTTGATGCGGTTGACGTGGCCTTCTACGACGCCGGAGCTGTATTGCAAGGTCAGGCCGGCGGTGACGGCGTCGATGTCGAACTTCATGAACCGGGCGAACCCGCGGATCGGCTGAGGTGCGTCACGCTCCACTTCGCTGATCCAGTCGGGCAGCAGCTGTCCTGTGCGGTCGCGGACCAGGGTGGTGAACCGCTGCGCGATGTCGCGGGCGCGGGCGATGTCTGGGCAGGCCAGGCAGACGTCGTTGAGCCGGACCTCGTCGTCTTCGTTCAACGACTCACGGCGACGCATGATCCAGGACGTGATCGCGCGGGGGCTCGGAATCGGCGCCGGTGCGGGTATGGCAGTGCCGTCTCGAAGAGTCGCGACGTATCGGCGGACCGTCTGAACCGTGCCCCCGAATCCGCGCTCGCGAACTCGCGGAAGAGCCGGCTGGCGTCCGTGCAGCCGTTGAAGAATCGGGCTTGCAAGTAGGAGTGAAAGGGTGCGAGGAGCCCTGTTCGACGATGCCGGGCGGATTCGATGAGTACGGCGAGATCGGTGTCCCGGAAGTGCCGCACTGTCTTGCGGTCCATGCCCAAGCGGCGCGCGATCGCGCTGATCGTCCATCCTTTGTCCGACAGATCGAGGATGTCGGCGTGCCGGTGGAGGGTCCGCTCGACGATGGCGCTCTTCGGGAGCGCGGCCGGCTGATCCGGCACCCAGGTGTCAGGGACCGGCGCGTCAGGTTGAGCCCGCTCTTGGGCATGTTTCCGCAGGCAGCTGCGGTGCTGGTGACATGTCTTCTCCACCACAGCGGACAGGTTTTGCAACAGATGCCACCGATCGGCCACTTCGATCGCCCCGGTGGCGGCCTGTTTGATCGCGCGGGTGTAGCCGGTGGCCCGGTCCCGGCAGATGACCTCCGCTCCGGGGTGGGCCTCCAGCCAGGCAAGGAGGGTTTCCGAGCTGCGGTCGGGCAGAACATCGAACGGCTTGCCCTGTTCAACGTCCACGAGCACCGTTCCGTATGTGTGGCCACGCCGGAAGGCGAAGTCATCCACCCCCAGGATCCGCGGAGCCCGGGCCGGGACCACCGGCGCCGACAGCAGGCGGATGAGTGACGTCCGCCGTCCGGCCAACGCCAGCCGTCGGCAGAGGCGTTCTCCCGGGCGGCCCCCGAGCTCCACGGCCACGAAGCGGACAAGGTCACGCATGGCCACCGACGACTGACTGTGAGACCTCGTGAAACCTTCGATCTGCTCAACGAATGTCCGTCGGCGGCACATCGATATGTCACAGAGGAACCGCCTCACCCGTAGTCGGACGAGCACCTCTCGACCGCCGACAGGCCGATCGGCCAGCCGCCGCCAGTACCGGCTGTGGACCCTTCGTGCAGCGTTGCCACAGTCCGGACAACGGCCAGGAGGACCAGTACCAACCGCGTCCACGAACAGGGTGCGGCCCGCGACATGCAACCGCGCGATCCTCAGCTCGATCCCCGGAAACAGGACGTCCGACAGCTCACGCAACCCCATACAGAAGTTGTGCCGCGACGAAACGATCCGGCATGCCAGCCGCTGCGGTCGCGATCAGTACGGGCGCTGGATGCCGTGAGCCTCCAACGCGCTCTCGTAGCGGCCCAGCAGTTCGTCGAAGTTTGCCAGGAGGATGGTGGCAGCCTCGTGGGCGTCATTGACGTCGCCCTCGGCGCAGGCCTCCACGATTTCGGCAACGTCGCCGCGGATGATCGACAGCGAGTCACCCTGGATCAGCACCCCCGGGAAGTGACGTGGGGGCAGGCGGACAACCGCGTCGTTGCCTGGATCCGTGAACAGCTCAGCCTCAATGCGTTCCATCGGGATATCCAACAGCAGACGCCATACCTCATCCAGCCGTAGTCATCACGGAAGCGCGGTCACAGCCAATCGGCATCAGCATCGCGCCGGCCCGGCCCCCGACCCGGAGAGAGCAATGGCCCTTCTGCCCCGCACCGTGTACGTCGCCAGCTGCGACGGCTGCGGCGTCACCTACTACGCCGCCAGCCCCGAAGACGAAGACGACTACGAACTCACCCTGCCCAGCAGCGAACTCGACCCCGCCTGGGCCCGGCAGATCACGGGGACCAGAGCTGGATCGCCAGCGCCCGGCACCTGTGCCCCGCATGCGTGACAGCGCGGGGCGACGCCGTCATCGAACGGCTCGAGCTGGAGCGCATCCGCCTCCCGCTCTTCGACCTCCCCATCGAACGACCCCGCCCCCCGGGCGGAGAAAACGGACCCCGACATGACCGAGCAGCGCCTGCGCGAACTGCACGCCGCCGCCCTTGAAGCCCACACCGACCGCATCACCGACGGTGCCAGCGCGGCCGCCGTCCTGCGCTCACTGCCCCCGCAAGCCGCCGGACCGAACCGGCCCAAGACTGTATGCCTGTGCGGCTCCACCCGCTTCTGGGCCGAGCTCGCCGAGGCCAACCTGCGCGAGACCGCGGCCGGTCACATGGTCCTCGCCCCCGGCTGCGACATGAAGCATCCGCTGCCGAACGCTGGTCAGATGGAGAGGTCCGCACCGGCTACGCAGGCGAGGTGGCCAGCCGGTCATGACCCTCCCTCTTCAGGCTTGTTGGCGCGTGAATGCTCGGCGTAATCAGGAGGCGATATGGGCGGGGGATGCGGAACACTTCCCAGGTGATCGTGATGCAGCCCGTCCTGGAGATCTACCCCCCTGGTGGCTTTGCCCTCTGGCCCGTCGCCGAGATCGAGTCGTTCAGCTACCTGCCACTCAGCGGTGAGCTCGCCCCCGCCGAGGTCGGGACAGCGGTGATGCGCATCGCCGGTTGCAACGACATCGACCCTGAACATGACGACCGGCCGCCTCGGCCCGCCGACCCGCTCGGGTCCTTCCTGCACGGACTGCTGACCTTCGACAACCTCTTCGCTGCCGGTGGCATGCGGGTCACGGACAGCGCCACCGGCATCACCTTCCTACCCGGCTGCTGCAATGGGCTGGAGGACTGGCGTGACTGGCGCGAGGTCGTCGCCGGTAGCGGCCGAGCCTCCTTCGGCCACGACCCCGATCCATTCGCCGAGCGCCTCGCCGACACCGTCCGGTTGACCGTCGACGCCGAGCAGAGCGACAGTCCGGTGATCGAGCTGTCCGTCACCGAGCTCCGCCACCTGCTCGACGGCGCCGAGCATGACCTGACCAACTTCCTTGCAGTGGCCGCTGACTGGGCGTCTCAGTACCTGCCCGACCAGTTCACCGCTGTCACCACCGCCCTCGCGCGCGTCCTCGCCCTGCCCGCGTCGGCCGTACCGTCAAAACCGTAGGTTGACGGCCCTGCTCTGCCGATCAACTGATGGCCGTGACCCGGGCATAGTCGTCGTGTACGACGTAGTAAGCATGTTCGCGTACCGTGCTGGGCATTTCGCCGAGTACGCCGACACACGCTCTCGGGACCGGCGGCAAAGCACTTCGTGGTGGGCGATGAACGCCGGCAGTCCGTCCTCAGCCATCACCATCCTCAACTCCTCCACGCAGTCCCCACTGATCAAGGCCCGAGTAGATCAACGCAGTGCGGCCTTTGGGAAAGGCGGACTCTCGGCCTCTCCTGAATAGATCGCCACCAACGAGTCAGTTCCTCGCCACCAGGCGTCCGCCAGCCCCATCACCTCTCGTACCGGCTTGAAGGCGTCCAGCGCGATGCCGTCGACGGCGTCGCCGGTGATCTTGGTTTGCTTCGCCCACATGGACGCGTGGTGGGTGAGTGCGAGCGCCTCCACCCATCCCTCAACGGTCTTATGCAGAGGTGTCCATTGACCCGCATGGATGCCGAACTCACCAGCAGGTCCGATCACGAAAAAACTGGGGACCGCTGTCCGCTGCATCCCTGCCTCGAACCACCATCCATCGGTGGATGAGCCTTCCGGCGAGTCAGGATCGAGGTACTTGGGACCTCCGTCGTACTGCGACGAGGGTGGCAAGAGCAGCACCCCATCGCTCCTGATACTCCGCCATCCGGTCGATCACCGCCGCCGGGATCCCCCGCTCAAGCCACCACTGCCGGTGTTGCTCGACTGGCTTGGTGTCGACCTTGACGCCGTGTGCGCTGACAAAGGACCGGGCCCTTCGAGTCAGCCCGTCGGGTACATCGTTGATGAGGTGAAGGTTCACCAGGCGGACGGTACCCGGTGCAGCTGGGCGAGAGCGTGCCGGAGGAGGGCGCCTCTACCCCAGGCAGTCAGTCGTGACCCCAGTGGGGCTGATCTATGAGCTCCCTATTCCGCACGCCTCAACTTGCCGATAAGCGCGTCCGCCGCTGAGCGCTGGTCGGCAGGGGGCCCCCGTCCCAACCGCCTACGCAGCAGAGATAGACCGCCGATCATGACCTGCGCGCTTCTCTACGGCTATCAGGCTTCGATACGAAGCCAGGTGTTGCCGGCGCGAAGCCACAGAAAGCCGTCACGCCCCTGACCACAGCGCATGACCACCCGGCCGGGAACTCGTATCTTGCGCTGGTCGGTCACGCTCCATGTAGCGTCGACCAGCTCGGCGCGAACCACTTCGGTTGCTCGCTGGTTGTGGTCGCGCTTGGTCAGGACTGCTCGATTGCCGCGTACGGCGAATCCGTCCGGGTCACGTACGGGGCTGGGCCAGCTGGTTACCTCACCCGTGGAGGGGGTGATCCGCGTCAGGAACGTGCCTCCGCGTCGGCTGCCGGAGTACCAGACCAGCCACACCCGGTCGCCCTCGGTGGCGGCGGTGCAGCCCTCCAAGGGCGCGTCAGGAAGGCGGCCATCCGGGGCCCATATCGCCTGACCTTCGGTACTCCAGCCGGCAAGCCCGGCTGCCGACTCCGGATGTCCTCCGTAGATGCCTTCATCACCATGGGCCGTCCAGATCGATCCGCCGCAATCGGTCACCAACGCTGGGATGTCGTCGCCGATACAGAAGGTGCCCTCCTGCTCGCCGTTTTCCAGAGAGAACACGACGGCGTTCGGCTTCCACGAGCCCGTGTCCTCCTTGCGCGCGCGACTGCTTGCTATGAGGAGCCGAGAGTCAGGGAGAAGGGCGATGTGACTGGGCCGGACCTGTACATCCTTGATCATTCGGCGTTGAACTGCACCGTCAGCCTGGCGGATCACCAGAGTTCCATCGAATGGAAACTTCGGGCCCCATCCCACCCAGCCCTTGGTGTAGCGGCTTCGGCGTAGGTACTTCCGATGGACGAGAAGAACAGCAAGTTCTCCTGTCGGGCCAACGGTCCACCAGAGAGGGCGTTGCCCTGCCCAGAGATCCGTAGGGGGCGGGCTCCACACCTTCTGCACTTCACCGACTGCCGGCACCGTATCCCCCGCTCTGAACTGCAGCACCTGAACGTGTGTGCTGGTGAGACGAGTGTATTGATGCTAGATCGAGCCGCCGCGTGTGCCGATTCACTGCCCTGTTCAGCACTGAGCGCCGCTTCTGTGAGCGGTCACGAAATTCCCCATGTCAGACCGCTTGAGCGTCACGTAATTCCCCACCCTCGCGGTCTCGGTCCCCATGGGGGTGGTAGCGAGCGGTAGCCTGGCGAATGCTCCCGACCGAGCATCCGTGTTAACTCCTCCGGGCCTCGATGAGGAAGCGCTGCGCGTAGGCCACGAAGGGGCCGTGGCGCTCGATGAAGTCGTGGAGCTCTGCCAGACGGTCGCGGTACTTGTTCACCGTGAAGCCCGGGACGATCCAGATGACCTTGCGGAGGAAGTGGACCACCGCCGCAATGTCGTGGAACTCCATCCGGAGCGCTTCCTGGCGCACGGCCACAACATCCAGACCCGCCGCTTCCGCGCCAGCCGCGGCCTCCATCGGGCTCGCGCCTGCTGCGGTCGCCAGCGGAGGGAGAGACCAGTCGGCCGCAGCCCGCTGCGGCCCCATCATGAAGTCGGTCAGTTCACGCACGCTGCCCGAGCCCACCTGCTGGGAAAGGTACGTGCCGTTGGGGCACAGGACCCGGCGGACCTCGTCCCAGCGGGTTACCACCGGATGACGGCTGACCACCAGGTCGAAGTGATCCGATGGAAACGGCAGGTCAGCCGTATCGCCAGCCTCAACAACGGTGCCGTTGAACCTGGCCAGGTTACGCCGGGCGATCTCCAAGTTCGGCCGCCATGACTCCGTTGCCGTCAGGACCGGCGGCGCAACTGGGACCGAGGCCAGAACCTCGCCCCCGCCGGTTTGGATGTCAAGCGCTGCCTCGGCCTTCGCCATCCGATCCGCGAGGAGTTTCGCATAACCCCAGGACGGACGCTGTTCGGTCGCGCGACCGGCGAACCAGGAGAAGTCCCAGCCCTCCGTCGGGACGGCTTCACCTTCGGCGACAAGATCTTCGAACCTGGACATGAGGCGAGAATGGCAGACGGCGAAGACGCCCGCACCAGGATTACGACGGCGCCGGCGGCAGCACGGCCACACTATGAACGGTCACGATTTTCCCTATCCAGGGTGGTTTGAGCATCACTTGATTTCTCATCCAGATTTCTCCTAATTGGCCATGGGTACGGAGGCGTTCGGGATCGAGGGACCTGGTCATCGCGGCGACGGTGGTGGGCCTCTGGACCTGCTGGTCGGACAGCCGATGGACACGCCGATGGCAAGGAGAACGCTGGTCGTGGTCGACATCACCGAGATCTACGTCCACTGGTACGCGGGCCGCTCGAAGAGCGATCTGGCCAGGTCGCTGGGGGTGGACCGCAAGACGGTCAGGAAGTACCTGGCGCCGGCGGAGGCGTCGGGGATTGCGCCGGGCGGGCCGCCGATGAGCGAGGCGGATTGGGGGAAGCTGATCAAGGGGTGGTTCCCGGAGCTGGCCGACCGGCGGCTGCGGCAGCTGACCTGGCCGGAGATCGACCTGCACCGCGACTTCATCGAGAGTCTGCTGGGGAAGGTGACCGTCTCGACGATCCACCAGCGGCTGAGGGACGAGCACAAGCTTGAGGTCTCCCAGTCCTCCCTCCGCCGCTGGATCCGCGACACGCTGCCCGACGAGGTGAAGAAGTCGCAGGTCACGGTCCTGCGGGACGAAGTAGAGCCGGGCTCGGAGGCCCAGATCGACTATGGCTTCCTGGGGCAGTGGATCAATCCGAGGACGGGCAAGCGGCACCGGATCTGGGCGTTCGTGATGGTGCTGCCCGCTTCACGGCACATGTTCATGCGGCCTGTGGTGCATCTCGATCAGCACGCCTGGACCGAGGCCCACGTCGCTGCGTTCGAGTACTTCGGCGGCATCCCCCGCCGACTGGTGCCCGACAACCTCAAGACTGGGGTCGACAAGCCCGATCTCTACGATCCGAAAATCAACAAGGCGTATGCCGAACTCGCCACCCACTACGGGGCGTTGGTAGATCCAGCTCGCGCTTTGAAGCCAAAAGACAAGCCCAGAGTGGAGCGGCCTATGCCCTATATCAGGGACTCGTTCTGGCGCGGGCGGGAGTTCGTCTCGCTCGAACAGATGCAGAAGGAGGCGGTCATCTGGAGCCGCGACGTCGCCGGGCGCCGTGACTGCCGGCCGCTGGACGGGGCGGCACCGGCGGCCGTCTTCGCGGCGGTGGAGGCCGAGACACTGCTGCCGCTGCCGCACACGGCATTCGTTCTGGCCCGCTGGTCGACGGCGACGGTCGGCCCGGACATCCACATCAAGGTCGGCCGCACCCTTTACTCGGTGCCCTGGAAACTGATCGGCCGCCGAGTCGACGTCCGTTCCACCGCGACAATGGTCCAGGTCTTCCTCGACGGTGAACTGGTCAAGACTCACGCGGCACTTGAGCAGGGAAAACGCACCGACCGGGGCGACTACCCACCGGAGAAGATCGCCTTCCAGATGCGGACGCCGGTCTGGTGCCGCACCCAGGCATCGGAGGTCGGGGACGCCTGCCGCACGGTCATCGACCTGCTGCTGGAGATCAACGCGCTCTACCGGCTCCGCGCCGCCCAGGGGATTCTCGGACTGCGTAAGAAGTACGGCGAGACGCGGCTCGAAGCGGCCTGCGCGAAGGCGATCGCGGTCGGCGACCCTTCCTATCGCACCATCAAGGGCATCCTGGTCGCCGGCACCGAGACCGACCCCGAGCCCGAGACCAGCGGCGATGCCGGAGCGGCCGCCTTCCTCCACGGACCCCAGCAACTGTTCGCGACCGTCGCACACACCGGGAACGCGGACGGCGATCTCGACGACCAGGGTCACCACGACGCCGAGGAGGTCCGACGATGAACGTGATGGACACCGCCCTGCGCGAATCGCTGAAGGCCCTGCGGCTCTCGGGAATGCTGGAAACCCTCGACGCTCGCCTGGCCCAGGCCCACGGCGGAGAACTCGGCCACCTGGACTTCCTCCAGATTCTCTGCCAGGACGAGATCACCCGCCGGGAGACCGTCTCCTTCCAACGCCGCCTGCACCGGGCGAGGTTCGAGCAGCAGGCCACCTTGGAAGAGTTCGACTTCGCCGCCTCCTCCAAGCTCCCCGCCGCCCAGATCCGAGACCTCGGAGCCCTGCGATGGCTCCACGCTGGGGAGTCGGTCATTTTGTTCGGCCCGGTCGGGGTCGGGAAGACACACATCGCCCAGGCCCTGGGCCATCTCGCCATCCGCCAGGGCGCCAACGTCCGTTTCGCCAAGACCAGCCGCATCCTCGCGGACCTGGCCGGCGGCCACGCGGACCGCACCTGGACCAAACGGATCCGCGAGTTGGTACGGCCCGACGTCCTCATCCTCGACGACTTCGCCATGCGACAACTCACCGCGGCCCAGGCCGACGACCTCTACGAGCTGGTCAGCGAACGACAGGGCCGTTCACTGATCATCACGAGCAACCGGGCGCCCAGCGACTGGTATCCGCTCTTCCCCAACCCCGTCGTCGCCGAGTCGCTCCTGGACCGGCTCATCAACACCAGCCATCAGGTCATCATGAACGGCCCCAGCTTCCGGCCGAACAAGCGCCCCAAGAAGTCCTCGGACTGACCCCGAATCATGCGAAGGGCTGGGGAATAACGTGACCCCAGCCCTGGGGAATAACGTGACCGTTCACAGCTTCGGGTGGCTACGCACGGAGGCGGGCGCTGCACTGGGTCCTACCGCTGCCTGCGCTCATGCTCGGCGAGTTCCTCAGGTGTGCCGTTGAACGCGGGGCCGCAGTTGGACGGCAGCCGCTCAACGACCATCGCAACTGCCTCCTGTGCTGTGTCAGCCCTACCGATCTTCTGTGTCCGAGAGGGTCCCTCGACGTAGTACGGCCCGGTGTGGTCCGGGCCGGCCGCCGTTGGGCCGATGTACGGCACATCCCACGTCCAACGGTGCTCTGTACAGCGACTGAAGTGCAGCTCCCACATTCCGATCCAGGGGAAGAGCTGCCGTAGCCGTGGCTCGGCGTATGCCGCCGCGACCAGCTCCGCGCTCACTTGGTTGGAACCGAGTAGCTCCTGCCATGCCGCTTCCGCCGTGTCTGTGCCCGGGGCGTTCGTCGTCATGTTCGGATTCTCCACGGCTGCCCAGTCTGCTGGCTGTGGTGGGGTCATGAGCCCTATTCCGCAGCGTCGAATATCCGAACCCTGCCGATACTCGCCAAGGTCACCGGCAAGGCAGAGTTCTACCGTCTCGGAACCGACACCGTGCACACCACCACCAGCACTGAAGGCATCACCGGCAAGCACATCGGTACCGGCGCCTACGCGCTCGACCTTCTCTGCACTAACTCGGGCGGCGCGACCGCATGATTCCGTCAGCTATCGACTGTGCCATGTGGTATTGCCACGAGGCCCAATTCCTTACGGGTCGCAACGAGGAATGCGTTCTGGGCCGACCACAGCCTCTCGAAAGCCTCGGGGGGAAGAGTCGCCTCGGAGCATGTCGCTCGTGCGGCGGCGATCTGCCGAACGCTCCTGACGACGTCCCCCGCGGCGTTCAGCGCGTCGGGGGACTCCGACACGAGACGAACAGCCGTGGAGGCTCCCTCAAGCCCTTCCTTGTAGGGGCGCCCTTCCTGGTCGAAGTAGGGCATCAGTTCGCCCGGAATCCGCGGATGCGGGACAGCAATGATGTTGGCGGTCGGCTCAAGTGCGAACGCCACGTACTGACGGTAGGCGGCCACGAAGTCTTTGTAGGCAGCCAGACGAATGTCCCTCCACTGACGTGCGTGGTCACGCTGCCACAAACGGTCCTGGTTGCGTATGGACAACCACCCGCCCAGAACCGCACCAAGCAGCGCAACTACCCCCGTGATCACAGTACTCACAACGTTCACATGTTCCCCCCGGCCTCGGTGGAGCCTGCCCAGTTTCCAGCAGGGCGTGGTCACGAGCGAGGGTGCGGAACCATCGGAAGTCCGACACATCGCCGCCAAGTCGAGCCGATCACCGAGTCGGTGCAGTCAATTAACCGCTCTCTTGATCACCCGTCTGTGAGCGGGGGCCTTTGATGAGGAAGTCCCAGGTCAACGGTCCCACTGCGCTGGAAGCGCTGTGCCTGTCCGCGTTTGCCGCGCAGGAAGGTGAGGGTCAAGTCGATGCCTTCGATCTCACCCTGCCAGTCCTCGGTGACTGCCCGCTTGCGGCGCTCGACCAGGTCCTGCTCCAGTTCGTCCAGACGCGGCAGCATCTTGGGGTTGATGCTCAGCATCGGGCAGCGAATGCAGGCGTGCTCGTGCGCGCAAGAGGTCCCGTAGGGCCTGCCGCAGGAACCCAACTCGACCCGACGCTTGTCGAAGTGCTGCTGGAAGTCGCTCCATTCCTCAGTGCTGGGGTCGCGGTACTCGTCCTTGGGCCGCTCGGCTCGGCGCCGGGCGAGGAACTGCTGGTACTGGCTGATCACATCCTCGTCGAACACGGCGACGTAGCCGCGGGTGGTTCGGATGTCGAGATGCCCGAGCAGAGCGGCGCCGATGTGGATGGGCAGGCCGTTGTTCACGAGCTCGGTGGCGAACAGCCTTCGGAAGTCGTGGGGAGCGAACTTCACGCCCTGGAACTGCGGGTGCGTCACCGCGAGGGCGTCGCAGGACCGTTTGATCATGCGCCAGATAGTCGTAGTGGACATGCCCCGCTGGGTGCCGCCGTGGAAGGTCTGGAACAGATAGGGCAGTTCTTCGCTCCAGACCCTTTCGTGCAGGTCGTAGCGAGTGCAGACCGGGACGGTGCCGTGCTGGTCACGGTGGCGCCGGATGATCTGCGCGATGACGTGGAACAGCTCGGCCGACATGGGGATGACCCGCTCCCGATCGCTCTTGGATGGGGAGACGACCAGCAGGGCCACGACTTCGCCGCTGGACCGCTGGTATTGCCGGACGCTGAGGTGGGTCAGCTCGGTCAGCTCCTCGGCCCGCAGCCCGGCCAGCCGCAGGGTCTCAACGACGGCCCACTGCCAGAAGACGGTGTTCTCGTCCCTGGAGAGGTGAACCAGCTCGCCGGTGGAGCGGTTGACCGCACGGACCGGCGGCCGGTTGTGCCGCTGGTCCTTGGTGGAAACCCGCAGCCAGGTCGTGCCGTCCGCGACGAATTCCTCACCGTTTTCGACCTGCTGGGCGGCTTCAAGCAGACTCCGCAGGCGGTGCCAGGTGTCATTGACGTGCTGGGACAGGACCGGCAGGAGCGGCTGCCGGTCGCGGGTGCGGTTGGCCATACGTTCTTGCAGCCGGCGCCGTCGCAGGTGGAACCAGCGCAGGTCAGCGTCACGGACCGGGCAGGGTGCGACCCACTTCGTCCAGCGTTCCGGTTCGGCGACGGCCCAGGTGTGAAGGTCCAGATAGAGGGCGCGGACGGCCATCAGCGGTCCGTCGACGTCCAGCCGTGGGTTGCCGCCTGGCAGGACCAGCAACCATTCCTTCCACTGCGTGAAGGTCTCCTCCGAAAGCCGGAGGTCGGTCTGGTCCGGGTTGATCTCCTCGATCTGCTTCCAGAACACCTTGATCAGCAGGTTGGTCAGCTGTCGCAGGGTGGAGTAGTCCAGTCCGGCGGAGCGTCGGCGGATGTACTCGACCAGGACGTCACGGACCTCGCGGTTGCGCAGGTTGTGGCGGTCGACGGATTCCTCGACGGAGATCTGCCCGCGGGTCACTGCGGCCCGGAAGGTGCGGGGTGCGGAGGCCGGGAACTGCCCCATCTCGTGAAGGATCGGCCAGGCCAGGGTTCCCGCGTAGCTGCCCGAGTCCGCCCGCTCACCGGCCAGGCCACGGTTTCGGGACTCGATGGCGTAGTGCAGCAAGGCTTCTGGCGTCAGGTCCTTCAGGTCGATGCCGAAGACGGTCAGCGCGCAACAGACGTCGAACTTTGTTCTGGTGCGGCGGGCCTGGGCCATCGGCAGCTGGTCCGCCCGCGCGCAGAATTCCTCCAGCCACGGGTCGTTCGCGACTCCGCAGAACCACGGTGCGTAGTGGAAGAAGCGGTTGCAGCGGAAGCCCACCAGGGTGGGGCGGACCAGCCGCATGGCGAAGGCGTATCCGGTCGCCCGGTTCAGCCGGTTGCGCAGGTACTTGTCGTCGCCGGCCACGTCCCCAACAGGATTGCCCTGGTCGTGCCCGGACGCTTCCCACCACTCCTGCCAGGTCGCTCCCGGAAACGTGCCCAGGTGGCCGAGGAAGTCCCGCATGGCACCACGCTGTTTGAACTTCAGCTGTTCGGACTGCGAGAAGTGGTCGGCGGTGGCCTTGATGATCTCCTTCGGCGACGCGGTGCTGAAGTCGCCCAGGGAGCGGGGCGGCCGGATCGGGAGCGGGGGCGGCGCCGGGGTGAGCGCGGTCGGCGCGAAGTTGCCGACCGGGACCGTGCTGTCGTTCTCGTGACGGTGGACCCGGTTGGTCGTCGGGCCCTTCAGCCGCAGGCTGTTGCCGACCTTACTTCCCGGCACCGAACACCGCCTCGATGTCGTCCGCGGCGTACTGAGTGGGCCAGGACGTGGGCTGAACGGGCCGGGAGTAGTGGGCGGCGAGCTTGTCGACCAGGTCGTCCAGGCCGACGACCGTGTAGAGCTCGGTGGTGCTGATATGCGCGTGCCGCAAGATCGTCTGTACTTCCACCAGTGTCAGCTCCGGGTCGCGGGCCATCCGTGTGGCGGCGGTGTGCCGCAGGTCGTGCAGGGTCCAGTTCGAATCGAGCTTCTCGACCGCCCGCTGAATGATCCGGCGGGCAGCCCAGTAGGTCAGGGGCCGGGGCTCGCCCCGGCGGGTTCGCCAGACCGGGACTCCGTCCGGTGGCAGGCCGGTCTCGTCCAGGTAGGTGGCGAGGTAGGCCAGGGCCTCCGGGGAGGCCGGGACCGGCTGACGGGCCCGAGTGCCCTTGGTGATCACCCAGAGCTGGCCCTTGGTCCAGTCGATGTCTCCGAGTTCGATGCCGAGCAGTTCCGAGGCGCGGGCGCCGGAGGAGACGTAGCAGGACATCAGGGCCCGGTCCCGGGCGCATCCCATCTGCGCGAAGAGCTCTTCCCACTGCTGATCGGACATGGCCCGCGGCTGCCGGACGGTCATCTTCGGCCTCAGCCGGCCCCGCCGATGCTGAGCCCGGGATTCCAGCGGCGAACGGTGGGCCAGCGCGGCCCGGCGGGCCCGGTTCTCCGGGACGGGGTTGAGCACCGGGCCGCGGCCGAAGTGCATGTGGAAGGAGTAGAAGCCGTGGACCACGGTCAGGTTGTGGGCGATCGTCGCGGGCGAGTATCCGGCCCGCAGCCTGGGCTTTCCGGTCTTCGGGTTCACCGATCCGGCCTGGGGACTGCCGGGGCGCCGCTGCCGCTGGGGATTACGGGCGTGGCGGAGCCAGCCCACCAAGGCGACGGCTTCCGCCTCGGTGACCTGTTCCCATCCCACGTCCAGGGCCCACAGGACCCGGAACCACCGCAGCAGGTCGTACGCATAGCTCCGGCAGGTCTCGGGACTGGCGTCGCCCAGCATCCGGTCCCGCAGGTACCGGCTGGCCGGCTCGACCTCGCGGTCGGCGGCATCCACCACGAACCACGGCAGCGACGGCGCTGTACCCGGCACCACCGCCCCCACCCGGGGCAGCCGTACCCGCCCGTCAATCAGATCGCGATGAAGCGAAGGAGTCTCGTGCATCCCCAAATGCTCACCATTCACGGCCCTCGGGGCGAGCAGATCACCGAGTTAGTGCAGTTAACAGACCAGAGTTTCCACGCCCTGTTCCTGTTCTTCGCCGCCCTGATCATCGCCACCGTCTGACAGAAGGGGACCCGCCATGAATGCCGGGGCGTCGAAGGAACTCGCGACGACCGCCCACGTCACCGCGATCGAGACCACCGCCGACCGTGCGGGCGTCACCGGTGAACTCGCCTTCCTCGCCCCGGCAGCGTCCGCCGCGCTGCGCCTGCTCGCCGACGCCATCCAGCGCGGCACCGACCACGACTTCGTCGTCCAGGCTCTGAAGGACGCAGGCGTTCACGAAGCGTTCGCCGATGTTCTGGACGCCGCCTCGACAGCCGTCATGAACGGCGTGGACGACCCGTACGACTTCGACGAGCGCCTGGAGGCCGACAACCTCAGCGGCGCGGCATCCCAGGTCCGCGACGCCTTCCGTTGGCTGTAACCGACATCGCTCCGCGAGAAAGGAGAGCCCCCATGGCGCATCGTCTGCCCCCCAGGCGACTGGCCGCCCCTCCGCGCCGCAGCCGCTCACCCGATGGGCAACATCACCCCGCGCATCGAGATAGCTCCCGGGGTGAAGGCCTGGCTGACGGCCGCAGACGAGATCGCCCTCGAAGAGCTCGGCCTCGGCCACTCGATCGACGACTGCGGCCACGTCCAGGGCAGCGCCGACCCCAACGGCGAACACCGCACGCACCCGCACCTCTTCCGCATCACCACTAACGGCCGCCAGGCCGTCGCGGACGCCACCTGACACGCAATGCGCTCCACGGCCGCCCAACTGCAGCCTGGTGACCAATGCGACCCTGGACGGTGCTGCCCGGCGCGCGCCCGACCTCAAAGCCGGCCCGCCGGGCAGCACCAGCTGTCTGTTCCGGCTGAATCTGCCGAGGGGAGAGGGCCAGGTGGAGGCATCCGGCGAGGCGGCACACCTGGCCGGGGTGACTCGCTCGCCGGGGTCTGGCCGCGGACCGGGCTGCGTCCGGCCGGTCAGCGGGCCCAGGCGCGCAACTGGGCGGCTACCTCGCGCAGGGCGAGGGTGCCGTTTCGAAGGCCTGTAACCAGTTGGGCCATGCCCCCGGCCGGCGGTTTGACCGGCTCACCGGACTCACGCAGGTAGCGGATGGCAAGAGCGCTGCCGACAAGACCGTTGTAGTCGGTCAGCGGCGTCGTAGCCACGAACATCTGCAGCAGGACCGCGGCGCGGACCGGGGTTTCGACGTAGAAGGGTTCGCCGGCGTGCAGCTCGTACGCGTGCCGGTACACGGCAGCGGCGAGAGCGGCCCAGTCGTCGATGCCGACTTCCCGCCCGGTGTTCTCCTCGAACTGCTGGAGCGATTCCTCGATCCAGCGGGCATCCACACGGAGAATCAACGCTTACCCGCCTCGAAGGTCTCCTCGAACTCACCCAGCAGGTCCGTCATGTCATCGACCAGTCCGGACACGAAGGCGTCGCGCTGCGGGTCGACCTCGCTCTCGACGATGCCGGAGACGTACGCCTGGATGGTGACGCCGCGGTGCCTGGCCCGCGCGGTGAGGAGCTCGTGCGTGCGGGCCCCGACCCGGACGTTCAACTGCTTCTTCTCGGTCTCCATACCCGCAGCCTAGCAATTGCTAGCACATTGTGGGAGGGGTTCGTATGCCCCTGGGGCCCCAGGATCACGTCGATCACCTCGCGTCCTCGATGCGTTTGGCGCGGGCGCGCGCGGTCTCGGCGCCGCTTCGTGCTTCGCGGACCTTGCGGACGGAATCCGACAGGCCGCGCCGGGCTTGGTCCAGTGCGCTTCGTGCCTGGCGTCTTTGCTCCTGGGCGGCTTTCACCTCACCGCGGCCGCGGTCAGCGCCACCGCGCGGACGGCCGCTTTCCCACCCCCAACACGATCCAGCCGCCCGGCCAGTCAGGACCAACAGGACGGTGCCGACAGCTCGGTCTGGAGCGTCAAGGAGCAGCGCCGCGAGGCAGAGCGGCAACGGAAGGTCGCCCAGGCCCGCCACGACGCGGAGAGCGCCGAGCAACAGGCACGCGAGCGGGAGGACGAGCTGCGGCAGGCCGGATCAGCGCAGGAGCAGGCCGAGAAGCAGCTCCAGGCGGCGGAGGCACGGTCCGCCGCCCTCGCCGAGGAAGCCCACCGGGGGATTGAGCGGCTTGGCGAGTTGGCCGGAGGCCCATTCCTGTGCTGCCTGGGGATCGGCCAGGACCGCGCGCAGGGTTGCTTCGATCTCGCGCTGTACGTCTTCACTGACCGGATGCCCGGCTTCTGCTGCCAGCTGGCGGGCTTGGCGTGCCAGCACGCCGACCAGGCGGTGCTGCTGGCTGGACAGTTCGCGCAGCTGCTCATGGTCGAGTTCCTGGTGTGCTTCTCGCAGGCCCTCGCCGAGGCGGAGCAGGCCGGCGACGGCGTCGGGCTGGGCGCGTACGAGGAGATTGCTGGCCCATGCGGAGAGCGTCGGGCGCCTCAGCGCGCCGATTTTGACGGCCAGCTGTCGGTCGCCTGGTTTGCGGGCAGCGGCCGCGTGCTGGCTGCGGGCGTCGATGAAGTCTTCGGGCGGCAGCTCGTACAGCTCGTCCGCGATGCTCTCCAGATCCACAGCTCACCCAGCACCCTTCACTCTGACAGGTGCGAATTTGCACTCTTTGCCCGGGTAATTCCTATGTATGAGTCTTGCTCCTCCGGTGGAGCCGATGCTGGCCCGAGCGGTGCCGCGTCTGCCGGGGCCCGCGGGACGGTCGGGGGAGGCGGAGCCGTGGGGCCGGATCGTACGATGACCGCATGACCAGCACGATGCAGGCGTCGAGCCGTCGCCCGGCCGGGCGCGGCTTCGTGCTGCTGGTGCTGGCGGTGCTGGCGGTGCTGACCGGTGTGCTGGCGATGCACGGCCTCGGGCCTGGACTGGCGTCCACGAAGGCGCCGGCAGTTGTCAGTGGCCATGTCATGGCGGTGGTCCACGTAGAGGCCGCCCAGCAGGTGGTGGGCGGCTGCTCGCACACTGATGGCGGAATGGGCCACTCGGAGCACGCGGATGCCACGTGTGCGGCGGCGGGTGTCGGCGCTGCGTACGCGCCTCCCGTCCTGGCCGCGGCTCTCGATACCGGGCCCGCACCGGTGGCACTGCCCGGCAGTGCGGCCGGGACCCCGGAAAGCGGGCGGGCGCCACCCGATCTCGCTGAGCTGCAACTCCTGCGGATATAGGACCGCCCGCACGGCACCCCCTTGTCCCGGCATGGCCGACGGGGGATGCCGCGCTCCGGCACGTCCCATTCCGCATCGGCGCCTGCCCGCTCGGGCGGCGCATCAAGGAGTCGCACCACCATGAACAAGAACCTCATCCGCCGGACCGCCCTCGTCGCCGTCGCGGGCGCCGCCTCCCTCGTGCTCGCCGCGTGCGGATCGAGTAACGACACCTCCGCCGGGCACAACGGTCACACCCCGTCGCCCTCGGCCTCCTCGTCCGCTCCGGCCTCCCAGGGCCAGCACAACGCGGCCGACGTCGCGTTCGCCAAGGGGATGATCCCCCACCACCGCCAGGCCGTGGAGATGGCCGACCTCGCGCCCACCAGGGCCGAGTCCGCCGAGGTCAAGACGCTCGCCGAAGAAGTCAAGAAGGCCCAGGACCCGGAGATCAAGACCCTCTCCGGCTGGCTGACCTCCTGGGGTGAGCAGGTTCCCGCCGAGGGCGCCATGGACCACTCCATGCACGGCGCCGACGGCGGAATGATGACGCCCGAGGAGATGGACAACCTGGAGAAGGCGTCCGGCAAGGCGTTCGACACCGCCTTTATGCAGCTCATGATCAAGCACCACGAGGGTGCGGTGGCGATGGCGAAGACGGAGAAGGCCGACGGTTCCTTCCCCGAGGCCAAGATGATGGCGGACGCCATCATCACCTCGCAGACCGCCGAGATCACCAGGATGAACGACCTGCTCGGCAAGAGCTGACCCACCCGGGCGGAGGGGTGTGCCGGGGCCGCACGGCCTGGCGCCCCCCTCCGCCTTTTGCTGGGTTCAGCACCCTCGCGGAATACCCCTGGGGGGTATACGGTTGTGGTGTGGGTCCGCGGGAGCGGGGTCACACTGGACGGGAATGGGGATAACGGTCATGGACCACAGCGCACACCACACCAGCACCGCACACGACCACAGCACGCACCAGGCGCACGTGGGTCACGCCGGGCACCAGATGGGCGGGGTGACCTGGGCGGCCGCGGCGAAGGCGACGCTGCACTGCCTGACCGGATGTGCGATCGGCGAGATCCTCGGCATGGTCATCGGCACCGCCCTGCTGTGGGGCAACGTCCAGACGATGATCCTGGCGATCACCCTGGCGTTCCTCTTCGGCTACTCGTTCACCCTGTTCGCGGTCCGCAAGGCCGGTCTGGACTGGAAGAGCGCGATCAAGGTGGCGCTGGCCGCGGACACCGTTTCGATCGCGGTGATGGAGCTCGTCGACAACGGCATCATCGCCCTGACGCCCGGGGCGATGGACGCGCACCTGTCGGACGCGCTGTTCTGGACGGCGCTGCTGGGCGGCTTCGCCGTGGCCTTCGTGATCACGACGCCGGTCAACAAGTGGATGATCGGCCGCGGCAAGGGTCATGCCGTCGTCCACGCCTACCACTGACCCAGCCGTACGGCACCGCGCCCGGCCGACCCTCATGGTGCGGCCGGGCGCGTATGCGTCTGGGGGTGTTGGCTGGAGGTACCGGGGGCGATGGCGGCCGCCCCGGATCCGCCGGCCTCGCGGGGAACGGAGGCACCCTGATGTCCACCGTCAAGGACATGCTCGCCACCTACCCGGCCGACCTCGGCGACATCGACCAGGCCAAGCTCACCGCCTGCATCGAGGAGTGCATCGCCTGCGCGCAGGCGTGTACGGCGTGTGCGGACGCCTGCCTGTCCGAGGGCATGGTCGGCGATCTGACCAAGTGCATCCGTACCGACATGGACTGCGCCGACATCTGCACCGCCACCGCCGCGGTCCTCTCGCGGCACACCGGCTACGACGCCAACATCACGGCGGCCATCCTTCGTGCGTGCGCCATGGCCTGCAAGGCTTGCGGCGACGAGTGCGCCAAGCATGCCGACATGCACGAGCACTGCCGCATCTGCGCCGAAGCCTGCCGAAGCTGCGAGCAGGCATGCAGCGAACTGTTCTCGGCCCTCGGTTGACGCTCGCCCCGTCATCCGTCCCGGTCTAGCCGAAATCCCGGCCGGCAGGTCGGGAGCCACGGACCCACTCGTCCGAGGGAACACACGCCCCACAGAGGTCGACGGCCGCGTGCCGCTATGCTCCCCGGCATGGTTGTGGCCCGGGCGACCCGTAGCGCGCCGCGGTCCCGCTCTCGTGCAGCGGGCCCGTGGCGAACGTGGATGCTGGCCGCGCTTCTCCTCACACTGATGTACAGCCACGGTGTCAGCGCGGGAGCGCCGCAGGCCACGCCCACCTCGGGGCGCCGACCAACGCGGTAGCCCTGAACGTTCAGGACCCGGATCCCGCCGGGCACAGCCACGAGGCGCCCGACCCGCCCTCCGGCCAGTGGCACACCGACCACCAGGATGCTCCGGAGCCCGATCACGCGGCTCACCAATGTGTGTCCGGCCAGCCCCAACAGGGCGCTGCGCTACCCCTCCCGTGCGAGGCCCATGCCGTTCATCGGCCTCCGTACGCGTATGCAGCCGGCGCCGCTCGACCTGTCACGGCCCTCTTGGCATCTGCCCCCGTGCCGGACTCAGCGGTCCTACGGATCTAAGCCTTCACGCCCGCCAACCGTCGACGACCGGGCACAACCCCGCGAGCCCATCTCCGCCAGGGCGGCGGGGCTCGGCCATGCCGTGCGATGCGCCTTGGCTGCCACGCGGTGGCGTGCGACGCGGTTGCGCTGCGCCGGCGAGTCCGATCTTCGGCCCCGTCCCGCCCGCCTGTCTCGTTGAGAGCCCCAGGCCCCCACTGAACTTCCCCTAAAGGATCCGCTTTGTCCTCCTCACCCAGTCTCGCCACGACGACCCCGCCGCAGCCGACCCGCAGCCAACGCCGCTCCAACAGCAAACGGGAAGGCGCCTCCCTGCCGTGGCGCTATCTCGGCTACGTCGGCTACTACGTGGGGGCCGGCCTCATCAGCGGAGCCGTCGTCCACCACCCCATGGCCCCCACCCGCTACTCGATGATCGCCGCGTCCGGTGTACTGGTCTTCCTGCTCGCGACCGTCCTCAACGACATCATCCTGGCGTCCGAGAGGCAGCCCCTGTCCCGCATACTGCGCGTGCTCGGTACCTCGACGATGCTCTCCTTCGGCCTCGGCATGCTCAGCGGCGGCATGCAGCACTTCGCAGACCTGCCCGAACGCTGTGCCGTGCTGATACCGCTGGGCATCGTCCTGTCCTTCGTCGCCTTCTTCCTGAAGGAGGCCAAGAGGCCGTGGCGGCGCATCTTCGGCCTTATGGGCCTGGCAATTCTCGTCGTGACGGCCCTTACCTTCCTGGGCCTGCGCCACATCGCTCCCACCATGGCCGAGTCCGGAGGACATAGCCACAGCGATGTCGTGCCCGAGAAGGGAAGCGACGAAGGCAAGGAGGGCGGCCACGGCAGCGACAGCACCAATCCGACTTCCCAGCCCACCGCCTCTCCGAACGCCACCAACCCCAGCAAGGAGCCCGGGCACGACGACGGACACCAGCACTGAGCCATCCTGCTCCGCCGTCAGAAGACAGTCAGAGCGAAATCCGGCAGTCTGAGGCGGCGCGGCCCCAGTGTCTGACCAGCCGGTGAGCGGCCACCTCTTGCCTTACTTGCCTGACAGCGGGCCATGCGGCCTGACCTGCGTGAAGTGCCTGCGGACCCTAGACAACAGTCGCCGTCGATGCGATGGACTGGCGAAACGTGGACTGGTGTAGGTTCCGCGTTTCGGTGTCCAATTCCTGACCGCCATGTCCACGGACTGTCGAATTAGACGAGCCGTTTGGAACCGCTGGTCAGCATGTTCACCCTTTCGTGTTACCTCGTGGTCGTCGCCGAGACAGGGGCCGTTCCTCGGAGCCACCGTGGGTTTGGCGGTTGAAGGGCAGCAGCAGGGGGCGAGGAACTCGTGTCCGCTGGAAGTGTTGTTTCGTCAGCAACGTTACGCGCGAGGCGCGTTAGCGGGGACGCGTTCGCGGAGTGCGCTTTCAGCGAGGCGTCGCTGAGCGACCTCTTCGATGCGTCCCCTTGGCGTACGTTTCGCTGGCACCTGGGTCAGAAGCACTACTCGGGATCCTTCTGGTCGGCGACGGAGCAGGCTCTGGTGATCTACGAGTCGCGGCTGGAGTTGGCGCGGTTGCTGTTCGCGGATTTCGACCCGGCTGTGTCCCGGATCGTCGCACAGCCGTTCTTGATGACCGCGCACGTCGATGGCGCGGTGCGCAAGCACATTCCTGACTTCCTGCTCCGCACCAACGCAGGGCCGCTGGTCGTCGACGTCAAGCCGGCGCACAGGGTGTCGCGCCCGGACGTCGCCTTCACCTTCGGGTGGAGCCGACGTGTCGTCGAGTCGCGTGGCTGGGGCTACCAAGTGTGGAGCGAGCCACCGGTGGCGCTGTTGGAGAACCTGCGTTTCCTGGCCGGCTACCGCCGGGCCTGGCTGTTCGATCCAATGCTCCTGGACGCACTTCGGCTGGCCGATCTGGACGGCGCGACCCTGGCCGGGGCGTTCGCCTCAGTCCCGGGCTTCGGTCCCGATGCGGTGCGCTCGTCGGTGTTCCATCTGCTCTGGTCGGGGTGGCTGACCACGGATCTGGACCGTCCGCTGGGATCTGCGCACGTTCTGCGGCGGTGCTCGTGAACGCCGGGGCTGTGAGGCTGGGAGTCGGTACTCGGATGCTCTATGACGGCGAGTTGGTCGAGGTTGTCGAGACCGCGGCGACGGCAGCCGGCAACGAAGTCGTCCTGAAGGACAGACTCAGCCGGTTGCTGCGGGTCTCGGTCAGGGAACTCCTGTTCTCTGACCGGGTGCAGTTCGTGTCCGACGGACCAGGGTCGTCCTCGGCGGACAACATGGACCTGGCGTCCGTTGTGCTGTCCCAGCTTGGTCTTGAAGAGCGACGGCAGTTGTTGGAAAGGGCTGAGCACGTTCGAGAGGTTCTCTACGGCTACCGTTCGGGCAGCCGTGAGCTGGCCGGTGAGGGCGAGCCGCGTCCCGGCTACGATCCAGCGTTGCCGAGGATGGTCCGCTATCAGACCAAGGCCGACGAGCTCGGCGTCTCGGTACGCACCATCGGGCGCTGGGTAGCGAGGCTGGAAAGCGGCGGCGAAGCCGCTCTGGCGACCTCGATGTTGACGAAGAGCGTCCTGGATCGGTGTGATCCGCGCTGGGTGGAGGCGGCGATCGAGGTGATGGTCGAGTACGTCGACCAAGCCACGCCGATGCGCAAGACCGTGATCGACCGGACCCGGGCCAGGCTGATCGCCCGTTTCGGAGAGGAAGCGGTGACAGTGCCCTCGAAATCCAAGGCTTACGAGGCACTGGCGCTGCTGGAGAAGCAGCATCCGACGTTCCGGTTGAGTACCAAGCGGAACAGGGACATCGCCGGGCGGCCGAAGGAGGCTTACGGCAGACTGCGTGCGACCCGGCCGGGTGAGTACGTGCTGATGGACACCACCCGGCTGGACGTGTTCGCGCTGGATCCGCTGACGCTGCGGTGGGTGAACTGCGAGCTGACGGTCGCGATGTGTTGGTACACGCGCTGCATCGTGGGGATGCGTCTGACGCCGGTCTCCACAAAGGCAGTGGACGCGGCTTCGGTGCTTTACCAGGCATACCGGCCGTTGCCGGTGCTGCCGAGCTGGCCAGCCGAGGCGGTCTGGCCCGAGCATGGAATCCCACGGTCGGTGCTGGTCGACCCGCGGGCGATCGAGGGGCCGATCGCGCGGGCTGCCGGGCCCGCGTTGGCGCCAGAGACGATCGTCATCGACCACGGGAAGATCTACGTCTCGGATCACCTGACCAGCGTCTGCGCGCGGATGGGGATCTCCATACAGCCGGTCCGGCTTCGTACGGGCCGGGACAAGGGACCGATCGAGAGATTTTTTCGGACCCTGCGTCAGGATCTGCTCTACGGATTGCCCGGCTACAAGGGCCCTGACATCTTCTCCCGCGGGGTGGATCCGGAGGGTGAGGCGTTCTTCTTCCTCGATGAGCTCGCCAACAAGATCCGGCAGTGGATCGCGGCCTGCTACCACCACAAGCCGCACCGCAGTCTCGTGGAGCCGGGGGTTCCCGGCCTGCGGATGTCCCCGGCACAGATGTTCGCCCACGGCATGGCCAGGGCCGGCTATATCGAGGTGCCGAGGGATCCTCATCTGGGCCTAGAGTTCCTGGAGACCTCCTGGCGGACGATCCAGCCCTACGGGGTGGAGATCGGGGGGTGCCGCTACGACGGCGCGGGGCTGCCCAAGGACGGGCGGCCGAGTCCCTACCCGAATGGGCTGTGGCCGTTCCAGGTCAATCCGGACGACATCACCCATGTCTATTTCCGGGACCAGGACCGGCGCTGGCGCGTCCTGCACTGGGAACACGCCCCGGTCCTGAACATGCCGATGAGCAGGGACGCACTGCGATATGGACGCGCACTGGCCGCGAAGCAGTACCGGCACCCCAACGACCTCCTGGTGACAGCCGACTTGTTCGAGCGGTGGAATCTGGGCTTCGGCCAGACGCTGGCCGAGCGGCGGATGGCGTTGCGCATGGCCCGCGATCAGGCGGCGTTCGTGATCGACATCGAGGACGACAAGCCCGTGGCCGAGGATTCAGGACCACCCGCGCAGGAGATCGGCGATCACGACGCGGCCGACTTCGAAGACTTCGACGGCGGCACCGACCTCGACGAGGACGCCTTCTACGCCGACGCCTTGGAGGACCTGTGACCACGGCGGAGGCTGGCCCGGCGGCGTCGGAGGATCCGGCGTGGCGCGCGTTGCCCCTGGACAACCTGACGCTCACCAGGAAGGAAGGCTTCGCGGCGTTCGCCGAGGCGAGAGAGACACCCGCTCCGCCCATACTGGCCATGGCCGACCTCAAGGCGCTCGATCCGCAAGCGCTCGACCACTACAACGATGACCGTCGCAGGTTCCTCGCCAACCTGCGGCCGATCAAGACCATGCAGGCTCGGGAGCTCTCCGCGGACCTCACCGACATTTTCGATGCGGGGGTGCACCAGCCCAGCTGGCAGGCCAAGGGCATGGCCGCGATCGACGCGTTCCCTGGCTTGGGCAAGACCACCGTCGGTCTCTCGTTCGCCAAGAAGGTGCACAACACTCTGATCAGCAAGTACGGGCGGTTCACCGAGGCCGGGCATGAGCGCTGGCCCGTGATCCGGGTCGGCATGATGGGTGACACCAGGGTCAAGGACTTCAACTGGGCGATGCTGGAGTTCTTCGCCCACGCCGGGCGCAACAGCGGCAGCGCCAACTCGTTCCTGTCGCGCGCCCTGGACTGCGCCGTGTCCTGTGAGTCACGGCTCTTGCTGGTGGACGACCTGCAGTTCCTGCAGTTCCGTTCCCGCCGCGGGACCGAGCTGGCCAACCAGTTCAAGACGATCGCCAATGAGTTCCCGCTGATGATCCTGTTCATCGGCCACGACCTTGAGGGCAAAGGTCTCTACGACGATCCCCAGCTCGCCCGGCGGATCACGCCGCTCGGACTCCAGGCGTTCAGCATCGAACACGAGGCCGGTCGAGAGCAGTGGCGGCGCTTCCTGCTCTCCCTTGAGCAGCGCCTGGTCTTGGCCAACAAGTACCCCGGGATGCTCGCCGATGACTTGTCCGACCAGCTCTACGGCCGCTGCAGCGGGCACATCGGCTCGCTCATGTCGCTGATCAGGCTCGGCTGCATTCGCGCGATGCGCGCCGGGCAGGAGCGCCTGACCAGGGACGTGCTCGCCCAGGTCAAGCTCGACTGGGCAGCTCAGCAGCAGCTGGCCGGGTGGGAGACGTTCCTCGCCTCCGGAAAGGCGACCAGCAAACCGGACAAGGGCAGAAGGCGGCGGTGACGGCGACGCCCCGGACGTTGCCCATCCGGCTGCCCCCGGTCCCGGGCGAGGCCCTGGACTCGTGGCTGGGCGCCATCATGCTCCGCAGCAGCATCAACCTGCGTGACCTGCTCATCGCCGCTGGATCGCCGTTCCCCACCCGGACCGACCACACACCGGACTACACCACCTGCCTCACACCCGAGGAAGCCGACCGGCTCGCCCACATCACCGGCACCGACACGCGGCTCCTGCACGCCATGACACTGCGCCGCTACGACGGCTACGCACTCGCGTTGCACGACACCCGCCGGGTGGTACGTCGTGTCAGGCTCTGGGGCCGCGGCATCGGATCCCGATATTGCCCGCAGTGCCTGGCCGAAGGCGCCGGCCGCTGGCCTCTCCGATGGCGCCTCACCTGGTCGATCGCCTGCACCCGGCACCGGGTGCTGCTCGCACACACCTGCCCGGTCTGCGGCCGATGGCCGCTCCGCCGCCTCTCCAACAGCCACCAGGTCCGCCAGCACGAATGTTCGGCACGGGCCCGCGACGGAAGGACATGCCGAACCGACCTGACGCAAAGCGAGGTCATTCCGCTGCCGCCGGACAGCCCAGTCCTCGACGCGCAGAAATGGATCAACGGCTTGCTGAGCCGGATTGAGGCCGGCGACGACGATCCCCGCCTGCATGACGCCTTCACCGATGTCACCGCCATCGCCGCCCGCAGTCTCCTGCGAGCCGAACCGGGCGACTTCACCGACTACGGCACACAGATTGAGCAGGCACGCCAATGTCACGGGAACAGTGCCCTCTATGCTCCGGTCGACGCAGCCGTGATCGCCGGCCCCTTCACTGTCGCGGTCGGGATTGTCCGCAGTCCTCTCGCCGAGGCCGCCTTCACTGCCATACACACCCTGGTCGACCGCGAGGTCGCGGTCATGCCGAAGGGACCGACAGAGCAGATACGCCGCGGCATCACACGACTGGCCTCAGTCGATCTGGAACAGCAGTTCTGGCGAGCCGCCGACCCGCACCTGGCCATAGGACCCCGGCTTCGCTACCGCACCTGCACCGCCCGGCCCCGTGTCCCGAAACACCGCGACCACACGGTCATCATGCGGACGCACTCGCTTCCACAGCTGCTCTGGCTGGACTGGGCTCTGCTCCTGTTCCCCCCACAAACCAACCTCACCGGCCGCTACAACTACCACTTCTGGCGCGCCGCCCTGTCCGCCGCCGTCATGCTCCCCGGCTGGTGGCAGCAGCACTACGACCTCGCGACCTCGCTCCTGCACGGCAACCGGCCAATCCCCCTGGGACAACGCCTCCCCAAAATCGCCCCGGCCGGCACCGACCTTCCCACCGCGATCTGTCTTCTCGCCGAGTACCTCGACCGACACCCAGCACCCATCGACTACGCCCGGCGGCGGAAGTTGAAGGGCAGCGACCTGCTGCCCGAGGCCACCTGGATCGGCATCCGCCACCGGACCGGCACTCCGCCTGACGACCAGTACCGACTCACAGCGGTGCGCCGATACCTCTACCAGCGCATGACCGGCTCTGACCTCTACTCACCCTCGGGTTCGCTGAATCTGGACTCCACCGACAAGACCCGCAACCTGCCGATCATCTTGACACCGTCGCTCCTGGAGGCTCTCGACGAGCACGCCGCGCACTATCTGACCTCGCACGGCATCAGTGAGCCCGTCACCTGGTCACCGCCTCTGGCGATGGTCGACCACCTCGACCTGCCCGGCCGAGACATGCCCCTGCCCGACACCGAGCACGCAGCCAACTTGATCAGGAGTCGCCTGTCACCAACAGCCGCTGCCAACGCGCTCGGCACCAGCCCTGAGCACCTCAGGCTCGCCTTCGAGGTCCGGCACCAGGCAGTTGGGGCGCCATTGCGACAGCATCGACCGGATCGTTGCGAAGGAGTTGAGGAACCTGTGCCCAGGCACATCGATGTCAACTCTTCGGCCGAGGTCCGGGCCAAGCCGTCGAATGGGACCGCGGCCAAACGGACCCCCTCTCAAGTGCTGCGCGAGGCCAGAGCCCGCGACAGCGAAGCCAAACGAGCCCGGGTACTCAAGACCCTCAACGAGATGGCCGCGACTGGAGAGAAGATCACCTTCCTCAGACTCGCTCGCACAGCACAGGTCTCGAACTGGCTGGTATACGCCGAGGGACTGCGCGAGCACATCGAGGAAGCGATCAAGAAGCAGAACGGGGCTGCACAACGCGAGGCGGAGGTGGGCTCGAACGCCTCGGCCGAATCACTGGCGGCTGACCTGGAACTGGTCATGGCAGAGCTCAGAATCCTGCGAGCAGAGCAGGACCGGCTCAAGGCGGGCGTGGCCCGGCTGCGGGAGACCGAGGCCGAGCGTGATCGGTTGCGTGAGGCGCTCAAGGAGACCGAGGAGAAACTGGAGTTCACGCTCAAAGAGAGCCGTTCGTCTTCAAGCCACCGCGCTGATGGCGCTTCTTGAATCTGGCTGTGACCCCGCTTCCGTGACAGCCACGTCTGGGTGCCGACTCCCGTGCCGAATCGCGTGCGGCGAGGCAGAGGGTCAGGAAATGGGCCGCGGAGGCTCTCCACTCGCCTGGGTTGGGTCGATGCGGTAGGGCTCGAAAGCGGTGTCAGCGGCCGGAGCGTAGGACTTGGTGGATATACGTGTGACCAGCTGCCACATGCGGCGTTCGTCTTCCAGGCTCTTGGGGAGGACGAGGCCAAGCCCGTCGGCAAGGGGCTTGCGGCCCAGGTTGACCAGGGCCCGTACGGCTGCGGCCCATTCGTCCGTGGCGGCCACTGCGCCGTGGTACCAAGCTGGGGTCAGGACGGCCAGGGTCACCCCAGTGATGACGAGCACTGGTCGGTGGGCGTGGGAGGCAGATAGCGAGGCGAATGCGGTGACGGCCACGGCCGCGTGCCCGTACAGCAAGGCCACGAAGAAGTCGACGCTCGTGCGGGCGGTGACGACCTGCTTGGTGGTCGGTTCCGGGGCGGAGCTCGCCAGTTCGTTCCACAGCACCTGAGTGTCAAGGCGGTAGCGGTCGTATCCGTACTCCTCAAAGCGTCGGATGGCGTTGCCGAGCCGGGTCGGGGTGATCTGTTTGTCGCTCACCGGATAGCGGTTGAATTTCTCCTGGAGGATGGCGCGTCGGATGGGCGAGGTGAAGGTGGGGTCGGCGAGGCGGTCGACTGTCCTTTGGTGCCGGGATCGCTGCACCCGGCAGCCTCGCTCGTATGCGGCGGTCGGCCACAGGGCGTACCCCTCCAGGACGCGGTATAGGGGTGTTTGCAGGGCGTTCAGGACGAGTCCGAGCAGGACGGCGGCCACAAGCAGCAGGAGTGCGGTGGGGCCGTTGGATGCCGGCCACAGAGGATCCAGCGCAGTCGGGCGGTGCAGACTCGGCGCAACGGCGAGGGTAAAGACGGCAACGTTGAGAGCCGTGGGCAGGATCCACCCCACCAACAGTGCCCACCCGCCTCCAAGCACGCCTTTGGCGATGTCTCCCATGGTTACCGCTCCGGCGTTTCCCGTGGCCAGTCATCATCTGGGTCGAGCGGGGGCCCGGGAGGGGTGTGACCATCTGGTGAGGCGATCGATGCGTCCCGCTGCTGGCTCCCAAGTGCCGCCAGGACGCGGCTGAGCTCGACTGCGTCGTCGCGGCTCGCGGCCGTGAGGATCACCGACTGGCCCGACGGGCCCTCAATGGTGAGCTGGACGGATGCCCTCCGCGTACGCAGCCAGGCTGTGATCACCACAGCCACCGAGGTGAGCGCCGAGGCCGAAGCAACGGTCACCTGGATCTGCGACGTTAGTGTTCCGGGCGTCGGTGGACCTGGAACGACAGTGAAGGGGAACGAGCGTTCCTCCCGGAGCCAGGCGTCCAGTGAAGCCACTTCGGACTCGTCAGAAAGATAGATGATGAGGTCCACGCCGCCCCCGCCCACTGATGACCTGATCGCGCAGCCAGCATAAGGCCGGGGCCGTCGGTGACCCCGACTCGTACTCGTTGGCCTCAACGACTAAGCGACTTACGCCCGTTCGGCTGCCGCATCACTTGGTGCACGGCCACGAGACGCATCTTCACCTACCCGTCCGCCAGGGCCTCCACGCCGCCTCCGGCGGCCTCGCTCTGGTCGAAGCCCGTAGCCTCCTCCAAGCGTAGGCGTCACGGAAGCGATGCTGTTGGTGATCTTCGGTGCAAGCGCCGGTGTGGTCTTGCAGTTGATGGTCACTCATCAGCCCGGTGGGCCGGGGCACTGGCCCGAGACAGCACGAGGGACCGGTCGTTGGCTTCACGGCACGCTGCCCAGGGCGCAGCATGGCCCCAACGAGCGACGGCAAGATCACCGTCTGTATCGCTGTCGTGGCCGGAGATCATCCTGGTGGACCAGTCGCCCGGTTTGCGGGCCAGCCCACCGCAGGGAGCGTCCTTCGAAGGTTCGTTGTGTCTTGGTCTACTTGACCGGCCAGACCAGTTCCTTGTTCAGGCGGCGCGGGTCTGGGACTGGCGCTCTTGGCCGCTGGTGTGGTGCTTGTCAGTGCATGGCGGGCGGCGCCGCGCCCGCGGTCGGACAGATGGCCCATTGCCGGGCACCTTCCAGATCCGCCAGAGGTGCAGGAAAATTCGGGAATGGGCGAGCGTCTCAAGTGGGTGGGCATTTTCCTTGCAGCTCCGGCTTTCCTGGGCCTCATCGCCTACTTGGTAGCCGTCGGCCTGGAAGACGCGGACAAGACCGCGAGCGTGATCGGGCTCTTCGTCGGCATGGCCGGACTGGCTCTTGCCCTCCGTGGGATCGCTCTGGAACAACGCAACGCACGGATGGAACAGGAGGACCCGCCGATCGACCGTCTCGCCGATGCTGTACGCGATAAGTGGCGTGATGAGCGGAAACTACGGAGGGTCACGGCTCCGTTCGAGCTGTCGGTGGCCTGGAAGGCCACCGACCCCCGTCTGGTCGAGCCGTTGCCGGAACTGGAGGCTCTGGCCCGCGGTTGGGGGGCCGACAACGCCGCAGCTGCTCACTGGGCCAGTGACCCCGCTGCCTTGGCTGGAAGCGGCGGTGAGATCGTGGATGTGTTCACCCATCGAGTGCCGACATCTCGCCTTGTGGTGTTGGGCGAACCCGGGTCAGGCAAGAGCACTCTGCTCATGCGCCTCCTGCTGGTCCTGCTCGGCCAGCGGGAGGCGGGCGACCGGGTACCGGTGATCTTCTCCATCGCCTCTTGGGATCCCAACGCCCAAGGGCTCAAGGCCTGGATGGCTGACCAACTCGTCCGGGACCACACTTTCCTCGGCCTTCCCGATCAGGCCGAACCCTCCCGGCCCCGGACGCGAGCGAGAGCTCTGTTGGACCGCAATAAGATTCTGCCGATCCTGGACGGCTTCGACGAACTCCTCGAGGCACTACAACCTCAGGCCTTGCACGCCATCAGTCAGGAAGTGGAGGATGGGCAGCCTGTTGTCCTATCCAGTCGCACCGCCGAGTACGCGACAGCTGTGACATCCTCAACCACTCGCGTCGCCGTTCCGCTGACCGGAGCTGCGGGCATAAGTCTCCTCCCTCTGGACCCGGGGCCCGCAACCGACTACCTGAAACAGGACCTCGGCGGCGAGCACATTCCAGCTGCTGCGCGCTGGAACGCCGTCCTTCCACTGGCCAGCGGAAGTCCCCTCGAACGAGCCCTCAGCACCCCGCTGGGGCTGTTCCTGGCCCGTACCATCTACAACCCCCGGCCGCACGAGGCACCCACGTCTCTGCCCAACCCTCGGGAACTCCTCGGCTTCCACAGCCGCCAGGCCGTCATGGTCCATCTTTTCGATGCCTACGTCCCCGCTGCCTACCGCACGAACAAAGAACAACCGTGCCGCTGGCGCACTGAGAAGGCCCAGCGCGCGCTCAAGTTCCTGGCTCATCACATCGAACACCACGTCGGCGGTTCTGATATCGCCTGGTGGGAGCTGCGGAAAGCCCTGTCGCCACGCCTGTTGCTCCTGATGCTCAGCCTCGTGGCCGGCCTCGCCGTCAGCACGGCAGTCACTCTCGTCACATTGCTCGCCTTCGGTCTATGGGCAGCCACGAGCTTCGGGCTGCAGGCCGGAGTCGAGCTTGGACTCCTCACAGTGTCGTCGGGCATCGGGCTCTTCGCTGGCCTCACTGCGGCAGGGCTGGTCACGGTCGTGGCGGTGCGGGTAGGGGAAACGGAGCCAAGTGTGGGCATCCGATGGTCCTGGCACCGGTTTGCCGCTGGTAGGAGAGGCCGCCTGCAGTTCGCAATCGCGGGAGGAGTATGCCTTCTCGCAGTCCAGAACGGGCTCGAATCGGGGTGGTGGGCCGCCGCTGAGGGCGCTCTCACAGCCACGCTGTTCGGAACACTGGCATGGGTCTTGGTCTTTCTCCTGATGGGCTTTGAAGAAGTGCCCTCAGACCAGAACACAGCAGTCGGCCCCGCCAACGTCCTGGGCAGAGACCGCCGTACCTTCCGCACCGCTTCTCTCGTATCAATGCTCCTGGGCGGAGGCGCGGTAGGGGTTGGGGTAGGGATTCCCACTGGTCTGAGTGACGGGCTGGGCGCCGGACTGGCCTTCGGGTGCTGCGTGGGGCTCTGGGCAGGCCTCATGAGCGCATCCACTGTCGGGCTGAACGCCACTGCCTGGGCGCCATTCGCCGTAACCAAAATGCTGCTGGCCGTCAAAGGAGACGTTCCCCGCGACCTCATGGCGTTCCTGGCCGACGCCCATCAATTCCGAGGGGTGCTGCGTCAGTCCGGGGCGGTATACCAGTTCCGGCACCAAGACCTGCAACGCCACCTGGCGCGCGACGGGTAACCGGCCACCACGTCCAAGCTGTACACGAGGTCCCTGAGCGGCTGTGCGCGGGCCGGTTTCGGCGTACACGAGAACGTGGCTCTGGCACGCCTTTCGGATGCTGTTGGTGATCTTCGGCGCAAGCGCCAGTGTGTTCTTGTAGTCGATGGTCACCCATCAGCCCGGCGGCCCGGGGCACTGGCCCGAGACAGCACGAGGGCCCGATCGCTGGCGTCCCGGCACGCTGCCCAGGGCGCAACAGTAAGGCTCCAACGAGCGACGGCAAGATCACCAACAGCATCCGGAAGCGCGGCCAGAACCGTTTTCAAGGATCCCTATCAGCGCAGAGAAATGACACAAAAGCCGGAACGATCAAGATGACACGGAGTGCGGAATCAGACGAAAGCGCAGCTCATGGAGCCGCCGTGTGACATCGGAACGCGGAACCTACAGCTGCCATGGGGCTCTGAGCTGCGGTGAAGATGCCGGAACCCAAGATAGCTATGGTGCGCCACAGGTAGGCGTTGCTGACCTCTCCGCGCCGCACGAGCAGGCCCCAGCCGATGTCATCGGCGCCGAAGTCGCTCCGGCACATCGGACAGCCGGTGCCGGCGCGGTGCGAGGTGTAGTCCTTCGGCCAGTCGCCGCCGGCCGGCGAAAGCACGGAATGGAGCTGAGGACGGTCGGGAATCACGCTGCCTCACCGGTGGTGCGCTGCTGGAGTTCCCACAGGGACCGGAACAGTCCCGGTTCCCGGGTGAGTTCCTCGTACGATCCTTCCTGGACGATGCGTCCCTGGTCGAGGACGATGATCTTGTCCGCAATGGCGACGTTGGCGAGCCGGTGAGTGATCAGCAGGATCGCCCGGTCCTTGGCCAGGTTCCGCAGCCCGGTGAAGATGCGATGTTCGGCCCGCGCATCGAGGGCCGCGGTGGGCTCGTCCATCACCAGCAGAGCCGCCTGCCGGTGGAACGCCCTGGTCAGCACCACCCTCTGCCACTGGCCCCCGGACAGTTGCTGGCCGCCGAACCACTCCGACGTCAGCAGGGTGTCCAGACCGGACCGGAGGCTGGGCAGCATGTCCGTCGCCCCGGACGCCTCGCACGCGGCGAGCACAGCGGCGTCTGCTGTATCCCCCTGCCCGAACGTGATGTTGTCCCGCATGCTCAGGGGCAGGTAGGTGTACTTCTGCGGGACCAGGGCGACATGCTTCCACGCCTCCCAGGGATCCATCTCGGCCGTAGTCGTGTGGTCCCAGGCCACCTCGCCGGCCGTGGGCAGCAGCAGACCGCAGATCAGCCGCGACAGCGTGGACTTGCCCGACCCGTTCTCTCCCACCAGCGCCACGATCTCCCCGCGCCGCACCTGGAGGGAGACCCCACTGAGACTGTCCTTCGGGGCGCCGTCGTACCGGTAGGTGACGTCGCGAACCTCGAACCGCTCCGGCGGGGCGGACAGCATCTTCGTGCCCCGGGAGGCTGCCATGGCCTGCCCGTGGGCGTTGTCGAGGAAGTTCTGCCAGTCCTGCACGTACCAGCCGGTACGCACCAATCGGGCCCCGCCGTTGATGATGCCGCGCACGGACCCGGTCGCCGTCTGCAGGGCAAAAACCGCACCGCCGCCAGCCGCAAGGCCCATGCGGCCGGAGGCCAAGAGCCACAGCAGCGCGGCCCACACTGCGGCCGCCGCTACTCCGCCGGCAACCGCGCCGGCCAGTCCCATCCACGCGCCGGTGTCCGCGGCCTTGCGCTCGGAGGCGTTGACCGAGGCGGCGAGGCGGCGATACCGGGCGGTGAGGAAGGGCCCGGCCAGGCAGGCCCTCATCTCCTCGCTGGACTCCATGTAGGCCATGTGCCAGCGGAGCTTGTGCAGCATCCTGCGACGCCCGGAAGTCTCCAGGCCCGCCAGGTACACCACCCGAGCGGCCCTCACGTACGCGGCTGCCTGTGGCAGACACGCCAGGAGGAGCAGAGGAAGAAGCGCCGGATGCAGCACGGCGAGAACGGTCGCGCCGGCGGCGAGCGTAGCCGTGGCGGCCAGCACGTCCTGCGCCTCGTCTACCAGGTCCGGAGTGACTTGGGCGCCGCGGTCGGCGATGTCGTAGAAGTCGTTGTAGCCGGGCTTGTTGTTCGCCGCCAGCTCCGCGCTGAGCGCGGCCTCGATCATCGTCAGCTCCGCGGCCCGGGCGAGCACCGGCCGCAGCCTCCCGGTCAGCCACGTCACCGTGATCCCCAGCAATGCCCGCAGCCCGGCGGCCGCGGCGACGACCGCAAGCTGTGGCGCCGCTTCCCACAGGCGTTCGGTGATGTCGCCCGACGAGATCAGCGCGGTGATCGTCCCCGTGACGGCGAGCAGCCCCAGCGCGGCGAGAACGCCGGTTCCGATCTGGCACGCCAGCAGTCCGGCCGTCGCGCCCCGGTCTACCTGCCAGGCCATCTTCAACGAGCGCAGAACCAACGCGGGCAGCCGTCGCGCCATGGTGCCGGTGGTCAGCTGCGCACCAGCCTGATGCCTGGACTCGTCCCGGTACAGGAACTCCTCGTCCTGCGCTCTGCTCGCGTCGCCCGAAGACCCGGCCTCCGACGTGCTGGCATCCGGCTGGTCCTGTGTGCTGGCCGAGGTCAACGTGGCCCCCTTTGACGGTCGCTGCGGCTGGGTCGTGAAGCTCAACGACCCGGCATGGATTTCGAACACCTGTGTTTCAGTCGAGCTTGGAACCCCGGAATAGAGCGCACGGCGGAGCATGCGGGATGCACCGACCCTTGGGGTCTACGGGTGGAGCCGCTGAGTGGAGATGGCCGAAACGCCGAGACTGGTGTTCCGGCCCCTTGCCTCGGGTGGCCCGGCGGCACAGCGGTCGTTCGGCCGTCACATGCGGGCGATGTCAAGGGTGACGATGACCGGGAGATGATCGCTCAGCTGCTGGGTGGTGGCGTCGTCGAGCACCTCGTAGGAGTGCAGAGCCGGGGCGAGTGCGGGGGAGAGCAGGACATGGTCCGCTCGGTGGTCCCAATTCTGTTCCGGGTTCATGTGCCCCGCTGTGCGGGGGATGGGCTGCTCGAGCTGAACGGGTGGGTCGACGAAGCCGGCGTGCACGAGCGCGCGGATCGCCCGGCGGTCCGCGCCGCCGTAAGAGCCGTCGGGCAGCATCATGCGGTGCCCGGAGTGCTGGTGCGCGGGGATCAGGCCCCAGTCCTCCGGCTCTTCGTCGTCGGCACCGGGGGTGTTGAGATCTCCGGCCAGCAGGGTGCGTCCGCCGGCGTACTCGGTCACCCACTGGACTTCCGCCAGCCGGTCCTGTGGGCTGAACGGGTCGAGATGGGTGTGGACGAGCACGACCGGATCCTGGACCCCGGTGATGTGCAACCGGGTTCGCATGACGGTGTGGTGGAAGTTGCCGCATGCCACGTCGGGGGAGAACCCCAGGCACCGCACCCGTGGCCACCGGTAGAACGTCACGAGATGACACCCGTGGCTGCGTGACCGCGCGAGCAGAGGCTGCATCCCCAACCGCTCTGCGGTCGCGTACACGCGTTCGGAATCCTTCTGGTCCCAGTGTTTGGCCTCCTGAACGTTCAGCACGTCCAGGTTCAGGCCACCCAGAAGGCGAACTTGGTCCTCCCAGCGCTCCTGGCCGCCGTTGAGGAGGGTGTAGCTGCCCACACGCAGCTGCCGGTCCGTCGGTACGAGGAGTGGTGTGTCAGTCATACGGTTCGCTTCTCACTTTTCGATACACGTTGTTGGATCATGCGGATGCCTTCGGCGGGGGCCAGAGTTCAGGGAAGGGCTGGGCAGGACAGCCAGCCCACCTGCTGTCCGTACGTGCATTTGTCTCTCGGTCGTCGTGAGCGCATGGCTGGGGTGGCAGCGGCGCTGAGCGCGCTGCCTTGAACACGGGTCGGGCCGGGTCAGGACGCGGGGCGGTCCCGGTCGGTCAGGGGGCTAGGACGGTGAAGGCGACGGAGGGGAAGCGGCGCCCGTTGACCTGGAGGGCGATCGAGTACGCGCCGGGCGTCAGCTTCGCGTTGGCTGTCGAGCGCAGAACGTGGTCCTTGGCGATCGGCAGCTCGCTTTCGGGTTCGGCGGTGCCGCGCAGCAGGAAGTACACCTTCTCGCGTGGCTTGCCGGTCGGTGTCATCGACGAGATCACGAACATCACGTGCACCGGGACGGGCGCCGTGGTGGTGAGCGCGGCGGAGTAGCTGAGCGTGTCGCCGTCGGTGAGTTCGGTGCGCTTCAGGGTGAGGGGCGTGAGCTCGACCGGTGCGTCGTGGGCGTAGCCGAGGAAGGCGTAGGCGGCCGGCCATCCCTTCTTCAGCCTGCTCCGTAGAGCCTGGCGGGCGATGAAAGTGAAGTGCTTGTCGGCAGCGAGGCCGGAGTCTTTCCAGCGCTGAAGGGTGCCCAGCACCAAATCCGGCTGCGTAACGGACAGGTCGTGGAGGTGGTTGGCGACCGACGTGCGGACGTAGGTGCTGGAGTCGCCGTAGAGCTGTTCGAGCACGGGCAGCCCCACGTCAGCCGGCAGGGAGATACGTGGGGCACAGGGCAGCAGCGGACGGGTGGCTTCGCTCGCGAGCCTCCGGGTCCGATGGTCGGCGTCGCGGGCCCAGGCCTCGATGGCCTTCATCGTCTCCTCGGGAAAGTCGTTGAGGAAGCCCCGCACGGCGACCTCTGCCGAGAAGTACCGGGTGAGGCGCGCGAGAGCGGCCAGAGCCTGGTCCAGGTACTCGCCGGTGCGAAGGTAGCGAGCCACGAAGTCGGAGTGGGGCGAGTAGATGTGCAGGCCGAAGTCGTTCAACACGCCGGCCGCTTCGGGGGTCGGCGGCAGTGAGCGCAGCAGCACATCGAGGGCCTCGGGGCCGGTGACCGGAAGGTAGGTGTGCAGTCCCTCGCTGGTGCGGGCGATCCGGGCTCCCAACTCCAGCCGAGGAAGGTCGGCCGTCACCGACTGCACGAAGCCGTCAGCGTCGAAGTCGGCGCAGACGCTGTGGACTTCGCGACCGATGCGGGCGATGCGGTCGGCGTTGAGGGCGGTCTCTTTGAGGGGAACCTTCACGGTCATGGGCAAACCCTAGGGGTGTTGGCAGGTGCGGACCTCGTGATCTGGCCGCAGGTCATCCAGCGGTGTGACGTGGGGCCGCGGGCTGCCGGACAGCGGCGCGGTACAGCAGCCGACGGTGGCGGGAGCTGTCGCAGGGAGAGGCAGTGTGGAGGGTGGCGAGGTTGTCCCACACGACCAGGTCGCCTTGGCTCCAGCGGTGGCTGTAGACGTACGGCGGGCTGGTCGTGTGCTCCAGCAGCTCGTCGAGCAGAGCGCGGCTCTCCTTCTCGGCGAGTGTGGTGATGCCGCTGATCACCATGGAGCCGAGCAGCAGCGATTGGGCGCCGGTGACCGGGTGGGTCAGGACGAGCGGGTGCTCAACCTCCGGGTGGCCGGCCAGGTTCCCGGCCGCGATCGACGACTGGCCGCCGCTGGCCTGGCTCTGCAGGGCACCGAGTTGCTCGATGGAGTGCACCGCGCGCACCCCCTCGATCCGCTGCCGCATCGCCGGGTGAAGGCCGGCGTAGGCGCGGGTCGCATCGGCGAAACGGGTCTCGCCGCCCTGCGCGGGGGTGATGACCGAGTAGAGCATCGTCGCCGACATGAGCTGGGGCTTGAAGCTGTTGTCGGCGTGCCACTCCTCCTCGTTGTCCCCGTCGTAGATGCCGATGTGCTCGCCGTCCTCGACGATGTTGCTGATGACGGTCAGGCCGGGGAAGCCGCCGACGGCATATCGGCGGTCGACGCTGGTGTCCACCGTCCCGAAGCAGGAGGCGACGGTCAGGAGATCGGCGTGGGTCAGGTGCTGGCGGGGCACGATCAGCAGCCGGTGCTGGTGAAGGGCCGCCGCCAGCTGGGGCGCGAGGTTTTCGACGCCAATCGCGAGGTTGCAGTCGACGACGGCACCGAAGCCGCTCTCGTCGAGCGGGCGCAGCGACAGGGACATCGCGGCTCCTTTCCGGTCGGTGAATCTCGACGGTCAGAACTGGGGCGACTGCTGGAAGACGGTGATGTCCTTGACGTCGGAGGCGGCCATGCACAGCCGCTCGATGCCGATGCCGAGTCCGACGCTGCCGGCTGGCACGCGCCCGGCGTCGATCGCCTCCCAGGCCAGGGCCTGCTCGTCGTCGTACAGGTCCACCGCGCGGGCCCGTTCGACGAACGCGGTTCGGTCGGGCTCGTCCTCGTACCCGTGGACGACCTCGATGCCGTCGACCAGGAGCTCGAAGCGGTTGAGGACTGCGGTTGTGCCGGGCGTGAGGCGGGCGCACGGCTCGTCCCCGCCGACCGGGTACTCGGTCAGGAAGAGCGCTGCGCCGGTGCTCTGGGTCTCCAGTTCGCGCTCCACGTACTGCCCGAGCACCGCCTTGAACGGCACGTCCGCGCTCATGCCCAGGTGGGCGGCCATCCGCGTAGGGAGGTCGCCGAGGGGTTCGCGGTGCAGGTCGATGCCGAACTGGTCGCCGATATGGCCGGCGACGGAGACCCGCTGGGGGGTGTACGGGATGTGCGGGCCGATCAGCTTCTCGGCGAGCGCCAGGAGGAAGTCGAAGTCCTCGTCGGCGGCGTAGAGGTCGAGCATCTGGAATTCGGTCGCGTGCAGCTCGTCCGGCTTCTCGGGCCGGAAGCACGCGCCGATCTCGAAGACCCGCCGGTGGTGTTCCAGGTTCACGCGCAGGGCCGGACCGATCATCGCCCGCAGGAACCGCCCGCCGTCATGGTCCACCGGCAGACGGCGCCCCGGGCCGAGGTCGGCTCTCCGCATCGTCGGGGTGCTCACCTCGACGAAGGTCTCCGCGCGGAGCGTGTCCCGCAGGCTGAACAGCAGGTTGGACTTCATGACGACGGGGTTGAGCACGGATGCTCCTCAAGGCCGGTGTTTCCGGGTGAAGTTGAAGGGAAGCCGGGTCTACGGCGATCTCATGTGTGGCTTCCTCGGCGGGGCCACAAAGTAGCCGCGCCCACACGAGCAGCAGAAGCCCTCCCACCGGCCCCGCCGGGTCCAATGGGCCTGATTTGGCTCCCATTCAGGACCAGACTTCGGCGTTTTCGCAGCTCAACCAGGGTGTGCGCGCAACGGGCACGCAACGGTCCCGTGCAACCGGCGCAACGCGCAGAGCCGTTGCGGCCCTCTTCGGCCTAGCCCTAGCGTGACTGGCCAAGCGCCTGGCGTGACCGCGCCACGCAACGCTCCTCCACGGATGGACAGGACGTGCTCCGGCGCGGCCTTCTCCACCGGCGTGCGCCCGCGCCACGGCGTGCCGAGCCGATGGTTCAGCACCTCACCGGACCCGCGGCCCGGCAGTTCAACAGCCCGATCACCCGGACTCGCGGATCACCCGCGACCGAAGAGGGAGAACTCGATGACCGCTACCGCCGGAATGACCCCGGACACCGGCCTGAAGGCCGGCATGCGCCCGGACGCCGCCGACCTGAAGCTCGGGATGCGCCCCGACGCCCCCAGCCTGAAGGCCGGCATGCGCCCGGACGCCCCCGTGCTGAAGCTCGGGATGCGCCCCGACGCCGCCGACCTGAAGGCCGGCATGCGCCCGGACAGCGCCCTCGTCGCCGCCTGACCTGCGGCTGAACCACCCTGCGTCGTGCTCCGGCGCGCCTGCCCAACGGCGGGTCGCCAGTGCTGCTGCCCGCCCGCGGGGGCGCGCCGGAGCCCGGCCCACTCCCATCCGCACCGCATCGACTGGAGAACCTGATGGGCAGCCCCGCCGTCGGCAGGACCCGCAACGGCACCGGAGCCTCCGGCCCTGTGCGCAAGGCCCTCGGGCAGCAGCTCATCGCCGACCTGGAGAAGCTCTGCGGACGCCCGACCATCGGCCTGTGGGACGTCGTCTGGGACCTCATGGCGATCGCCGCCGCGGCGATCGCTGGCCACCTCATCGGTCACGTCGTCGGCCCTCTGCTCGCCGTCTGCTACATCGGGGTGCGCCAGCGCCACCTGTCCAACCTCGGGCACGAGTGCGTGCACTCCAAACTCATGGCCACCCGCCGCGCCAACCGGATCATCGGCTACCTCCTGACCGGCCTGCTCGGCGAGGGCTTCGAGCCCTACCGCAGCAGCCACTACGTCCACCACGCCAAGCTCGGCTGTGACGACGACCCGATGTTCCAGTCCTACCGCGCCGGCAACATCCGCGCCGCGGGCCAGGCGCCCAGCCGCCGCTCCTTCGTCCTGCGGGTCATCGTGCGCAACGCCCTGTGGCGACTGCCGAAGACCGCGGTGCTGACCCTGGTTACCCGCGCACCGGGGGAGACCTGGCGGGCCCTCGCCACCCGGGCCGTGCTGTGGGCGAGCGTTGTCGCCGTGCTGTGGCCCGTGGGCGGCGTGCCGTACCTCCTGTTCTACTGGCTGCTCCCCCTCGTCTTGGTGCGGCCCGTCGTCACCTGGATCACCGATCTGGGCAACCACGCCGGATTGATCGAGAACGACGACGTCCTCCTCCAGACCCGCGGGTGGACCTCCCACTGGCTCACCCGGCACCTGCTCGGCGGCCACCTCGACGACATGTTCCACCCCGTCCACCACTGGTGCCCGCAGATCCCCTGGCGGCGCCTGCCCGAGGCCCGCGCCCTCACCGCGCAGCACCTACCGCGCTTCGGTGAAGTTCCCTGGTGCTCCGGCTACTTCTTCCGCCGGCGCTCCACTGCCGACCAGCCGTGCGTGATCGAGGACATCATCGCCCGGCTCGCCGCCCCCGACGCCGCCCGCACCCCGCACCGGCACGCCTCGGCCGCCTGACCTCGCCCCGAATCCGCCCACCGAACCCCGTACCGCACCGCCCCTCCCGGCGCGCACCCGCGCGCCGGAGGCAGGGGCGTGCCGTCGCCCGCCGCCGAGGAGGCGGCCCACCATGCCCCAGCCCGCGCCTGCCCCGCCGGCCCTGAACAGCTTCGACGAGTTCACCCGGCTCGACGAAGTCGTCCTCGGACGTGCCGATCACTACGACGCCCACCACACCGATACCTCGTGGCGACTGTTCTTCTACGACAACGTCGCCCCCGTCCTCGGCCGGCACACCAGCCCGTCGGGGGAGGAGCTCCTGCCGATCCCCGCACAGCTGGTCGACGAGCTCAACGAGGACATCGCCGGCCTGGCCGACGCCCTGACCGGATGCGGGGTGAAGGTCCTGCGGCCCGCGGCACCGGGCAAGGACGTCGACATCCGCTCCCCGCACTGGGACGCGAGGGCCACCCCGCCGCTCAACGTCCGCGATCAGACCATCATCCTCGGCAACACCATCGTGGAGACCCCACCCCACGTCCGCGCCCGCATCTTCGAGAACGACCTGCTCAAGCCGGCCTTCTACCGCTACTACGAGGCCGGAGCGAACTGGCTGAGCATGCCGCGGCCCGCCCTGGCCCGCGAGTCCCTGGACGCCGGCTACTTCACCCGCCAGGACCTGGACGTCAGCCGCGCCACCGACGGTGAGACGGCCGGCGTGATCGAGGGCCTGGGGCTGGAGATGGTCTTCGACGGCGCGCAGTGCATGCGCCTGGGCCGCGACGTCCTGGTCAATGTCGCCAACCACAACCACGAACTCGCCCTGCGCTGGCTCCGGGACAACCTGCGCGACCTGCGGTTCCACCGCCTGGACGCCATGGCCGACAACCACATCGACAGCGTCCTGGTCCCGCTGCGGCCCGGCCTGATGCTGCTGCGCTCCCCGGCCTACCTGAAGTACCTGCCCAAGGACATGCAGTCCTGGGACGTGATCTACGCCCCCGAGACCGACGACGGCAACTTCCCGGACTACAGCGACCTCGGCTTCGTCATCCCCATCGGCAGCCGGTACATGGACATCAACCTCCTGTCCATCGACGAGAACACCGTCGTCGTCAACTCTCTCTACCCGGAGTTGATCGAGGTCCTGGAGTCCCGCGGGTTCACCGTCGTCCCGGTCCGCCACCGCCACCGGCGCCTGTTCGGCGGCGGCTTCCACTGCTTCACCCTCGACACCGTCCGCCGCGGCGGCCCCGAGGACTACCTCAGCTGACCCCGGCGCCCCACCACCGCGCCCCGTCTCCCCCGATCACGGCAGCCCGACCCGACGTCAGGAGATCTTGATGGACACCGCCTACCCCTGGCCGCCCGACCAGGCCTTCTGGACCGGCACCTTCCCCGGCGACACCACCGGGCGGACCACGCCCTTCCTGTTCAAGGGCATCATCCCCGCCACCGCGGCCGGCCCGGACGACGTCCTGGCCGGGTTCGAGGCCATCCGCCGGGCCCACAATGCCGGCACCGACATCAAGGCGCACGCGCGCGTCTACGTCGGCGAGGCCCGCCGCGACGACCTCCTGCTCCCGGCGCTGACTGCCCCGTCCTGGAGCGGGGGTGTGGACGCCTTCGTGCCGTGGATGCAGGATCTCGCGGGCGCCGAGCGGTTTTCCCTGGTCATCAACAACCTGGAGACCGTCAACCCCGCCCTCGCCGCCGGCCTCGGCACCTTCCTCAAGAGCCTCATCGACGGGTGGGGCCTGCCGCTGGGAGGCGCCGAACAGGTCGCGTTCGCCGGCAACTACAGCGGGACCGCGTTCGGGATCCACGAGGGCTACGAGGACGCCTTCCTCGTCCACCTCGGCCCCAACGCCAAGAACTTCTACTGCTGGCCCGCTGAGCAGTACGAGAAGCTCACCGGCGGAAAGCAGCCCACCTACGGCGACTACCGCGCGCTGCTGGAGGAGGCCGAGCACTTCCTGCTGGAGCCGGGCGACGCCCTGTTCCTGCCTCGCCGGGTCTTCCACGTCGGCACCCAGGACACCTTCTCCGTCTCGGTGGCCATGCCGCTGTACACCTACCCGTACGCGCAGATCCTGCAGAGCCGCATCATCCCGGACGTCCTCGCCGAACTGGGCGGTGACGGGCCCGACGACCCGCTCAACGAGCCCTCCGCGATGGCAGACGCGGCCGCCGGGCCCGGCGCCGTCGCCGACCGGCTGGCCGGCGTCGGCCGCGAACTCCTGACCGTCGCCGCCGACCGCGTCCGCGGCGCGGCCCGCCAGCACGCCGAACAGCGGTGGGCCACGCTCCTCAGCAACGGCGGCTGGGAACTCGTCGAGGGCGACCTCGCCCGCCAGGAGGCCGCGGACGCCTTCGACCCCGAGCAGGTGACGCCGGGCGCCGAGATCACCCTGATCGCCCCGTACCAGGTGACCACCCTCAACGGCGACGACGACACCCACCAGGTCCTGCTGCGCGGCCACCAGCCGGGCGTCGCCCTCGACGTCGCGGCCCTGGACCGGGACACCGTCACCGCCCTCAACGACGGCGACACCATCGTCCTGCCCGACAACCCGGAACTCCTCGCGGCCTTCCGCGCCCTGGGAGCCACCGGTGGCCTGCACCTGACCCCCCGCCCCGCCGACACCAAGGACGCCGACGCATGACCCCCGACAACAGCCTCATCCAGGCCTACCTGAAGGCCCACCCCGAGACGCAGAGCGCCGTCAACGGCACCCTGCTGGGCAAGTTCACCTCCGGCAACGCCCTGGTCACCGCGCACCTGGCCCCGATGGTCGACTGGGCGTACGAGCGGATCGCCGAGAAGGTCGGCGCCGCCGACCTCAACGAGCGCCAGGCCCGGATGTACATCGAGGAGCTCTCGGTGTTCGCCCGCTACAACGCCCAGTTCCTCAAGGCGGCCGCCACCGGCGTGGAGGGGTTCTGCCCCGAGCTCGCGCACGAGCTGCGTCGCAACCACCTGGAGGAGGGCGGTGAGCGCGGCAAGGTGCCCGCGCACTACGTCCTCTACACCAACGCGCTCCTGTCCGACCTCGGCCTGCTCGTCAACGGCCACGTGCCCGCCCGCGAGACCGAGACGCTGGTCAACCTCCACCAGTGGATGGTCGGCTCGCACATGCCCAGCTTCATCGCCGGCGCCTACTACGCGACCGAGGCCGTGGCGATCGCCGAGACCGAGATCCTGCGCGACATCACCAACCGCTACGGCGAGCTGACCATCCAGCGCAGCGGCAGCGAGCTGAAGAACCTGCACTACTACTACGAGCTCCACCTCGACGAGGGGCACGAGGCCGCCCAGGTCGGCGGCATGAGCGTCGAGGCCGCCCACATCGAGGGCCTGGCCAGGTTCATCAAGGAGAGTGAACTCTTCCACATCGACCTGTCCCAGGCCCTCGGCGGCTGGCTGACGATCACCGAAGGGATGACACACTGGTGGGCTCAACTCGCCCACCGCGCCTCGGAGATGAACTGATGAACGCCACCCCCGACATCGTCGCCGCAGCCCAGGAGCGCTCCGGTGGATGCCTGTGCGGACAGATCCGCTTCACCGTCAAGGGCGAGGCCGTCTACCCGCACACCTGCAGCTGCCCGCACTGCAAAAAGCTCGGCGGCGGCCCGATGATGTGGTGGGTCGGCTTCGCCCCCGAGGACGTCACCTGGACCAACGGCGCCGAGCCGAACTGGTTCACCACGTTCGAGGGCGAGGCCCAGCGCGGCTTCTGCCCGAACTGCGGCAGCCGCCTCGCGGCGATCGACAAGGACGTCCCCGAACTCGGCATCGTCGTCACGGCCCTGGACGACACCAGCGGAGCCGACCTCGTCCCCGTCAACCAGTCTTTCCGCGACGACGCCGTGCACTGGCTGCCCCAGGTCCCCGACACCCAGAACAGCCCCGTCGGCTGACACCCGCGAGACCTCCGGGGCCGGCAGCCCTGACCTGCCGGCCCCCGGACCCCGCACCCTCCTGGGACCGTCTGCGCCGCGTCCGGCTCGCCGTCCGACCCGTCCCGCACCCCGCCCAGGAGAACCCATCGTGCTCACCCCGCACGCCACCAGCGAGTACGGCGCCCTGCGCCACGTCGCCATGCGCTACGCCGGCGACGTCACCCCCGACCTCGACGGCCCCGACATCCACCCCGTCCTGACCCGCCAGAAGAGCACCAGCTCCTGGAAGCCGTACGACCCGTCCACCGTCCGCACCCAGCAGGACACCCTGATCGACCTGCTGCGCAGCCGCGGCACCACGGTGACCCTCCTCGACGCCGCGCCGGGCTGTCCGGTCCAGCACTACCCCCGCGACATCGCCTTCGTCATCGACCACGTCCTCGTCATGGCGCGCCTGAACTCCGCGCACCGCCTCCCCGAAGCCGACGCGCTCACCCCGCTCCTGACCGACGCCCCGCACGTAGCCCACTTGGACGAGGGCACCGCCGAGGGCGGTGACGTCATCCTTCACACCGGCACCGTCCTGGTCGGCCTCGGCGAGGAGACGTCCCCCGCGGGCGTGGGGGCGCTGCAGCGGGCGCTGGCTCACCACGGCGTCGACCGCGAGGTCCGCCCGGTCCACTTCGCCGTCGACGGCATCGTTCACCTGGACGACCACTTCACGATCGTCGCGCCCGGCACCGCGCTCATCCACCGCGGCGTCTTCCCGCCCGCCGAATTGCGCTGGTTCGAGCGGCACTTCGACCTCATCGACGTCACCGACGAGGAGGCGCGGGCTGTCCAGGCCAACGTCCTGGCGATCGCGCCGGACACCGTGATCCTCGCCGCCGGCAGCGACCGCATCGCCGCACAGCTCGCCGCACGCGGACTCGAGGTCCTCACCGTCGACTACTCCGAGGTCACCCGGATCCCCGGCTCGCTGCGCTGCACCACCCTGCCGCTGACCCGCGCCTGATCCACCCGCGCCCCGCCCGGCCGCCGCGCCGCCGTGTGCTCATCCGCCGCCCGACTCCTGGAGCTGCCGTGTCCGACCCGCTGCAGTCCTTGCTCCTCGCCGTCCCGGTCGTGGTCCTCGCCTGCCAGGCCGGCGGGCGGGCCGTCAGGCTGGTCGGCCAGCCGCCGGTCATCGGCGAGATCCTGGCCGGGATCCTGCTCGGCCCCTCGCTGCTCGGCTGGCTCGCCCCCGGCATCCAGCACCACCTCCTGCCGCCCTCGGCCCTGCCCATCACCTCCGCCCTGGGCAACCTCGGCCTCCTGACGTTCCTCTTCCTGATCGGCCTGGAACTCGACCTCCGCAGCCTGGGCACCACCCGAGGCGCCGTGGCCGCCGTCAGCCTCACCGGAGTCCTGCTCCCCTTGGCCCTCGGCGCCGCACTGGCCCTCGCCCTCTACCCGCACTTCGCCCCCGACGGCATCGGCCGCCTGCCGTTCACCCTGTTCGTCGCCGTCGCCCTGAGCATCACCGCCTTCCCGGTCCTCGCACGGATCCTCGCCGACCGCGGCCTGGAGACCACGCCCCTGGGCACCTTCGCCCTGGCCTGCGCCGCCACCGACGACGCCCTCGCCTGGTGCCTGCTCACCGCCGCCGTCGCCCTGGCCACCTCCGGCACCGCCCTGTCGGCCCTGACCACCCTCGCCCTGACCGCCGCCTTCGCCGCCTGCCTCACCTTCGTCCTGCGCCCACTGCTCCGCGTCCTGCTCGAGCGCGCCAGCCGAACCTCCGACGACCTCGTCCTGGCCCTCCTCTTCGCCGGGCTTTGCTTCAGCGCCTACACCACCGACCAGATCGGCGTGCACCCCGCCTTCGGCGCCTTCCTGTTCGGCGCCGCCGCTCCCCGCGGCCTTCCGGCCGTCGAACGCAGCGCCGCGCGCATCCGCGCCGTCGTCCTGCCGCTCCTGCTGCCGCTGTTCTTCGTCGACACCGGCCTGCACACCGATTTCTCCACGCTGCCGGCCGGACAGTGGGGCTGGGGAGCAGCGATCCTGGCCGTCGCCGTCGTCGGCAAGTGGGGCGGCGCGGCCGGCGCAGCCAGGCTCACCGGCTCCGACTGGCGCTGGTCGGCCGCCGTCGGCACGCTCATGAACTGCCGCGGCCTGACCGAACTCGTCGTCCTCGGCATCGGCCTCCAGACCGGCGTCATCACCGAGCCCCTGTTCACTCTCCTGGTGGTCATGACCGTCATCACCACCGCGGCCACCGCACCGATACTCAGGCGCGTGGCCGGCGACGACCCAAGGATGACCCCGCCGGCACCGCACGACGATCCGGAGCGCGATACCGCCCGAGAGGTCACCCGATGACCCCGGCCCCGAACCCGGTTCTGGACGCGGTCCTCAGCCGGCGCAGCGCCCCCCGCCTGACCGAGCCCGCACCCGGCCGCGAAGAACTGGAGCGCCTCGTCCAAGCCGCGGCCACTGCCCCCGACCATGGACGACTGCGGCCCTGGCGGCTGGTCGCAGTGTCCGGGGACGAACGGGCCCGACTCGGCGATGTGCTCGGCGAAGCCGCCACCTCGCCGGAGCAGGCCCGGCGCGCCGCCACGAAGCCCCTGCGCGCCCCGCTGCTCCTGTCGATCGTGCACAGCCCCGTACCCGACCACTCGAAGATTCCCGAGTGGGAGCAACTGGCCGCCACAACCGGCATGGTCACCACACTCTCCCTGCTCCTGCACAGCCACGGCTGGGCATCGATCTGGCGCACCGGTCAAGCCGTCCAAGCACCCCGAGTACGCAAGTACCTCGGTGTCGCCGAAAGGGAGCAGCTGCTGGGCTGGCTGTACGTAGGCACTCGTTGCACGTCCAGAACCTCCCCTGAACGGCAGCCGTTCGACACCACCACCAAGATCACCTGGCCGCTCGGCGGCGCTGGCGTCTGAAGCCGCCGCCCGTCCGCAGTCACCCAGAACAGGCCGAACAGCCGACCCACCCCGAGGACCACCGCGAAAGGCGAGACATGCGCAGCATCCAGGAGATCGAGACACGCGGGCACTCCCTTCGCGTGTGCGTGGACCCGGAGCCCGAGCAAGAAGGCCGCCCCACCCTGTGGCCGAGCGTCGGGGAGTACCCCATCTACGACCCGTTCCTCTACACGACCATGACCACCGATGACGAACGCAACAAGCGTTTCCGAGCGGCCCTGTCCCAACTGGCGCCGGACAAGCGCATCCTGGACATCGGGACCGGACAAGACCTTCTCTGGGCGCGTGAAGGTCTGCAGGCGGGAGCCCGGCACGCCCTGGCCCTCGAGGTCATCGAGGACGCGTTCCATAAGGCGGCCGCAAACCTGCCGTCCTTCGACCCACAGGACCGGATCACGCTTCTGCTCGGCCAGTCGACCCACCTTCAGTTCGCACCCAGAGCCGATGTCTGCGTCGCGGAGATCATCGGATCCCTGGCCGGAGCCGAAGGCGCGGCAGCCGTCCTGACCGACGCACGCAACCGCCACCTGGAGCCCGGGGGACTGGTGGTGCCCCACCGTGCGGTGACCCTGGCCGCAGCGGTCCGCCTGGCCGACCTGCTCCCCGAGCAGCCCGTAGCGTTCGCCGAGGCCTCTGTCCCGTACCTGCGCAGCATCTTCGACTGGCACGGCGCGCCCTTCGACGTGCGACTCCGGGTCGAAAACCCATCCGCCAGCGCGCTGCTCTCCGAGGGCGCGCCCGTCGAGGTACTCGACTTCAACGGCGATCTGCAGACGGAGCAGCGCACGACAACGCGCATAGCCATCACGCGGCCCGGTCACATGGACGGCGTACTCACCTGGCTCAACCTCTGGTGCCTGCCGGACGAAGCGCCACTTGACGCCCTACACATGAAGACGAACTGGGCCACCATCTACCTGCCGCTCTTCGACAACCCCGTGCCGGTCGCGGCCGGAGACGTCCTGGAGCTCACCTTCGCGGCCACCCTCAGCGACGACGGCGTTCATCCGGACTATCACCTCAGCGCCGACCTGCACACCGCCGACGGGCAACAGCACCACGCCACCCTGGCATCCCCGCACCACGGTGGCTCCTTTAGGGCCCACCCGATCTACCAGGCCCTCTTCCCACAAGCTGATTAGGCGTGTTCCAGGACGGCTTCGGGCCACGACAAGGCGGCCTCTGGCCCTGGCCCGCGGGCGGGTCCCCAGCCGGCGCGTGCCGCGGGGGTCAGAAGCCGCGCAGCGGCTCGCCTGCATTGAGGTGGTCGAGGCGTTCGGAGAGCCGGCGGCTCATCAGGTGCTGGGATGCCTGGGAGGCACGCTTCGCCACAGCAGCGTGCTCGGCCGAGTCACCGCGCAGCCTCGCCAGTTCGGCCTCGGTGATCAGAAGTTCTACCGTGTCACGCGTTCGGTCCGACGGAAGGGCTGATGCCTCCTTCAGGGCCTGCGCTCCCTGCTCCGCCAGCCCGGCCACGGCGAACGCCCACGCGGCCTGCCCCTCCAACTCACGGAGGTCGAACCACTCAAGCCAGGCCGGGCCGGCGCTGCTCTGCGCACGGGCGAAGAACGCGCGGGCCCGCTTCACCGCTGTCATGACCTGGTCCGGCTTTCCGTTCAGCGCCCATGATCGAGCTTCGGTCACGCACGCGTAAGCCCTGACGAGGGGAGGTGTCCCCTCGGCCGCCAGCACAGCACTGCGCGCGTGAGCGAGCACATCCGCCCGGCCGCCCTGCGTCGCCGCCAGTCGGACTTGGTGGATGTGGACCCGGGTGATGCGGGCGCGGTCACCGATCGCCTGGGCCAGCCGCATCGCCTGAAGGTCGTAGCGCTGTGCCAGGCCAGGGAGCTGGTCGTCGTAAGCCATCGAGGCCATCGCGAGGACCGCGTCCACCACACTGCCGTACAACCGCCGGCCTGTACGGGCGGAGAACGTGCCGCTCAGCATCGGGGTGGCGTGGGTGTCCATCAGCGAGGCGAAGACGCCACGGTACTTCCCCCCACCGTGCTGGGCGTCCAACCTCCCGTAGATGCGCGTGTGCTCGTCGATCAGGTCGATGTCGACCGCAGTGACCTTGTAGGGTCCTCCTCTCCCACCGATGTCGGCGTCGGCAGGCATGACGAGCGCCTCGCGCGAGGCAGGTCCGAACACGCTCGCCGAGAACGCACTCTTGACGACGTCGCGTCGGCGCATGGCGTCCAGCGCCCACAGCCTCGCCAGCATGCGAACGGCATGGGCGACATTCCGGTACTCCAGTGACTGCGCGGCCACCTGCGCGGTGTCCGACAACCAGCCCAAGCTCTCGGGCATCACGTGCCGGTGGAGCGCCGCAGACAGGACGTGGCACGCCGCTGCCGCGAGTTCCGCGCTCGGGACGGCACCCTTGCACCAACGGGAGACGGTGCTGGGGCTGACGGTGTGGGGCAGACCCACCGCCTGGCACCGCTCGCCGATCCGGCGGGCGAAGCCACTGATAGACCAGCGCAAGTACTCCAGGTGCTTGCGTAACACCTCGTTGGGACGGTGATGCTTCGCCGTCGAGCCCGTCATCACGCATCACCTCTCATTCGTTCCAGGAGTCGCGGGCAGGCGGCGCTAGCCCATGCGCGCGGGCGGCCTCTGGGTGCGTGGTCGCCGTTGCCACTGCCCGTGCGCAAGGCGTCCGGTGAGCAGAAGCGGGGCGTCCGGACCGTTTGGAAGGCCGGTCTCTCGAGTCACCTCCTTCGGAAGGCAGGGCCAGGGTGGGCCGACAGCGTCGTAGCTGTCGGCCGCGCCGTGTGCGAGCAGTCCCCCTGGCTCACCGGTGGCGGCCTGTTCGAGGATGGCGGCGAGTCGGTCTCCGTCGAGGAACAGGCGCAGGATGTGGTGATCGGAGAGGTCTTCATCGACCTCGATCACCTCGAATCCGGTCACAGCGGGGAGTAGCTCGGGTGTGAGGTACACGCGGTCGATCCGGCTGTCGGGCCCGTGCGTGTCGCAGGCGTTCACGGTGCGGGAGACCGCCGTCGGGTCACCGTTCGGGGCAGCCGCCCAGTAACGGGCCGCGTCCTCGAGCCCCGCCGTGCGCAGTGCGTCATCGGGGCGGATGTCCGGCACTCGGGCGCCGCCCGGGCCGGGGTAGGAGCGGTGGAGGCGGTGCGGAACGTTCTTGATGGCCTGCAGTTCCGGCAGCGCCGGGTCCCCGGGCCCTCCCGGCGCCGGGTACGAGTTGTTGTCCCCGGCGAAGATCGCGGGAAGCGTGACGCGGGTGCCGTCGGGTGTGGTCCACCCTTTGTCGGCCCAGGTGGTCAGCCACTCGGCTTCCAGCAGACGCTGGGTGGGACTGGCGTAGTTGAGGTGGTAGGAGACCGCGACGAAGGGAAGTGCGTCGGGGCCGGCTTCCTCGTAGCGAAGAGTGAGGGCGGTGGGCGGCAGCACCCAATGGGGGCCCCGGCTCTGCGTCCAGTCCCGGACGACGGAGAACCGCTTCGGGTTGATAAACACGGCGGTGCAGGAGTCGGCGCCGAGTTCGCCGTGCTACCGAGCGCACGGGCCTGCGCGTTGAAGACTGTGCGGCCGTTGTCGCCGGCGTCCCAGAGTTCCTGGCGGAAGACGAGGTCGGGGTTGAGCGATTTCCGGGCGTAACCGTGAGGGCCTCGTCGAGCATCGCCGCATCGGTGTAGCCGGCGCCGGGCGGGGTGTGCCAGTGCAGGTCGGTGCCGACGGTGACATGGGCGGCGGGAATCGTGAGGCGGGTACCGGGTCGCAGAAGACGTATCCCGTGACGGGCCCACGGCCCGGGCCGGACGGTGTCCGGGTCGAGCAGGATGTGCCAGCTACCGCTGTACGGGTCGGCGAGAACCGGTCCTCGCGCGCCGGCGGCCTGCAGTGCGGCGATCAGCGGGGGTGCGAGGGTGGCCGGGAGCCGTACGGCAACGAAGTGCTCGCCACACCCCCAGGTACGCAGGCCGCCGGACGGCGGGACCCAGGACGGCAGGGTGAGGGACGGCGGTTCGTACGGGGAGGACGTGAGGCGCATGGAAGTGTCCTTGTCGGTTCGGGACGGCAGGAGCGCAACAGCGCAAGGAAGATCTACGACCCCCGTGGTCGAGGAGACCGACAGTGGTGGTCGGCACCCAGGACGCGTGCTCGGCTGTGGCCGAGACGAGGTGGGGCGTCCTCATGGCGCCCTGACCGCTACCGACGCGCCTGCGTACGGATCGGAGATCGCCGCGGACAGCGCGGGCCTGGCCTCGGCGCGCAGCCGCAGACGGACCCGCTCGCCGGTCGGGCTCAGCCCGACCGGCGAGCGGGTCTCCCACCCGAGGTCGCGCAGGTACTTCAGCAGCCACTGGCTCGCTTCGTCGACGGGTCCGGCGTTGAACGGCACCTCGCACCAGACCCACATCAGCCGGCTGCTGGCCGCGTGGTCGGCGAGCCACAGGGTGAGCAGCCGTCCGACCTGGTTCGACCCGACTGTCGAGGGGTCGAGGGAGACCAGAAGTCCCGGATCGCGGCCGTCGGCGCCCCAGTGCCGCATATCCGGATCCCTGTGCAGGACGAGAGCGCCGACGAGGATGCCGTCCTCGTACAGCCCCAGGGCACCGGGCTCCCGGAGAAGGTCCCTCGTGCGGTCGGCGGAGACTGCGATGCCCTGACCAGCGAGCAGGCGGGCGCGGTCTTCCGCCAGGGCCGAGGCTTCGGCGCGAGCGGCGTCGGTGTCGATCGGCAGCATCTCGTACACGGGCGCGGTCGGCCGGCCGTCCGTCGGCGGCTGCCGCCGGTCGCCGTCGTTGAAGCTGCTCTGACTGCTCATCGGACGGGCTCTGCCGTGGCTGTTGCTGCGGTCGCGGGCTGAGAGTTCGAGGCGTCGCCAAGGAGGCCCCACGCGTGTGCCAGGCCCACCAAGTGGGCCGCGCTGCGGGCGCTCGCCTTAGCCACGACGGCGTCTATCTCGGCGCGTACGTCGTCAGCTGGCACACCGATGGCATTCCCGATGTCCGCGTTGCGGGTGTGCTCGGCGATGGCCCGTATGGCGGTCATCTCATGGTTGGTGAAGGCCGGAACCGGCCCGCTGCTGGCCGGCGGGGGGACCTCCCGGGCGGTGAGGAGGGTGTGGACGAGGACGGCGCGCGAAGATCCCGGACAGCCCATCTTCTTGCGGACCGCACTGAGGTGGCTGGCCACGCCGTCCACGGACAGGCAGACCTGGCCGGCGATCGCCTGGTTGGTCACGCCGTAGACGAATCGCGCGGCAGCGCGGCGCTGGTCAGCGGTGAGGGTCGTGGTGCGTAGGGCGGTGGTCATGTGGAGTCCTGGGTCGGCGATGGTGTGATGAGGTTGCGGGGTGGTCGAGGTGCGTCGGCAAAGACGGCGGGGGTGCTGTCTCCGCCGACGCGTGAGTGTGCCGCGCTACGCGGCGGCGTGCAGCACGACGGGCAGCGTGGTGACATCGTTGCCGATGAAGGAGTGCTGCGGCTCGAGGTCCTCGCCATTGCGGGCCAGGGAGATCTGGGGGAACCGCTCGAACAGGGCCGGGAGCGCGACTTCGGCTTCGAGCTTGGCCAGCGGGGCGCCCAGGCAGTAGTGGATGCCGTGGCCGAAGGCCATGTGGTCTTTGTCCTCCCGGTCGATCCGGAAGGCCTCGGGGTCCTGGTGGGTCCCCGGGTCGCGGCCGTGTGCACCGAAGCCAACGATGATCGCGTCGCCTTCCTTGATGACGACGCCCTCACCGAGGTCGATGTCCTTCGTGGCGTACCGCAGGGGCAGGTACATGATCGGCGGGTGCAGCCGGAGGGCTTCCTCGATCACGTCGCGCCAGCGCGTCGGGTCGGCCAGTACCGTGGCCAGCTGGTCAGGGTGGGTGAGGAGTTCGCGGACGGCGGCGTTGATGAGGGCGACGGCGGTTTCGCTGCCGGCGCCGATCATCAGGATCAGGGTGGAGATCAGCTCGGTGTGGCTGAGCCGGTCGCCGTCTTCCTCGTGGGCGGCCAGCAGCAGGCTGGTCATGTCCTCGCCCGGGGCGGTCCGCTTGACGTCGATGAGCCGCTGCATCGCCTGGCCGAGGTCGCGCTTGGTGGCTTCGGCCTCCTCCGCGGTGACGTCCGTGGCGAGAACGGAGTCGATCACGCGGAGCATCTCGGGCCGCTGGTCGGCGGGAACTCCGAACAGGTCGCAGATCAGGCGCGTGGGTACCCGGTAGGAGAAGTGGGCCCGCAGGTCGAGGGGCGCGGTGCGGTCCTGGCGCTCCATGGCATCCAGGAGGTCGGTGACGATGGCTTGGAGGACCGGGCGCATCGCTTCGACCCGCCCGGGGGTGAAGGCGCGGCTGACCAGCTGGCGCAGGCGTTTGTGGTCGTCGCCGTCGGAGGTGAACATGCTGACGACGTCGACCCAGGCGTACAGCCACGGTATGGAGCCGGGGGTGTGTGACGGCCAGGACTTGCGAGCGTCCTTGGACATGTGGGGATGGGTGAGGAGCCGCTTGCCGACGTCTCCGCGGGTGACCGCCCATGCGATGACGTCTTCCGGCATACGGACCCGGACGGCCGGGCCGGCCGTCCGGAATTCGTCCGCCTGGGCGAACAGGCGCCGGCCGCCGCTGCTGTCGAGGATCACGGGCGCGGTCTGGGCGGGGGTGCTGGTCACGAAGAGCCTCCTGCGAGTGCGTTGACGGGAAGGCGGTCTGGGGACTTGGGGCGGAACCGGACGGGCAGCGTCTGCGGACACTGGTGGAAAGGGCCGTGACGCAGAAGGGGTTTTGGGCCGGGGCTGGTCAGCTCCATGTCCCAGAGCTGGTCCAGGACGGTCTCGACGCCGGTCTGCACGATCGTGGTGGCCTGGGAGATCGCGGGGCAGCGGTGCGGGCCGGCCGACCAGGCGAGGTGGCTGCGGTTGTCGTAGCCGAGGTCCTTCGGCAGTGCCGGATCCGTGTTTGCGGCGGCGTGGGAGATGAGGACCGGAACCCCGGCCGGCACGTACGCGCTGTGGAGGTAGGTGTCGTAGCGGGCGTAGTGGACGGAGAAGTTCGCCATCGGCGCGCGTTCCCACAGTGCCTTCTCCAGGGCGCGGCGCACGGTGAGGGTTCCGGCGGCGAGGTCCCCGGCGTACTCGTCGTCACGCAGGAGCAGGTACAGGGTCCAGGCGGTGCAGGCGGCGACGGGGATGATGCCGGCGCCGACGGCGCAGAAGAGCTGGTTGGTTGCCTCCTGGTCCGTGAGTTCGGCGGCGTGGTTGATCATCCAGGAGGTGAGGTCCTGGCCGGGCTGGGCGCGGCGGAGCTGGATGAGCTCGAAGAGGAGCCCCGCGAAGTCGGCTGCGCCCTTGGCGGCTTCGGGACCGGCGCTGATGAGGTCCTGGCAGGCGCGCACCATGCGGCTGGTCTTCTCGGGTGGGCATCCGAGGAGTTCGGCGAATACCAGCATGGGCAGGATGTCGGCGAAGTCGCTCATCAGGTCGGCCCGACCTTGGCCGATGATGCGGGCGATCAGGGTCAGGGCGCTGCGCTGGGTGATCTCCCTCAGCCGGTGAGGGCTGATGCGGGCGATGCAGTTGTCCATCGCCCAGCGCAGGCGGGCGTGTTCCTGTCCGTCGGTGTAGAGGACGGAGGGGCGCCAGGCCATCATGCCCAGCACCGGGCTGTCCTCGGGGATGTCGCCGTTGGCCAGGGCGGCCCAGCGGCGGGAGTCCTTGGAGTAAGTGCTCGTGTCGTTCAGAAGGGTGATAGCGGCGCGGTGCTGGGTGACGACCAGAGCGTGGACCCCGGGCGCGATCTCGGCCCAGCCGGCCGGGCCCTGGGCGCGCAGTTGCTCGTAGACGGCTTGGGGCTGGGTGGCGAAGGCGGCCCCGTGCAGCATGGGGCAGCCGCTTACGGAGAGCGGGGGCGGCGTGGTCACGAGGCGGGCTCCAGGCTGGGACGGGACAGCAGATGGGAGACGAGCGCGATCAGCGGGGTCTTCGCCGACTCCTTCTGCCGTACGTCGCATTCGACGAGGGGAGTGGAGGGGTGCAGGTCCAGGGCCTTGCGCAGCTCGGATTCGCTGTAGTGAGGGGAGGACGCGAAGGTGTTGACCGCGACCACGTAGGGCAGGTCGGCCTCTTCCATGCGACCCATGGCGTCCCAGGACTCGGTGATGCGCGCAGTGTCGACCAGGACCACGCCGCCGAGTGCGCCCTGCATCAGCTCGTCGATCATGTAGTCGAACCTCGGCTGGCCGGGGCCGCCGAACATGTAGAGCACGATGTCGTCGGTCAGGGTGAGGCGGCCGAAGTCGAGCGCGACCGTGGTGGTGTGCTTGTCCGACAACCCCCGCAGTGTGTCCACGACTTCGCTGGCCTTCGTCATGCGTTCTTCGGTCGATGTGGGCCTGATCTCGGAGACCGCGCCGACGAACGTGGTCTTGCCGACGGCGAACGGTCCGAGCGCAACGATCTTCACCGAGTGGCTGACACCGGGCGCCAGGTAGTTCCCCTCAGAGGTTGCTGAGCGCATCGCGAATCCTCTCCAGCAGCTGTCTGTCGTGCTGCTGAGCGGCGGGCACAGGGTCACGGCTGATGAGATGGCTGCTGTCGACGAGCGAGGCGACCAGCACCTTCGTCACGGCGGCCGGGAGCTGCAGGTCGGCGCTGACCTCGGCGAGCGACAGCACGCCGGGCAGGCAGTGCTGCATTAGCCGGCGAGAGTGGGCGTCCAGGCCGTGCAGCGGTTTGGCCGGGTCGGCGATCAGGAGAGTGGCCAGGTCCAGGGTGCGGCGAGTGGGCGCGGCCCTTCCCCCGGTCGGGGTGTAGGGCCGCACCATCCCGGCGCGCCGTCGGCCGCGGGGCGTCACGAGGCCCCGTACGCGGTCCGCTCCCGGGCGGAAAGCGCGGGAGCCAGGCCCTTGATGGCCTTGATCGTCGCTCCGGAGGCGACGGCCACCTCGGGAGCGGTCATCTCCGCGGCGACGGATACGGCCAGCGCCGTGTTGTGCCCAGCCCCGAAGACGAGGATGCAGCGGTGGGGCAGGTCGATGATGACCTTGCGGGGGGTGTCCTCGCCCTCGAGCGCGCCGGCGAGCTCGGCGATGGAGCGGCCGAGGGAGAAGATACTCGAGGAGCTGGCTCCGGCACGGTCGGCCACATCGCGGTGGACCCCGTCCGAGTGGGCCAGCACCATGCCGTCGGAACTGAAGAGAACGGCGTGCAGGACACCCTTCTCCCCCGTGAGCCGGTTGAGGACCCAGGACATGTCGTGGGTGTCGGCGGTGGGCTGCTGCTCAGGCACGGTACTGCTCTCCTTCGGTGCGGTTGGTCTCGCTGTCGCGGATGGTCTCCGCCAGGTGGGCAAAGCCCTGCGAGAACGCCTCGGGGTCGTCCGCTGGCGCCGGTGTACTGGTGTCGATGGGGGCTGCGGGACGGGGCGAGCGCCGGCGCCGCTGCGGAAGGACCGTGCCGCCGGGCCTTTCACCGGGGCTGTCGGCGTGGTCGCTTCCCGTGGGAGGTTCTGCGGCTGTGGCGTGCCCCGCGGCCCGGGAGGCTGCTGCTCGGCGCTCGGCCTCGGTTTCCTCTTCGGTCGGGCCGTGACCGAAGAGGTCTCGCGGGATGCGCAGGACGGCCCGCACTCCGCCGTACGGGGAGGTACTGGTGACGTCGGCGGCGAAGCCGTACTCGCCGGCAAGGCGGCCGATGACGGCGAAACCGAGCTGGCGCGTGTCCTGCAGAGCCGTCACGTCCAGCACGGTGCGCTGCGACAGCTGCCGGGCGGCTTCCTCACGCTGATAGGCGTTCATGTTCAGGCCGCCGTCGTCAACGACGATGCAGTACCCGGTCTGGAACGCCTGCACTTCGACGAAGACCTTGCCGTCGGAGTACGAGGTCGCGTTGGACAGCAGCTCCGTGAGCGTGACAGTGACCGGCTCGACGACACGCCCTTCGAGCCAGGACTCCCCGCTGCCGGGCTCGTAGGTGTAGTTCACTCGCAGATAGGCGTTGATCCGGCCCCGGGCGGATTCGACGACCTCGCCGAAGGTGCAGTCCGCACGCTGCAGCCCGGGCCACGACCCGGTCAGGATGCGCGTGCGCTGCAGCATGTGCAGGGCCTGGGTGACCAGATGGTCGAAGCCCATCAGGCTCTGGTGGTACGCGGTTCCCTCGGGGTAGCGGTCCATCTCCTGGACGACGTTCAGCTGGCAGCGGTGAAGATGTGTCTGCGCCTCGTCGATGATGTCCCGCACCGAGGACCTCGCGGCGAGCCCGATCTGCTCCCGGGCGATGGTGAGGGCTTCCTGGAGCAGCCCCATCACGACCTGGTGACCGTAGTCGATGGGACTGCCGCTGAGGCGATCCTGGCTGAGTCCAGGCACCGGCACGCCGCGGTGCCCGCGGGCGAGGGCATCTACCAGCGCGGGCATCCTCACCTCCGCGAAATGCTTCGACTCCGCCTCCACCGCCCTGGCGTACTCGAGCGCGGTGTCCCGCTGTTCTTCCAGCGGTTTGATCCTCGCGGTCAGGGCCCGCTTGCTACGGGCCTGCACTATGAGCCCCATTGACGTGGCGGCGAATCCGCCACTGAGCAGTGCGGTTGCTGTCACAAAGGGATCGAGCATTAGATGTCCTCGCACGAAGTGGGGGTCGACTGTGAACAGGCGGGGACACGGCCGAATCGGGGCGCCTCGGGCTGCGGCCGAAGCGATGCGAGCAACGGCAGGGCCGCGTACAGCGGCAGGGGCGCGGAGTAGACGCGGCCCTCGCTGTTGCCGAGCCGGGCCCAGTGGAGGTCCTCGGCCGGGCCGGAACTCAGCGGCGGCACGGCCAGGACTCCGCTGTCGCGGTGGTCCACGGGCCACGGCCAGTGCATGCGGTGGCCGGAGCCGGGCGGCAAGATCAGGACCCACTCGCCGTCGCGGGCTCGGGACACCGCGGCGCCCACCGGGTGGGGACGGATCCCGTCGAAGAGATCGAGGATTCGCAGGGCCGCGAGCTCAGGCATGGCCGCGGCCTCGAAGCGCTCGCCGATCTCCATCTCGAACGGAGTCCGGGCGTCCCTCGCCCCCGGGAAGAGGTCCGCGATCGTGGGCACGGTGATCATGCGGCCATCACCACCGGCACCGGGGCCCGCTGTAGTTCGTGGAGCAGCACTGCGCTTTCCACCTCCCTTGATCGACATCTGTCTGTCGGTCCCGCCGTGCTGGCCTGATCGCTGGTTCCTGTGCCGCTCGTCGCTCACGCGTTCTCACGGCCGGTGAGGAAGAACCGGTCGATCGCGTTGGCCGTACCCGGCACCACCACGTCCCGGACGTCGACCCGTTCCAGGAGTGGCATCGCGCGCTGCGCCCCGGCCGGCCGAGGAACGCGGCTCGGCGCCACGGGTGCCTGGTGCACCGTTGGTTCGGGCCTGGCTGAGAGCTGCCCCATGACTTCTCCTTCTGAGGCGTGTGCGACGTGGAGGAAGTCGACGGCCCCGGTGAGCGGACTGCGATCGACTGGTCACTGAAGGTAGAGCCCAAATGGCGAATTGGGTTCACCACTGTGAACTCAGGTGATTCGCGCAGGTCAAGACGGGTGCATGGATCGCACGCGATCAGGCTCCGGTCCGCCGCATGGCTGGTGAACCACACGATCGAGGGCGGTTGAGACGCACTGCTCAACGGGCAGCCTCGTGTCCACCACGATCTTTGGGTCGGGGATCGGGTCCGCACTCTCTCCCCGCAGGTCGGCCGGAGGAGCCTGTACGCCCGGTGCTTCCGCCGGCCCCGCGTTCGCCCTCTCCAGAGCGACCTTCTCCGGGCAGACACACTCGACGATTTGGAGTGCGTGCCCGAGGTTGGAAGCGAAGCGACGCAGGGACCAGACGTCCCGGGCTTGGGTGAGGGGACGGCCGTCGAGCACGATGACAGCTCCCGGTGTCGTGTCGAGATGCCACGACGCGGCCTGAAGGAGCCACTCGTACAACCGGTCGTTCAGCTCGGGTGAGACCACGACCCGCTCGGGGAAAAGGACCTTCCGCAAGGCGGCCTTGTCGAGCAGGACCCCTGGTATGGCTTCGGCCAGGGCCCGAGCAAGGGTGGACTTGCCGGTGAAAGGACGGCCGCCTAAGGCGACGAGCATGCACTCTCCTGTCAGCACTGAAATCACATCTGCACCCCGGTCATGCCGGCTGGGGCAGCAAGTCAGGCAGCACGACCGTCCGGGGACAGCGGAAGAAGGCCCACACGCCCTTCCCGCTGCACCCCTCCCGATCTTGTCGAGGGGCTGCGGTCCAGCCGTCCGACACGGCGTTGACGAGAGCGAGACCGCGTCCACGGACAGCGTCCGTGGACGGCCGGATCCTCGGGATCGGGATCTCGTTGGAGTTGTCGGTCACCAAGAGCCCGAGGGCGACGTCCTTCTTGAAGGCGAGCGCAACACCGACGGCTTCCTTCTCGTCCGGCGGACGGGTTCGGCCGTGCACGACCGCGTTGGTGACCAGCTCGCTGAGCGCAAGGACGACCCGGTCGATGAGGTCATCGTCCTCGGGCAGCCCCCAGGCCACGAGCTGCCGCCGCACGAAGTGTCGAGCCTCGCCGATGTTCCTGGGTCGGCTCTCGATCTCGACAGCGACTCGCTCGATCCCGTCACCGTGCGCCAGCACCGCTATGAACTGCCTGTTGGACAAAGGCGTCAACGCGTCCACCTCCCGGTTCTGGGTGGCGGGCGCAGCTCCCTCTGGCACGGGGGACCGGGAGGGAGCCGCGCCCGCCGCGGGCCCGGCGGCCGGGGCGTCAGTTCCTCCGGCCAACGGGCAGCTTGTCGGGCTTCCGAGATCAGCAAGATTCGCCCGGGAGCCGACGGCGAGCAACAGTGACGGTTCACTGATCAGTTGCTTCGGCGGTGAGGAGTCGCTGATCTGGGCACTGATCCGAGCCAAGTCACTGTTCTTGACGCAGAGTCGATGGATCGTCACTACGCTTTCAGGAATCGATCCGGGTCTGAGGAGGTGCTGATGAAGCGCACATCGCACGGCCCGTCGGCGAAGCGGTTACGGCAGGAGGCCATCCGGCGGGGTGAGTCCCTCGGCGAGATCGCCCGTACCATCCATGACCACTGCACCGTGTCTCTCCTGCGTGCTCAGCGTCTCGCCCGTGGGCTGACGCTGAAGGAAGCCGCTGCGGGCCTGAATTCGCTCGGAGCGGGACGTGAGGACGCTCCCAGGGTGGATGGCGACCAGCTGGGGCACTGGGAGACCGGCCGGCAGCCCCGCCCGGCGACACTCGCGCTGCTGTGCGAGTTCTACGGCGGCTGCAGCCCTGCAGACCTGGGATTCGACAGCGCGGCGGCTGCCGCCCCGTCACCGTCCTCAGCCCTGGTCGTGGTGGGACAGCCGCTGCCTTCACCGACGACTCTGCGCGAATCCTTCGCGGCCGACTCTCTGGAGCAGCAAGTCGATGCGGCACGAAGGTCGCTGGACCGCACGCTGGCAGTCGGGACAGTGACTTCGACCCAGCTCGACCTGCTCGATGAACAGGTTCTCTGGGCCCGGGAGCAGTACGTTTACACACCACCGGCACCGATGATCAAGGTTCTCCTCAATCACCTCACGGAGGTGGAGGACTTGGCCGCGCATCGTCAGCCGGCCGCCGTCCAGGTCCGACTGTCCGAGCTGACCGCGATGCTCGCCACCCTCGTCGCCGATGCCCTCATGAAGCTGGGGCACCTGCCCAGGTCGCAGTCCTGGTACGCGACAGCGCGGAATGCCGCGGACGATAGCGGCAACACGGAACTCCGCGCCCGAGTACGGGCGCAAGCCGCGATGCTCCCCTTCTACTACGGACCGCTCGAGGCTGCGGTCAGCCTCTCTCGGGAGGCCCGGATCATCTGCCGCGGGCGGCCCAGCGCCACCGCGGCCTTCGCCTCGGCAGCCGAGGCGCGCGCTCTGGCGAAGCTGGGAGACGCCGAGGGCGCCGAGGCCGCGCTCCGCTACGCCGTCGCCGCCTTCGAGCAGAGCGGAGCTGGAGGCCCGGCGGACAGCGACGCCTTCGGCTTCCCGGAGCGACGGTTCCGGCTGTACGAGAGCGGAACCCTGACGGCCCTCGGCCGGACGACTCGGGCGCGCCGCGTTCAGGAGGCGGCACTCCTCCTCTATCCGTCGAAGACCGGCATCGACCCGGCCTTGCTCCACTTCGAAGCGGCCCTCTGCCTGGCACACGATCGCAGCACGACCGAGGCGTGCCAGCTGGCCAGCGCTACCTTTTTGCGGATGGCCCCCGAGCACCGCACACCGATCGTGGAGGAGCGGGCCCGCGAGGTTATCGGAGCACTCCCGCCTGGTGCACAGTCAGTCCGCGCAGCGCGGGAGCTCCGCGAGATCCTTGCGCTTCCTCCCGGACAGATGTGACAGCGGCGTGGATCGTCGGCGAGCCTGGACCGCATGACACAAGCGGCGCTGGCCCCCGGCGGGTTCGATGAGTCCGAGATGTATCAGGTCCTGGAGCGGGGATGCGTGGCCGTCGGCCTCGACTTCGCCGACGCTCGCCTACTTCGCGGGCACACCAATGCGGTCATCCTCCTCGAAAAGGAACAGATCGTCGTCAAGATCGCCCGACGGGGGTCTCGCGTCGAGGATGTGGCGCGTACGGTCGCTTTCGTCCGTTGGCTCATGGACGCCGGCTTCCCCACCGTCCCGCTCCATCGGGTCGACCAGCCCGTGCTCATCGACCAGCACGCCATCACCTTCTGGCAGTACTTGCCTCAGCCGGATCATCCGGTCGCTGCGGAGCAGCTCGCCAAGCCGCTGTACGCGCTCCACACGCTGACCACACCGCCCGTAGCCCTGCCGGTCCACGACAACATCGCGGCCATCCGTCGGTCCGTCGCGGCAATCACGTGCCTGCCTGCAGAATCGCTGTCGTTCCTTAGCGAGTACGCCGAGCAGCTCGAGGCAGACCTCCATGCTGTGGACTTCGAGCTGCCAGAGGGGGCGATCCAAGGAGACCCGCAGCATCGCAACGCCCTCCACGTCGGCGATGGCGGAGCCGTCCTCTGCGACTGGGACACGGTAGCGCTCGGACAACCGGAGTGGGACCTGGTCACGGTGGAGGTCCACTGCCGGCGCTTCGGTCACGGAGAGCAGCACTACGCGGCCTTTGCCGACGCATACGGCTGGGATGTCACACGCTGGCCGGGCTACCAGACCCTGGCCGCGATCCGCGAGCTGCGGATGATCACGACGAACGCACGGAAGGTTCATCACGCTCCGAGCAGCCTGCAGGAGGTCGAGAGGCGCGTGGACGGGCTCCGCCGCCACGACAGGCTCCTGCGGTGGAACATCCTCTGACGTTGTGCGGGCACCGCAGCGGGTGGGGTTGCGGTGCCCAGTTGTGCCCAGCGGGCCGCAGCTCCTAGGGCGTCGAGGCACGCTAAAACCTCTACTAGATAACTGCTGGCGCCTCGGCTGTCCTGCGCAGCGAATGCGAGAGAAATCGTCGGGCTTCAGCAACGTTGGATCTTGCAGTCCCGGCGGCCGTATTTCGCAGATTCCTGGCAGTCACGGTCGTCGGCTCGCCGGTGATGAGCCATCCGGAGAGTTCAGGTACACGCTCGGCTTTTTCGTTCTAAGGCGTACGAGGTGCGTCCGCCGGGCGTTGATACTTTGCGGACGAGGCTGAATTCCTGTTTCTCGTAGTACGTGGCGAGGGGCGGGTGAAGTGCAGTCTCGGCGGACGCGGCTGATGTTCTCGCGGGCGGCGCGGTCGACGGCCCAGTCGGCGATGAGTGTTCCGAGTTTGCGGTGGCGTTCGGCCGGGTCGGTGACGGTGCCGTTGAGGTAGAAGGCTGACTCGTTGGCTTCGGAGGCTGTCCAGGCCCAGGGGGAGGCGGTCTTGAGGATCGTGGTGCAGCCGACGATGCGGTCGTGGTCCTCGGTGAGGACCCACATCTCGCCGTGGGGCCGCATGCAGTTGGCCAGTTCGTGGACGTGTTTTCCCCAGCTGGGCCAGTTCGGCAGCTGGTTGTTCTTCATCCATTCGGAACGGGCCTGGATGGTGGCCTCGAGGGCGGGTCGGTCCTCTGGTGTGGCTGGTCGCATCGCGAGCATGCGGTCCGCTCCTGTGTGCGCTCGTCCGCGAGGGGTCGGCGGGTTGGTGTGCTGGGCGGAACCTAGAGGCCTACTGTCTGGTAGGTGCAACTTTCCCACAGGCGGCCCGATCCCAGGCTCGTCGTGACCGGTGGGCCTCACCACGATCGGGGCAGCGCGGAGCCGTCGCTTGTCGGCCACGATGTGCGCGGCCTCGCGCCGAGTCTGCCGTTTTCCGGGAAGTACCGAATCCTCAATGGCACGATCGGTGCCGTGACCATGCTGATCGCCGTGCTTGAACGCGCCGCCCAGTGCGGCGGGCTACCCGCAACCCCCGTCAACCTCACAGGTGGGAAGAGTCCGGCGGGCCCCTCGGCCCTGGGCACCCTGCCGCCGCGGGGATCCCGCGGTGACCGAGACCTCCGGACTGCGTCCGTTCGTCTCCAGCGCGAAGGACCGTGCCGACCAGCCGCCCGCTCCGCTCGACGTCCCGCCCGCCGCCGTACGGATGGGCGTGAACGCCCGCGTCCGGGAGGTCAGTGCCCAGGAGGCCGAGGACTTTGGCATCTCAACCGAACCGGTTCTGCACGGAGATCGAGCGGGTCTACCTTGATGCCGACGGCGACGTCGTGCAGTACGCGGTGACCGTCGACTACACCAACCGCGAACACCGCTTCACCGGCCAGCCCACACCCGAAGACCTCGCCCGCCGCGTCTGACCGTCCGTGCCCCTGCCCAGCTCGAAGGCATCACCCCTTGAACGACTTAACGCTCTTCGGTGAAACCGCCGCCGACCACACGACGGCGGAGGACCGGCCCGCGACCGCGCCCGTCGTCCACGGCGCGGTCCTCATCAGCGCCGTGGAAACCGCGTGGAAGGAGATCCGCCGCCGCTTCGCCAGCGTCCCCGACGTCTCCGTCACCACACCGCCAACCGCCGGCGCACAGGACCCCACCACATGCTCCGCGCTGCGCACCGGCCGCCACTTCGACCGTGACGGCACCCTGACCATAGAACTGCAGGTCACGTCCGGCACTCTCGGGCACGGCGGACGCCCGATGATGGAAGGACTGCTGCACCACGCCGCGCACGGCCTGGCCCTCGCACGGGGCATCACCGACATCAGCGGCGGAGACCAGCGCTGGCACAACAAGCAATACGGCCGTCTCGCCCGCGAAGTTGGGCTCACACTGCCCGCACGGGCCTCCCGCCGGGTCGGTAGGGGCCACTGCTCTCTGTCCGACGCCGAGGCGGCCAAGTGGGCCGAAGTAATCGCCGCCCTCGACGCCGCGGCCGCCGTCCAACTCCAAGCCACCGTTCAGGCCACCGCGCCCCCACGCAGCGATCGGAACGGCACGCGCTTCCTGATCATCTGCGAGTGCACCCCGCCCCGCCGCCAGCAGGTCACCCCGTTCTTCTTCGACCAGGGGCCCCTGCTGTGCGGCGTGTGTCTGACCAAGTTCCGCCCCACCGACACCCCACTGCCCCACCAGGCCGACCGTCAGCGGACGACGGGCTCGCCCGGCCGCACCCCATGAAAGTCACGAGCTCTCGTCCGGAGTGCTCCCTCTCCGACCCGGACAGCCACTGCACCGTCAACACCAGGGAATCGCAGTCCACATGAGCAGGCAGGCCATTGCATACGTCCACCAGACCGGCATTGCCGACGAGACAGCCAAGCAGGTGTTCCTGCTGCTAGCACAGCGCACCGAGACAGCAGGCGATCCGCACCGCCCCGAGGACATCCCCGACATCATGAGCCTGAACCTCAACGACTCCGACATCCCCGCCTCGCCGCCCACGCCGGACTCGAGCCCGAAGAGTTCCGCCGACAGCTGCGAGGGCTGAAGCAGCACGTCCCGATGAATGACCTGGAGCACCCCGACCGCCTGTGGGAGATGGTCTAGGGGGCAGCACCGGCGCGCGACAGCAACGAGTGCGCTCCTGCTGCTTTTCGCCATTCACCATCGCGGTACCGCCTGACGTGACCACGACCGTTTTCGCAGGTGAGGGACATCCGGTCAGTGATCCTCGCAATGCTGCCTGGGCGGGCAACGGCGGCCGCAGAGGCGTCCGCCGAGGTCAGCCGCCCAGACTTCCAGCCTGATGGGCAGTCGGGCGGTGCGCCGGGCCTGGCTTGATGACGGCCTTGACCGGCCCGCCCCCGTGATGATCCATCAGTTTCTGTCAGTGCCCGCTGCTACATCCATCTAAGGGACGTGCCGCGACCGCGGCTCGCCGACGGGAGGGGACACCATGTCGAAGGTGCCGGACGGGTTCCACCGTGTACGTGGGCACATCCGCCGTAATCCGAAGCCGGGCAGGGCGAAGCGGATGAGCGGCTGGATGATCGCCGGCCTCGCGGCCGCCGTGTGGTTATGGGGGCAGGTGTTCGGGTTCGGAGAGGCGACCACCAACACGACGCCGCCCGCGCATCCGAAGCCGGCTGTCACCTCTCCGGCCGCTCGCTGATGGGAAGCAAGCGGTTACGCCTTCGACGCCCACGCGGCGCGGCCGAGGTCCTCTCGGCCGCTGTTGTGGCACTGGCCGTCCTGGTCCTGGCCGTTCGGATGGCCGCCGCGACCGTCGCGGCGCTCAAAGACGCGTGGCCTTTCCTCCTGGTCCTCGTTCTGCTGGCGGGGGCCGTCTGGGCCTGGCGGATCGCGCGCACCATGTACGGTCGACGGCGTGACGCCGAGCGGCTGGCCACGCTGCGGATCACGCTGGCCGAGTTCGACGCCATGGACGACCGGCAGTTCGAGCACGCGTTGCGGGACCTGCTGGTCCGCGACGGCTGGCCGGCACGCCGCGTGGGCGGCAGCGGCGATCAGGCCGCCGACGTCATCAGTGACCACACGCACCACGGCCGGATCGCCGTCCAGGCCAAACACACCCGCGTCGGCGGGAAAGTGGGGTCCTCGGTCATGTACGCGGTAAAGGGGACGGCCGGCCCTGCCCACCGGGCCGACCACGCCGTCGTCATCACCAACGGCACCTTCACCCGAGACGCCATGGCCTGGGGCGACCGGCACAGCGTCCACTGGGTCGACCGGGACAGACTCCGGCGCTGGGCGGAAAGCGGCACCGCGCTGCACGAGCTCCTCGGACTGTCCGCACGCTCCCGCCGCACCCGGTTCAGGCGTGCCGCCTGACAGGCACTCCCCATCATCAACGTCTCGGAGGTGTGGTGTTCGACGAAGACGGGTCACTCGACCCGCTGCTGAAGTTCCTGTTGTACGCCGTCCTTGCGCTGGCCATAGGCAAGATGGTGTGGGAGTGGCTCACGGAGGACGTCAGCCGGTGGATCACCGTGGACCTGTGGGAGCTGATCGCCGATCACCCCTGGTGGACCGGCTTCATCGCCGTCGGCGCACTGGCCACGCTCATCCACCTCGCGAAGCTGCTGTCGCTCCTGTTCGGCGCCGGCACTTACGGCTACGTCGGTAACGACGAGGACTACGCCTCCACCGCTGCGCCGGGCGAAGCGGTAAAGGCGGATGTGCTGACCTTCAAGATGAAGCAGCTCGCCGCGATGAGCGCGACGGGCTTCGAGCAAGCATGCGCCGACCTCCTGGCCCGCGACGGGTTCCACAGCACACGGCGGGTGGGAGGTGCCGGAGACCTCGGCGTGGACGTCACCGCCCGTGACCACGACGACCAGCTCCTGATCCTGCAATGCAAGCAGTATCAGAACCCGGTCGGCTCGGGGCACGTGCAGAAGTTCAACGGAACGGCACGCCTCCACCATGGAGCCGACGTCCCGATCATGATCGGCCTCAACGGCTTCACCCAGCCTGCGGCCGACTTCGCCGCGCACCACGACCTCATCCTCATGGGCCGCCCCGAACTGAAGAGATGGGCCCACGGCCAGCACCTGTACGACGTCCTGGGCATCCAGAGCACGACCCAGTGACACCAGATTTCAGGTATCCGTCTTTCCGGAAGGCGGTGCTCAGGAAGAGGAATTGCCGGAAGAGACATTTCCGGTACGAATGGTGCCCGTCAGATGGTCGTGAGCGAAACGGCGAGCGCCCCGATGACCATGAAGGGGCCGAAGGCGATCTGGCTGCGACGGTCGCATCCGGCGGCCAGCAGCGCCGCCGCGCACACTGCTCCGACGACGAAGCCGGCGGCGGCGCCCCACCACACGTTCGTCCAGCTGCTCCAGCCCAGCAGCGCGCCGACGGCCGGGGCGAGTTTGACGTCTCCCAGCCCCATCCCGGTGAAGATCGCCAGGAGGAGGAAGACGGCGGTGAGGACGCCAGCGGCGGCGGCCGCGCGGCCGAGGCTGCCGGGCCCGCCGGCCAGGGCGGCCCCGGTGAGCAGGAGCAGCGTTCCGGCACAGGCGGGGAGGGTGAGCACGTCGGGCAGGCGCTGGACCGCCAGGTCGATCAGCGCGAGGGCGATGCCGCACGCGGCGAGCCAGTACTGGGCTGCGGCGACCCAGCCGCTCGCTCCGCCCGCAGCGACGGCGGCGAACACGGCGGCTGCCAAGATCTCCGCCGAAAGCGCGGGGGGACCGATCCGCTCCGTGCACGTCGGGCAGCGTCCCGAAACGGGCAACAGCGGCAGCGGGCGGCGGCCGATGACAGTGCTGCCGCAGTGGGGACAGCTGCTGCGCCAGGACGCGGGCGCGGGGACCGACCGGGCGAAGACCACCGGGCGCGCCACGGCGCCGGCCAGGGCGCCGACGGCAGCGGACAGGGCAACGCTGAGGACGGACATGACGGGAGGGCTCCCTTGCAATGCGGCCCGGCTCCACCTGTCGGGGCCGATCGGCTTCGACCCTAACCTTCAGGGATGACGGGACCCGCACGGCTTCGCCTCGAGCCCGCCGCGGCCGCTAAGTGCGCCACCGTTCAGGCTGCCGAGAGTTCGATGGCTGTGCCGGTGGTGGACATGTCGGAAGAGGCAAACGGACATGACGGCAAGTCTGCGGGCCAGCTGCCGTGCAGAGCCAGGGAGTTGCGCGAATTCGCGCCCTCGGCCGTCCAACCTCGGGACGGGGGCGGGGGGTTCACTTTCGCACGTCCCCGGCGGGTATGTCGTCACGAGGAGCTGGTACCCGTCACGTATTCCTGGTGTGCGGCATTCCTCCGCCCGGCTCGCGTTCGCCAGGCGCGTGCGCGGACGCCACATCAAGGACCGGACAAGACTGCCAGGGGCGAAGTCAAAGACTCGCGGCAGTCACGGCACGGGAGCCAAGCCACCGCGCACGCGCTGAGCGGTTCTTCTTCCTGGACGACGCAGACTGGGACCTGATCGCGTTGCGCCGTACGACAGCGCACCAGCTGGGGTTCGCGGTGCGCCGCAGTCGAGAGGTTGCGGGCGCTGCCCGCCGACGAGCACGAGCACGACGTCCTGGACGAGGGCGTCGCCCGAGTCTCCCCGCTCAAGCACGCCAACCTCACCGTGCTCGGCTGCCGCTACAGCTTCCGCGCCTCCACCCCGGTCGACGGCGGTCTGCGCTCAGGCTGGGGCTCGGGCAGGTTCTGGAGGGCCATGCGAGCGTCGACTCGTTCGCCGGGCGCGCACGCGTTCCACCAGGGGTGGGCGACGATCGCGGCCGAGAGCCGGATCATGCGTCGCCGCAGCTGCCGCTCCTGCACGATCTGCTCGGGCGTGTAGCCGGGGGAGTCGGCAAAGGTGACGGTCTGGGTGACCGAGCCCATCAGCTGCCGCTCGTATGTCCGGCCCGAGCTCGGCTCGACGGACCAGGGCAGAGAGCGGCACAGCTGCTCGTACTGAGCGCGGACGCGGTGCAGCTGGAGCTGCAGGGCCTGCAGGCGCTCGGGGAAGTTGTAGGTGGTGCTCACTCACCTAATGATACGCATGTTCGAATTTTGTTCTCGGTGACACGCGGGGCGAGCCCGGTGCCCTTGTGACTGAGCGCTTCACTTGGCGAGTTAGCGCTTGAGTTGGCGAGGCTGAGCGCTTCAATTGGCGGGCTCGTGCTCAGTAACGACGCACCGCCGCCTGCCTGGCACCCCGGCCAGCTCCCTGACCGGGCAGATCACATCGAGCCGTCTTCCAGGTCACCGTCCACCGCCGGGCCCAACCCTGCCCCGACTCCAGCAGCCGCGATCCGCGGATCGATGGCGTACGGCACGACAAGATCGTCCAGGGTGCGGCTGTGCGACCACACGCGCCGGGACCCGTCCTCTGGGCGTACAGACCGAAGACTCCATGCACCCAGCACAGCCCTCGTGTGCAGCGTCCTGTACCACTTCACCAGAAACCGGATCAGCCCAAGGTCAAGCGCTACCCTGCCCGCCAACTGAAGCGCTCGGCCTAGCCAACTCAAGCGCCAACTCGCCAAGTGAAGCGCTCAGTCACAGCCCTGCGCGCCCGCCGGCGAGCCGGTCGTGATCGCTTCACGCGCTCTTGTGGGGGATGTGCCCGCCCGCCTTCTTCTTGCCTGCGGTCTTCTTCGCCGAGCTCCTCTTGGCCGCCGACGTGGTCTTCTTCGCGGCGCGGTTCCTGGTCGGCATCTCGTGGACGGCGGCGGGCTCGCCGCGCGCTTCGCGGGCCTTCTCGACGCTCTCGCTGAGGGCGGCCATGAGGTCGACGATGGGCGCTCGCTGGCCCTCGTCCCCACTCTCCGCGGGAGAGAGCTGACGGCCGTCCGCCTTGGCCGCGATGATCTTTTCCAGGGCCTCGGTGTAGTGATCGGTCAGATCGCCGACGTCACCGATGTCGTCGCTGGAGAGCGCCTCGGCCAGGGCGAGCGCGCTCTGGATCTCGTGCTCGGGCAGGCTCTCCTCGGGCGGCGCGAGCGCGGCGGAGTCCCGGATCTCGTCGGCGGCCAGCAGCTGATGGAGGACCAGCACGTTGTCTTTCACGCGCAGGAGCCCGAGCCGCTCGCGGTCGCGCAGTGAGTACCGGACGACGGCGGCCTTCGACGTCCGCTGCAAAGCCTTGACGATCAACGAGTACGGCTTGGCCGCGATGTCGCCGTGGGCGGCCAGGTAGTACGCCCGACCGATGCTCACCGCGTCGATGCTCTCGTACGCGTTGAAGCCGATCACCTCGATCGCCCGCACCGACTCCAGCGGCAGACCGTCCAGGTCCGCATCGGTGATCTCGACAAGGGAGCCGTCCGGGGCCTCATAGCCGCGGCCGATCTGGTCCTGGCTCAGCTGCTCACCGCACTGCTCACAGATTTTGCGGTTGCGGATCCGCCCGCCGTCGGCGGTATGGATCTGCCGAAAGGCGATGCTGTGCGACTCCGTGGCTGGCCAAACCGACACCGGGATGGTCACCAAACCGAAGGACACCGCGCTGTTCATCAAGGGGTGTGGCATGGCGCTCCTTGTACGGCCCCCGCGATCAAGGGTACGAGCCTCTGCGTGGGCATGGAAAGCCCTCCCCAGCACCGCGGCGGCCCGAAGCCGGACCGCGAGAACTCTCGTGCCGGTGGTCTGGGCCAGCGCCGCCCTGCCCCCTCCGTACTCGACCTCCGCCGCGACAGAGCTGTGGTCGGGTAGCGCCGTAGATGGCCCGTCCGGCCAAGTGCGCGCTCAGAACGTCCCGAGGCCTTCACTCGGGGGCGGGTCCGGTTGCCGCCCTGGCCACCCGCCCACGGGCACCGGCTGGGGTGCCAGTAGCGTCCGTTCCATGATCGCCCTCGATGCCCTCGTCCGCCTCTGCCCGCCGCCCGTCGAACCGCCGCCCGCGGTGGACTGGGCGCAGGCCGAGCGCGCCATGGGTACGGCTCTGCCCGCTGACTACAAGCAGCTCGTCGAGACATACGGCGACGGCATCTTCGACGACACGATCTGGCTACTCGTCCCCGACTCCGCCTACAGCGACTGCGATCTGCACGCGCAGACGACGGAACGGGACGAGATCTTGGCCGACCTGTGGGAGTTCGAGGCGAAGCCTGCCGGCCTGCTGGAGGCGGGGGCGCGGGTCCTGCCGTGGGCATTCGAGGAGGGCACGGGGGCGTTCCTGTACTGGCTGTCGCGGCCCGGCCAGCACCCCGACGAGTGGAGCGTGCTCTACAACGAGGGGCGCGGACCCCTGTGGGAGTACCACGACATGGGGTGCTTGGCCTTCTTGCTGGCGGTGCTCACCGGAACGGCGGAGACGGAGTACTTCGGCTATCTCTACGACGTGCTGAAGCCGACGGAGCACCGCTTCGAGACGGCCGACCAGACCCTCGGAACGTCCCGCCGCTGACGCCGTCTGAGCGCCGTACCTGGCCAGTCCGGCCAGGTACGGCGCTCAGTCACAAGAGCACCAGTTGGCTGAACATAGACGCCTCATCCTCGCGTGTTCGAATTGATGTTCGATACAGTTGAAGCGTAGCCGGATCGATTGGTGCGGATTTGGGGGTATCTGGGCGGAGGGTGTCATGCGAGGAGGCGTCCCTCACCTGCACGTCAGCAGTGGGTTTTCGGCCCGCTACGGCGCATCGCACCCGCGCGACCTCATCGCCCGGGCCGCTGCGCGCGAGATCGGGACGGTGGCGCTGACTGACCGCGACATGGTCACCGGCACGGTGCGCTTCGCGAAGGCGGCCGCGGCCGCCGGAGTGAAGCCGGTGTTCGGCGTCGATCTCGGCGTTGCCGCCCATGTTCCACCGGCCGAGGTGCGCCGCCGGACCCCGGTGCGAGGCGGTGCGCATGTCGCGGAGGCCGCCTTCCGGGCGACGTTCCTGGCCCGGGCCGCGGGCGGGTGGGGGCGGCTATGCCGGCTGGTGTCCTGCGCGCATGCCGCGGCCTTCCCCACGGGCACGCCGCCCATGGCGTCGTGGGAGATGCTCGCCCAGCACGCGGGCGAAGGCCTGATGGTGCTGCTCGGTCCCGCGTCGGAGCCCCTTCGCGCCCTCGCGGCCGGGCGCGCGGACGTCGCCGAGCGGCTCCTCGCCCCGTGGCAGCAGATCACCGGCGACGGGCTGCGGCTGGAGGTCGTGTGCTGGGGTCTGTCCGGCACCGGCCCGGGCTCTGTCCGTCTCGCCGCGCACACCCTCGCGCTCGCCGACCGGCTCGCCATCCCGGCCGTCCTGACCAACGCCGTCCGCTACGCCGACCCGGCCCAGCGCCGGATCGCGGACGTGCTGGACGCGGCCAGGCTGCTGCGGCCGGTCGACCGGCGGCGACGGGACTGCGGCGAGCGCTGGCTCAAGGACGGGCCCGCGATGACCGGGATCGCGGAGCGGGTGGCGGCCGCCGCCGGGGCGGACCGGCGCCGCGCCGAGAGGCTGATCGCCGACACCGTCTTGGTCGCGGATGCGTGCGATGTCGACCCGGCCCGGGACCTGGGGCTTGGGGTGCCGCACTTCCCCGAACCCACCGTGGTCGGCGCCGAGCCGGCGCCGGACGGGGCGATGCGGCTGCTGCGGCAGCGGTGCGAGAGCGGCATGGTCGCCCGCGGCCTCGATCGCGACCAGCGCGCGATGGACCAGCTCGACTACGAGCTCGGCATCATCGGCCGGCTGCACTACGAGCCGTACTTCCTTGCCGTCGCCCAGGTCGTCGCCGACGTGCGTGACATGGGCATCCGGGTCGCTGCCCGCGGCTCCGGCGCCGGCTCCATGGTCAACCACAGCCTGTTCGTGGCCACCGCGAACCCCCTGGAGCACCGGCTGCTCTTCGAGCGCTTCCTGTCCGAGCGGCGCGCCTCGCTGCCGGACATCGACGTCGACGTCGAGTCCGCGCGCCGCCTTGAGGTCTACGACCGGATCATCGCCCGCTTCGGGCGGGAGCGGGTCGCGGTCACCGGCATGCCCGAGACATACCGCGCCCGCCACGCCCTGCGGGACACCGGCCTCGCGCTCGGGCTGACGCCGGCCACCGTGGACCGGATCGCGAAATCCTTCCCGCACATCCGCGCCTGTGACATCCGCTCGGCACTTACGGAGCTCCCCGAGCTCCGGCAACTTGCCGCCGAGGCAGAGCAGTTCGGGCCGCTGTGGGAGCTCGCCGAAGGCCTGGACGCGCTGCCACGCGGAATCGCCATGCACCCGTGCGGGGTGATCCTCTCCAACGTGAGCCTCCTGGACCGGCTGCCGGTGCAGCCCACCCCCGGGGGCGAGTATCCGATGCTCCAGGCCGACAAAGAGGACGTCGAGGATATGGGCCTGCTCAAGCTCGACGTCCTGGGGGTACGGATGCAGTCCGCCATGGCCCACGCCGTCAAGGAGATCTACCGCACGACCGGCAGGGCAATCGACCTAGACAACCCCGACCACGTCCCCCTCGACGACCGGTTCGCTTTCGCGCTCATCCAGAACTCGGACACGGTCGGCATGTTCCAGCTCGAGTCGCCCGGTCAGCAGGACCTGGTCGGCCGGCTCCAGCCCCGCGACCCGCAAGACGTCATCGCCGACATCAGCCTGTTCCGTCCGGGCCCGGTCCAGGGCGGCATGCCCGCCCTCTACATCGCAGCCCGCCACGGCGCCGCACCCGCCTACCCCCACCCCGACCTGGAGCCGGTCCTGCGCGATACGTACGGGGTGACAATCTGGCACGAACAGATCATCGACATCCTCGCAGTCATGACCGGCTGCGACCGCGCTCTCGCCGAAGTAGCCCGCCGCGCCCTCAGCGACGAGCAGCGCCTGGCGAAGATCGAGACCTGGTTCCGGCAGCTGGCCGGCGCCCGCGGCTACAGCCCGAAGGTGCTCGACGACGTCTGGGACATCGTCTCCTCGTTCGGGGCGTACGGGTTCTGCCGAGCGCACGCCGTGGCGTTCGCCGTCCCGGCGCTGCAGTCCGCGTGGCTCAAGGCCCATCACCCCGCCGCTCTCTACGCGGGACTGCTGGAGCATGACCCGGGTATGTGGCCGGCCCGGGTCATCGTCGCCGACGCCCGTCGCCATGACGTCCCCGTTCTGCCCGTCGACATCAACGTCTCCAAGCCCCAGTACACGGTCGAGCAGACCGCATCCGGCTGGGGCGTCCGCATCTCCCTCGCGTCGGTGCACGGCATCTCCGACGACGAGGTCGCGAGGGTCACCGAGGGCCAGCCCTACACCTCCCTGCAGGACTTCTATGCCCGCGCCCACCCCAAGCTCCCGACCCTCGAGCGCCTCATCCGCATCGGCGCACTCGACCCGCTCAAAGGCGAGGCGACGCGACGGGACCTGCTACTGCAGGCAACCGAACTCCACCGCCAGGCCCGTACCCGCCCTGGCGCCAGCCAGCTCCCGCTCGACACCACGCTCCACGCCGCCAGCCCGTCCGGACTGCGGGAGATGACCGCCCGCGAACGGCTGGAAGCCGAGCTCGGCGTCCTCGAGATCGACGTCTCCCGGCACCTGATGGAGGACCACCACCGACTGCTGCGCGAGATCGGCGCCACCGACGCCGCGCACCTTCGCGCGATGCACCCCGGACAACGCGTCCTCGTCGCCGGCGTCCGCGCCTCCACCCAGACCCCGCCCATCGCGTCGGGAAAGCGGATCATCTTCGTCACCCTCGAAGACGGCTCCGGCCTCGTCGACCTCGCCTTCTTCGAGAACTCCCACGAGCAGTGCGCGCACACGATTTTCCACCACGGCCTGCTCCTCGTCCGCGGCACGGTCGAAGCCCGCGGACCCCGGCGCACCGTGGTCGGCGAGATGGCCTGGGACCTCGACGAACTCGCCGCCGCCCGCGCCACCCACGGCCCTCAAGCCCTCCTCGACATGCTGGGCCAAGCCCCGGCGCCCACACCCGCCCAGTCCGGCCCCTCGCGGACGATCCCGGACGGCACCGCAGGCGCCCGCCTGCACCCATGGAGCGATCTTCAGCCGGCGGGGAGCCGCTCGGCCGAACTCACCCGCCTTGGGCACAAGAGCCAAGGGAGCGCCGGATGATCACGGACACCGCACTCCCGCGGCCGCGTGCGATCCTGCGGATCCACTTTCATCCCCTGGAACGGAGCGAAGAGCTGTACGAACAGCTGCTCGCCGTTCTCGAAGGCATCAGCCCCCGCATCGAGCCCCTGCGCGCCGACTGGTCCGCCTACGTCGACCTCACCGGCGCCCTCAATTTCTGGGACCGTGACGTCGAAGGCCTCATCGCTGTGCTCCGCCTCCGACTGCTCGCGCTCCACGGCGTTCAAAGCTCGGCCGGCGCTGGCCCCACACGCGGGATCTCGGCGATGGCCGCGGCCGCCACCCCACCCGGTGCCGCCACGGTTGTCCATGACGACCCCTACGAGATCGCCGCGTTCCTCCGCCCGAAGCCGGCCGCCACCCTGCCCGGCGTCGGCCCCAAGACCGCCCGCACGCTCGCCCGTTACGGCATCACCACCGTCGGCAACATTGCCGACACCCAGCTCCCTCCAGCGGATCCTCGGCGCCAGCGCCGCCCGCGAAGCCCACGACCTCGCCCACGGCATCGACGAGCGCTCCGTCGTCCCGGCCGCCGCCCCCAAGTCCGTGAGCACCAGCCACCGCTTCGACCACGACGAACTCGACCCCGACCACCACCACCGCACCGTCCTCGCCCTGGTCGAGGAACTCGGCGCCCGGCTGCGCACCACCTGCGAGATCGCCCAGGCCCTCACGCTCACCGTCACCTACGCCGACCGCACCCAGACCACCCGCAGCCGCACCCTCACCGAGCCGACCGCCCACACCCCCGCCCTCGCCACCACCGCGCGCGAACTCCTGACCGGATTCGGCCTCCAGCGCGCCCGCGTCCGCGCACTCGCCGTACGAGCAGAACGCCTCTGCCCCGTCGAACACGCCTCACACCAGCTCACCCTCGACGACCGCGACGAGAAGCTCCACCGTCTCGAATCCGCCCTCGACCGGGCTCGTGCCCGCTACGGTCCCGGCATCGGGGCCGCCTCCGCCTTCCCGAAGGCGGTGTGACTCCGGCTGCGGCCGGGGCGGCCAGGAAGAGATCAACGCCGAACACCCACGGGTGAGGGCCCGCGTCGAGCACACCTTCGCCCGCACGAAGAACTGGATGAGCCTGCGCGACTGCAGTCAGAAAGGAGACGGCCGCCACCACCCCGCCGCCGCCATGCACAACTCGCCCTCGCCCGGGGAAACTTAGACGGGTTCGGCCGCCCGGAGCAGCCGCTGGGGCAGGTAAGGGGACTCGACCCGGATGATCCAGCCTCTGCGGCGGGCGTGGCCGGCCAGGGCCAAGGCGTCGAGGTCGATCCTGGCGTCGGGGTCGTCGGCGCGGTCGGAGACCCGGTAGTAGTCGCGGTGGGCTTCGAGGGCGTCGGCCAGGGCCAGGTTGAAGCTCTCTTCGTCACCCTCCACAAGCTGCGACAGCAGGACCGCCGGCGGCGGGAAGAAGCCCCAGTCCCTGGCTTCCTCCACGTCCCGCAGCGCCCGCTGCGTCGCCGGCTGCGGATCCACGCCCCTCAGGTAGTCGTGGAGGGCCACCCGGTACGACGCGAACGCGCCGCCGTCCTTGGCGGTGAAAGTGGGGCCGGTCAGGACCAGGGGGGCGAGGTCTTCGCGTACGCCGGTGATCAGGGCGAAGGCAGTGGCGGTCTGCCAGCTGCCCGCGCCCACTTCCTCGCCACGGGAGGCCGGGTAGCCGAGCGTACCGCCGTCGATCGTCACCCGGGCCTCGGTGCCCGGCTCGGCGAGGGCGATGCGGAACAGGGCCGCACCCAGCTGGGAGGCCAGGCGCAGGTTCGCGAGCTGGGCGTCCGTGATGTCGCCGGAGTCCGAGGCGCGCCACTTGAAGAGGAGCTCCTGGTAGCGCAGGGCGCTCGCCAGCCGCCATACGGCGAGGGGCTGCCCGTCCACCGGCGAGATGGCCTCCCTGGTGTACTGGTCGATCAGGGCCTCGCTCTCCGCGTTCACGGTCCTTTCGAGGGCTGGCCGTCCGACCACGAGCGGCCCCGTGGCCAGTGCAGCGGCCGCATCCGGGCGCCGGTTGCGGCCGAAGCCTTCGACGCGCGGGCCGCGGGTCTCGAAGCCGGTGACCAGGGCGCGCGGAAGGTAGTCGGTGTCGACGGCTGGTTCCCAGCCCAAGGTCCGGTACGCGAGCGCGGCCAGGGCGAGCGGCAGGAGCGGGAGGAGGCTGCCCGGCGAGGCGCCCGGTCCATGCAACGTGCTGTACGGCAACAGGAGGGCGGTCAGTTCGGAGTCGAAGCCCACCTGGTCCTCGGCGGCCAGGGCACGCAGGGTCTTGAGCGCCACGCTGTCCGGCCGGTCGAGGAGGCTTTCGCCCGTATGCTCCTCCCGGCTGCGGATGCGGGTCAGCGCGGCGTCCACGGCGGCGAGCTTCTGCTGGGGGCTCGCAGGGTAGTCCGCGTCGTCGTCTCCCGTGTCGTCGAGGACCTGTGCCATGAGGCCCTTGATGAGCTCGACGGCGGGCGTTCCGTCCGCGGTCCCGCCGCACTTCTGGCGGGCAAAGTGGAAGGCCTCGCCGTGCCACTTGGCCTTGTCCGAGAGGATCGCGAGGCAGAACGCGTCGATCCATTCGCCTGGGGTGACGCTCTCCTCGGCGTCGCCCTCATTCCCGGCGTCGTAACCCATGCCGAAGTTCACATAGTTGAGGGTGATGTGGAAGGAGCAGTGCGGAAAGTACGCCGCGAACGCCACCGCGCCCGCCGCGGCCTCCGTCGCGTCCTTGAGGGCGGCCTTGGCCTCCGGGATGTCGAGGCCGGGCGTCTCGACGGAGAGGGCGCCCAGGTAGTCGAGAAACTCCTCGGCGATCGACTGCCACTCATACGTGGCCATCCGGCCGGCCTTCGACATCGACCGGACCTGTCCACCGATCCGGTTCGCGAAGTCCTCGCGTGCCGCCGAAACCGCTGCCCCGCCCACCTGGTGACGCTCTATCCGCATTGCGCTGCTCCTTGATCACTTGCCTGGTGGTCAGCCTAGGTGCCGGGTCTGACACGCTGCGGGTGCGGCCGACCGCAGGCCACGAAGGCGGTCATCTACCGGTACGGGCCGAAGCCTCGGCCGCGTAGTGGACCGCGGCCCTCGCGCGGCATCAACCTGCAGGCCGGCCTGTTGCGCCATTGCCTGTGCCTGGATCTTCATCCCACTGCGCCCGAGCCAGGCGGCGGATACCGCCGCGCCGCCGCCGAACACGGCGCCGATCGCCGCGCCAAGCAGCGCTGCCCACCCTTGGTCCATGGTCGCTATCCCTTCAGGTTTGGCGGTCAGAAGCAGGCTAGGAAGTCTCGGGGCATGGCCCGTTGCGGAAAGCGAGAGCTGGCCGGAAGCGCCAAACGCGCCGGTCTCGGTCACCGCTGCCAGCTCGCCCGGCGACTCGCGGACTTTCTGCGGCAGTTCGACAGTCCTGTCGGCCCGCGACGGCTAAGCCTGCCGGCGGCGCCGCCGGAAGAGGGTTGCATCCACAGTTGCGTGCACAGTTGTCTGCACAGGGGGATCCAGAGTTGCACCGTAGGTACTACCGGAGGTGTGAACCCCCCTTTCGTGATCTTGAGTGTTTTGCCTGGTCAGCCCCTGTGGGCAAGCCCTTTTCGCTCGACGACACCTCTTTCTCCGCGATAGCCGGAGGAAGAGGCTTTGTGTTCTGACGGCCCGGCGCTGTCTGCTCGCTCTGTCGTCCCTCCCTTTGTCCCTGCTCCGCTTCCCGGCTCCCGTATAGCGCCGAAGCTCCCGGCCCGCTAGCTCGGACCGCCCACCTCTCGGCTCCGCCCGTCCGCCGGGCACAGCTCGCCAGCGCGCGGCGAGCCGAGCGGCAAAACGGACACGCTCGCAGCGCTCGCCTGTCACACTGGATGCGCCACCGCCGCCTCCCTCGTCGGCGGGGCTCTTACGTGTCCGGCGGCCGCTCACCGGCGCTGCCAGCAGAATGCGAAACGGCCCCGCCGGTAGGCGGGGCCGTTTCGGTGCGGCGTCATGTCAGCGTGCTCGGCGTCAAGGTCGGCCAGCTCGCTGTCCAGTGCGCTCAGGGTGACCGGGTCGGTCGCGCGGTCGTGGGCCGTGCGCATGGTGGTGGTTCGTCCAGGTTGCGCAACAGGTCGTACAGAGAAGCGGGGGCGGGAGGACGCCCCCTCGGTCGCGCCGGCCAGGATGAGGGTGGAGCAGAGGCGGCTGGAGACGGCGGTCCAGGGGGCGCTCCAGCAGAACGTCACGGTGCTCATTCCTCCTGACCACCCTGCCCGGCCCCGCCGCCCGCCGGACCGGGCACTCTGGCCGCATGAGCGGGTGGTGGTCACGGACTTTTACGCGGTCAAAACCGACCGCCCCGATGTGGTTGGTGCTCGGGAGCACCAACCACATCCCAGTGTGTGCCGTTGCCACCCGGCTGATCCACCCCACCTGGTGATCACTATTCGCTGACGGTCCACGACGAACTTCGTCGAACGAGTGGTACGGGTGATCCATCGTGAGAGTGTGAACAAGATGATGCAGATGCAGATGCAGGAGGGGCGAGGCATGACCAACGGCACTACGCCAGTTGTCCTTACCCGAACGCACCGGATCCTCATCGGCGTAGTTGTCGCAGGCGCGGTGATCATCGCCGCGATCGGTTTCGCCGGGTCGTACGCGGCTGTCCGCGAGCTCGCCGTCCAGAAGGGCTTCGGCGGCTTTTCCCTCGTCTTCCCCATCGGCATCGACGCCGGCATCTGTGTCCTGCTGGCGCTCGACCTTCTGCTGACCTGGCTGCGCATCCCGTTCCCGCTGCTGCGGCAGACGGCCTGGCTGCTGACCGCGGCCACGATTGCGTTCAACGGCGCGGCGTCCTGGCCTGACCCGCTGGGTGTCGGCATGCATGCCGTCATCCCGGTCCTGTTCGTCGTCTCGGTCGAGGCGGCACGGCATGCGGTGGGCCGGATCGCCGACATCACCGCCGACAAGCACATGGAAGGCGTGCGGATCACCCGCTGGCTGCTCTCGCCGCTGCCCACGTTCCTCCTGTGGCGGCGGATGAAGTTGTGGGAGATCCGGTCGTACGAGGAAGCGGTCCGCCTCGAGCAGCATCGGCTCGTCTACGAGGCCCAGCTGCAGGCCCGCTTCGGGCGTCGCTGGCGGCGCAAGGCGCCGGTCGAGTCACTGATGCCGCTGCGTCTGGCGAAGTACGGCGTACCGCTCGCCGAGACCGCACCGCACGTCCTGAAGGAAGCCGGCATCGTCCTGAGCGCCGTGACGGACCGCGCTGACGGCCAGGTCTCTGGCGGGCAGCAGGGCGGTGAGCACGAGCGGGCGCTGGAGGGCGGCGAGATCTCGGCCGTCGGCCACGCCGAAGAGGTGCGCACCGCGGAGCCTTCCCTTCGCGACTCCGTCCCGGAGCGCGAGCATCAGGACGTCCCGGCGGTCGATTACGCCGACGCCTGCCGCGCCTACATCGAGCAGCACGGCGCCTTCCCCGACGCCGGTCAACTCGCTGCCTTCCTTGCCCAGTACGGGGTGACCGATCCGGCGACCGGCGGCCTGCTCGCCGAGGCGCAGCTGGAGCCGGTACTGGCCGAGCTCCAGCAGTGGATGGTCGAGCCGGAGACCGATGATCAGCCGGCCGGACAGGCCCCCGCCGTCGTGACCGATGCGGCCGGTGACCGAGGCGTCAGCCCCGTGACCGACACCGTCCGTCAGACCGCCGCCGAGGCGCATCCGTTCTTCGGCTCGGCCGCGCCGGCAGCGGGGGAGTCACCCAAATTTGGGTGGTCCGGAGATCCGGAGCCGTACGCGGCCGAGCAGGTGCCGGTTCCGGTGGCAACCGCATCGGCGGCAGGCGACCGTATGCCCGGCGGGGGAGTGCCGCAGCAGACTTCTCTCGATGTCCCCACGGGTGTGGCTGCAGAGGCAGCCGCGGGCGAGCCGGCCGCATGGGAGGCCACGGTCACCGACACGGGAGCGGCTACGGCGCGACTGCCTGAGCAGCAGACCCAGGAGCCCGATCTGGACCCCGTGCAGCAGCAGATCGTCACCGTGGCCGGGTGGCTGGCCGAGGCCGAGGACGCCGGCCAGAAGGTCTCCGGAGCGGAGGTCGCCCGCCGTCTCGGGCTGTCCCCGAAGACCGGCCAGCGGCGGGTCAACGCTGCGGCCGAGCACCTGGAGGAGCAGCGTCGGCAGCAGGGCCGCGCACATCTCCGGTCGGTCAACCGCTGACCGACCCGCCCCGCGAGTGGCCGATGACCGAGCCCGGTCATCTTCTTGTCCGGCCCCGTCGGTCACGACCGATTCCACGGTCGTGATACCAGTGACCGACGCCGGTGACCGATGGCTCCGTGACCGATCCCTGCGCCGGTATCCGATGACCGATCCGGTCCCCATCGGCCATCGGTCCTGACCGATCCAGCGCTCACCGGTCACCCCTGCGGCGTGACCGATCGACCACCGGGGGCGCTGCTCCCAGCCCGCCCGGAACCAGGCTTGCCCACCCTCCCAGGAGGCTTGCCCAGGGTTGCTTCGACCGGTCACCGGGGCTTGCCCAGAACACCGGGAGGCTTGCCCAATCGGTCACTGGCGGCTTGCCCAGCAAATAGGCAAGCCTCTCACCTGCTCTTTTAGGGAGTTGGGCAAGCCTTCGGGCAAGCCCCGATGAGGAGAGTTCACGGCACGACATCCGAAAGGAGATGTGCCGTGCTCACCCTGTCGCAGCCCGCCCGCATCGCCGGCGGAATCTTTGACCGCCTGGACGCCGAGTGGGCAGTCCTGTGCGCGGACACTGCCGTCCAGGCCGTGGTGACCGATTGGCTGATGGCCGATCACCTGGCCGACGACGTCGCGGCCGTGACCGATTCCTGGGTGCGCAACCTCGGCCCCGTGCAGCTGCTCGCCACCCTTCGGCCGCGCGACGGCGTCGTGACCGATGAGCTGACCGACGCCGTACTGCGCGCCCTGCTGCACCGCGCGGCTGGCCGTGACCGATCTGCCACGCTCGCCGCCCGCATCATCGTCCAGGCGATGATCCCCGGCGCGGTCCGCATGACCCGCGGCCAGGTCCGTCCCTTCGGCGGCCGCACTTTCGACGACATCGGTCACATGAGTGTCGCTGCCCTCTACGTCGTCGCACGCTCCGGTCGCATCCACACCCGGCCCGGCCGGCCCGCCGCCAACCTCGCCCTGGACGCCCTGCGCCGGGTGTGCCGCGAGCTCGCCGCCGACCGGGAGGTCCTCGGCGAAGACCTGGCCCTCGCCGAGGACCTGGCCGACACCGAGCCGGGACCGGCCGAGAGCACCCACGTCTGGTCGGTGCGCACCGCCGCGGCCGCCGCCGGCCTCACCCCGGCCGGACCAGCCAGTGAAGCGGAGGCGAGCCGCGCCCGCCTCGAACTGCTCGAGCTGGTCCTGGACGCGATGGAGGCCGGCACCCTCTCGCCCGCCGACGGCCGGGCCATTGCCTGGCACTACACCACCGCCCCCGTCCCGGACACCGAGGCCGCCTCCCGCTCCGGCGCGACCGCCGGCGCGTGGCAGCGCCGGCGCTCACGCGCCGTGGACCGCCTGAAGTCCTCGCTCCAGCTGAGGCCTGCGGCATGACCCCGATTTTCTCCCCCGGCCACCGTCCGCTCGCTCCGACTGTAGGAGACCCGCATGCCCGCCACCGCCAAGGCGCCCCTGGATGCCGACGAAGAGCGCGTCACCCGCGCCCAGCGTCTGCTGATCCAGCTGGGCGCCGCACTGGTGCACCGACCCTTCGACACCACCACCCACGACCGGCTCCGGACCTTCCTCACCGACGACGCCAAGGACGTCCTTGCCTCCCTGGAGATCCTGGAGCAGCGCCCCGAGACCGAACTGCGCCAGCGGATCGGCGAGCTGGCCGGACACTGCCTCTTCCCCGCTGAGGGTGCGGCATGAAATCTGTGCTGACGCGCCGCCCTGCCAAGGCCGCGGCCACCGCACCGGCCAAAGCCGAGCCGCAGGACTGGGCCATCGACGAAGGCCCCCGGGATGTCGGCGGCTGGTCGACCGGCGCCCAGGCGAACACCTCCACGATGATCCGCTGGACAGTCTGGGGGCTGCTCGTCCTGGGACCGCTGCTCGGCGCGGCCGCGTACCTGTCGGTGCCGGCCCAGGCCGGACCATCGAAGCCGAAGGCGGCGCCCGCCGCACCGGCCGCCGTCGGCGCCCAGGGCGCCGGCGGCTTCGCCCAGCTCTTCGTCGCCGCCTACATTGCCGCGGGGGAGGGCGACCAGGCCAAGCTCGCCGCCTACTACCCGGCCGCCACCAGCCTCCGCCTCGAAGGGGCTTCGGGCCGGCGTACCGGCGAGCAGCTCACCGTCGTACGGCTGCGCCAGGCCGACCACGGCCTCTGGTCGGTGACGGTGGCCGCCCGCATCACCGAAGCCGAGCCCACCGCCAAGCCCTCGGACAACGACCGCCGCGACGCCAAGGCCGACGCCAAGAAAGCTGCTGCCGAGGCCGTCCACTACTTCCAGGTCCCGGTCGCCACCGCTCCCGCCGCAGGCGGGGCGAACGGTTACGTGGCTCTGGCCATGCCGGCCGAAGTTGCCTCCCCCGAGCGGATCGAGGCGCCGGAGCTGGTCTACGGACCGCTGCGGCCGGCCCTTCCCACCGACCCGCGGACCCAGGCCGTCACCGAGTTCCTGACCGCCTATCTCACCCGCGCCGGCGCCGGTGAGCTCGACCGCTACCTCGCGCCCGGAACCAAGCTCGCCGCCATCACCCCCGCGCCCTACACCGGCATCGCCGTCGACCAGCTCGCCATAGAGGGCGAGAAGAGCTCCGAGCCCGTGACCACAGTGTCCGGCGACGGCACCACGCTGCGGCTGCTGGTCGCCCTGCGCGCCACGGGACACGACGAGGTCCGCGTCCCGCTCACCTACGCCCTGACCCTCAAGGCCCGCGCCGGCCGCTGGGAGATCGCCTCCCTGGACGGGGCTCCGGCTCCTGCGCCCGTCCGTCCGGCTGCCCCCTCTGCCAGCCCCACCCCCACGCCCTGACAAGGAGAGTCGTCATGCACGAAATCACGCTCGCTGCCGGCTGGATCACCACCGGAACCGGCCTCGGTAACGACATCAAGGACCTCATCTTCAACGTCGCCATCCCTGTGCTGTGCGGGTTGTTCGTCGTCGTTGTCGGCTGGAAGACGAAGGCGCCCGGCCCGACGATCATGGCCGTCATCTTCGCCGCGATCGTCTGGGGCGGCTCGGCGAACATGGACACCCTCAAGGACAAGACGACCGAGGACATCAACCAGTACGACGACGGCGGCGCCGGCCAGCAGCTGTGGAACCAGGGTGACCAGTGACCGCTGTCCTGGTCGAGCCGGCTGAGAGCGAAGACGAGCTGATCGGACGCTGCTACACCAAGGCCCGCCGCACTCCGCTGGTCGTCGGGTCCGTTCCGGGAGGCGGCGGCCGCAGCCTGCGCCTCCCGGGCGGCCCGTACACGCTCACCCAGCTCGCCGCGATCGTCGCCACGTTCGTCGTGCTGATCCTGTCCCGGCCTCTGTGGGGCGGGCGCGGGCTGATGGACGTGGTGGTGTTGCTCGGCTGCCCGTTCGGCGTTGCCTTCCTGCTGCGGCACCTGCACATCGACGGCCGCAACCCGGCGGCAGCCGCGGCCAGCGTTGCGGTGATGATGACCGGCCCGCGCTGGGGCCGCCTTCACGGCCGGCCGTTCCGGCCGGCCCGCCCCGCCCGCGGTGCGACCCGCATCACCGTCGCCGCTGCCGACGCCGCAGAGCCGTCCGCCGCTTCGGCTGCCCCGGCACGCACTGCGCCGACCCGGGCCGCGCGCCGGCCCATACCGGCAGCACCCGCATCCTCCGCAGCTGCCAACTCCCCTGTGGCGTCCGGCGTGCAGGCCCTGCTCGCCCGCCGCTCTGCATCCGCTCGAGATGACCTGGAGGAATGATGCATCTGCCGATCCGGCATGTCGCCAACAACCTCGTCTTCACCACCCACGGCACCACCTGGGCCCTCTGGCGGGTGGCGGCCGCCAACTACAGCCACGCGCCGGCCACCGCGAAGAAGCGCCGGCTGAAGTCACTTGAGTCGCTGTTCAAGTCGCTCACCGGCGAGCCGATGCTCATGTCGCTGTGCCCGCAGGTCGACCCGATCGCCGTCGTCCGCGCCATGGTCGCCGACGTCGACCTGAAGAAGTCGCCGCGCTACGAGCTGCTCGGCCACGCGGTCCTGGACCAGCTCGAGGAGATGGAGCTGACGGGCCGCACCGACTGGCTCGCAATCCCTCTGCCCGCGCTGTCCCGCAAGGACGCCGCACTGTCCGCCTTCCAGGCCGCCAAGGCCGAAGTCGAGCTGCAGCTCGGCCTGATGCCCGCCCCCATCACCGCCGGCGAGATCGAGCGGCGTACCGAGCAGGCGATGCGGATGCACGCGCAGTGGCCGTCCGGGGTCACCATGCGGCCGGCCACCGAGGTCGAGATTCTGTGGATCTACGGGCACAGTGCCCGCCGCGGCCTTGCCGAGCCGTTCCTGCCCGACGGCACCGAGCAGGGCCTGCGCGGCCGCGGCCGCACGGTCGCGGCCCTGGGGGAGGTGCTGCTCGCCGAGGGCGGCGCCGACTTCAAAGAGCGCCGGGCCGCACCGGGCAACCCCTTCGAGCGGCGCTATCTGCAGGTATCCAGCGAGTGGGGCGACTCCTACCAGGCGATGCTCGCCCTCTCCGAGATGCCGGAGGCCTTCGCGCTGCCGGGGGCGGCGTACCTGCAGCAGCTCGACGATCTGGCCTACCCGGTCGACTGGACGGCCCGCCTGGTCATCACCCCCGGTGCCAAGGCCGAGGCCAAGACCCGTAAGCGGGCCCGCCACCTGAAGGCGCAGGCCGCCGAGTACGTCGGCGACCCGGCAGGGCCGCCCACCTCGATCGCGAAGAACGAGATGGACAACGACGAATACCGCGACCGGCTCACCTCGTCCGCGCGCGAGGTCGAGATCCGCGCCATGGTCACCCTGGCTGTGTGGGGGGCCAGCCCGGACGACGCCCAGGATCGTGCCGCTGCCCTCGCATCGGATTTCGGGGCGACGGACTACACCTTCTCCCGCCCGGTGGGGGAGCAGTCCAACCTGTGGCACGCGATGCTGCCCGGCTGCCGCACCCCGCGGGTGATGACCGGGTACGCCCAGTACCTGCTCGCCCGCGACTTCGCGATGGCCATGCCCTGGTGCGGCTCCCAGCTCGGCGACGAGCGCGGCGGCCTGTTCGGCCTGCAGCTCGCCTCCGGCGGCGCCCGCCCCGTCATGGTCGACCCCGCCCGAGGGCCCCGCCAGAACGCCTCCGCCTCCATGGCCTTCATCGGCGAGCTCGGCGCCGGCAAGTCCGTCGGTCTGAAAACGGCGGTCTACAACGTGCTCGCCCGCGGCCATCAGCCGGGCCGGCCCGACTCCCGCGGCCGCGCCGTCATCGTGGACCGCACCAAGGAAGAGGAGTGGGCACGGTTCGCCAGCGCTTGCCCAGGCACCACCCAGGTCATCAGGATCGACCAGACCGCCGAAGTGTCTCTCGACCCCCTGCGCCTGTACGTACAGGACAGCCCGAAGGTCGCGGCACGCTTCTGCGAGTCCTTCCTGACCCTGCTGCTCGGCGTGAAGCCGATGGACCTGGAAGGCGTCGCACTGTCCGAGGCGGTCCAGGCCGTTCTGGAACGCCCCGAGCCCTCCATGCGCGCCCTGGTCGACGAACTCACCGCCCGCGGAGCTGAGGACACTTCTGCCCGCAACCTGGCCCGCAAGCTCAAGGCCGTAGCCCGCAAGGACCTCGCCGCCGTCGTCTTCGATGACACACTCCCGGTCGTCGACACGGCGCGAGCCGACAGCGTCGTCTTTCTCGTCAACTCCCTCGCCCTGCCCAAGAAGAGCGAGCTCGCCTCCGAACACCGCATCGAGCGCCTCGAGTTCGAGAAGGTGCTGGGCCGGTCCCTGATGTACCTGATCGCTGCCGTCGCGCGCGAGACCGTCATGAAGGCCAAGGAAGAGTTCGGGGTCGCGGTCTTCGACGAGTGCTGGTGGCTCACCAGCTCGGAGGAGGGCCTGGAGCTGCTGCTCGAGCTGATGCGTGACGGCCGTAAGCACAACGCCGCCGCCTACGTGGGGTCGCACGACCCGCACGACATCGGGCCGGCCGACAGCGAGAAGGGCGCCATCATCCGCGGCCTGATCCCGCACCGGCTCCTGTTCCGCCAGACCACCCGGTCGCTGGCGTCGCGCGGGCTGGAGTTCCTCGGTGTGGACGCCACCGATGCCGACCTGCTGGACCTGGTCACCGCCGGCCTGTCTCCGCTGGATCTGCCGGACGAGGAGAAGCTGGCCCGTGCGGGAGAGTGCCTCTACCGCGATCTCGCCGGCCGCATCGGAATGATGCGGGTCCTCATTCCGGTCGACCCGGCCGTCATGCGCGTCATCCACACCACACCCAGCGACTACCGGGCCGCGGCATGAGCTCGCTCACGAACTGGCGGATGCGGCTGCGGGCGTTGGGCTCCGCACGGCTGCGCCTGGCGCTGCTCGTCGCCGCAGTCGCCGCCACCACGTTCACCTTGCTCACCACGCTGCCCGCCCACTCGGAGCCCCTGCCGGCCCCGTCTCCGAGCGCGCCGACTGCGCAGACGGCGCCGGGGCAGCGCACTCCCACGCCGGAAGAAGTTGAGGCGATCGAGAACGTCCTGCGCGAGCAGGGGGAGCGCCTGTCGAAGGCCGCGCAGGAGGGCATGCTCAAAGGCGAGAAGGAACGGCTGCGCAAGCTGCTGCCCGACGAGGGCGGCGTATTGGGTGTCTTCAACGTCACCGACGCCAACGGCATGCCCATCAGCGCCTACACCGTCAGGTCCGACACCGGCAACATGCTCGACTGGGACCTCGGCATCCAGAACCTGCTCACCGAGCTGTGCTTCATGGCCACCAAGTGGCTCATCGCGTTCTGCTCCTGGCTCATGGTCTGGGCGCTGTCCTTCGGCCTGGCCAAGCTGCTGCTCGTTCCAGTGCTGTCAGTCGCCAACTCGCTGCACACCCGCGTAATTCTGGAGATGGGCCTATCGGCGCTGTTCCTGTCGGTGTGCGCGGTCATCTGCGTCGCGAGAATCTTCTTCGGCGACAAGGCCAAGGGCTGGGGCGACGCCGCCCTGTCCGTCTTTCTGGCTGCACTGACGACCACACTGCTGGTCTCCACACCGCAGACGCTGCTGGGTGAGGAAGACGGAGCGATCGCCGTAACCCGCGGCCTGGCCCTGGAAGTTGCTGACGTCATCCTGGACGCCAACCCGGCCACACCGCAGGCCAATGACGGAGTGACCACCCCGGCCACCAGCAACACCATCTCGCGGCCCCTGACCGACGCGCTGACCGACGCCTTCATCGTCAAGCCGGCCATGCTCCTGCAGTACGGGCGCGTCTTTGAAGGGGAGTGCGCGGCCGAGTATTCCGACACCAAGCTCGCGCAGCTGGCCTTCGACCGGAGTGTCAGCTCCCGCACCGGCATGCTCAAGAAGGTCACCGGCCTGGCCGACTACGTCGACCCCACCGGCGGCGCCATCTCGGGCTGGTACAACATGCAGATCGACATGTCCCAGCAGTGGGCGGTCGATCACTTCGGCAACCCGCCCATGCAGCGCTTCGAAGAGAAGTGCGTTCCCGGCGATGCTGACGCGGCGAAGAAGGCCTCGTTCGACAAGGTCGGCGGCAGCGTCTTCCTCCTCATCGCCGCCCTCATCGTCACCGTCCTCATCTCCGGCCTGGCCGGGTCTTTCCTGGTCGCCCAGTGCCGCATCGCCTGGGATGCCATCCGCGGCGAGCCCGTCCTGGTAGCGGGCACCATCCCCGGCGCCGGCCGCGCCTTCCTGTGGGACTGGGCTGCCTCGGTGCTGCGCAACCTGGGACTGATGCTCACTTCGGTGGTGGCGCTCGCCGTCTTCATCGTTGTGGTCCAGGCCGTCCTCGATCCCGTACAGGTGGACTGGGGCAGAGAACTGACGCTGCGGTTCCTGGTCGTGGACATCGTGTGCATCGGCGCGGTCAAGAAGCGCAAGCAGCTTGCTGCCCGCTCCAAGCAGGTCGCGGCGAACTTCCGCGCGAAGATGTCGGCTGGCCGCATCGGCGGCACAAACGGCTCCGCCTTCGGCCCACCCGCCTCCGACACCGTCCCCAAGAACCGCCACATCGGCAGGAAGACCGCCCGCGGCCTGGTGCGCGGCGCGATGGTCGGAGTGTCCCTCGCCCAGGGCAACCCGCTCGCCGCTGTCGGCTACGCCCTGCCCCGGACCGTCGGCGCCACCGCCCTGATGAGCCGGATCAACACTGGCGGCCGGGGCGGCCGTCGGCGCCCGCCGGCCCGGCCTGCTGGCCGCCCCTCGCCGCGCCCAGGCGGTCAGCCTCCCGGCCGTCCCCGCCCGTCACCCAGAGGCGAAGTGAGCCCACGCACCGAATGGGACTTCGACTTTTCCGAGCCCTCCACCAGCCCAGGCAACGGTCGCCTGGGTGCTCCGCCGCGACCTACCCACCGCCCCGGAACTCAGCCTGCCCGCCGCCGGCCGACTGCCCACCCTGCACAGCCTGCCGGCAACGCTCCGACTCCGGCTAACGGGCCCCGCCCGGCCGCCGTGCAGCGGGGCGGGGGACAGCGGGCCACGCCTCGGCACTCGGCCCCGACCCAGCCCGCAGCGTCCCCGCGCCAGCAGCAGTTGCGGCAGCGACTGGACCGCGGCACCCGCCGCACCCCGCCGAGAGGCGAGTCGTGACCAAGCAACGTAAGAAGTGGCTGGCGGGCGGCAGCAGCCTGATCGCGCTGGCGATCATCCTCATGGGGGCGATCGCTGCGCACGTCACCGGTGTCGCCCAAGGCGACGCCGAGGCCGCCGCCCGCACCCGGGCCCGCTGCTCCGTCGGCGGGGCCCCGGGCATGGACGTCGACACCGCCCAGGTTGCGCAGCAGGTGAAGGCCGTGCTCGCCGGAAACACCGGCGACGTCCAGGTGTCGGGCCTGTCGCTGCCCAAGGAGCAGATCCCGAACGCGAAGGTGATCGTGGCCACCGGCGTGCAGATGAAGATCCCAGCCCGCGGGCAGGTCATCGCGCTCGCTACCGCCCTGCAGGAATCAACCCTGCGCAATATCGACCACGGCGACCGCGACAGCCTCGGCCTGTTCCAGCAGCGGCCCTCCCAGGGCTGGGGCACCCGTCAGCAAGTCCTCGATCCGGTCTACGCGTCGACCAAGTTCTACAAAGCGCTGAGGTCCCTGAAGGACTGGGAGCACATGCCGCTCACCGTCGCCGCCCAGAAGGTGCAGAAGTCGGGGCTGCCCGACGCGTACGCCAAGCACGAGCCGCTGGCCACCGCACTGCAGCGGGCCATCGCGCCGACGCTCGGCGCCGCCGGTGCCAGCCCCGCGCTCACTGGCGGCTTCGGTACGGGCGGCTGTGTCACGCAGGCCGGCGCCGACTACGGCGACATTGCCCCGGGCAAGCTGCCGGACGGCTACCAGATCCCCATCAACGCCCCCATGCAGGCCCGCAACGCGATCCGCTGGGCGCTCGGTCAGCTCGGCACGCCGTACCAGTGGGGCGGCACGTGTACCAACCCGCACGGCAACGTCGCGCGTGACCGGTGCGACTGCTCGTCCCTGATGCAGCGTGCGTACGGAGTGGCCGGCATCGAGATCTCCCGCACGACGTACACGCAGATCAACGACGGGCGGCCGGTGTCCACCAACGCACTCCAGCCGGGCGACCTGGTGTTCACCGAGGGCACCGCGTCCCGCCCCGAGCACGTGGCCATGGCGATCGGAGATGGACTTGTCGTGCACGCACCGCGCCCGGGACGCGTGGTGGAAGTGGCCAAGGTGGCTACCCACGGAACGATCCTCGTGGCCCGACGCATCGTGCCCTGACGCGGCTTCGAGAGCCCCGCAAGTCCGCCCCCACGACGCCGTACCGGCTTCCAACTCACGCAGGGCCAGGTGGGTTGACTGATCCCATTCCGTCCGCATTGGATGACACTCCTGCGCGAGGAGGCCCGGCGATGACCCACAGCTCGATCCAGCTCTCAGACGAACTGCCTTCGTGCTCACGATGCGGAGGAGAAGTGATTGTCGGGGCGGACGTGCCACCTTCGGATCCGCGCGCGGGTCCACCGCGCTCGCCTCCCGCCTGGCCCGCGGCACCGGCCGCCTGATCGGCGGCACCGCCAGGGCCGCAGCCGGCACAACGAAACTTGCCGCCAGGGGCACCCTCGCGGTCGGCAAGGCAGGGCTGAAGTCCACCCTGGGGCTGCCCGTGTACGGGCCGCGCGCCGCCCGCAGAACCGGTGCCGCGCGCGCCGCAGTGCCCGGCCAAGTCACCAACGGTGCCGCCGGCCTGGGCCGGCGTCTGCAGCAGATCCACCAGCAGTACGCCCCACCCGCGCGCGACTTCATGAGCGAATACGCCCACGGCCTGCGCTCGTTCGGGCGCCTGGTCAGCGGCCGCCGCCCGCTGGGCCCCTATACGCCGCCCCGGCGTCCCACTCCGGCTCGCCCCCAGCCGGTCCCAGGCCCCCCGCCCATTCGGCGCCGCCCCCCGCGCCCCACGCCGGTAGCGGCTCCTCCGGCCGCCAGGCACCGCCCGGTTCCCCCGCGCGCCCCAGCCCGCAGCGAGCCCGGCCCAGGCAGCACTACAGATGTGGCTGCACCGCATGCGCAACCGCCAGACCCCCGCGCCCCCGCAGCTCCTCCCTCCCCGCGCCCGGCACGGCCGGCAAGGCCCGCACCCCGCCGGGGCGGTGGCCGCCCGTGACCGGAGAGAAGAAGGCCATCCTCATCTCCGGCATCGCGCTCGCGCCGATCGCCTTCGTGCTCGGTCTCTGCGTCCTGTTCATCGCCGCCGTTGCCGGGGGCGCAGCCGGTTACGAAGACGAACTCGACGACAGCAGCAACGGCATGACGGCCGGACAGGGAGCGCCCTCACAGGTGGCGGGTGTGCACGCGGTAATGCTCGCCGCGTACTCCCGCGCCGCCACGACCATCACCACCCTGCGCCCGAAGTGTGCCGGGATGCGACCGTGGGGCCGATGCAGTTCCTCCCCTCCACCTGGAAGGGCGCCAGCGGCTTGGACGGGGAAATACGCCGCGTTCTACGACATTTAGGGCCACATATGAGTTGGCCTTTCTCATCGTCCTGTCCATCGCTTGTCCGGTTGGACAGGGTGATGAGAAGTCCCTCGTGCGGGTGGTGTCACCCTCACACCCCATGTGGAGGGTAGGGACGGAATGCAACGAACAGGGTGACAGAACTCCAAGAGCCGCATCTATGCGGTCTTGTGGCATTCCGCTGATGGTGCGGATGGCGGGTCGCTAAGGTCCAGTGCAGGAGATCGTGTTGCCGGGGGTGGGCGCGTGCGGGTCCGTATGTGGGTGGCGGGAATCGTGGCGCTTGCCGGCCTGGGTATTGCGCTGCCGATCGTGCTGGCGCTGGCGGGGAACGCCGCCACGGCCGCTAAGCACTGGCACTGGCCGCTGGATGATCTCCGACAGCACCCGTGGTGGTCGCTCGGCATCTTTGGGCCACTGGCGATCGTGGCAGGCGGTTTCGCGGCGTGGCTGCAGTTACGTCCACCGGCGGCCCTGAACGACCCACCACCACCCCCGCCCGTGGCGGTCCCGGACTGGTTCGTCGATCGGGGCCAGACCCGCACCACCGTGTCGGCTGTGTGCGGCGGCCGCCGCGCCGTAGGCATCACCACCTCCCTGTGGGGAGCAGGAGGATTCGGCAAGACCACCCTGGCGACTGCCGTGTGCGCCCGCCGGCGTGTGCGGAGGCGGTTCCGGTCCCGGATCTATCCCGTCACCATCGGCCGGGACGTCCGCGGACGTGCGGCTGTGGCGGCCAAGGTCGTCGAGGTCACCCGCTTCATCACCGGCGACACCACCGAGTTCGACGACCCCGCTCTGGCCGGCGCCCATCTGGGCCGGCTCCTCGACAAGCGCCCCCGCACCCTGCTCGTCCTGGACGACGTGTGGGAAGCCGAGCAGCTCGACCCCTTCCTGAAGGGAGGCCGCCGCTGTGTACGGCTGGTCACCACCCGCAACCCCGCACTGCTGCCACCCGGCGCGCAGCGCATCCCCGTCGACCAGATGTCCCGCGACCAGGCCAAGGCCGTGCTGATCTGGACCCTGCCACCGCTGCCCGAGCCCCTGGTGGACGCCTTGCTGAAGGCCACCGGCCGCTGGGCCCTGCTGCTGCGCCTGACGAACCGCCTGATCGCCGAACAGTGCGCCGCCGGCGCCGATCCCACCGCCACCGCCGAGCGGATCCTTCACCGGCTGCGCGGCAACGGGCCCGTCGCCGTGGACGATCCCGCTGCCACCTGGAACCTGGACGACCCACGCCTGCGCAACCAGGCCGTCAAGGCCTCGATCGAGGCCGCAACCACCCTGCTGCCGCCCGGCGGCCCGGACCGCTTCACCGAGCTCGGCATCTTCGCCGAGGACGAGTCCATCCCCATCACCGTCGTCGCCCTGCTGTGGCAGACAAGCAGCCAGCTGACCGAGGACCAGACACGCACGCTGTGCCGGGACCTGGAACGCCTGTCCCTGCTTACCCTCAACCCACGCCGCGGCGGCACGATCAGCCTGCACGACGTCATCCGCGACTACCTCCGCGGCGAACTCGGCACCGCCGGCCTGACCCGCATCAACGGCCTCCTGATCGACGCCGTCGCCAACGCCCTGCCACCGGCCCAGCCCCTCGCCCCCACCACGCCCGACCCCGAACGCGCCTGGTGGCAGCTGCAGGACGGCTACCTCCTCGACCACCTCCTCGACCACTTCCTCGCAGCCGGACGCACCACCTCCGCCGAGGCCATCGCGGGCGACCTGCGATGGGTGGAAGCCCGCCTCACCCAGCGCGGGCCGACAGCCCCCTGGAGCGACCTCACCCGCATCGACACCCCCCACACCCGCCCCCTGGCCCGCAGCCTCGCCCAGACCGCCCACCTCCTCACCCCCACCGACCCACCCCATGCCCTCACCGGCGTCCTGCACACCCGCCTCGACAACCACCCGCACTGGCACCCCCAGATCACCGCACGCCAGCACGACCCTGCCCAACGCCCCTGCCTCACCAACCAATGGCCCCTGCCCGACGGCCCCTCACCCGCTCTGCAACGCACCCTCACCGGCCACGCCGGCTCGGTGAATTCGGTGGCGATCGCCCCGGATGGGACCTGGCTCGCCACCGCCAGTGACGACGGGACGGTGCGGATCTGGGACCGGACCACCGGCACCTGCACCGCCACCCTCCACACCGACCACGCCGGTTCGGTGTATTCGGTGGCGATCGGGCCGGCCGGCACCTGGCTCGCCACCGCCAACAGCGACCAGGCGGTGCGGATCTGGGACCGAGCCACCGGCACCTGCACCGCCACCCTCCACACCGACTCGGTGAATTCGGTGGCGATCGCCCCGGATGGGACCTGGCTCGCCATCACCAGCGACGACGGGACGGTGCGGATCTGGGACCGGACCACCGGCACCCTCACCGGCCACACCGACTCGGTGCGCTCGGTGGCGATCGCCCCGGCCGGCACCTGGCTCGCAACCGCCAGCAACGACCTCACAGTACGGATCTGGGACCGAGCCACCGGCACCTGCACCGCCACCCTGACCGGCCACACCGGCCTGGTGGAATCGGTGGCGATTGCGCCGGACGGGAGCTGGCTCGCCACCGCCAGCGGCGACGGGACGGTGCGGATCTGGGACCGATCCTCCGGGTCGTGCACGGCCACCCTCGCCGGCCACACCGGCCGCGTGCTTTCGGTGGCGATTGCGCCGGACGGGAGCTGGCTCGCCACCGCTAGCTACGACGGGACGGTGCGGATCTGGGACCGGACCACCCGGTCGTGCACGGCCACCCTCACCGGCCACACCGGCTCGGTGCAGGCGGTGGCGATCGCGCCGGACGGGGCCTGGCTCGCCACCGCCAGTCACGACAAGACGGTGCGGATCTGGGCCGTCGCGGATCAATGCACCGTGGCCATGGCACGAGCCGAAGATGCGCTGCTCCCGTGTGCCTGGGGGGCTGGTGGCGAACTCGCAGTGGGGGGAGAAAGGGGCCTGTACATCTTCAAACTCCTCACCTGAGACGCGGCCCCGGCGCGAGTCCGCTCCCGCCGCAGCCCCGTTCACCGGCCAGTGCGGCGCTGGTGCCCGATTGCGCAGGCCAGAAGCGGGGAGTTAGACCGCCCCCTCACGGTCCGCTGTCGCACGTCAGAGTGATCACAAAGGGTTGGCCGTGACGCGCGCCGGACGACGGCATGTTGAGCGGGTCATGCGAAAACTGATCTCGTACGCCCTGGCAGTGGCCGCGCTGGCCCTTCCCGCCCTGCCCACCCGGGCGGCGCAGGCACTGCCGTCCGCAACCGCTGCGACCGCCATGGCCCAGGACTTCAACTCGTGCGGCTACTACCCGAAGTCGGCTCTGCGACTGCGGACCGGCCCAGGCACGAAGTACACGACGCTCGGGGTGCTCTACCCGGCCGACTTGGTCAGCGTCGACAAGGCGAAGGGCGGCTGGTACCGGGTGAGCCTGCAGGACCGCTCCAAGTCCGGCCTGAAGGCCGGCTCCACAGGATGGGTCGCGAAGTCCGGCCTCAAGCCGCACGTATGCATGCAGTTGGACGTGCGCCAGGAAGCGCCGTGATTCGAAGAAGGTGCAAGTCCTTCTCGATTGCCCTGTCGCAGCAGGGTGATTTGGAGGCGGGCCGGCCCCACTGTCCCCTGTCATCCAATCGAGGCGTTTGACTACGAACGCAGCCGTACCGGCTGGGGCGGACGGGGCCGTGCCGTACGTCGAGGTTTCGTGCGTGGATGCACGCGAGCGTCGGCGCAGTCTGGACGGCGCTGATCTGAGCCCTCAGGATGGTTTTTCCAATCTTCGGGGGGAGGGATCATGGTGGGTCGCGTCCGTTTATGGATCGTGTACTTCGTACTTGCCGTGATCGCTGGCCTGGCAGGAGTTGTCGCCGCGATTTGGATGCCACCGGAGCGAGCTGCAGCCGTCGCGGCCACAGCTGTAGCGATCACAGCGTTGCCCGTCACCCGCGTCTCGGCCCGCATCGACACTGCTACCCGGCAGCGCGAACTCATGTCAGCCAACCTCTACGCGGTCAGTGCTACTGGCCGACTGCCCTGCGTGCGTGATCTGATTGACCCGATCGCGTTGGGCGTGCACGCCGCCGAAAGTTTTGTCAGGGACGGTGTCGCAGACCGCGTGGCGCCGTTCATCCAGCGGGACCGAGAAGCCGACGTGCACGCCGCCGTCACAAGCGGCGGCTTCGTTCTGATCGTCGGCGAGTCCACGGCCGGGAAGACACGCCTTGCCTACGAGGCCCTGCGTACACTGCGGCCGAACCACGCCTTCGCCTGCCCCACCCCGTCGGCGCTCTATGCCCTCCTGCCCGCAGTGCAGAAAGAGAAGAAGTGCGTCGTATGGCTGGATGACCTCGAACGCTACCTGGGCGCCCAGGGACTCACCGCCCAACTACTCACCCAACTACTCGGCGACAGCTCACGCGACGCGCTTGTCATAGCCACCATGCGAGCTCACGAGCATCAACAGTTCCTCTCTCCCCCCACCGACGCTTCCACAGAAGAGCGGGCGATGCGAGCCCGCGAACTGCTGCAAAGCGCTCGAACCATCAGAATCGACCGCCAGTGGTCAGCGGCCGAACGCCATCCGTGAGCGCCTCCTCGGCCCGGACCACCCCGACACCCTCGTCAGCCGCCGCGAAGTCGCCGTCGGCCTCGGCTGGCTCGGCTGCTGGGCCGACGCCCTCACCGAATACCTCACGGTCGCAGTCGCCCGCGAACACGTCCTGGGCGCCGACCACCCCGACGCCCTTGCCAGCCTCAACGACGAGGCCCACTGCCTCGAACAGCTCGGCCGCAGCCAGGAGGCCGAGGAGCTGTACCAGAGGGTGGCAGCGTTGGGGCAGCGGACGGCCGACGAGGGCGAAGATCGTCACTGACGGTCACATAATCTGTGGCGATTTCACTCCCCGTCAAGCAGCCGCGAGCGGGGAATTAAATGGCCACCAACAGCCTCCCGTTGACATCCAACCCAGTTCATGCCGGGGAGCTGGTCCCGCTGTCTTCTCTAGTCGGTGTCCGTCGCCGCCAGCACAGCGATCCGGCGGAGGTCGGGGGAGAGGGCGGCTATGCCGTAGTCGTAAATGTCGTTCTGGAACCAGTCCGCATCGGCCTCGAAGTGGAACCATGTGCTCTGCCGTACGTGGCGCTCCACTTCGTCCGCGCTCGCGCCCGCCGGAGCGCCGCTGAGCCCCGCCATCGAACGCCATGCCCACAGCCGCCCGTAGGCACCCTGCACGCCCGAGCTGTGCATGCCGCCCATCGACGCGGTGACGAAGAGCAGGCGCCAGATTTCGTCCACCGGGCGGACCGCGATCTCAAAGCGATCCGTTGGGCTGAGCCCGTCGACACAGGGCATCGGCAGGGTCGGCAGCAGAGCGGGCACCCGGGCGGGTGCGACGGCCTCGTCCAGCATGAAGACCCAGGCCCCGCAGTCACCCCAGTCGCCCGCCTGCACGGCGGCAACGATGGTCTCGTGCACTTCCGTGGTGGCGATGTCCCGAAGGGCGGAACGCTCGGACGTGCGTGGTGTCGGCGGGTCCACACGGCCCTCGGTGGGTACACCGGTCCCGCTCCCGCTGGCGGAGCCGTGCATCGAGCGGCTTGGAAAACCGACGCCGGCCTCGAAGTCGCGGCGCTGCACCGGGAGCCAGGACAGGGCCTGCCAGCCGGGCCTTACGAGCAGCCAACAGCGCAGCGGCGGGAACTGTTCGACATCCACGCCACGGAGCACCAACTCGTGGAAAAGACAGGCGCGCAGCTCGTCCAGCCGGTGCGGCTCCCGCTCGTTGCGATCGAAGACGGTGGCTGCCAGGTCGCTGACGTGCTGATGCTCCGCGAGGAGCGAGGCGACAAAGCGCGGCGCGAGGTTGGAGCCCGCAGTGAATGGGCGCTTTTCGTCGAGGAGTCGGAGCAGCTGTACCAGGCTGTCGCGGCTGGGGGTGAGGGCGAGCACACGTACCACGTGGGCCAGTTGGCGCTCGTACTCCCGTACCTGTTCGACAGCGGCCGCGTGCCGGTCGGCCAGCTGTGACCCCAGCTCGCGCACGTAAGAGGCGTCACCGTGCGCGGCGCGCTGTTCGGCCTGACCCCATACGAGAGCTCCGAGATCGTCCTTAGCGTCTTCCACGGTCTGTCACCCTATGCCTGCGGGCTCCAGCGACCGGACGGGGCTGGACACCGATATATGTGCCGCACTCCGTCTGCACCCCTACCAACAGCCGACCTCTTCGTACAGTCGCGTGGAAACGGTTGTAGTCCGACTGGATTGGATGAGACGGCGACTGGCTTCGGCGAGAGCGGACACCACTGTCCGAGCACCCAGACACCCAAAAGTAAAGGGAAAGTAAAGCCTCGCGATCGGTGTCTGAATCGGCCTTCCGGCCTGACTTGGTCCAGGTGAAGGGAGATTCCCCGCACCGACCAGGAGGCCACCGTGCACGCAGCACTCCGTACCACCGCCCGGCGGCCGGCATGAACGTCGCCGACCTGCCGGGCGCCCAGTTGCTCGCCGACATCGTCGGCTGGACCACTGCCGCCGCCCCGTACCTTGCCGCGCTTTCCCCGGTCGCCCTGGCCGTCTGCATCTGCGCTGCCGCGCGGCGCGCCCGTCTCGTGCGGGAGGCCCTCACCGACCGCGTCATCGTGGAAGTGGTCCCCACCAGTACCTTCGATCCGAGTGAAGGCGAAGTCGGCCGGTGGGCGCGCCAGCTCAGCCGGGTCCACCACTCCGCCGATGGCGTACCGGCCCGCGGCTCCGCTGCCCGGCTGCGCTACACCGCCGAGGACGGCAAGATGCGCTGCTTTCTCGAGGGGCCGGTCACCGCGGCCGCCGTTCTGGCCATGCCGGGCTTTGCCGAGGTCGAAGTCCGCGCCCACCGCGCCCAAAAGGACATTCAGCCGATCCGCTTCCCGGCCCCGAACGAGGGGGCGAAGTGACTGCAGCAGTTGAGTTCGACTTCGACTTCTCGAAGCCCACCAGCGCCGTCGGTGGGCTTGATTCCCGCCGCTACGTGCAGCGCGTCGAGCTGGCCATGGCGCTGGCCGACCAAAAGCCGCTGGCTTCTCTCGGTCTAAATCCCGATCCGCTCCAGCAGCTGGCAGCCGCGATGGCCTCAGTGCGCACCAAGGACGGCGAGCGCGCTGACGTCGTCATCGACCTGGTCCCCATTCGCGAACGCCGGCTCGCCCGGCGCCGGCGCCAGTTGCTCTTGCAGTCCGGGCGCCGCGGGCCATCCGCGTACGGCGAGCGCCTGACCGGCGGCCTGGGCGGGGGAGGGGCGTGGGAATCGGTCCTCGCCGCATGGTCCGGGGGCAAGACCGCCGTCGGCGAGCGGCTGCCCCGCATGACCGACCTGCGCGACGGGATCGGCAAGTTCGACCCGGCAGCAGGCGCCGTGTTCGCTGTGCAGCTGCTGCTGCGGACCGAGGCGCCGCACCCGCAGATCGCACTGGCCCGCATGAACCAGCTGCTCGCCGCCTTCTCCGCCACCTCCGGCGAGAACTACCTCAAGCCCCGCAGGCCGCGCACCCGCTGGCGGATCGCTTCCTTCGAGAAGCGCTTCGCAACCGGCGAGTTCGCGCCCCGGAAGCGGCAGTGGCTGACTGTGCCCGAGCTGGCCGGCTTCCTCAAGCCGCCCACCGTGAAGTGCCGCGCTTCCAGCGTGGTGCGCTCCGGCGGCCTGCTCCCGCCAGCGCCGTCGGACCTGCCCGTCTACACCGGCCAGCGGGACCTGGTGCCGCTCGGCGCCGTGGTCTACGGGGACGGGCGCGAGCGGATCGGTGCTGCTCGCGTGAAGGACCTGCTCTTCGGCCTGCAGCTGGGCAAGAGCGGCCATGGCAAGACCGAGGCCGCGCTGGTGCAGTGCATCGCCATGGCCCACAGCGGATACGGCACCTGGTTCCTCGACCCGCACGGGGAAGGCTGGATGCGGGCGAAGCCGTACCTGGCCCACCCCGCGATCGCGTCCCGGGTGTGGGAGATCAACCTGGCCCGCTCCGAGCCGGACCAGCTGGTCGTCTCGTGGAATCCGCTGTCGATGGAGGGCCGCCCCCTCAGCGCGGTGCAGGACGTCGTCCGCTCGGTCACCGAAGGCATCGCCGCCGCCCAAGACTGGGGCGACAACGCCCCTCGAGCCCGGACAATCCTCGCCCGCGCCGCCCAGGCCATGGCCCTGCTCAATCTGCAGGCTGTCCAGGCAGGCCGGCCTGATGCGCAGTGCACGCTCTTCCAGTTGAGGTCGTGGCTGACGGATGAGGACTGGCGCGAGGGTCTGCTGCCGTCACTCCCGCAGCGGGTACGCGATTACTGGACGAAGACGTTTCCGTCACTGGCCAAGGACGCGGTGCCCACCGTCACCTATGTCATGGACCGCCTGGATACCTCGCAGTCACTGCAGGCGTTCTTCGGCAGCCCGCGCTCGGCGTACGACATCCGCAAGGCGATGGACACCGGCCGCGTCGTCTTCGTCTGCCCGTCAGGATCCGAGTCCGACGCGCTCGTCTCCTGCCTACTCATTCACGATCTGCACCGCGCCGGCCTGTCCCGTCAGGACACCCTGCGCGAGGACCGCCGCACGTTCTGGGCCTGGGGCGACGAGCTCACCGCCCTGGACGCCTCCAGCAAGGGATTCCTGGCCGCCATCGCCGAGCAACTGCGCAAGTACGAGGTCCGCTTCATCGGCATGACGCAGATGGCCCTGCGACTGAGCGCCATGACCCGGCAGTCCCTGCTGCAGAACCAGAGCCTGCTGTCCACCTGCGCGGCCGACTTCGACGAGGCCGCCTTCGTTGCCCGCCGATGGAACGGCCACGTCACGCCGGAGACCATCACCGAGCTCCCGAAATACCACTACGTCATGTCGATCAACCTCAACGGCAGGCCGACCCAGCCCTTCCGTGTACGCGGCCTGCCGGTCGAGGAGATCTTCGACCACTACAACAACCCCGACGGTGTCCCCGAGCTGGACCAGGCAATCGACACCAACCTCCAGCGCCGGCCCGTCGCCGAGATCCTCACCGACCTCGAGAACCTGGACACCCTCATCCTCGCCCACCACACCAGCTGCCGCCCCGGCCCGAACGGCGCTGGCGACCCCACCACCCTCATCGACTGAAACGGAGCACCACGATGCCGTACCCGCACACCGGGCCCACGGGCCTGGGCCAGATCGCGCAGCAGGCAACCCAGATCCTCTACCAGCACCGCCTGGTCTCCACCAGGCAACTGCACCAGCTGATCACCCCACACCACACCCGTGCCGAATACCTGCGCCGCCAGCTTCACACGCTGCGGGAGACAGGCCTGGCCGAGACGGTCGGCCGGCGCGTCTCCGGTCAGACCGAGCTGCTGTGGTGGCTCACCGAGAAGGGCGCCAACGCCGTCGAATCGGTCGGACTGCTGCCTCAGCGGCCGTACCGAATGAGCCCGGAAGCGGCCCTCGGCCCGCTGCAGGAACACACCCTCGCCACCGTGGAAACGGGCCTGGCGTTCGTCGACTGGGCCCGCCGCCTCGACCACGAATGCGGACCGCTCGACTGGTCACCCGAGACAGCTCACTACTACCGCGACGACGCCCGCCCGGGCCAAGAGCTCAGCCTCATCCCCGACGCCGTCCTCCACTACGTCCACACCGACCAGAAGGCCAAGCAGCGCACCCTGCTCACCTTCTTCATCGAGGTCGACCGCACCCAAATGACCACCGCCCGCCTCGCGCAGAAGCTTCACGCTTACGCGGCCTACCACGACTTCACTCCACAGCAGCCCTCCGGCCGCGGAGCCAAGCCAGGTCGGCGCACCACCAGCACCCCGGCCTGGCGATACCGCTACCCCGCCTTCCCGCGCCTGCTCCTGGTCCTCACCGGCGCCTCCGACGCCCGTCTCGCCCGGCGCATTGCCGACCTGCGCAGTCTCGCCGCCAGCGACCCCGCGCTCACCAACACCGGGCTGCGCGCCGGCGTCACGACCCTGGGCAAGCTCCAGCACCGCGGCCCGTTCGAGCCGATCTTCACCCCAGCCCTCGGACCGGCCGAGCACTCGGACGCCTGGCTGCGGCCCGTCAGCATCGCCGCCTGACCGCCCTCTCGGGAAGCAAGACCTCATGCATTTCGGGTTCCTCAGCCGCCACTTCAGGGAGCTGGCTCCCACGCCGACCGAGGGAGATTGCCGGGCGAGTACCGGGCCTGCAATGAGCTCGGCGCCATCACCCGGCCATTCTTACCGCTGGTCGGGGAGATGCTCGCGCTGTACTGCTACACCCGCCCTCTCGGCGTGCTCTCCCAGACCGAAGACTTGCCGTGACGAATCGAGGCCCTCGAACCCGAACAGGTACCGACCCCGCTCGACGACCTCCTCGCGAGCTTGTGACTTGGTGGACGAGGAGGGCTGTTGTGACGACGGTGTAATGAGTTGACCGGGTAGCGCCGTCTGGGCAAGCTCCAGCCACGACCTGGATGAAAGCCTTCTTGCTGGTGGACTGCCCTACCCGATCGGAGGGTGGGGCAGCGAGTCAGCAGATCGGAGATGCCGAGGGATGACTTCTCACCTCCACGCGCTGTGCTTCGACGCGAACGACCCGCTCCGCCTCGCGCGCTTCGTGGGTCGGCGTCCTGGGCTGGGAGATGGCTGACGACTCCCACGACGGCATCCCCCTCCTGCCGAGCGATGACACCGGGTTCCGGATCCGGTTTCTCCCGACCCGGGAGCAGAAGGCCGGCCAGAACCTGATGCACTTCGATCTGACGAGCACGTCCCTCGACGACCAGCAGAAGACGGTGGCGACGTCGCTCGGACTCGGCGCCCGGCACATCGACATCGGTCAACGCCGGGAGGAGGGTCATGTGGTGCTCGCCGACCCCAACACTTCTAACTACCAGTTCTGAACATACGCGCACGTCAGCCCGCAGCGTGATGCCCCGGTTGACGGCTTCCCTGATGTTGCACCGGGTCCGGACGTAGCTTCCCGCTCGTTTGGTGATCTCGTCGTGTTCGGCGGGGTCATCGCTGTAGTAGCTCGTTGCGAGCGTGACACCCTCGCGGGCGAACACCTCCCACCACTCCTCGCGAACGTGGAAAAGGTTGCTGTAGATCTCTACACGCAGCCTGAGCGAGAGCGCCAGTTCGGCGAACTCGCGCCACTGCGGGTGAACAGTCGGCTTCCCCCCCGATGAGCTGGATACTGCGGATGCCGAACTCGGCAGCGTCGATGATGACCGCTCGCCATTCCGCGGGGGTCATCTCCCCATGCCTGGCTCGCGGGCTGGACTCAGACAGACAATGCGTGCACGTGAGCTGACACCTTCCGGTGTTCCTTAGTTCAAGGGACTGGATTCCGGCAACCGGTTCGCGGGTGGGCGACTCAATGAGTGTCGTCATGCTGGTATTCCTCCCGTGCCGTCGTGCTGGTGAGTGGTGATGCCGCCTGACTGCCACCGTCCCCAGACAGGCGGCAGGCGGGCGGGGTTCTAGGGGGCGCACGCGGCGTATGCGTCGTCGTACTCGGGGTCATCCATGGCCCAGGCGCACGGGGGCTTGTGGGGCTACGCATGGGCGAGCACATCCGGAATCGGGGTCGGGACGACCACCGGGTGAGCGGTGAGCCCGTACCAACCGGTCTCGTCGCGCGCAACGAACTGGAAGGCGAAACCGGCTGCGAGCTGCCGCAACGCGTGGTCCTAGTGGTCGTTGTTGCCGGTCCAAAACCGAAGCTCGGCGGGTGCGTCCCGCTCGGCGTGCGTTACCGGTTGAAGCGCGAGGGGCGGAACCCACTCGGCGTACGGGTCGGGGTCCAGCGCTCCCGCGAATCGGAGAGCTTGCCTGCGTAGCCATCGGAGCGCGAGCCGACGGGACGGAGCGACGATCCCGCCGAGATAGACGGTCGTCACGGCGTCGCCCGCGTACACCTCGGCGACGTACCCAACATCGGTCATGCGGCACGCTCGCCGTTGCCGGGGCGGAACAGGTTCCGAAGGTGGTCGGCTGCCGCTTCAATCCGTTGCATCTCGGCCGCGTGCTCTGCGTTCCGCTGAACAATCGCAGCGTCCAGACCAGCGAGGAACAGCGCGCGGTACTCGGGGTCCGATTCGATGCGTTGCAGCTCGACGAACGGCTCGTCACGCTTGGAAGGGCGGGGGGCGAGTGCCCACATGATCCGGGGGAAGCGCTGCCGTAAGCAAACTTCCGCGGCCCCCACGGCGAGGACGAGCCGGACCGGTAAGAGCCTCACGCCACTTCCCCCCGGCTTCTAGCGTTCTCTCGCGCGGTCTTGGCGCTAAGAAGCTCTGTGAGGCTCGCGAGGCGGACGTGCTCAGGCTCCGCTTCCCATTCGGTCCCGCCGCTGATCGGGCGGAGCGACCAGTACGGGCCGGCGACTCCGCGGAACTCCCCAACACGGTCTCCACGGCGGGTGTCCACCATGAGCGTGCCGGGGTCCGGAACGTGGGCGGGTTCTTGCTTGTCTGTGGGACTGTTCTGCGCAGACACCGCCGCTCCTCTCCGTAGTGGTTCCACTACCAGGGCGATTCAGCGTGTCCTACAGTTCAGAAGTCTTCAACTTGCGCCATTTGAACGGAGAGTTGGGTGATCACTGTTGAACCGCAAAGAGCTGAACCCCGAAAGTTCGCCGGAAGCAGCGTTCGGCGAGCGTTTACGCACGTTGCGAGACGAGCGCGGGTGGACGCAGGATGACTTAGCCGATCGTATGGGCTACTCGGGGACGCATATTTCCGCCATTGAAACTGGTCGTCGGTCCCCAACTCCCCGTTTCACGAACAGTGCCGACAAGGTGTTCGGGACGGGCGACCAGCTCGAACGCCAGGGCAGGGCCGCGCGCACAAACGCGCTGCTAGAAGGGTTCCCGGAGTTCGTCGCACATGAGGCGAAGGCAGCAGAGATCAGGCTGTACGAGGTCGGCGTCATCCCTGGTCTACTCCAGACACCGGAGTACGCAGCAGCGCTCACAGCGGGCACCGTCAAGCGGGGAGCGATCACCCCCGAGCAGGGGGACGAGCGGATCGCGCTCGTTGCAAAGCGCCAAGCATCCTTGAACCGGACACCGCTCCCGCTGGTCTTCGCAGTGCTTGACGAGAGCTGCCTTAGACGACCGATCGGGGACAGTGCGATCATGGATACCCAGTTTGCGCGGCTAGTCGAGTTCGCCGAGCTGGCGAACACGGTTGTACAGGTAGCCCCGTTCGACATGGGGGTTCGCCGCCCGCTCAGTCTGCCCGTGACCGTCCTTACGATGCCTGATCGGTCGCTCATGTCGTACGCCGAGTCTGCCCAACGGGGCCATCTCGAACGAGAAACCACGTTCGTGCTCCCCATGCTGACGGCCTACCATCAGCTACAGGCCGAAGCTGCTTCACAGGCGGCGTCTGTCGCCATGATCGAACGGTTACGAAAGGGCACCCCGTGACGACCGAATCCCCCCGCTGGTTCAAGTCTTCGTACAGTGAAAATGGCGGTCAGTGCATCGAGGTTGCTGCCAACTTCGTCGCCTCGCACGGCGTGGTCCCCGTCCGTGACTCCAAGAACCCGACCAGTCCGGTCCTAGACTTCCCCGCAGGCTCGTTCGCAACTTTCGTGGCGAGCGTAAAGGCTGGAGAGTTCGGCATCGTCTGACCAGTCGGCCAACCCGCACCAGTTCAAAGCGGCCCATCGTGCAACGACATGGTGGGCTTCGCTGTGTCCGCTGTAGGCCAACATCGAAAGCCCCGCCACACCCAGCAGCGCCGGTCGTCTGGGATGACCAGGTCGACGACACCGGCGCCCGGCACGCGGAGATGCTGCGGCGCAGGCAGGAATGCAACGCCCCCACGTGGCAGCACTACGCCAGCCAGCTCCGCTCCGAGCTGCGCAGCCGCCTGGCCGAAGCCAAGCAAGCCTGCCAGGACCGGCGGCCGCCGCGCCTCGAGTACCAGCCGATGATGCGCGAGAGCGAGCAGGCCTTCGCCCAGGCCATGCCGCCGCAATCCTGCGGAGCGGACGTGTCACCGCGCGACGTCTACCGAGCGCGCGCCCTCCGCATGCCCGAACCGGCCGGCCGCCCTGCCCCCGAGGCCGACAGGGCTGGCTGGAGCACCTGCGCGATCAGCGCGAGGCGGAACGGGCCTGCGCGGCACTGCGTATCGAACTCCCCGACTGGGAGGCCGAGCAGACCACCGCGGTGCCAAGGAACTTGCAGGATGGCGGTACCCGGTAATGGCGCTGATTCGTACGACGCTGAGCCGGTTCGACGGTCGGCTGCTCTCCACGCCATGGCGAGAGCGGAATGAAGCCACGGGACGACTCACTGTCAGGACCTGCTGGCACAATCGAGCGGCAGTCGGCCTGGAGATCATGGGGGTTGGGATGAACAAGCGCTGGTGTGTACTCCTGTCCGGAGTGATGGCGGGATGCTCCAGTGAACCCCCACCGGCGCCACCGTCCGGTCAGCAGGGCGCCCCCGCCAAACCATCTCCGAAGCCCGCCGCCCAACTGCCTCAGGGCATGCACGCTCTGGGAGCCACCACCGCTCTCGACGACGACGTCTGGACACTCAAGACGACCCGGCTCAAGCCGGCCCAGCCCAGCGCGAAGGCCAAGGGCGTACCGGCCGGGTGGCTGACGGCCACGACCGACCTCGTCTTCACCAACACCAGCGATGAGATCCAGCGTTTCCCGATCGTCTCGGTCACCCGCCGCTACGGCGCAGAGGGCCGCACGGCGGAGGCCTTCACCGACACCGGCATCGCCCCGGTGCCCGTACCCGCACTCGGAGAAGAACCGAGGCGAGTCGGTCCGGGGCAGGCTGTCACCTCCCGACTCGGTATCGCCGTACCCAACAACGCCGCAGGACTACCGGTGACCTTCACCGTGCAAACGCAGGCGTACCTGCAGATGGATCAGACCGCTCAATACTTCGAGGGCCCCTTCCCCGGCGGACCCGCGAGGCTGGCGCCTCTGCCCGGCAAGGCCGCCACAGGCAAGGGTGTGCTGCGCCTGGGTGATTGGCACGACGACGGAGCCACCCGCATCCGCGTCGCACAACTCGCCATCGACGAGCTCAACCGGGATGCGCGTGAGTGCACCCTCGAACTGACCGTCATGAACACGAGCCCGCGCGTGGAGGTGAGCAGGACGTCGTTCGACAACTCCCTGCGTATCTACTACGGCGAGAGTCTTCAGGGCCCGATCACCTTGCACGCTGGCCCTGGCCCAGGCGGCTACGACGGCGGCGGACCCATTGCTCCGCAGCGCGCTGCCACACAGACCCTGCGATTCTCCCTACCCCAGAAGGCCATCCCCGGCCCAGTGACGATCGAAGTCAACTACCCCAATGGCGGCAGCACCCGAGCCACCTACCAGGGCGAAGTCCAGAACTGACCGGTTGACGCCGCGCGCAGCCCCGGATGCCATCACGGATCCGGGGCTTGCTGCCGACAGTTCAGCGGGGCGGAGGGCTCTCGATCTGCGCCGGGCCGGCCATCTTCTCGTTGGCCCGCATGTGCTCACAGATATCTGCGAGGCGCCCTGGAGAGCGTGCTCGGCCCGCGGGCGGCTGAATCCCCTCCAGGCCAGCCAAACCTGAAGAAGCTCACGTTCGATCAAGCCCAAGGATGGGCCTGCGCGTTATGCGGCGCCCGATTGATGGCCGACCGGACGCTTGGAGAGTTCTGCACCGGACGAGGCCTGCTGGCCGAGCCGACCGAACTCTGGGCGTGCAATCCACTGTGCCGATGAATCGACAATCTTCGCCGCCCTCAGCATTCCTTCTCGCCTATCTGCCTATCGATGGGCGGGGCGGGCGGAAGGAATGCCTCCCACTCACTCCCGTAGTGCGGGATTGGGCTCGCCGGGCGGCCTGAACTGCCATAACGGGCTGTGGCATTCGAGAATCTTTGCGTAACGTGTGAGGCCAGGCCAGCCGCCTGCGGCGGTGGATGTGCAGACGGGGTGTCGCAGCACGCACCGCAGCCGCAGGTGAACACGCTGACGAAGAACTTACGGGGAGGCACTGTGGCACCGCTGGCACGACCAGACCGACGACCGCTTCGCGACTGGAATCGAGTGCGCTCGGCATCTCTGCTTTTCGTGTCCGTAGCGCTCGTGACTGCTTCCGCGTGCAGTTCGGACAACGATGATTCAGCGAGCAAGGATCCCAAGGAATCTCCGTCAACCAGCGCACCATCGACGGAGCCGACAAAGGCCGCGGACCCAACGGAGCGCGCCAAAGCTGATGTGATCAGCCTCTACAGCCAGTACTGGCAGCAGATGGAGCGCGCTTACGCCAAGGGCAGCGCGGACGGTACAGATCTTAAGAAGTACGCCGCAGGGCCGGCGCTCGTCGGGGCCAAACAGGAAATCAAGGGCATGTATCAGGCCAGCCAGATCGTCACGGGAAAGGTCACCCTGGGCAACTCGACCGTGACCAAGCTCGATCTCAACCGCAAGGTGCCGAACGCCACGCTTTCCACCTGCCTTGACGTCTCGAAATGGGACGTCGTCGACCGCAAGACCAAGAAGAGGGCCGCCCTGCCCAAGGATCGCCTCACCAAGTACGTCTCTGTCGCGACGGTCGAGCGCTGGCCTGACGGCTGGAAGGTCATCAAGGACGAGCCGCAGGAGAAGGCATGCTGACGGGCCGGCTGCTGCTCGTGGCATCCACCCTGGTCCTGACCACGCTCACGCTGACTGGTACTGCCCACGCCGCGGATGGCCCCGGCACGGGAGCGGGCTTCTGCGGGGTGCACTTCTGTGTCGGCGCGGGAGTGGACGGAAAGCCCGAAGGCAGCAAGCCGGGTGGATCGGGCGGCGCAGACCAGGCAGGCAACGGCAGCGACAGCAGCGCGCCGGTCTGTACCTTCCGGAAACTTGATCCGCAACCGCCGGAAGGCAGTCTCCTCTGGGACGGGCACAAGCCGGGCGACGGTGCCGTGTATGCGCGCGAGTGCGGGGGCACCGGCGGCTTTACGGTCGGGACGGTCTGGGGGGCGGAGCCGCCCACTGGCACAGCCGTCGATCCGGCTGTCCTGGCCCAGCAAGCCGTTGACCGAATGCTGTTGCGGGGCCCGGAGATTGGCATTACCCCGAAGCCAGGCGGCAAGGGCGTGGTGGGTATGCCGGTCTACATGTGGACGGCGAAGGGCACGGAGACGTACGGACCGAACACCGCATCGGCATCGGCTGGCGGCGTGACGGTCACTGCCACCGCCAAGGTTTCGAAAATCGTCTGGGCGATGGGCGACGGGAAGACCGTCACCTGTACCACAGCTGGCACGCCCTACAACGCGGAGTACGGCAAGAAGCCGTCCCCTGACTGCGGCCACCGCTACTCCCAGCCTTCCTCGACCCAAGCATCGGGGAAGTGGCACGTCACTGCGACTTCGACCTGGACCGTCAACTGGCAAGGCGGCGGGCAGACCGGCCAACTCACCGAGACCCGTACCAGCGACGTGGATATCACCGTCGCCGAGGTCCAGGTCCTCAACTAGCTCACCCTGCTTAAGAACTCGAGAGGCACTTCACCGAATGGAATCCCCCGCCGCGCCGTCGGTGCCGCGCCCGGCCGCCCCGGCCCGCCCCGAGATCCCCATCACGACGACGGCTCCGGTCAAGCGGGAACGCCGCTGGTCGGTGGTGGCGCTGTGCATCGTCCTGGCCGTGCTCGCCGGTCTCGGCGCGGCCGCGGCCGTCACTTCCGCGAGTGACCGGGTCAAGGTGCTGGCCATCGCCCGCGATGTGCCCGCCGGACAGGCCCTGACAGCGGCGGACCTCGCCGTGGCCGAAGTGAGTGCCGACGCCGCGCTGACCCCGGTGCCCGCCGTCGACAAACCCTCCGTGATTGGCAAGCGGCCGGCTGTCGACCTGCGCAAGGGCGGCCTGCTCACCTCCTCACAACTCGCCGAGGGCACCGGCCTGGGCGATGACAAGCAGCAGGTCGGCGTGCAGGTCAAGCGTGGCCAGGCCCCGGCCGGCACGCTCGCCCCCGGCGACAAGGCCCTCGCCGTCACCACGCCTGCCCAGGGCGAGCAGACCAGTGGCAAAGACGCCGAAGCGCCGCCTTCGACCATCAACGCCGTGGTCGTGAACGTCTCGCGCCCGGACGCCTCCGGCACGGTCGTCGTCAACCTGGCCGTCGCGCAGACCGACGGCCCGCTGCTGGCCACCCGCGCCGCCCAGGGTCGCGTCGCGCTGGTCCGCGAACCGCGGAGCAGCTGACATGCCGGTCACCGCACTTGTCTCCGCTAAATCGTCTGGCGTCACCACCGCCGCCCTGGCGCTCACTCTTGCCTCGAAGCGCCCCTCACTGCTCGCCGAGTGCGACCCGGCCGGCGGCACCATCCGGGCAGGCTTCCTCCAGGGCCAGGTCAGCGCGGGCTTCGGCCTCTACCACCTTGCCGCCGCCGAACGGACCGGATCCGACGCGCTCGCCAACGCCTTCGCGTCCCACTTGTGGCCCCTGGACGAGGCCGGGCATCGCAAGCTGCTGCCCGGCCTGACCGACCCCGCTCAGGCCGCAGCCCTCGGCCGGACCTGGCCGGCCCTGTCCGAGGTCATGCATGTCCTGGCCGACGAGGCCGGATACGACGTCTTCATCGACGCCGGCCGCCTCGTCCTGGAGTCCGGACGCCTGCACACCACGCTGACGCCAGCACCGCTGCTGCACCAGGCCGACCTCGTCCTCCTTGTGGTCCGCGCCACCGAGCAGTCCCTCACCTTGGCCCGCCACCTCATCGACCCGTTGCGCACCGAGCTTTCCGAGCGCGGCTCCGGCCCGGACGCGCTGGGCCTGCTCCTCATCGAGGACGGCCCGTACCGCGCCCATCAGGTCGCTGAAGCGCTCAAGGTGCCAGTGCTGGCCGCCCTGCCCGTCGACCGGGACACCGCCGGCTACTTCATCAACGGCGGCCGCCCGCCCCGCGGCTACGGCCGCAGCCCCCTGCTGCGCCACGCCCGCACCGCCACCGAGCAGTTCGAAGCCGCCGCATCCCGGCGGCAGATCCAGCAGCAGTACCCGCCAAGGCCCGCCAACCCACAACTGGCCGGCGTCCTGCAGCGGCTGACGGAGAAGGGAGGATCGCGTGGCTGACACTCAGCAGCGCCCCGGCGTGAACGGCAGCCCGCCGCCGATGGGCCGTGACGACATCGCCGGCCTGCTCGCCGGAAAGATCGGCCAGCGCCGCCCGGCCGAGCCGCCGCAGGCTCCCGCCACGACGGCCGCAGCACCCGCGCCAGCCAGTCCGGCAGCCGTGCCGCGGCTGGCCGGCCTGCCCGGTGAGATCCCCGTCGGCTGGGAAGTCATCGAGGACCTCCAGGCCCTGGTGTCCAAGCAGCTCAGCGCGGAGGATCCCGACAAGCTGCTGGAGGAGGCCGACCGCCGGGCCCTGGCCAAGTCCCTGGTGCGAAACGCCGTCGCCGACTGGTCCACCAAGTACGCCCAGGGCAACACCCCACTGACCGCTGAACAGGAAGCGGCGATCGGAACCGCCGTCTTCGACAGCATGTACCGCGGCGGCCGCCTGCAGTCCCTTCTCGACCAGGACGGCGTCGAGGACGTCATGGTCGATGGCCTGCGAGCGCACGTTGAGTATCACGACAAGCCGCGCCGCACCATCGACCGGGTCGCCGACAGCCATGAAGAGCTGATCGCCTGGGTCAACCGGATGGCGAGGCTGTCCGGACACGGCGAGCGCGGCCTGACCCAGGCCACTCCCATGGTCGGCTTCCGCATGCCCGACGGCTCCCGCGTCACTGCCTCGCTGCTCACCAGCCGCCCGTCCGTGGTGATCCGCAAGCACCGCATCCGCCAGCACGGCATCGCCGAGCTGGTCCAGTGGGGATCCATCAACCCGTTGCTGGAGCGGTTCCTCACTGCCTGCGTTCACGCCAAGATGAACATTCTCGTGGTCGGCGACATGGGTGCCGGCAAGACCTCGCTGCTGCGCGCGCTCGGCCGCGAGGTCCCGCCCGCCGAGCGACTGGTGACGCTGGAGTCGGACCGCGAGCTGTACCTGGACGAACCCGGCCCCAAGCCCGGCCCTATCACCTACGCCTTTGAAGCGCGCCAGTCCAACGGCGAGCGCCACGGTGACAAGATGGCCGGCGAGGTCACCATCTCCGACATGTTTGCCACGGCGCTGCGCTACAACGCCACCCGCGTCATCGTGGGCGAGGTCCGTTCCACGGAAATCGTGCCGATGCTCCAGGCGATGTCCGCTGGCGGTTCCGGATCGATGTGCACCCTGCATGTGCGGCGGCCGCACGCCATCGTCAGCCGTCTGGTCCAGCTGTGCACTGAGGCCGGCATGGCCACCGAGGCCGCCCACCACCTCATCGCCTCATCCATCGATGTCGTCGTCTACCTCACGTACCTGGACGAGACTGCGCTCAGCGGCAAGAAGCACCGTTTCGTCTCGAACATTTACGAGGTCCACGACGTCGTCGGTGAAGGTGGCCGGCCCACGACCACCGAACTCTTCTCTCCCCATGGCAGTGAAGTACGGGCGGTCTACAAGAACATGCCTTCCTTCATCGACGACCTCGAACGCACCGGCCTGTTCCACCGGCAGTGGCTGACCGAGAACCCGTACGGCGCGTGGGGACGTGCCCTGCAGACGGTGGGAAAGCGATGACCACGTCACAGCTCGCTCTGGTAGCGGCCTGCTGCGCCGTCCTCGCTCTGCTGGCGATCGTCGCAGCGGTCCGCGAGTTCCGCGGCCGCGTGCCCGACCCGGTCAAGCCCGCCTCCCGCACTGCAGGCCGTATCCAGCGCGCGAAGGCCGAGCTGCCGGCGAAGTGGCAGCGCCGCTGGCGGCACCTGGTCACCGCGGCCGTCGTCGTCACACTGGTGGTGTGGGCCTGGACCGGCTGGCCCGTCCACGGGATCCTGGCCGGCGCCGCTGTCCTCGGCCTGCCCTACATCCTCAACCCGGGCACCGCGGCCACCCTGCGCATCGAGCGTCTCGAGGCGCTCGGGCAGTGGCTCAATCACCTGGCCGGTGTCCACCAGGCCGGCATCAGCCTGCCGCAGACCATCCGAGCCTCGGCCAAGGGCGCCCCCGGCCCGATCGCGCCGAACGTCCGCGCCCTGGCGGACCGCCTGCGCGGCGGAGCGGAGGCACAGGACGCGTTCGCCCGGTTCGCCGACGAACTCGCCGACGGCGTCTCCGACCACGTCGTGCTGCTGTTCCAGTCCCACGCCGTCTACAAAGGCCCGGGCCTCTCTGACGCCCTCGAAGCGCTGGCGGTGACCATTCATCAGCAGGCCGCAGACGCCCGCGACATCGAGGCCGACCGCGCGAAGGTCCGCAAGTCCTCCCGTATGGTCTCCGTCGTCATCTGCGTCGTCGTGGTCGGCTGCATGCTCAATCAGGCCTGGTCCGGCTGGTACCAGTCGCCCATCGGGCAGATCGTCCTGGCCGTCCTCGGCGGCCTGTTCGCCTGGACGCTCTCCTGGCTGCGCCGCATCGCGCGTACCCAGCCCGACCCACGACTGCTGGACCCACTGCCCGCAGCCCAGCCCACCACCGGAGTGGCCGCATGATCCCCATGGAGGCCGTTCTGCCCGCGGCCGCCGCCGGCGCCCTGATCGGACTGGCCGTACGAGCCGCCCTGCCGGCCCGGCGTGACCTCGCCTCAGCCTTGGACAACCTGGACGCCGGCAAGGTCAGCACGCCCCTGCCGTCCGCAGCCCCCACCACGACCGGATCGCTCCCGGAACGGGTCGGCAACCGCCTGCTCGGCGTGCTCGGCGGCCGCCTCACCCTGCCCGTCAAAGACCTGAACCTGCTGCGCATCAGCCCGGCCGAACACCTCGGCAAGCGATTCCTGTTCGCGCTGTACGGGCTGCTCCTGCCGCAGCTGCTCCAGGTTCTGCTCGCACTTGCTGGCACCGCGCTCCCGTTCACGGTGCCAGCGTTCCTCTCGCTGGCCCTCGGAGCGCTGTTCTGGTTCTGGCCCGGCAAGGAAGTCGCCCGGGATGCAGCCGCAGCACGCCTGATCGTGAGGCATGCTGCCGCCTCCTACCTCGAGCGCGTCGCCCTTGCCCGGATCGCCAACTCCGGCGCCGCCCAGGCCCTCACCCAGACCGCGGAGGTCGGCGACGGCTGGATCTTCGTCCGGATGCGGCAGGTCTTCCACCAGGCAGATCTCTCCGGGGTCACCGTCTGGGAGGCGCTCAGGCAGCTCGGTGAGGAGCTCGACATCCCCGAACTGACCCGGCCCGCCGACACCCTCGCCCTCGCCGGCGACGGGGCCGCCGTCTACACCACGCTCCAGGCCCAGGCCCGCCAACTGCGCATTGCGCTGCTGGCGGACTCGAAAACACAGGCGAATGAGGCGAGCGCGGCAATGATCCTGCCCGTCACCTTCGGCGTCATCTTGATGCTCACCTTCGTGATGATCCCGATCACGATCACCATCCTCGGCAGCTGAACAGATACAGGAGAGACCGACACATGGACATCCAGACCCTGACCGTGTGGATCCGCACCCGCTACGAGCAGCTCAAAGCCCGCCGCGACGACGGAGCGACCAGCACCGAACTCGCCCTCATCACCGGTGCGCTGCTGGTCGGAGCCGGCCTGCTGGTCGTCGCCGTCCGCAGCAAGCTCATGGAGAAAATCGGCATCATCAACGGCGGCTGACCGAGCGCCCCGCACCCAACCCGCACACACGTCGAGAAAGAGGAACCGTCAGGTGATCCGAGTACCCCGGTCCCGCATCGCCAGTCTGGCCGCATCCGCGTCGGCCATCATGCTGACGGCCGTACTGGGAACCGGATGCGGCACCCAGAGCGACCCGCAGACCCCTGCCGGGAAAGGCACGACCGCACCCGGCAAGAGCAAGGCGAGCCCGCCCGCACAGCGTGTGCTGAACACGCCGCTGCTCGAGGCGACCCTGCCCAACCAGTTCAGCATTCCAACCGACCTGGACCAGTCCCGCACCCGCAAGGCATGGGACAACTTCGACGCCACGCACTGCCAGTCCGAGGGCTGGCCGGATGAGTGGTGCAGCGAGGCGCTCACCATCGGGCTGGCCGCGTTCACAAACCTTGACGACCAGGAGCTGGCCATCCGGCTCATCTCCTTCTCCGACAGCGCCACCGCTGCCCGCTTCTTCATAGGCGAAGGCACCGTGGACGAGGTGGGCGAGAATCCGCCCGGCGACCAGATCGACGTCTACGAGATCGACCAGCCGGATGAAGTGGCGGCCTGGAACGGTAAGGGGCTCTATGTGCGGCAGGGCGCTGTCGTCGCAAAGATCGAGTACACGTGGGAGCCCGGCACGGACATCCCGTCGGACAGGCTCCGGTCTCTCGCCGACATGGTCGTCCAGCGCATTAAGCAGGCACAGGCCGGTAAGCCGCCCACGGCCTCGGCCCGATGAACCATGGCCGCGAGGGACGAGAAGGGGGGAGCGGCGGTGAACCGCACCATCAGAAGGCTCGTAGCCGCGCGCTTTCGCCAACGGCTCAGCAGTGACCGCGGCTTCGGCAGTGTGGAGTTCGCGGTCCTGGCCGTCGTCGTGCTCGCGCTGATCTTTACCGTCATCCAGGTCGGCCTGTACTACCACGCACGTAAGGTCGCCCAGTCCGCCGCGCGTCAGGGCGTGGAGGCCGGGCGCGCTTTCGGCGCCGGCGAGGACGATGGTGTCGCCCAGGCGCAGACGTTTTTGAACCGGTTCGGCGGCAGCGTGCAGGGCTCGAGCGTGTCCTCGGCCGGCAGTACCGCGGAGGAGATCCGCATCACCGTGCGCGGCAGCGTCGCCACCCTCGTCCCTGGCCTGGAGCTGGACGTCGTCCAGCACGCCGACGCTCCGATCGAAGTCTGGACGAACCCGTGAGTGCCCGTACCTACGGTCTACGGCTGGCGCGGGGTCTTCGCCGCGACCGGGGATCCTATGCAGTGGAGACGGCGGTCCTCGCACCGGTGATGATCGCTCTGCTGCTGCTGATGATCGCGTTTGGCCGGGTGACCGACGCCGACGGCGCCGTGGACTCCGCAGCCCGCGCGGCCGCCAGGGCCGCATCGCTCGAACGCGACGCCGGCAGCGCCCAGTCCGAGGCTCAGGCGGCGGCCAGCAGAAGCCTGCAGGGCGAGGGCATCACCTGCCAGACCTCCAGCGTGGTGGTGGACACCGCCGGCTATGCGCTGGACATCGGAGTGGAAGCCAACGTGACGGCGACGATCGCCTGCACAGCCGATCTCTCCGACATCGGCCTGCCGGGCCTGCCCGGCGCCAAGACGCTCACCGCGTCATGGACCAGCCCCATCGACACCTACAGGGGCCGACAATGATGCCCTGGGTTCAGGATTTCGCGGACCGGCGGTGTGCGGCACTGTCCGCCAGCCGCGGTTCCATGTCCACCTTCTTCGCCGTCTCCACCCTCGCGATCCTCATGGTGATGGGCCTGCTCGTGGACGGCGCCGGCGCGCTGAACGCGGGCAACCGGGTCACCTCGCTCGCCCAGGAGGCTGCCCGCACCGCCGGCCAGCAGCTCGACCCGGCCCAGGCGGTCGAGGGCACCGCCATCACGATCGACCCCGACGCGGCGGTCGGCGCGGCCCAGGACTACCTCGCCGCCGCCAACGTCCAGGGCGACGTGCAGATCACAAACGGCGGGCAGACCCTGACCGTCACCGTGCACGACACCTATGACACGTACTTCGCACAGTTCGTGGGCAAGTCAACGATCAACGTGACCGGCACCGCAAAAGCACACCTGCAGACCCAAGCTGGAGGCTGAGCCACCCCATGGCCCACCACACCCCCACCCCGCTGCGCGCCACTGGCACCTTGCTGCGGGCCCTGCTCGGAACGGCCCTTCTGGTGGCCCTGGTCGGCGGCGTCCCGTACCTGCTGCTCAAAGTGGGCCACCAGCCGACCGAACTGTCCGGCGGCTTCGACCTGCTGATGCAGCAGGACGACGGATCACTGTTCCTGGTCGTCCTGACCTGCATCGGCTGGGCTGGATGGGCCGCGTTCACGTTCTCCGTCCTGGTCGAGAGCGTGGCCGTACTACGCCGGCGCTCCGCACCCAAGATCAAGGGCCTGGGCGGCCTGCAGTCCCTCGCTTCTTTCCTCATCGGCGGAATTGTGCTGCTCGCCCCCACCGCCGCGTCGGCAGCCACCGTGACGCCCGCGGTCGCGGCGACCGCCGTGCAGACGGTGGGCGAGGCAGGCACCAGCGCGACGCCGAGCGGGAATCTGACCACGGCGGCCGAGGAAGCCGACTGGCCCCAGCACACCGTGGCATCCACCTCCGAGCTGCCCTGGGACCTGGCGGAGGAGTACCTCGGTGACGGCAAGCGGTGGAAGGACATCGCCGCCCTCAACCCCGAGATCCCGCAACTCGCCGCTGGCGACCAGTATTTGCCCAAGGGTGCGGTCCTCAAGCTGCCCGCCGACGCCCGGCCCGTCGCCCCCGCCACCAGCCCCGCACCCACAGCGAGCAAGAGCCCGGCCGCGGAGGTGAAGCCCCCGACGCCGCCTGCGCAAGACGAGGCCGGTAGGCAGGACCAGGCCGACGGTGACAGGACTGCCGCCACCGATGCTGAGCGGCCCGAGAGCGTCACCGTCCAGGAGGGCGACAGCCTCTGGTCGATCGCGGACACGTACGGCGAGCCGACGCAATGGCCCGCCATCTACGACGCCAACAAGGGTGAAGGCCAGCCGGGCGGTGGCCACTTCAACGACCCGAACCTAATCTACCCGGGCCAGGAGCTGGACCTCCCGCAGACCGGCGAACAGCCAGAGAAGCCCGCAGCTTCCGACAAGGAGAGCGACGACGCGCCGGAGGCCGAGCCGGACAACAAAATCCCGGACAGGCATGAGGACCAGGCCGAGCAGTCGGCACCGCCGCCTGCGACACCGAACCCGTCCCGTACGACAGAGCCGTCCCCCAACTCCAGCAGCACGCCCACGCCCGCGCCGAGCACCCAAGACAGCGGCCGCGACCAGACGCCCGCCGCGCAGCAGAGGGAGGAGGGAGGGCAGGCACTCGCGCCCGCAGCCGTATGGATGGGCGCCGGCGCCCTGGCAGCCGCGCTGGTGACAACGCTCGCCACTCGCCGGATCCTGCAGCAGCGCCGCCGCCGCCCGGGCTGGCGCATCCCCATGCCGCAAGGACGCGCCGCCGCGACCGAGCAGGGTCTGCGGGCCGCCCAGCACCCCACCGGCTTCGACCTGCTGGGCACCGCCCTGCGCTGCCTCGCCCTCAACCTCGCCGCCGCCGGCCGGGAACTGCCCGTCCTCGAGGCAGTTGTCCTGCACGAGTCGAAGGTCGAGCTGCACCTGGACCAGGACACCGCGCCAATGAAGCCCTTCGCCGCAACGGCCGGCCGCAAGGACGTATGGACCTGCGCCGCGAGCAGCCCCGACCTGACCGAAGAAGTCCTGAAGGACGCCGACACTCCGTACCCGGCTCTGGTCTCGATCGGCTGGGACGCCCAAGGCCGCCTGGTCCTGGTCGACCTCGAGCATGTCGGCATCCTTCACCTGGCCGGCGACGCCGACTTCGCCCGCCACGTCCTGCAGGCCATCGCCGTTGAGCTCGCCAGCACCCCGCTACCCGGTCACCTGGAAGTCACCGCCCTCGCAGACACCGCACCCGGCCTGGACGACGCCGCCCCCGAACGGGTCGCCCGCATCGACGACCTCACCGACGCCACCGCCGACATCGCCAGCCACACCACCGACCAGCGCCGCGCCCTGGCCGCCATCGGCGCGAGCAGCCTGCGCGCCGCCCGGCTGATGGACGACGCCGGCGGCGCCTGGACGCCGCACATCCTCCTGGCCCAGGAGGTGCCCGACGACGACACCGTCACCGAGCTCTTCGACACGCTCACCGAGAAGCCCCGCACCGCCGGCGCCGTCATCACATCCAGCACCACCATCCAGGCGCCCGCTGAGGCCTGGACGCTGGAATGCCAGAGCACGGACGAGTGGATCATGCTGCCCGGCTCCAACCTTCCCATTCGCCTGCAGGGCCTGAGCGACGCCCACTTCGCCGACGCCATCGAACTGCTCACCCTCGCCGCGAGCGACACCGACGTCCCCGCCCCCGACTGGACCCGCACCGACCCGGTCGACGAAGAGGACGAGCTCGCCGAAGACGGCGGCCTTCGCCAGGACGTGCGTGTCGACGACCAAGACCTGGGCGAGGACGGTCTGCCCGCCGAATACGCCGAACTCAAGCAGGACGCCCTGGCAGACGAGGACACGGACGCCGGCGAAATCGGCGCTGCCGAAGCTCCAGAGGCCAGCGACGAAAACCCCGCCCGGGTAGTCGACTTGGCCAAGACGGACACGGACGAGAACACCAAGACAAAGGACGCGGCACCTACGGCTGGGCCCTCGCTTGCCGACGTGCTGGCGACCGAAGACGACGACGCTGACGGTGACGCTGCTGCCAAAGACACCGCGGAAGGGCAGGCTGCACCGAGCGCGACGGCTCCGCCGACAGCCGGCCCCGCCGAAGTCGCGCTCGCCCCAGCCACGCCCTGCGCAACCCCCACGCCGCCAGCTGTTCACGTCACCATTCCCGCACCCGCCCCGGCCGCCGAAGTCGAGCCCGCCGACAGCCCGAAGCCAGCGGCACAGCAGGCGCCTCCCACGGCGGCGCCCGATCTGCCGGTCGAGACCGCGGACTCAGGCACTCCGGCCGTGCTGCTGCTCGGCCCCATCAGCGTCGAAGGCGCCACCGGCCGCATCGACTCCAACCGCCTCAGCATCGGCACCGAACTGATCGCCTACCTCGCCCTCAACCCCGGCGTCGACCACCACGCCATCGACGACGCCCTCTGGCCGGGGCGCCTGGTCAACAAGCAGATGCGCAACGCCGTCATCTCCCGCACCCGCTCCTGGCTGGGCAAGGACACCGACAACAACGCCCACCTGCCCCGTGTCCAGGACACCGGAGACAGCCGGTACCGCCTCGGCCCGGCCGTCGCCTGCGACTGGACACGATTCCAGCGCTTCGCCCGCACCGGCCTGGCCCGCCACGACGAAGACGGCGACCTCGCCCTGCGCCGTGCACTCGCCCTGGTCCGGGGCCGGCCCTTCACCGGCATCGACCCACAGCGCTACGCCTGGGCCGAGCCGCTCATCCAGGAGATGGTCTCGGCCGTCGTGGACGTCGCGTACGAGCTGTCCACCCGCCGCCGGGAAGCCGACGACATCCCCGGCGCCCTGTGGGCGGCCCGCCGCGGCCTGCTCGCCGCCGAGGAGAGCGAGATGCTGCACCGCCAGATCTTCCTCGCCCACCACGCCGCAGGCGACATCGACGCCCTGCGCGAAGCTGCCGCCCAGCTCGTCCGCATCAACGAACAGCTCGGCGGCGGCGTCGACATGGAAGCCGAGACCGCCGAACTCCTGCGGAACCTGCTGCCCCGCCCGATCACCCGCGCCCGCTGATCTGGGTTCCGCGATTTCGTAAGCAATTCCGAGTGACCATGAGCACTGATCGAGCATTTCCGCACGATCATGAGCAGTGGCTTCCTTGAGTAGTTGTCGGTTGTCAGCCAGTTCTGCTCCACCGCCTGCCAAAGCCGCGTCACAGCTGCCGCCTTCAGGGCCCGCAGGACCGCACGCTGACGGCGCCCTTCGCCTCGCAACAACCGTCGACCAGCGCCTTGTAGGGTCGAGCCTCGACTCTTCATGTCGAGGCCACTTCCTCGACTCCGGCCACTAACCGCCTAGATCCCGCCCGCGCCGTCCGTCATCTCCCGTTGTGTATCCGCTCCAGGACCGCAGCCATAGCGACGTAGAGGGCTGGAGGGCCGAGACCTCCTGATCGGGCTGCTGTCCCGGATCCCGGCCGCAACATAGCTCCGTAGGGCGGTGGAACCCGGCTCTTGGGACACGATCAGCGGACGGTCTGCACCAGGTAGAGGGCGCCAAGTGCTGTGGCCAGCGTGCCGAGGAGGACGCGCAGAGCCGTTTCGGGGAGGTGTGGTTGGAGGCGGGCGCCGAGGTAGCCGCCGATCAGGCCGCCGATGCCGCAGGCGAGGCCCAGGGGCCAGTCCGGTGCTACGTCCCCGCGACTGACCAGGGACAGCAGCGCGAAGGTGGCCGCGCCGACGAGTGAAGTCGCGAACGTGGAGGCAAGGGCGGCCGGGGCGACGCGGGCGACCGGCAGGCCGCGGCCGACGAGGAGCGGTCCGAGGAGCGAGCCGCCGCCGATTCCGTAGATCCCGCCGATGATGCCCACGGCCACAGCGAGCCCTGTGAGGGTACGGGCGGACGGTTCACCTGCGACGGCCCGCTCGGGCACCGGACGCAGGGTGCGTGCGCACAGCCACAGGCCGAGCGGGAGGAGGAGGGCTGCGATGAGGAGCCGGAAGACGGTGGGGCCGGGGAGGGCGAAGACCCGGATGGCGGCGCCGAGTACCACTCCTGGCAGGGTGCCGGCCACCAGGCGCCGGGTGAGCGGTCCGCGCAGGGTGCCTGTCCGGCTGTAGCGCCACAGGGCACCCGGTCCGGTGATGCCGTTGAAGAGGAGGTTGGTCGGGGTGACCGCGGGGTTTGGTACGCCGAAGACGCTCAGTTGGACCGGGAGGAGGAACACCGCTCCGGACACCCCGACCGGCGCGGTCATCGTCGCGATCAGCAGCCCTGCGGCCAGACCTCCCAGAGCCGTCCACCAGTCCACCGTTGCCCCCGCTCGTCTGTTGCCGGACCAGTATCAGGGCGCCCGCCGACGGCGTGGCTGGTCGGCAACGAGATGTTCATGAGCAGCAAGTGCAGCCCGGTCGGCAGCCGCATGCGTCTGCCTCGCCGCCCGAGGGCGGCACGGCGGAGACGGAGTGGGCGGAGGGTGCGCAGCATCCTTTGCCTTGCCAGGCGTCGCGGCCTTCCTTCGCCGCGATGACGGCGATGACGAGGGCGGCGATCGGGTCGGCCCAGGACCAGTTGAGGGTGGCGTTGAGTACCAGGCCCACGAGGAGGACGGCGGAGAGGTAGGTGCAGAGCAGGGTTTGCTTGGAGTCGGCGACCGCGGAGGCGGAGCCGAGTTCCCGGCCGGCGCGGCGCTGGGCGGCGGAGAGGAACGGCATGATCGCCAGAGACAGGGCTGCGATGACGATGCCCGGGATGGAGCGGTCAGCCTCGCCGGTACCGGTCAGCGCGCGGACGGCGTCGATGCCGACGTAGGCGGCGAGGGCGAAGAAGGAGACGGCGATGATCCGCAGCGTGGTCTTCTCCCGGGCCTCGCGCAGGGCGTGGTCACGGGCGGAGAACTGCCAGGCGACCGCCGCGGCGGAGGACACCTCGATGACGGAGTCCAGGCCGAAGCCGACCAGCGCGGTGGAGGAGGCGATCGTCCCGGCCGTGATCGCGACGACCGCCTCGATCGCGTTGTAGGTGATCGTGGCCGCGACCAGCAGCCGTATGCGGCGGGTGAGCACGTCGCGGCGGGCCGGGCTCGGCCCGAGGGATATCGCGGTCATCAGCAGCAGCCCTGTGTGGCGGCGTCGGGGCAGGTCTTGTCCGACTCGACGGCGACCACGGCGGCGAGCAGCTGCTCCAGGGCGTGGCCGAGGCGTTCGTCGGCGAGCTCGTAGCGGGTGCGGCGCCCGTCGGGCACGGTGACGACGAGGCCGCAGTCGCGCAGGCAGGCCAGATGGTTGGAGAGCCGGGTCCGCGAGACGCCGAGCGCGTCGGCGAGGTCGGAGGGGTAGGCCGGCGCCTCGCGCAGCGCGAGGAGGATCCGGCAGCGGATCGGGTCGGCGAGCGCGCGGCCGAACCGCGCCAGCACCTCGATGTCGGGAGCGAGAGTCAGCACCTTTCAAACGGTACAGCTTTCGCTGAATTCACGAAAGCGTGGATTATTGGCTCCGGCGGGACACCTTGCTCCGCTACGGTGCGCCGAGATCTTGTGTGCGGGCATTCGGCAGCGGGCTGCCGCGAAGGGGTGGGCGATGAACGCGGTGGGGGCTTCGGCCGGTGGCGGCGAGTTGAGGCGGCGCCTTGGGGTGTCCGATGCCGTGCTGATCGGGCTGGGGTCGATGATCGGGGCGGGCATCTTCGCCGCGCTCGCTCCGGCGGCGAAGGCGGCCGGGTCCGGACTGCTTCTCGGGCTCGTTCTCGCCGCAGTGGTCGCGTACTGCAACGCGACGTCTTCGGCGCGGCTGGCCGCCCGATACCCGGCCTCCGGCGGCACCTACGTCTACGGCCGCGAGCGCCTCGGTGACTTCTGGGGCTACCTGGCCGGCTGGGCGTTCGTCGTCGGCAAGACCGCCTCCTGCGCGGCCATGGCCCTGACCGTGGGCACCTACGCCTGGCCCGGCCAGGCCCACACGGTCGCGGTGGCTGCCGTGGTGGCGCTGACCGCGCTCAACTACTCCGGTGTGCAGAAGAGCGCACGGCTGACCCGCGTCATTGTCGCCCTTGTCCTGGCGGTCCTCGCCGCGGTGGTCACCGCCTGCCTGACCGGGGGAACCGCCGAGGCTGCCCGGCTGGACATCGGCACGGACGCCACGGCAGGCGGTGTTCTGCAGGCGGCCGGGCTGCTGTTCTTCGCCTTCGCCGGCTACGCCCGCATCGCCACCCTCGGCGAAGAGGTCCGCGACCCGGCCCGCACCATCCCCCGCGCGATCCCACTCGCCCTGGCCATCACCCTCGTCGTCTACGCCTGCGTGGCGGTCGCGGTCCTGTCGGTGCTCGGGCCCGACCGGCTCGCCCACGCCACCGAACCGCTCACCGAGGCCGCACGGGCGGCGGGCGTTCCCGACTTGGCCCCTGTCGTGCGCGTCGGAGCGGCCGTCGCGGCCCTCGGGTCCCTGCTCGCGCTGATCCTCGGGGTCTCCCGCACCACGCTGGCCATGGCCCGCGACCGCCATCTGCCCCACACCTTGGCTGCGGTCCATCCACGCTTCGGCGTACCGCATCACGCCGAACTCGCCGTCGGAGCGGTTGTCGCCATCGCCGCCGCCACCGTCGACGTGCGCGGCGCGATCGGCTTCTCATCCTTCGGCGTCTTGGCCTACTACGCCATCGCCAACGCCGCCGCCTACAACCTCACCCCAGCCGAGGGCCTTCCGCCGCGCGCCGTCCCCGTCCTCGGCCTGGCCGGCTGCGCGGTCCTCGCGTTCGCCCTGCCGCTGACCTCCGTCATCTCCGGAGCCGCCGTCCTGGCCGTCGGCGCCGCCGTCTACGGCGCACGAAAGTCCCGTGCCCGCAGCTAACCGGCGCTTACCTTCACCCGCCCTGGCGCGGCCGGAGCACTGGCCGGCGGCGCACGGTCGGCCCGTTCCCGGTGCACCCTGGCAAACGGCCTCGGCCTGACGGGACCCGGGCCCTCGCGGATCAGCGGATTGGCAGGTCGCTGGTCTCAGCTGCCGCAGGCACAGCCTGCGGCAGCCGGCGCGGACGCTGTTGTCCCGGCGGTCTCGCTCTGCCCGGAACAGCAGGCGTCGCCGCCCAGAGCGGGGCTCTTGCCCAGCTGGTAGGCGTCGGCCTTGACGACGTAGACCTCCCACGGCTCCTTGCCGGGGCCGTGGACCCACACCTTGTCCTGGAGGGCGTAGCAGCAGGACGTGTCGTTCTCCTCGAAGGTGGCGAGGCCGGCGTCCTTGAGGCGGGCAGTGGCGGCGGTGACTTCGTCGGTGGTGTCGACCTCGACGCCGAGGTGGTCCAGGCGGGTCTCCTGGCCGGGCTCGCCCTCAATGAGGACGAGCTTGAGCGGCGGGGTGGTGATGGCAAAGTTCGCGTAGCAGGGGCGGCGCTTGGCGGGTTCGACGCCGAACAGCTTGGAGTAGAAGGCGACCGACGCTTCGAGGTCGGCGACGTTGAGCGCGAGCTGAGCACGGGACATGACGGTCTCCCCAATCGAGTTGCATTGATGCCTGTCGATACAACCTTGCGCCTTGGATAGAAAAACGTCAACATAGAAGCATGTCGAAACAAGAGCTTGTGGTGCTCGGCCAGGACGGGGACGGCGGATGCTGCCCCACGCTGCTGGCCGCGCCGCTTGACGAGGATGAGGCCGCCGATCTGGCGAAGGTGTTCAAGGCGCTGGGCGACCCGGTGCGGCTGAGGCTGCTGTCGATGATCGCGTCCCGTGCGGGCGGGGAGATCTGCGTCTGCGATCTGACCCCGGCCTTCGAGCTGTCCCAGCCGACGATCTCCCACCACCTCAAGCTGCTGAAGCAGGCCGGGCTGATCGACTCCGAGCGGCGCGGGACGTGGGTGTACTACCGGCTGCTGCCCGAAACGACCGACCGGCTCGCTGCCGTCCTGACCCGCCCCGGCGCCCCGGTCGCCGAACCTGCCGGGGCCGCATCGTGAGCGGGGCTACTGCCACTGCGGCCGGGCCGATGGCCGGACGGCTGTCGTTCTGGACCGGTTCCTGGCCGTGTGGATCCTGCTCGCGGTGGCCGTCGGGTCTCGGCCTGGGCCGCCTCGTTCCCGGCCTGGGGGACGCGCTCGCGAAGGTCACCGTCACCGGCGTCTCACTGCCGATCGCGCTCGGCCTGCTCGTGATGATGTGCCCGGTCCTCGCCAAGGTCCGCTACGACCGCCTGGACACGGTTACCGGCGACCGGCGCCTGCTCATCACGTCCCTGCTCCTGAACTGGATCGTCGGACCGGCGCTGATGTTCGCGCTCGCCTGGGGTTTCCTGCCGGACCTGCCCGAGTACCGCACCGGCCTCGGGTGTGTGGCTTTATCGAGCAGTAGTTGACGTCACTTGTCGATGGGTTTGGGAGGCGCCCAAAACCACGGTCGGGTGATGTTGATGAGTTTGGGTTCTGGCTCAACTTCTGTGGTGGGGCCCGCTGCTGGGCGGATTGCGAAAGCTAGCGCTCTGAAAGCGGCACGTCAGTGGGGCGGCTGCACACGGCAACGCACCGAGGCGCGGCGCAGCTCCACAGAAGTTGAGCCAGAACCTGAGTTTGGGAGGCATGGCGGCTCTTGCCAGGGCAGCATCGGGATGCACGGCCCCCGCCGAATACGGCAGCACTGGGGACCGGATCCTACGAGCCCGAGCCGAGGATCCTGCAAAGGCCGGCTGACCGCAGCCTACGTTCCTCGATGGCCAGCCGTCCTGGCGGACGCCTGGCCATCCCGCGTTTGCGGTGTCCTTGGAAGATGTCTCAATCGAGCACGGCGGCGACGGCCTCGATCTCGACGAGTTGGTCCTTGTAACCGAGCACGGTGACGCCCATCAACGTGCTGGGGACGTCATGGTCAGCGAACGAGTCCCGGACAACCTGCCAGGCGGCCACCAGGTCCTCCCGCCGGGCCGATGCGACGAGAACCCGTGTGCTAATGACGTCCTGGAGTGACGCGCCTGAGACAGTAAGAGCGGCCTGCATGTTCTCGATGGCTTTTGCCGCTTGGCCCTCGTAGTCCCCGATCGCTGCTGTGGAGCCGTCATCGTTCAGCGGACACGCCCCTGCAAGGAAGATCAGGCGTGACTCGGCGGGCGCCGTGGCCGCGTAGGCGTACTCGGCGACGTCGGACAGGGCGGTGGAGCGGATCAAAGTGATGGCACGAGCCACGGTCGTGGGGTCCTTTCCCCTCGGGGGTTCAGCGCGGACATCCTGTCAACGGCCAGTTGGCTTCCGCCTTCCCTTTTCTCGCCGCCCCGCGAGAACGCCGTCACTTCTGCTCGACATTCACGAACCGCATGATCACCAACTGACTCCGGAACCAGTCGACAAACGCTGTTCCTAGATGCCCGGTCTCTGCCGGAGCCAGCGAAAGCCTCTGCTGCACGAGTGGGGCCAACTCGAGCCGCCCGGGCGGGGCCGAACGACATCGCAGCCAATGACGTGTACGCGGGTGAGGGCCGGTTGCGCCTGGGCTGAGGGCCTTGTCCCACCGCGAGTCGGCGGGGATCATGACCGCGTGCAGCACCGAGAGGAACTCCACGAACTGCTCCCATGCGCCGGACTCACGGTCGTCGAGGACATGCGCCCGGGCAGCCTGTTCCCGCCGGAGGCCGGCTGGCGGATCGCGCGGGGGATCGCGGCGCCGGACGGCGCGGTCCGGGAGGCGCTCGACGCCGCGTGGTGGCGCCGCCTTGCAGATGCCGACGGCGAGTTCCTGGTGGCCGTCCTCGGACATCGGATCGGCGGCAACGACTCCTGGTGGACCCGGGTCCGCTACGCCGGCGGCGGTGTGCCGGGGCTGACCGGCGACCCCGGGTTCGTGGCGCTCTCCCTCGATGGGCAGGTGCTGCTGGCGGAGGTGCCCGGCGCGGACGGGCCTCGGGTGACGGCCCTCGACCGACTGTCAGAGCGGCTGGATGAGGCCGCCGCGGCCGCCGGGCGCGAGACGGAGGTCGAGCGCGCCGAGGTGTGGGCGGCGGTGCCCCGCCGACACGCGTGGCCTTTGCACTGGGCGGAGGGGATCGGGTCCAATCCGGCCGCGACGGACGAGCTGCTGATCCGGCTGCTGGATGTGGAGGTGGGCTTCCTGCACGGATGCGACCGGCCCGCCGTCCTCGACGCCGCCGTGGCGCATCCCGATCCGCGGGTGCGCTCAAGGCCCGCGGACACCTTCCGGCCCAAGCTCACGTCCGACCAGTGGGTACGCCTGGTCCGCGCCGAACCGTCGCCGAGCCGGCGCGTGCTCTGGGCCGAGCATGCCTGCGCCTGGGGCGTCGAACTCCCCGGGGACCTGTACGACGACCTCCTCGCTGGCCCGTCCCACGCTCAGGCCGCCGAACTCCCGGGGCTCCCCGCACACCACCTCCCCAGCCTCGCGGCCGACGCCGATCCCCGGGTGCGGGCGACTGCCTGCGCCCGGTGGGAAGACCTCGCCGCGCCGCTGCGGGCGCGACTGCTGGCCGACACCGACGACGCGGTGCGTACGGCGGCGCTGCTCGCCCACCACACCGGCGTCCCCATGCCTCGCGAGGTCTTTGCCGCGCTGCCCGCGCCCCGGCGCGCGCTCGAACAGTGCCGTCTCTCGCCCGAGCTGGAGGCGGAGCTGGTCCGGGACGGGGACGCGGAGGTACGCCGAGCGCTGGCCGCCAACCCGCGGCTCAGTGCACACAGCGTCGCCGTCCTGGCGGAGGACCCATACGACGACATCCGCTCGGCGGTGGCACTGCGGCCCGACCTCAACGAGGAGCAGCGTGCCGCGGTGCGCTACGACTTCGACCCGACGTCGATGTCGCGCACTCTGCCCTGGGTCGAGGGCCTGCACGGTGACGCCGACGCGATGCGCCGCCTCGCCGTATCGTCCCATCCGCTCATCCGCCGAAGCGTGGCCCGTGCCCGGCATCTTCCACCGGACGTCGTGGAGCGTCTGGCGCGGGACGAGGACCGGACGGTCCGCCTGTTCCTCGCCGAATCGTGCGATGACGCGCCGGCCGAGATGCTGCTGGAGGTCTGGCGCTGGTGGGACGGCAGTTTCACTCACCCCGACCGCCCTCGCAGCCACCCCAACTTCCCCCGTACGGGACTGCTGCGCTACGCCGGCGACCCCGGTGGGCGGATGCGCCGCCTGGCCCTGGACGATCCGGAGTCCACGCCTGCCGACGTCGCACGTCTCGCCCGCGACCCAGAAGCCGAGGTGCGCCGCCGCGCGGCCGAGGACACCCGGCTGTCACCGGCCGACGCGGTGCGGCTGCTGAACGACCCAGCAGCCCACGTCCGCGGGACCGCGATGCGCAATCTGCGGCTGCCGGCCCGCGTCCTTGCCGGGCTGCTGCACGACCGCGACACGGCATGCGCGGCGGTCACCAATCCCGCGATCCCGGTCCCCGTCCTGCACCGCATCATGGCCGCGGCCGCGGCAGCCGTGGCAGCCCGGCGCTGAACACCGCCACCCCGCAGGGCGGCCGTGGCGGTCTGACCCTGAACTCCGGCACACCCCCGCCCGGGCGGCTCGAGTGAAGCGCTCGGCTGGCTCAAGGGCGAGCGCGCGAACCTCACCGCTGCCGCCCAGACCTTCTCCGGGAGCCACCCGGACGTCGTGGTACGCATCGCTTTCGACCTCGTGTATCGCCTCTTCCAGTGGCGCTACTTCGACGACGGAACCGCTGTGGCGGAGGCGGCGCTGGCAGTGGTCGACGGTCACGGAACGACGAGCGACAGGGGCGGGCTCCACACCATCCTCGGCATGGCGCTGTTCGGGGCCGGGCGGCGGGCGGAGGCTGTCGCCGCGACACAAGAGTCCATCAGGATCTACCGGGAACTCGCCCGGGACCAGCCTGACGCCGAACCCCTGGTGGGACGTTCCCTTGCGAACCTCGGCATCCAGGAGCCCGATCCGGAAAGGCGCCGGGTGGCCGCCGAGGAGGCCGTGTCCATCGGACGCCGATGGGCACGCGGGGACGACCCCGCACTTCCCGAGGTGGAACTCGCGGGAGCACTGCACAACCTCAGCGTTGCGCTCGCGGACCTGGGCCGGCACTCGGAGGCCGTCGCCCCCGCTCAGGAAGCCATGGAGATCCGCAGACGCCAGGCACAGGCGGCCCCGGGAGCCTTCCAGAGGTACTTCGCCGACCTGTTGATCCATCTCAGTGCGAAGCTGTTGGAGGCGGGCCGACCGGAAGACGCCGTGCTGCGGGCCGCGGAGGGCGTGGACGTCTTCAGGCAGCTGGCCGCAGAGGATCTCAGGGCGCACGAGCACGCCCTTTGCGACGCCCTCGCACGGCTCGGGCTCGCTTTCGTCGCCGGCGGGCGCACCGAGGAGGCTCGCGAACTCCACGCACAGGCGATGGCACTGGCGGCGCGACTCGGTGAGAACGCCGAGGTAACCGCGGTGCTGACCGAAATCACCCGCGCTCTCCCGCCTGCTGCCGAGAGAGGCGGACTATGGCACCGCATTGCCAAGACGCGCCGGGGCAGACGGAGTACGTGACACTCACCGACCCCCTACAGGGAAGTGTGCGCGGGAGTGGCGCAGGATTTTCACGGCGCCCTCGGTGCCGCCGGAACTCCACTCCAGGGTCAGGTCGGCGGTCACGGCTGACCCGGGTGGTCGGCTGGGGCCGGGCCGGGTCGGTTTCGGTGCACCGGCTGGCGTGCCGGTCTTCGCGTGCAGATTCCTGAACCCCCGCCGAACCCGAGCGGGGGTGAGTCTGTTCGGTTCCGCTGGCCTCTCCCAGGGCCGGCGAAGGTCACTCGCGAGTGGGCGGGCGAGCCGGAGTTGGGCGTGTGCGGCCAGGACGAGCCAGGTCCAGCGGTCGGCGGCCTGGGAGTCCCGGAGCTTGGGCCGGGTCCAGTGTCTGTTTCAGCAGACGAAAGGTGTGCTCCACGTCGAACCTTCGCAGGAAGGTCCGCCAGCACCGGTCGACGTCCTCGGCGCGGGCGCCGGTTCCTGACCACCACAGCCAGACGGGCTTGTTCACCCCGCCACTGGGCAGTTTCGCGACCGTCAACCGGATCACGGTGCCCTCGATGATCGGCAACGGGCCCTCGTGATCGCCCCATGCCGCCCGGCTGGTTATCGGACTGAACGCGTCGGTGTCGGACGTGGTGAAGCCATTGACGGCGCCGTGGTAGATGTCGGAGGCGTAGCCGACCTACCACGGTTCCGTTCCCCCCGAGGCCTGCGACGCCCGCGAGCCCCGGTCACCCAGTCTTCCTGCGGTCGTACGCCATGGTCGACAGCGGCACCACCAAGCCGGCCCAGAACAGGACCTCGGGCACACCCCGATCGGTCCACGGGATCTGGGATATCAGCAGCGCGCAGAGCATGGTCCACGCCGCCTGTCCCAGCACGATCCGGGCCCAGGGGCCGCGGCGTACGAGGGAGCGGATGTTGAGCTGCACTCCGGTACGCATCCGGTGGTAGCGGAACAGCGCGCCGAAGCCCCAGATCGCGGCCATGACCATCAGCACCCAGACGCGGTTGCCGAGCGGTACGGGCAGCTCCCGCAGGATCGGGTCCTTGGTCGTGGCGAAGAGGTCGATCGTCACCCCCGCAGCGGCCAGACAGACGAGCGCGAGCCAGCGTGTGCCCCGCAGCAGGCGGTACGTGGCATGGTCGAGGCCGCTGCGCAGCATCGGGGACTGGGGTGTGCCCGCCAGCCCTGTTGAGTACATCTCCGCGGCCTGGGCGGCCGTGACGGCCGGGGCGTTGGCCGTCGCGTCGGTGTGCATGGCCTGGGCCGTCTCGTTGGACGGGTCGAGGCGCAGCCATTCGACCAGGGCCTGCTTCGCGACGTCCTGACGCTGCGTGCGTACGGCCGCGAAGCACAGGGCCTGGTGGGCGTCGGGCTCATGCGGGGCGAGGCGCACGGCCTCGTGGGCCGCCTCGTACGCCCGCTCGTGATCGGCGGGCGGGGCCGACGAATAGGCGACGAGCACGCCGGACAGTGCGAGATGCGAGGACCACTTGTCGGGCGCCCTGCGGACGGCCTCCTCTGCCGCCGCCCGCGCCTCGGACTGCCTGCCGAGGCGGAGCAGCACCCGGGACAGCAGAATGAGCGCGCCGACGTGCCCGGGCGAGATCCGGAGCATCTCGGCGGCGGCCCGCTCCGCGGGCTCGTACTCGCCGAGCTTCTCGTGGGCGACGGCGAGCAGCTGCCAGGCCCATTCGTCGTCCGGCTCCTCGGCGAGGTGGGGGGCCAGTACGGCCTTGGACTCCTCGAACCGGTCTGCCGCCTGCAGCGCACCGGCGCGCGCCACCACCGGATTCATGCTCACAGCTTCCGCCTCTTCTTCAGGTACGTCACCAGGTCGTCGTACATACCGCCCTCGTTGGCGAACATCGCCACGTTCCGCGCCGCCGCGAACCACGGTTCGGTCGACGGGACGACCGACTTCGCCGCGTCGAGCAGGTCCTTCGTGCCGATCATGCGGATCCGGCCGGTGCGTGCCGAGTCGAGCAGCGCGCTCTCGGCGGCCGACTCGCAGACATGGGCCAGGTCGGCACCCGAGAGGCCGTCCGTCGCCTTGACGAGGCGTCCCAGGTCGACTGCCTCGATGGGACGTTCGCGCAGGTGGTAGCGGAGGATCGCGTCGCGGGCGGTGGCGTCGGGCGGCAGGACGAGCAGCGTGCGGTCGAGCCGTCCCGGACGCCGGAGCGCGATGTCCACGTCCCAGGGGACATTGGTGGCGGCGAGGACGAACACGCCTTCGTTGGCGGCGGAGTGGATGCCGTCGAGCTCGGTGAGGAGCTGGTTGACGGTGTTGCGCATGCCGCTGTGCTGTGTACGGCTGCGCTTGGCGCCGAGCGCGTCCAGCTCGTCGAGGAAGACGACACAGGGCGCCTGACGGCGGGCGGTCTCGAAGACCTCGTGCATGTTGCGTTCGGAGTTGCCGATCCACATGTCGAGGACGTCGTTGACGGACACGGACAGGAAGCTCGCGCCGAGTTCGCCGGCAACGGCACGCGCGATGAAGGTCTTGCCGCAGCCGGGCGGACCGTAGAGGAGGAGCCCGCCGCGCAGGCTCTTGCCGTACAGCTTGCGCAGTTCGGGGTTGCGCATCGGCGCGAGGAACGCGGCTTCGAGGCGGTCCTTGACCTCCTGCATGCCGCCGACGTCCGCGAGCCGTACGGCGCCGGGACCGGTCACGTCCCAGGCGTCGGCGTCCCCGGGGTCGCCGCTGCCGTCGGCGGCGAGCGGGGGCTCGACGAAGCGGGGTTCGACGATGCCGTCGACCTCTTGCTCGGCCGCCCGCCAGTTGAATCCGCCGCGGCGGGACGACTCGTCGGGGGCGGCGGATTCCGCGGGCACGGCCGGCTCGGCGGTGTCCGCCGGCTCCGCGGGTGCGACCGGCTCGGTGGACGCGGCCGGCTCAGCGGCCGTGGACGTGTCCTGGGTCCCGGGTGCCGGGGGCGCGGGGGCCGCCGGAATCCCCATCGCCCGCACCATCAACTCCCGCGCTGCCGTGTCCCCCGGCGCATGCTGCAACGCCGCCGCGGCTTCCGTTACAGCGGCGTCGTGCAGGCCCGCGGCAAGCAGCAACTCGGCGAGGTGCAGCCGCAGAGGAACATCCTCGGGGGCCGCGGCCACGGCTGTGCGCAGGCTCTGTATGAGCGGGGATTCAGGGGCGGGAGACTCTTCCGGCATGATCCATGTCTACGCGGAACCGCCGACGGTAGTCCAGGCGGGGTGGTGTGTGGTGGATCACCACAGCGCCGATCCACCGCATGACCGGCTCGTCGTCACCCAACTCGTCTACGACTCGGAGTTCGTCCTCGCGCGCGGCCTGCAGCAGGCGCTCCTGCCGCACAGGCCGCCAGTAGTCCCGGGCATCCGCACTGTCGCGCGCTATCTGCCCGGCACCAGCGGAATGGACATCGGTGGCGATTGGTACGACGTCATTCCCGCCGGTCGTGGGGTCGCTCTCGTCATCGGAGACGTGGAGGGGCACAGCGTCGCCGCGCGGCCACCATGGCCCAGTTGCGCAGCGCCGTACGGACTTTCGCGGCAGTAGGCCACACGCCCGGCGATGTGATGGCGGGCGTCAACCGAACCCTCTTCGACCTCGACCCCGGGCTGCTGGCCAGCTGCTGCTACATCCACCTCGAACCCCACGGCCACCACGCCTACGCCGTCACCGCCGGCCACCCCCCACCCCTGCTCCGCCGTCCCGACGCGACGACCAACGCCCTTGAACTGGACATCGGCCCGCTCCTCGGCGTGGACCGTACAAGCGCCTATCCGGCAACCCGGATCGACCTCCCGCCAGGGCCCGTCCTCGCCCTCTACACCGACGGACTGGTCGAGGAACGCGGCGCCGACATCAACGTGGGGATGACCGCCTGCGGTCATCCCTGGCCCACGCCCCTGCGGAGTCACCGGACGAACTCGCCGACCGGCTCCTGCGCAACGCCCGGGGCTCCTCGTACCGAGCCGACGACATCGCCTTGCTCCTCACCGAGTACGATTCCGGTCACGATGCCGAGGGCGACGCCTGATCAGGGTGTCACTCTCACTGACTCGGCAGAACGCTGAGGCCAACGCCGAACATGCCCGCGGCCTGATCAGCGTCCACAGCGATGGCCGCGGTTCCACTTTTGCACACCGGGGACCGGGAACTGTCGTCGATGCCTCGAGTACGCATCAAGGGGACGCGTAGTGCGAGTGGCGACGAAGGTCACCCGGAAGCATTCCGCTTAGGCGGCTGGGGAGTTGAGGCCAGTCCGGACGGTGAGACGGCGGCTCCCGGAGAGGGGTTGTGTACCCCGAAATGGCCTACTATCGATCTTGGTAGGAAGCCGTGCCAAGGGGGGCACGGCCTGTTTCCTTGAGGGGGGATCATGATCTCAAAGATCAAGTCGAGTAGAACCGTCAGGCGTTTGATGGCGGTGGCCACGGCGAGCCTGGCGATGGTCGGCGGCAGCCTGGTGGTGGCACAGCCCGCCTCCGCAGCCTCTTTCCAGGGGTCGCTGTGGAACTATCAGACGGGGCTCTGCCTGGACGGCAGTGGCGGTGCCGGCCCTGGCGCCGCTGTGATCCAGTGGGAGTGCAACGGGGGTTCGAACCAGTTCTGGTACACAAGCTGGGACTCCAAGGGACGCCCGAGGATCGTCAACTCCAGGAGCAACCTGTGCCTGGACCGGCACGACGACACCAGGACGGGCTCCCAGCTGATCCTTTGGCACTGCAACAACACCTGGAACCAGGTCTTCGCCTTTGGCGGAGGAACTAATGCCATCGTGAACACCCCTCTCAACCAGGTGGTCGACGTCCCGGGAGGCACGGGCACCTGGGGCGCTCGGCCCATCATGTGGGAGCCGAACGGCGGAGGCAATCAGCTGTGGGTGCAGCACCTCTGGTAGAGACACAAAGGGTCCCCCGTGGCGTTCTAGCCGCGGGGGACCCTTTGTTGTGCCCAGGTCCGCCTTCGTGCGTCAACGGCGGTCTGGTTGAGTAGGGAAGCGTGCACAACGGCTGTTGCCGTGCCAGATCCCCGCCCGATGTGCGAGGCGGAGCCCTCGGCCGCGACCTCCCCATCAAGCAGACCCCCGCCGACCATCAGGTCACCCCCCCGGGCCCGCCGATACCAGGACTGGTACGGAGGCACCAGCCCCTAACTGATCGTTTCAGAATGAGGTTCGGAGTCGTCTCAAGCAGATGATGCTGCAAGCGAGTTGGAGCAGGGCGAGGTGCAGGTCGGCGCGTATCTCGTAGCGGATGCGGAGTCGCTTGAACTGGTGGAGCCAGGCGAAGGTGCGCTCGACGACCCAGCGGGTCCTGCCGAGCCCGGAGCCGTGGGTGGTGCCGCGGCGGGCGATCTTGGGTGTGATCCCTCGAGCCCGGACGAGGCGGCGGTATTTGTCGAAGTCGTAGCCCCGGTCGGCGAAGAGCCGTCGAGGGTGGCTTCGGGGTCGGCCGCGTAACCCGCGGACCGGCGGGATGGCGTCCAGAAGCGGCATGAGTTGGGTGACGTCGTGGCGGTTTCCGCTGGTCAGCGTGACGACGAGCGGTGTGCCGTGCCGGTCGACGATGAGGTGGTGTTTGCTGCCGGGCCGAGGCACGGTCGACCGGCGAAGGTCCGGTGTGAGCCCCCCCCTTTGAGGGCCCTGACGTGACTGGTCGGTGCTGTCGGTGGACTATCAGCGCATCCTCGGGGCTCTCGACAGGCGGCACCGGCTCCACCAAGGGCCACTGACCTGCCAGGAACTGGCCGTTATGCTCGGCCTGGACGCCGTGCCGACCAAGGTGGAAACGCTGCACTCGAAGGCGAAACGCCTGGTCGCGCGGGGCTGGCTGGCCGAGCGACAGCCGGGCCAGTTCACCCTCGCCCAGGGCCTGGCCGGCCAAGGCGGCGGGTCATGAGCAGGGTCATCGACCAGTAGACCATCGCCTCGGCACTTGCGGTGCGGCGTTCGAAGTCGCGCACCAGACGGCGGGTGCGCATCAGGTGGGCGAAGAACCGCTCGACGATCCACCGCTTGGGCAGCACCACGAAACCGCGCAATGCCGTCTCTGCGTTTCACGATCGCCAGGACCAGCGCGAGCGTGGTGAGGCAGTGGTCGACGAGGCTGCCGGTGTATCCGCCGTCGGCCCAGATCAGTTCCAGCCGGTGGTGCACGTCGGCGACCTGCCCGAGCAGTACCCGGGCGGCGGAGCGGTCGCCGGTGTCCGCGGCGGTGACCATCACGCCCAGCAGCAGGCCGAGCGCGTCGACCACGACGTGCCGCTTGCGGCCGTTGACCAGCTTGCCGCCGTCGAAGCCGCGGCTGTCCGAGGCGACGACGGCGTCCGCCTTGACTGACTGCGAGTCGATCACGCCGGCCGTCGGTGCCGCGTCACGGCCCAGCCTTTCGCGGACCTGTCCGCGCAGCCGGTCGTGGAACTCTTTGACCAGGCCGTGGTCGCGCCAGCGGCGGAAGAACGCATACACCCGGTCCCACGGCGGGAAGTCCCCGGGCATCGCCCGCCACTTGATGCCGTTGTCCACGAGGTAGCGGATCGCGTCCAGTCCCGCCCGATGGCAGTACGCCTCCGGCTGCCCGCCCCGGCCACGCAGCCAGGCCGGCACCGGCAACAGCGGCCGGACCGACTCCCACTCCGCATCCGTCATGTCCGACGGATACCGCCGAACACGTTCCGGGTGATCGGCTGCGTTTCCGAACCGGTGAGCGACACAATCACACGACGGCGACACCGAGTTGAATTCCACCGGCGCAAGCACGTAGAACTGACGCAACAGGGTCTCCTGGATCTCGGTTGGCTTCGCAACCCCGAGCTACCAAGAGGCCCTGCCTTCATACCTGCGGCCAGCAGCGATCACCCGATCGAGACTCCCGTTCGACGCACACCCCTCAAGATCGGAACGACATCGGCTTCTCAGTCGTCGCCAGCAGATGACTGAGCAAGCAAGGCTGAGGAAGGCTTCGTGGATGTTGTCCCGTACTTCCCAGCGGATCCGCAGCTGACGGAACCAGTGGAGGTGGGCGAAGGTCCGCTCGACAACCCAGCGTTCGGTGCCGAGGCCGGAGCCGTGTGGGACGCCGTGTCGGGCGATGACGGGTTTCACGCCCAGGGCCCAGGCCCAGGCGTCGGTACTTGTCGTGGTCGTAGCCGCGATCCCCGAGCACCGTGTCAGGCGGCCGACGCGGTCGGCCGCGCTTGCCGCGGACCGGCGGGACGGCTTGGAGCAGGGGGATGAACTGGGTGACGTCGTTGCGGTTGCCACCAGTAAGGGGGCGGCAAGCGGAATGTGGGTGGCATCGGTGATCAGGTGGTGCTTGCTGCCATTTCTGCCCCGGTCAACGGGGCTTCGCCCTGTTTTGGAGCCCCCTTTAACGCGCGTATGTGGGAGCCGTCGACCACGGCCCGCGAGAAGTCCAGGGCGCCGGCCCCGCGGAGCCGGGCCAGAAGGGTCTCATGCAGCCGCGGCCAGACGTCGGCCTCGGTCCACTCGGCCAGGCGTCGCCAGCAGGCATGCCCGATCCGAACCCCAGTTCCTGCGGGAGGTGTTCCCACGAGATCCCGGGGTGCAGAACGAACAGGAAGCCCTGGAAAACCAGCCTGTCCGGATGTCACCTCCGACCAGGATGACGAGTCCGTCGCTCCACCCTCGGCAGGAGCGGTTCGATCACCGCCCAGAGTTCATCGTCCACTTCCCACGGCTTCCCCCGAGCCACCCTGCACCCCCAGATCAACGCTCCCCCGGGACATCCAACCAGCCCGAAGATCATTTCGTTAGGGGTTGTTACTCACCCCTCGGTCGGAGGCAATCGCCACAGCATGAGCGAACAGGACTTCATCGCGCTGGTCGACAGTCTCCATCAGCTGGCCAGGGCAGCGATCCTGCTGGTCTTGGACCGGCTGAACACCCACGTCGCCCGCGGAATGAGGGACCTCGTCGCCGAGCGGGCGTGGCTGACAATGTTCCTGCTGCCCGCCTACCCGCCCGACCTGAACCCGGCCGAAGACGTCAGGGCGCACGTCTCAGAAGGCCTGGCCAACCTCATCGTCATGGCTCGACCGGCTCGAAACCCTCCTCCGAAACCGGCTCAAACGCCTTGAAGACCGGCCCGACACCCTCAACGGCTTCACAGCCGGCACCGGCATGACCTTCGACGACCCAACATCACCCAGATGAGCCGAAGTCAGTAGCTATTCATCCGACGAGGTCAGGTTGGTGCTGTCAGCCGCGGTGATCCGTCCAATTTTGCTGCCTCCAGCCTCGGTGAACCATAGATTCCCGCGGGGATCGGCTGCGATCCCCGCGGGGTGGCTGTGCGGGGTGGGGAGCGGGAGTTCGGTCACGGCTCCGGTCGAGGTGATCCATCCGACCCGGTTGTCCATGGCCTCGGTGAACCACAACGTGCCGTCTTGCCTGGCCTCGATGCTGCTTATCTTGCGGTTCGATATGGGGAGGGGGAATTCTGTGATGATGCCCGCCGGGGTGATCCGCCCGACTCGGCTGCTGTTGTACTCGGTGAACCATAGGTTGCCGTCGGACCGGGCTGCAAGGCAGGTTGGCTCTCGATTTGGGCTGGGGAGGGAGAATTCCGTGATTACTCCCGCCAGGGTGATCTGCCCGATTCGGTTCCCCAAGGGCTCGGTGAACCACAGGTTCCCGTCGGGTCCTACCACGATGTCGTAGGGGTAGCTGTCCGGGTTCGGGAGGGGAAATTCTGTGATGACTCCTGCAGGGGTGATTCGCCCAATTCTGTTGCCGTAAACGAATTCGGTAAACCATAGGTTTCCGTCGGGGCCTGCCGTAATGAAGTAGGGGAAGTTTTCCGGGTTAGGGAGAGAGAATTCGGTAATGACTCCCAAGAGGGTAATTGTTCCGATCTTTCCTGTCCAGTACTCGGTGAACCAAATATTTTTGTCGGGCCCCGCGGCGATGCCATACGGGCGGCTCCCCGGGTTAGGGAGGGGGAATTTGGTCACTGAGCCTACGGAGGTGATACGGCTGATTCGGTCACCCATGTACTCGGTGAACCACAGGTTCCCGTCGTGACCCGTCGTGATCCCGAACGGGTAGCTGTTTAGCGTGGGGAGGGAGTGTTCGGTGATGGCCCCCGCTGGGGTGATGCGCCCGATCTTGCCTCGGTGCTGGGTGAACCACAGGTTTCCATCACGCGCTGTCGTGATCCCGTTTGGGTAACTGTTTGGCGTGGGGAGAGGGTATTCGGTGATGTCTCCTGCCGGGGTGATCCGCCCGATCCGGTTGCTGTTGTATTCGGTGAACCACAGGTTTCCGTCGCGTCCGGCGGTGATGTATGCCGCTCCGCTGCCCGGGGTGGGCAGGGAGAACTCGGTGAGGACTCCTTGTGGGGTGATGCGCCCGATCCCGTCTCCGTCGTCCTCGATGAACCAAACGTTCCCATCGCGACCTCTCGTGATGAGGGTGGGTCTTCGATTCGGTGCAGATAGCGGAAATTCGGCGAAGATGCCGCCCGGGGTTATACGGCCGATCCGATTTCCCTCGTACTCGGTGAACCATAGATTTCCGTCAGGGCCCGCCGCGATCCCGTAGGGCCCGCTGACGGGGTTGGGCAGGGAATATTCGGTAATGACCCCGCTCGGTGTGATCCGCCCGATCCGATTTCCTTCGTTCCCCGTGAACCACAGGTTTCCATCAGGGCCAGCCGTGATGGCGGAAGGCCAGCTGTCGGGGTGGGGCAGGAGATATTCGGTGATGATTCCCGTCGGGGTAATCTGCCCGATCCGGTTGCCATCGTACTCGCTGAACCAGAGATTCCCGTCGGGGCCGGCGGTGATGAAGGTTGGCCCGCGTTCCGGTGTGGGCAGGAGGTATTCGGTGACAGCTCCGTCTGGGGTGATGAGGCCAATCTTGGCGCTGTCGTACTCGGCGAACCAAAGGGCTCCATTGCGGCTGGTCGTGATGGCGGTCAGCTCGGGGAAGGTTTCCGCGCCGGCCAGGGGAAATTCTGTGATGCCCCGGGTGGCGGATTGGGCCGATGATGCCATGAGTGTTCTTGGCAGGCATCCTTGACGCGTTCCAGGTGGGGAGGGAGGAAGGGGCATAGCATACCTTTTCGGCTTCATGCGTGCAGAGCGCATGTGGAAACTCGCCGCTGCGTAAGAAGTTGTGGAATAGGCAACTGATTTGGCCCTGGATCTACTGAGTGTCCGTCAGTCGGGCGGCTGGAGATCGATAGCATCCAGATCGACGTCCTCCTCATCAACCAGAGAGTCCTGCCCGGCGTAAAGCCAAAGGCGCATGCCTCCATATGCCGTCTGGAGGAGCCATGGCGGGGCTAGACGCGACAACTGGGCGGCCCCAGTCAGTGGCGGGTACAGGAGCTTGAACGGAAATTTCGTCGGCTTATACCGCTCAGGGTCGATCAGTGCATGCTCACTTGCCCACATTGGGACGAGATTGAACGGCCGGTTCACGATCCGTTCGTACCTCGCTATTCCGACCTTGTTTCGGAGTTTCGCCGGCAACGTATTCGGATTCTTCGTCGGCCGATGCGGAATGAAGTGAGACAAATCCACGCGCTCCACCCCTCCGGGGAAGTAGGGGCTGGGCCTGTGGCGGACGCTGTCAGCAATCCCGAAGACCTTCTGATTGCGAGGTCTGGCACTGCTCCACTTCATGTTCCGGGGAAGGCCGAACCGCCACTCCCGTACGAGCATCCCACCGACGCCGGTACCAAGCGACGCCGCGCCTTCGGCCGCTCCTCCCCAGGACACGCCCGTTTCGAAGCCGCCACTGTCGCCGGAGTAGACGGTTCCGGCAAGGCCACCGACGAAACCGCCTGGTGAGCTGATACCGAGCACATCCGACGTGGCCTGGTTAGTAGCAGCGTCTTGCTCGGCAGTGGTCTTGCCGGCGTAGGAAGATCCCAGGCCAACCCCACTGTTCACTGTTGCAGCGGCCCCGCTCGCCAGCATCAGCGCCCCGGTGAGGCCAACCACCCAGCCGACAGGGTTCGAGGCGATGATGACAACCCCGACTGCCCCAGTCGCCACGCCCAAAGCCAGTCCCAGGCCGCCGCGATCCCAGAACCCTCGGCCGTCCTGGATGTCGGGGTCGTTCTCGGGGCGTGGAGGGGTCTGCTGTGGGCGCGGCGGACGCACGCCGTGGATGACGACCTCCTCAACGCCTTCGCCCCACATTGGAGACACGCCGCGAACGCGAACCTCCGGGACGTCATCAACAGACCGTGGTGAGCTGCGTGCTTGTTCTGGCTTGCTTGCCGGTGGCGTAGTGCCGAGGGGACGTGGGGGCGTGGCGTTCTCGGGCCGCGTTCGGCGAAGCCAATCGGCCTGCTCCGAGTTAAGGAGGGGCTCTGCAGGGCTGCCTAGCAGCCCGCGTTCGGCCGGTATCGGCCCCATGTCGGGCGTCTGCGGTGAACCCGGGAGGTCAAGGTGCGACAGTCTGCGGACCCCTTCCTGCCCGCCGTCCGAGTCGCCGCCTAAAGTGATGGGGTGACGGCCGAGGCCGTAGCTTTCCGCGATCCCGGTGGTCTGCTCCATCTGCCCCATCACAAGGCTGATGTGTCCGGCCGACTCGTCGATGGCCGCCTCTCCATACGCGGCGATCTGCTGTGCCTCTCCGCGGGTGCTCCTGACGCTCGATCCCGGCATCCGGTCGTCGGCGTCCACGGCGTTAGCGGATGCCGTGGCAAGCATGGACATCGCCTCGCCCAATTCCGACGGGTCGTCAAAATTGATGCCACTGGAGTAATAGATTCTCAGCCCCTGACCCACTAGGCCGGGCACCGGAGCCAAAATGTGCGACATTCCCAACGAGTAGAGTCCAGCAAGTCCGCCGACTGGAACAGCGCTATTTGCACCGCTGGGTTCGTCATTGCCACCCAAAACCTCCATAAGCCATCCGAACCAGTCGCTCATGGTGCGCGTCCTTCTCGATCGGCGAACGTTCAGTCGGCGCAGGCAGGGCCCACGACTACTCAGGCCGTCACACGGATGCAACCTCCACAATTGTGCTGTCGAAGTCGAAGTTGTAGTTCAAGGGGAGGATCGGGGCGCCGCTCGGCGTGCGATTGGAGCAACGCACGAGAACCTCCCACTGCTCGTCGACGGAGTCGTGACCGCGAATAGAGGTCACGGATCCTTCGATTCTTGTTTGCTGGCTAACGGGGTCGTCGAAGAGCTTTGTTGTGACCGCGACCTGGCTGTTCAGCTTCAGCATGCCGCGATACTTAATGGTGCCGACCAGGTAAACTGCACTGTCGTCCTCGACGCGGACCACGGGTTGCCCGGCGCTGACGAAGTCACCCGTGTTCCGAAAGACGCCAGTGACGACACCGGGAATCGGTGACACCAGCAGGGTGTCAATGTACGCAACCTGCAGTTTCCTGACCTGGGCGTCCAGTGCAGCCAGTTCGTTGGTGAATGTCTCCGGGCGCTCGCAGAGTGCACGCATTCGCATAGCAGACAGCAATTCCTGCCGTTGGCCAATCCGTGCCCGGATCGATCGAATGGCATTTTCATCGGATGGGATTCGATATTCAAATCCCTTTGCTTCCGAAACGCTTTTTGAGGTATTTTCGAAGCGAACATCTCCGGTTGGCTCGCGCACAATCCCTGAGAATGTCGTGTCCGTGAACGCCTTCTTTACGGCTTGCCCAAACAGTCCGTCTTGCTGATAGGCTAGATCGAGGCTCCTGGATTGGAGTTTGGTATGGATCTCCAGTTCCTCTATGAGCCTGTGCAGGACCGCCGACTGGTCTGTCGGATTATCGAAATAGACACGCCGTGTGTGCCCGACCATGGGCTCCGAATAGGTCGCGATGTATGCGTTCTGCCGCATCCCTATGGCCGAATCCAAGTCGACTTTCATGTGTTCGGCCCGCAGCCCGGACAGCACATGCGTCTGTACGGCCGTGAGAATGTTGCCCGCATCCCAAACAAGCCGACTCTCGTCCAATTGGACTTCTCGCAAGCGAGCGTACAAGTCTCGGAGCTCGTACCCCTGAACGGACTTGCCAAGCAGTGGATCTGCTTGGAAAAGGACAGTCCCCTCCACAGGGAAGCAAAGATCCACCGATTTCACTGGCCGAACCCGAAGGTTCACCGCCTTTCCAGTCGCCATCCGAAAACTCCGTCCCGACGAAGTGGCCAAGGATTGACGCTTTCACGTTCCTGGAATGCCGCTCTGCTTCACGATGGAACCAGGATGGAGCAAGCGACGGTAGTGTCTGTCAGGCAGTTAGCGAAAACCCCTCGCAGCCCCTGGAGCGGAATCGTCCAACACTCACCGGGGTGGAGGGTGCCGTAGGAGTTGGGGCTCGGACCTTGCGCTTCGGACCCGATTTCGATCGGATCACCCACCGCGTCGTTATTTATGACGAGCAACAAAGGCCATGAAAAGACCGTGGTGAGCCCGCTGGACCCCCAGACATAGGTCTTGCCGCGGACCTTGACTACATAGGTGTACATAGCTGTCACTGACCTCAGGTCCCGCTGTAAAATGCATACACGTGAAAAGTACGCCGGAAGTCAGTTCGCATTGGCTCGCGCGCTGACCTGAATGAGCTCACGCCCCTAGCCATGGTCGTGCCACCGTCATGGTGTCCCCGGTCGCTTCGACTCGCGGGGGAGGGGGGCAGGCGCAATCTCGCACTCGGCGGTCCGCCCAGAGGGAGGCGGCAATTGGCCCTTCAACCGGACATCCAGCCGGGCGCCTCTAATAGAAACCGTAGCGCAGGAGCACTCCCCCTGCCAGCACAGCGTGGAGTTCAGTCAGAACAGGAGCTCCTCCGGCCGGAGCACACTTCGTTCACAACCTCGAACTCCTACTGACTTCGGCTCATCAAGGATGTTGGGTCGTCGAGGGCTACTGAGGTTGAACTCGTGGCGTCGTACGGGGCTGACGGCTGGCGGTCCGCTGCGGTATCACCGAGGGCATGCGGTATCCACAAGGGGGCGGGCTGACCGCCGAACGCCAGCAGTTCCGCGAGGCGTTACTGCTCCAGGCCAGGCGGCGGAGCGGTTCGCCCAAGGTGAGGCGAGTGAGGTGATCGCCAGGGACCTGCGGGTCAGTGCCCGGTCGATACAGCGGTGGCGGCAGATGTGGAACGAGGGCGGTCCGCGGGCTCTGCGGTCGCACGGGTCGACGTCGCTGCCGAGGCTAAGAGGTCCTAACAGAAGCTGTTGATCATGTGACTTTCGGTCCGGAGGTCGTTGGTCTGGCCGTGGGAAAGCGTCAGTCGCGGCCGTGGATCGTGTCGGATGAACTGTGGTCACTGATCGAGCCGTTGTTGCCGAAGCCAGCGCCGAAGCAGGTGGAAGGCCGTCCGCGGGTGCCGGACCGGCAGGCCTTGTGCGGGATCTTGTTCGTGCTGCATACCGGGATCCAGTGGGAGTACCTGCCGCAGGAGCTGGGCTTCGGCTCCGGGATGACTTGCCGACGGCGTCTGGCCGCGTGGAACGATGCCGGCGTCTGGGACCAACTGCACTTGGTGCTGCTGAAGAAGCTGCGGGTCGCGAAGAAGCTGGACTAGTCGCGGGCGGTGATTGACTCCTCCCACGTCAGGGCCGCTCGGCGGGGCCCAAAAGCGGTCCCAGCCCGGTCGACAGAGCACGTCCGGGCAGCAAGCGCCACCTCATCGTCGACGGCCAGGGCATCCCACTCGCCGTCTCGCTGACCGGCGGCAACCGCAATGACGTCACCCAGCTGGTACCCCTGCTGAAGAAGATCCCGTCTGTCGCCGGCCTGGTCGGACGGCCACGCAACCGACCCGACACCCTGCTCGGCGACCGCGGCTACGACCACGACAAATACCGCCAGCTGGCCTGGGCGACCGGAATCAAACCCGTGATCGCCCGCCGCGTCGTCCCGCACGGGTCCGGACTTGGAATCCACCGCTGGGTTGTCGAGCGGACGATCTCCTGGCTCCACGGCTTTCGCAGGCTCCGCATCCGATGGGAACGACGGACATCCACACGGCCGGGCAACAGAGTTGGACGACGCGGACACGGACACGGACACGCAAGACTGCGACACAAGGGCCTCCTGGCAGCGCGTTGCTTCGACAACTCCGAGCTGAGCAGGAGGCCCTGCCTTCATGCGCGTCACGACCCGAGATCACCAGATCGGGCCGGCCCAGTCGAACCGATGTCCACCACGCTCGGTAAGACAACGGCTTCTAAAGCCCACGGCATCCGCGGGCGGCGCCCCCATCAGTGGTCAGTTCACGATGCCGCGTTCGGAGTCGGGGCGACAGATCTCGCAGGCCCGGACCCCTCCGTCACATAGTGCGTTGCGGGCTTCGTCGCGGGCGGGCGGCTTCGGCAACTCGACGCCGGCCCTGGGCGCCTCGCTGCGTGAGGGAGGAGCCATAGGAACCATGCCGAGCGACCGCGCCAGGTAGCCCACGACGAGCCCAAGGCCCCGTCCGATGTGGTCGGCCGCAGTGCGAGCCGCGGGTCCCGTGCTCGGCGGTCTGATCGGGGCTGCCGGATCGCCGCACGGTTCTCCGGTCGCGGTCAAGGTCGCCGTCGGCCTAGGAGTTGTCGTCAAAGTGTCACGCCCACATCAGGAGGGATGCCAGGGTGACGGCTGCCTGGTAGGACTCGACGGTCTTGTCGTACCGGGTGGCGATGCCGCGCCATTGCTTGAGGCGGTTGAAGCAGCGTTCGACGACATTGCGCCGCTTGTAGATCTGCCGGTCGAAGGCCGGTGGGCGTCCGCCGCGGCTCCCGAGCCGGGCCCGGTTGCGGATCTGATCGGTCCGTTCAGGGATGGTGTGGGCGATGCCCCGGCGTCGCAGCCAGGTGCGGATGGCCCTGGAGCTGTAGCCCTTGTCCCCAATGACGTGGTCGGGCATCACGCGGGGTCGGCCGGGTCCGACGCGGGGCACCCGTATCGCGTCCATCACGGCGGTGAACCGGGTGCAGTCGTTGGTGTTCCCACCGGTCACGACGAAGCCGAGCGGGCGGCCGACGGCGTCGCAGGCCGGATGAATCTTGCTGGTCAGGCCACCTCTGGACCGGCCGAGCGCCGGGCTTCGGACCCCCCTTTTCGTGCCCCGGCGGCGTGCTGATGGGCCCGCACGACCGTCGAGTCGACCGACACCAGCCAGTCGATGTCCCCGGCCGCGTCGGCCTTCGCCTGCGCGGCCCGCAGCATCCGCTCGAACGTTCCGTCTTTTGCCCACCTTCGAAAGCGGGTGTGGAGTGTGGCCCACGATCCGTACCGCTCGGGCACGTCCCGCCAGGCCGTGCCCGTCCGGAACTTCCACACGATCCCGTTGAGGACCGTCCGGTCGTCCAGGCGCTTCCGGCCCCGCTCCGAACAGGGCAGCAGCGGACAGACGAACTCCCACTCGACATCAGACAGTTCATGGCGACCTATCACCCAACCATGATCCACCACGCAAGATCATTTGACGACAGGCCCTAGTCCGTCGCGGTCCTTGCCCGTGCCCAGCAGGACGCCGTCTGGGACCGAACTCAGGCCGGCAACAAGCTGACCTCGCACCTGCGCGAGTACTTCCCCAGCTACCTGGCCGCCGCCGGCCACCGACGTGAGGGCATCTACCACCCCATAGCCCGGGCTCTCCTGGCCGCGGTGCCCACCCCACGCCAAGCAGCCAAACTTACCCGGTCCCAGCTGCGGACCGTGCTGAAGAAGGCCGGTCGTAAGAACACCATCGACGGGAGGTCGAGCGTCTGCACAACGCGCTCCGAGCTCCGCAGATGCACCATCTCCCCCTGGTCGAGGAGGCCATGGGGCGACAGGCACTTGCGCTGCTGCGGCAGCTGGAGGCGGCGTGCGCGAGCGCCGATGATCTCGCCGAAGCCTCAGTGCAGGCGTTCGAAGCCCATGCCGATGCCGAGATCATCACCAGCTTTCCCGGCCTGGGCCCGCTGAGCGGGGCTCGGGTTCTGGCCGAGATCGGCGACGACCGGACCCGGTTCGCCGACGCCAGAGGTCTGAAGGCGTACGCGGGATCCGCCCCGGTCACCAGAGCCTCCGGCAAAAGCGTGTCCGTCGCGGCCCGCAGGGTCAAGAACCAGAGACTGGCCGGTGTCGGCTACATGTGGGCCTTCTCGGCGATGGCCCATTCGGACGGAGCACGGGCCCACTACGACCGCCGACGAGAGGCCGGAGACCGCCACACGGCCGCGCAGAGAAACCTCTTCAACCGGATGATCGGCTGCCTGCACCACTGCCTGTCTCACCGCGTCCCGTTCAACGAGGCCGTGGCCTTCCCGAACGCTCAAGAGCCCCGTCTTGCCCTTGCCGCTTGACGTGTTCTTCGCATCGGATGTCTTCTTCCCGGCGTCGTAGCCCCGACTGCCGGCGCCGACGACCGCGTCGGCCTTCACGGACTGCGAGTCGATGACCGCAGCCGTCGGCTCCGTTTCCCGACCCACCCTCTCGCGGACCTTCCCGCGCAGCCGGTCGTGGAACTCGGCGATCAGCCCGGTCTCCCGCCATCGGCGGAAGAAGGCGTGACCCGGTCCCAGGCCGGGAAGTCCACCGGCATCGCTCGCCACTTGATCCCGTTGTCCAGGACGTAGAAGACGGCGTCGAGCATCTGGCGGTGGCAGTAGCCCTCCGGACGTCCGCCCCGGCCCTCCAGCCATGCCGGCACCGGCAGCAGCGGACGGATCTCCTGCCACTCGGCATTCGTCAGATCCGTGCCGTACGCCGGCGCCCGGTCGGGCTGATCGGCCGCGTTCCCGAACCGGTGAGCGAGGCAATCGCACGACACGACGGACGAGTTGAGATCCTCGCCCTCGACCGCGTACAACATAGACAACAGGGCCTCCAGGTGCGATCGGCGTCTCAGCAACTCCGAACTGCGCCAGGGGCCCTGTCCTCATGCACGGTCACGACCAGGTTCACTCGCCCCGGCAGCCACTTTCGATCACATCGCACTCAAGATCGATAGGTCAACGGCTTCTGATCGCCGGTATGTGGTGTGGTCTCGGGGGTGGGCTGGTTGTCGAGCCAGGTGGTGGGGATGAGTTTCTCGCCGTTGCGCCAGTTGTAGCGGAGGGCTTCCTGGTACCAGGCATGTGGCAGGTCGGCGTGGTCGCTGACGGTGATCTGGAGGTCGGGGGAGAGTCCGGTAACGACCTGGTGCATGGGCTGGAAGAGGCGGGTGACGGTCACGCGGTCTTCGTCCAGTGCTCCAGCCGTCCCCGTGCTTTGGCCATGTCGGAGGGGTAGTAGGGCTGGGTCGGCTAGTCACCCTCCGGCCCGCCGTGACGGCTCGTGCCGCGCTCGTCGTCGAAGCGGTGCGAGTGACGGCGCCGAGACCGCCGCTCGACGGTTGCTGCCGTGACTGTCAGAGCCGGCGTCTAGCCTTCCGGCCATGGGACTTCATATTTCGGTTGGCATGCTTCAGAACATGGCCGGCGTCGAGGAGCACGAGGCGCTCGTACGCTGGCAGGAGAGATTCGACCTTCTCAGCCGGGCCTTGGCCGATGAGGGAATCGTCTGGCAGGAGCCGGCGTTGGACGAAACGTCACGTCTGCGTTTCATAAGTTTCCCCACCAGCCACCTGCACCACCTGCGCCGCGTCTTCGTGCTGGCGGCCCGGGGCGAGTCCGTCACGCCCGCATCGGCCACCAGCGCTGAGCAGTACGAACGCGACGAGGACAAGGTCTTCGACGAGTCAACGATGATGAGCTCCCACCTGCTGTGCCACTCGGACAGTGCGGGCTTCTACGTGCCGGTCGACTTTGACGATCCACTCTTCCTGCCGGCGGAGAAGCAGGTGGAGGGCGGCGGGATGGTCGGTTCCAGTCAGCAGCTGCTCGCCGAACTGTGCGGCTTCGCTCCCGCCATCGGAGTCCGGCTCGACCGGGACCGGCACCTCTCAGACGAGGAGAGGGCCCGCCTGGACACCGCATCCGACGACCTCTTCGACATGGAGAGGTCCGCCTGGCACCAGCTGTACCAGGTGTGCCGCACGAGCATCGCCACCGGTCGCGCCGTCGTGTTCCACTGACCGGACCGGGGACCGGCGCGGTGGTTGATGCTGCGGTTCCAGTCCCTGCCTGGCGTGAATGTCCTGTCGCGTTCGGCGCTGGTGTGGGCGAAGTGATCGTTTCCGCGGTGAATCCAGCCGCCCACACGGGTGAGTTGGCTGCTCACGCCCTGTCGCAGACCACGAGGGCCGCGCTAGACCCACTCATGTGATCAAGAACCTGATGCGGCGCGGCCTGCCCGCGTTCGTCCTCGCTGTCCTGTCTGTGCTCGGCGCCGCTCCCGCCTCCCACGCCCTGGACGCGCGGCCGGCCGCGGCTGCCACGCCCGTTTTCGATGCAGAACGGATAAGGCTCCCCGGCGGTTGAGCGAGACGTCTGACTCTCGACTCTTCCGCCGGGGAGCCTCGTTGGTGCACGGACCACGAACTCCTGGCGCACTCGAACGCCCTGGACCGCAGGCTCCCTGCCCGAAGGAGCAGCAATTCCAGCTCTTCCATCGCTTCGGACTATGGGTCTGTCCCGTTGGCTGGACACGCCCGCTGCTCACTGACGGCAACCTCCCGGCGATGCCTTCACCCCCCGTGCGGAGATCGACACCTTGCGGGGTCGTTGTTACTGCGTCTCCCCGTTGAAGGCCCAGATGCTGAACGCTGCTCCCTGCGGGTCGTGCAGCGCAGCCAACGGCCCGACGGGGGTGTCGATCGGACCGTGAACGACGGCTCCGCCGAGTTTCCCGACGCGCTCGACGGCCTCGTCGACGTCCGCGACGCAGAAGTAGACGATCCAGCGAGGCTGGACGCCCTCGCGCTGCGGAGGGATGAGCCCGCCGATCATCTCCCCGCCCACCGTGAAGCCCGTGAAGGGGGTGCCGGCCAGATCGACGGTCGTCGTGGTGAGGCCGAAAACCTGCTCGTAGAACGCCGCCGCCGCCTCCGTGCGGGGGGTCATGAGCTCACTCCAGATGAAGGCGCCGGGCTCGTTGACCACCGTGGCGCCGATGTGGTCCTTCGCCTGCCACAGGCCGACCCCCACTCCGATGACATCCTCCCCGAACGCGACCCGGCCGGATTCCAGGGCATCGACCGGCGGCGTCAGCAGTCGGCCGCCGGCCGCCTCGAAGCCGGTCGCCGTGGCGTCGACGTCATCGACGGCGAGGTGGGTCCGCCAGGTCGCAGAGGTTTCCTGCGTCGCCGTGCCAGGGGCTGGAGAGACCAGGGCGGCGACCACGCCATCGTTCATGACCGCCACCGAGCAGGCCGAGCCCCCGTACATCGGTCGCTCTTCGAACTCCCAGTGAAACAGCCGGCCGTAGAAGGACCGAGCCCCCTCCGGGTCGGTGGTCAGCAGTTCCACCCAATTGGGCGTGCCCTGGCGATAGGAAAGGCGGCGCGGCATCGCGGCTCCTCGTCGGTGTGGGGAAGCATCACGGACGCGAACCGGTGAACGTCGGCGAGGAGTTCAGGGTGTTCGCGCGCCGGTGCGGGAGATCTGGGCGTGGAACCCCGGTCGGACCGCGGGGAGATCGGGCGGCGGGACCGGGTATCTGGGGCGTCGGACCGCTCGTTTGCGCAGCTCAAGGGGATAGGAGGAAGGGCGAGCCATGACTCGATACTTTCATGGAATCGAGTCTCTACTGAACCCGGAACGGTTCACAAAGAGGGGCGGGTCTGCAGGTTGCCCTTGGTGAGGAAGTCGAGGAGGATCTGGCGGCTGGTTTGCGAAGTGAGGCTGCCGTAGGCGTCGTCGAAGGCGTGTTCGGCGAAGGGCAGTTCCTTGAATGTGGTGTCTAGGCCGTCGGCTCGGAGTGATGCGGCAAAGCCCTTGATGGTTTCGGGACGGGCGCTGCGGTCGCGGTCGCCCACGACGAGCAGCGTGCGTTGCAGGCCTTTTCGGATGTCGGTGGTCGGGGAGACTTCGCGGTAGCGCTCGGGGTACTGGTCAGGGGTACCGCCGGTGAAGAGTTCTGCGGCCTCGCGGGAGCCTGAAACGTTGTCTTTCCACATCTGGGTGACGTCTGTGCCGGGGTAGAAGCCGACGACGGAGGACGGGGGCTTGGGGGTGGGGCCGTCGGTGGCATGGATCGTGCCGTTCTGGAGGCGGTAGGCGGTGTTCATGGCGAGAGTGCACCGGCGGACATGCCGCCCATGGAGATGCGGGAGAGGTCGACGCTGTACTCGTCGGCGTGGTCCTGCACCCACCTCAGGGCGGATAGCAGGTCTTGCGGGGCGGCGTTCCAGGTGGGTCGGCTGGGGGTGGCCAGGCTGTAGTCGACGGCGATGGCCGCCACACCGTGGTCGGCCAGCCAGCGTCCCGTACCGCGCAGGTCGCTCTTGTCGAAGGTGCGGAAGCCTCCGGCATGGGCAAGGAGGATGGCCGGCACCTTGCTGTTCCGGCTGTGCTTGGCCAGGTACAGGTCAGCCTTGAGCGCCTGGCCGTCGCGGGCGGCGTACACCTGGGTCGTGTCCGGGGTGGCGTTGGGGTAGGCGAGCTGACTGAAGATCTCGCCGAAGGACACCTTCGTACCCGCCTTCTGTGCGGCACTGAACTGGATGCCGCCGATGGCCAGCGCGGCCACGATGGACAGCGTGGTGACCGCGGTGAGGACGCGGCCCCAGCGCGCCAGGCCGCTGCGCCAGGCCAAGGCTCCCAGGAGGACGCCGACTAGAGCGAGGATGGCTATGTGGAAGGGGTACTGGCCGCCGAGCACTGGACCGATCACACCGGCCTTGGGGATCGCCGGAAAGTATGCACCCAGCATGATCGTGGTGGTCAGGAAGGCCACGACGGAGGCGATCAGAGCGACCACGACGCGCAGCGTCCTCTTGACCCTGCCGGGAGGGATGGCCGCCGGCAAAGCGGCCGGGCGTCGGTTTGTGAACATGATGGTGTTCCTTGGGAATGGGTGTGCGGGAGGCGGACTAACTGATCGTTTCAGAATGAGGTTCGGAGTCGTCTCAAGCAGATGATGCTGCAAGCGAGTTGGAGCAGGGCGAGGTGCAGGTCGGCGCGTATCTCGTAGCGGATGCGGAGTCGCTTGAACTGGTGGAGCCAGGCGAAGGTGCGCTCGACGACCCAGCGGGTCCTGCCGAGCCCGGAGCCGTGGGTGGTGCCGCGGCGGGCGATCTTGGGTGTGATCCCTCGAGCCCGGACGAGGCGGCGGTATTTGTCGAAGTCGTAGCCCCGGTCGGCGAAGAGCCGTCGAGGGTGGCTTCGGGGTCGGCCGCGTAACCCGCGGACCGGCGGGATGGCGTCCAGAAGCGGCATGAGTTGGGTGACGTCGTGGCGGTTTCCGCTGGTCAGCGTGACGACGAGCGGTGTGCCGTGCCGGTCGACGATGAGGTGGTGTTTGCTGCCGGGCCGAGGCACGGTCGACCGGCGAAGGTCCGGTGTGAGCCCCCCTTTGAGGGCCCTGACGTGAGAGCCGTCGATCGCGGCGTCATCCATCTCCAGCAGGCCTTCTCTGCGTAGTTCCGCCAGAAGAACCTCGTGCAGGCGGGGCCATACCCCGGCCTCGGTCCAGTCCCGCAGCCGCCGCCAGGCCGTCACCCCGCTGCAGCCGACCTGCTCTGCGGGAACGTCCCGCCAGCTCACGCTCTTGCACAGCACATAAACGATGCCCCGCAACGCAGCCCGGTCATCCGCCGGCAACCGCCCGGGATACCGATGCCGCCGAGGCGGACGAGCAGGCAAGAGCGACGCCACACGTTCCCACAGGTCATCAGGCACAAGATCAGCAGACACCCAACAGATCCTGCCGCCACCACACCCAACTGCCAAGCCCCACACCGAACTTCATTCTGAAACGATCAGTAAGCCTCCGTACTGGACACCACGAGATTGGCGTTCCGGGGCAGTCCTCTGCGTCCCCCGCAGGAGCCATCCTGCGGCGTAGCCCTCCAGAGCTACGCGGGTCCGGGAGCAGCATGATGGAAATCCCTGAAATTCCGCCGGTTCCCATCGCCCATGCGCGGGTGGGGCCTGGATCCGGGATGGCGTGGGCGTGTAGGGGTGCGCACGGGGCAATGCGGCGTTTTCAGCGGGCGGCGTTGCCGGGGGTGATCAGGCCGGTTTCGTAGGCGAAGATGGCGGCCTGGGTGCGGTCGCGTAGTTGCAGTTTGCGTAGGATGCGGCCGAAGTGGGTCTTGACCGTCTCTTCGGAAACGACCAGTTTCTGGGCGATTTCGGCGTTGGACAGGCCCTGGGCCACGTGTGCGAGGACTTCGGTCTCGCGGTTGGTGAGGGCGTCGATGCGCACCCCGGTCGGCCGCTTGGCGGCGGGGCTCACACGGGAGAACTCCGCGATGAGCCGTTTGGTGATGTCCGGGGCCAGAAGGGCTTCGCCCCGGGCCAGTACTCGTACGGCTTCCGCGAGCTGGACTCCGGAGGCGCTTTTGAGGAGAAACCCGGAAGCCCCAGAGCGCAGCGCCTCGTACACATATTCGTCGAGGTTGAAGGTGGTCAGGATGAGGATCTTCGTTGCTGTGCCAGGGCGGGAGGCGATCTGGCGGGTGGCCTCGATGCCGTCCATGCCCGGCATCCGGATGTCCATCACGATCACGTCGGGTGTCAGTTCTCCGGCCCGCTCGACGGCCTGAGCGCCGTCTTCGGCGGTGGCGACGACTTCGATGTCGGGCTGGGCGCCGAGCAGGATGGAGAAGGCTTCCCGGACCATGGCCTGGTCGTCGGCGATGACTACGCGGATGGCCACTGGTCGATCTCCTTGCTGGTGGCGGGCGAGGCGGGGTCGGGCAGGGTGGCGGTGACCTCGTATCCGCCGTCGGGGGTGGGGCCGATGGCCAAGTCGCCGCCGAGCATCGCGGTGCGCTCCCGCATGCCGGTGAGGCCGTGCCCGGATCCGGGCGAGGTGCCGGCCGGAAGCGTGGCAGGGCCGTTGAGGACGCGCAGGCACAGAGCGTCCCGCGTATAGGTGAGTTCGATGCTTGTCCCGGCTCCGGGGGCATGGCGCAGGACGTTGCTGAGGGCTTCCTGAATGATGCGGTAGGCCGACAGTTCCACGCCCGGCGACAGCGGGCGGACCGTGCCTTCGATCCGGATGGTGGCGTGCAGACCGGCGGCGCGCACGCTGCCGAGGAGCGCATCGAGCTGTGCGAGGGAGGGCTGCGGGCTGGTGCCGGTCGTGCTGTCGTCGGCATCCGATCGCAGCAGGCCAAGCAAGTGACTCAGTTCAGCCAGCCCCTCCAGCGCGGTGGTGCGGATCGAGGCCAGCTCGGTGACCAGCTCCGGTGGGGGGTTCTGCACCCGGTAGGGCGCGGCATCGGCCTGGATGGAGATGAGCGACATGTGGTGGGCCACGACGTCATGCAACTCGCGCGCGATCCGGGTGCGTTCCTCCAGGACGGTGCGCAGCGCCCGTTCTTGGGCGGTGGCGGCGATCTGCTTGGTGAGGCGTGAATGGTCCTGGCGGCGGCCGCGGGCCACGGCACCGATGAGCACGGCCAGACCGAACAACGAAAGCGCCCCGACGATCACCTTCCATGAGTCGACAGCGCAGCCGGACAGCTTCAGGATCACAGCCAGCAGGGCGCTCAGTACCGCCGCGGTGACTGCGGACAACAAGTACACCCGCAGCGTGAGGAGGAAGAGGACGCCCGCGTGCACCATCCACACGTAAAGCTGCCCGTCTTGGGCAGGCGGATACTCCAGCGTGATGCCGGTGAGGACTGCCATCGACAGCCACCAGGCGGGTGCCGGCCACCGCAGTGCGACCACCAGCGTGGCCGCATCCGCGATTCCCATGACCGGGGCCGTCATGTCGGCCGCCGCGGCCATCAGGGTGGCGGTGAGGCACACCAGGATGTGGGGCAGCCAGCGCAGCCAGCGGGGCCAGGCCAGCGGTGGCATGGGACGGGCGCATGTGGTGACCAGGTCGGCTCGCAAGATGCGCAGGCCAGTAGCCGTGTTGACCGTGTAAGGGAGGGTGGGGCGGTCCGCCGTGGGGACGGTCGTCTCAGGCACGCGATCATTGTCGGACATCGTGAGTACTTCGGTGGGGTCCGCAAGTCAGGCGTGCAGCAATCGTGCCGGGCCCGGGCTCACGGTGCACGGCCGAAGGCCGAACAGGTGCGTGCCGCTCCGGGGCAGGCGCAAGCGGCATCCACAGGAGCGTGCGAGCCGGATGGCCAGCAGACCCCGGCGCGGCTGGGCAGATCGGTTTCTGCTCGCCCATGACACTTCCCTTCCAGATGGTCGCCAGAGCGACGCTACGGCGGAACTTCCTGGTCAGCATCCTGCTGGAGAGCCGTATCCGATGTAGCTCCCCAGGGGGACGAGGGTGACACGGCGACGTATCGGGGGCCTGGCCCCCGTACCGTCTCGGCGCATTCGGAGACACGCCGCGGGATGCGCCCTGACTGGCAGCGGCCGAGGCTGGAGTCATGAGGGCCATCTGGTCCGGCCTGATCCAGTTCGGGATGGTCGCGCTGCCTGTCCGGCTGTACGGGGCCACCGAGGAGCACGCCGTGCGCCTCCACGAGATCCACTCCTCCGACGGCAGCCGGGTCGAGCACCGGCGCTTCTGCCGTGCCGAGGGCCGGGAGATCCCGTACGACGAGGTCGGGCGCGGCTTCGCGCTGCCCGACGGCAGCATGGTGCCGCTCACCGAGGAGGACCTGGCCCGCCTGCCGCTGCCGACCAAGCACACCTGCGAGGTACTCGGCTTCGTACCGGGAGCGGGCATCGACCCGATCAGCTACAGCAAGCCGTACTACGCAGGCCCCGACGGTCCGGGCGCCGAGAGGCCGTACGCCCTGCTCGTGGAAGCCCTCGCGCGCACCGGAATGGTGGGCGTGGCCAAGGTCGCCATCAGGAGCCGCGAGCGCCTGGCCCTGCTGCGTCCCCGCCGCGGCGTGCTCGTCCTGCAGACTCTGCTGTGGGAGGACGAGCTTCGCGAGCCTGGGGATTTGGCCCGTCGGCACCGGTCACGGACCGGGAGCTGGAGCTCGCCGAGGTGCTGATCCGGGAGCTGACCGGCATCGAGAAGTTCTCCAGACTGCGTATGTCTCATGAGACATGGAACTTCTGAGCGACCGCCTCGGTGGCGGAAGTCGAGGCCCTTCTGCGTCAGGCGTTGCGCCGCCCACCCCGACAAGGCCCTGCCCTCGATTCGCTGACTCCAAGAGGTCATGGTCCTGGCGGCAGGCCCTGAAGCTTTGAACCGCCATGTCACTGCGGGCAGCTGGTGCCCCGTCACGCATTCGAAACCCTCTGTATTCGTCCCTCAGCCGCGGGCATCGCGACCACCTGGTGCTTGAGCGCCGATAGCTCGGCATCGCTCCCGGGCCGTATGGCTCGGCCAGCCATCGACGCGCCGCTGATCGGCGCAATCAGTGATGCATAGACAGGCCGACCAGCACTGTGGCCAGGTAGCCCCGAGCAAGGAGAGGACCGCACAAGATGCGAATCCGGCGTATCGAGGTGCTGAGGGCTGTCGGGGGCCTTCTCATGCCTCGCACGCTGCGGCCAGTTGTGCCGGTGCGACAGAGGAGGCAGTCGCCGGACCCCGCCTGCCGCTGCTTGGCCGCTGGTGCAATAGCGGCCCCAGCGGTGTGACCGACCCGCTGGCCCTCTCTTGCGATGTATTCAACGCAACTTTTGGCTTCTTTCCGACAGCGCGGAACCGACCTGGAGGCCACTGGTATGGCACGTGCCGTGACGGCAGTAAGTGGCGGGCGCGGGGCGAGGGCGCAGTCGGGTGAGCGAGATCCTGCCCTCGAGCAACTGGCGAAGTTCTTTCCGATCGAGACTAGCGGTCCGTATCTAGCTATCTCGACCGTATTTATCCAGGGCACGAATGCTCATACGATCTCGCGCACCGTGGAGCTTTGGGTAACCTTTGGGGTTCTGCTGGTTGCAACATTTGTATTTCTGCTCAAGCTATACCCGGACGCAGAGTACAAGCATCGGTGGGTGCCAATCACCATTGGTATCGGCGCTTTCACTATTTGGGCTTATGCTTCAGGAGGGTTAGCGCAAGAGATCGACCTCTATAATGCCGGGCTTGCACTGGGCCTCCCGGCCTTGTATGCAGTGGTGGCAAGTCTATATGTGCCAGAAAAGAGGCGCATTGCAGAGAATGGGGAGTAAGTGGAGGCCCTTCGCTCTATCGGCCGAGAGGCGATTGATTCTTTCAATCAAATCCTTGGCTTCCGAAACGTCACCGGTCTGCTCATTGAGAGCGATCCGATACTTCGTCGCCTGTGGCGGCTCCGTACCACTATGACGACAGCGGAATGGAATTCGCTCGACCACTTTCTAGCGGACCTGGGGCTATGGATGCGCCGGGGGCCATGGCCGCCGGATTCGGATATTTTTCGCAACTTGCTCGATGATATTCCGGATCAGTATCGCGTGCCGCGCTGTGACCCAAACTGGACCTGTCGTGCCTTTGAGGCAATCCGCCAATCTCCGTGGCGAGCGCAAGGCCAGGAGGGGCCGGGCGTCGTCTTCACAGTGCTTCATGATCCCTCGGCTGAGCGCGGCATCCTTGAAGACCTTTGGGGTGCGACGAGTCAGCTCCCGTGGCGTGTGCGTCTGGCAGCGCGGCCTGTAGCAACTGCCAACTTGGGGCCCCGAAAGTCCCACCGTCCACTGATTGGCGGGATTTCAATTGGGGAGGCGGGGAAGCGATCTAACGGTACCCTCGGCGGAATTCTCACTATTGACGGCGTGCCCTATGCCGTTACCTGTGGACATGTAATTGAAGCGCCATCGGATGCCGTTCAGCCTAGCGATCCTGACGGCGGGTCTGTTATCGGGCGCTGCTGTCACTCCACCCATGGCAGCCTGATTGGCCCCGGAAATCTATGTCGCGGTGTTGGCCCGGCAAATACTGTGGATGCTGCCCTGGTGTGGCTTGATCCCGCCATCGCGGTGACGGCGTCCGTGCGAAAGATTGGCCCGATCGTGCGCACGGTCCCAATCTCGGAAGTTACTGAAGGGGAGGCGGTTGAAGTGTCGTCGCGATCAGGAAATCGCCGCCTCGAAATCGGCGCTTTGGCTCTTCGCCGGAGTATTGCGATTGGTGGGATCGACTATTGCTTTGAAGACCTCATTGAGATTCGCCACGCCGGCAGGGACTGGGGTTGGAAGGGAAGCATCTCGAGTCCGACAAAGGGTGGTGATTCCGGGAGTTGGGTGCTCCGTGCTGAGCCCGAGGGTCATTCCTGGGTCGGAATGGTCACAGCGTGTGACGGCCCCTCAAGCTATGCGCAGTTCGCAGAGACTGTCGAGAATTGGGCCAAATCGCGCGTTTGAGGTAGCGCTTATCGATCGCCGGTCCTTGAGCAGGGCGTTAGCGGCGCTGGCGAGGGCCGCGGGGACGGATGGGCGTGACGGAGGCTGAGACCTGCCGGGCAAGCTGTTGTCGCAGGGCTTCGTTGTCGTGGTAGAGAGCGGCGATAGCGGTGGCTGTTGCCTTCAGCTTGTTCTGCAGGAGACAGCACTCCTGGGTCTTCTTGGCCAGGCGCCGCTTTAGTTCCGTGATGGTCGCGTCGCGCTGTGCCTCGCCGGGGGTCGTCTTGCCGTGGGCGGCGACGTGGGCGTCCCACTCGGCCAGGATGGTGTGCGCCCGATTCATCGTTGCGCGGCTGACCTGCGCTTCTTTGTAGAGGTTTTCTTTCGTGAGGCGGCCGTCGGTCCGTTGGGGGCGCCCTTCGAAGAGGCGGGTCATGGCTGCCCGCACAGCGGCAGCGGTCTTGGGGCTGACCTCATCTCGGAGGGCATTGGTGGGATGGGTCACTGGGCTTCCCTCGCCATCGTGAAGACGTTGCGGGTGATGTCCAGTTCGCGCTCGGCGAGGTCCCGGCGAACGGCAGGGATGGCCGGGTTGTTGATGATCTCCAGCTGTTTGCGCTGGTGAGAGTCGTAGATCGGGAGGTGCTCGGGGCCGATCATGCTGTTCCCGCAGCGGTCGGGTCGGCATCGCCAGTCGAGGGGTCCGACGTGGCCGTCGGGAATGATCGCGTTTTCGAGGCAGACGGCTCCGACTGGGTTGGTGTGGTCTGCGGTGCAGTTGTTGAGCATGCCGAAACGGATGTGGATTCTGGTGGTTCGCAGGAGGGAGTCGGCGGTGCGGGCATCGCCGTTGCGAGCCTTAACGCTCGCCGTGATCTGATCGAATGCGTCCTTGACGCGCTCGGCGCCGGGACCGAATCCGATCTCCTCGCCTGCAGTGTGGCGCTGGTAAAGGTCTTTGATCTTGCGGAACTTGACGTTGTCGAGGGCATCGGTGAGGTAATTGGCCCAGTCGGAGTCGGACGCCGCGTAGCCGCGGGTCGTGGCGTTGGCCAGGGCCCGAGCGGCGACGTGCTTGAGCTGGATGCCAGTGGCGATCTCGGAGCCAGGGAACTGGTCGGTGAGCATCGCCATCGTGCGGCGGAACATGTGGGGACGGATGTAGGTGGTGGGGATCTCGTCGAGGCCCGACCAGGCCCGGCCGGCATTCGAGAACTGCACGAAAGCGGCGAGCATGGAGACACCCACGACGCTGTCGTCCTGCCGGCACCGATGGGTGTAAACGGGTGCGAAGACGCGTTCGGGGTGGACGGAGACCGCTTCTGCGACCGCAAGGGCCTCAACGACGGGGGCGGCGATCCACCAGTGTTTTCCAGGCCGGTTGGCGGTTCCCTTGATCTTCGTGGAGGAGATGGAGGGAGCGTTGTAGTGCTCGACGACGGATCCCCGCATGATTTCGTGGATCTCTGAGTCACGCATCATGGAGAGCCCGACGACCAGCACGAATGCCGCTTCGCGAAGAGCCTTCTTCAGGTCGAACAGCGCTTGCGAGTCGATCCCGGGGTGCCAGGGGCCGGTGCTGCCGTCTTCCCGGAGGACCTGTACCAGTTCCCCGGCCAACGTGTCCGTCGTCGTCCGCCCCATGGCCACGGCGTCCAGGACCATCTCACGGCGCTTGTGACGGATGTCGGCTCGGATGGCGAAGGCATTGCTGTTCAAAGGGTCGTAGCCGAGGACGAGCGTCAGCAGCTTCCAATTCACCTGCCCAGCTGGCCATTTGGACGACGGGGGATGGACGGGGACCTTGTTCCGGTCGTCGGCGAACCACTCCTTGAGTCGTGCGTCGATGCCGCGCCTGGAGACCTGTGCGGCGGCATGGAGCTCACGCAGCCGACGGTCGGCGCGAAGAACGTCCGGGGTGAACTTGTGGATGTAGGCCCAGGCGGCACGAATCAGTGGAAACCAGGTCTCCGGTGGAACGGCAGGCGTCGAGAGCCCCTGCTCAGCACTGCGCTGGGCGACGCTGGATCCACTCTGCTCAGGCCACGGGTCTCCGGCCGGCCAGGGCAAGCTCAGGAGTGGCTCGGCCGCCGCCAGTCTCTTCAAGGTGGTCACATGCCCCAGGACGGTGCCCGGGACAGCGCCGCCCGAGACCAGGTCGGTGATGCGCTGCCGGAGGTCTTCGACTGTCCAGGTATCTGGACGCGGAGGGTGCCCCGCCTCCTGCGCCCAGCGTGCGATCGTCCGCAGGTGCGAGGCCGACTGGATCAAGGTCCGTGGGTCGGAGCAGCCGTTCAGGGCGACGCCGGCCTTGAGGGCCGCCAGGTGGCGCTGGTTGAACGTGAACATCAGAAACTCGCGTGCCAGCAGGTTCCAGTAGGGGTCCTCCAGCTCTTTGCTGAAGCTCATTTTCCAGGTGCCCCGGTTGACGTTGGCGGGGCGTTTGAGGACACCGTTGAAGTCCCAGCTGCGTGTGTCGCCGAACCGGGGAACGCGGGCTCCGGGCAGCAGAGCGCGGCCTTGGACGACGGGTTCGTCGTCGCGGAAGAGAGACGGTCGCCGCTGCTGGGGCAGCACCAGGATCATGCGTCGAACTCCGTAGTCGCGGTCAGGGGCAGGTCCAGGACGGCATCACCGGCGTCGATGTGTTTGCGGGCCGCGGCGTTTTCCTCGTCTGTGCGGTCGGTCAGAACAGCTCGCAGGTTCACCCAGCTCTGCCCCCAAAGCCGGGTGAAGACCTGCGGGGCCAATCGTGTGCGAAGCCTCTTCAGGTGGTCTTCGAAGAGGAGAAGTTGAGGGAGATTGGAAGGCAGGATCCAGGCATTGCGGCACTCCAGGCAGCGCAGCGGTGCCACGGCGCAAAGCTCGCCGGGCGGGCTGAACGGCGACTCGTAGGGGTTCCTGCAGTGCGAGACGCCCATGTCGAGCTGGCCTGCCATGATGGCCTCGGCTTCGTCAGCGGACAGGCCCGCATCCCGCAGCTGGGGCTGATCGATGTCCTCGGCGACGTCGGGGGTAATGACAATGGGGCCGTCGACGCGGGCAAGGGCCTGGTCGAACCAGTGCTGCTGGGCCGTGGTGATCGTCCGGCCGGACATGATCCGCAGCGTGGTGCCCTGTGCGTAGTGACCGGCGAAGGTCTGCTCAGTGTGATCGTCGGCGGCGGCGCCGACGCGCCCTTCGGTGACGATGGCCTTCTCGACCTTGACGGACTTGCGCAGACGCCCAATGTGGCGGTCGCCCTTGATCTCGACGCCCATGGTGTCCAGCCACTCGCCGAACGAGCCGCCTGGGGAGTCGGTGAGCCATTGGCCGAAGAACGGTTCGAAGTTGTTGCGGACGACTGCGCTGACGAAGAGCGTTTGGGTGACGTGCGGGGCCTTGGCGCGGACCCGCGCAGTGACATCCAACAGTTGGCGGACCACCTCGCTGGCCTCGCGTCGTGGCCAGTTCACGGTGAGCCGCCCGTCGCTCTCCTCTGCCGTCGGCGTATCGGCAGCGGTTCTGTCGCGGAAGGCTCGGTGCCGCAGCAGCCCGGCACGGCTCTTGAGCAGGGTGAGACGGACGCCCTTGGGCAGGAACTCCACCTCGGACTCACCGAAGCCGGTGACCTCCTCGGAGGCGTAGCCGGTGGCGTCCATCAGCAGGACCCGGAAGGCGTGCAGTTCGCCGGTAACCGGATAGAGCTCACGGAGCAGCCGCCGACCGAGCCGGATCCGCGCTTGTCGTGGGATGAAGCGTCCGTCCCCGGCAGTGAAAGCTTGCAGTTCCGTCGGCCATTGGCCGGGAGGCGGCGTGTTGTGACGGATGTCGTCCGGCGTGATCTCATCGCGGGCCAGGCCCCAGAGCAGGTCAGGAATGCTGGTCCAGCTGCCTCGCGAGGGATGGCGTCCCCGCTCAGCCAGGGCCCAGCCTTCGTGTAGACGCTTGCGGGTGGTGTGAGCGCTCTGCCAGGCCGCGCGGACCAGTGCCCGCTTCTCCTGGCGGGTGAACTCGTCCCGCTCCGTCCACTCGCCCCAGCCGAGGAGGGCGGGGCCGCGGGCCAGCCGGGCCAGATCCGGAGCGACCGGGCGCTCAGGGTGGTCGTCTCGGCGCACGATCAGAGTGCGCAGGACGCTTGCCGTCAGACGTGGTCTGGTCGAGCCCTCGGCGTAGTCCTCGGGCAGGGACAGCTCCCAGTCGGCCAGCGTTTTGAAGAGGCTAGTGCTGTGACCGGGATGGTTCACCGGGTTGCTGGTCGCGTTGGTAGGTGCTGGGCCGGTTGGATGTGAGGACATATCCGATCCGGCACCGTGGAGGCGCGTAGTGGCAGAGCCCGTTCGAGTCCGCAGGCTGACCGACCAGGAGGGGCAGCGGCTGCAGCAGATCGTGCGCCGGGGCAGCACCAGCACGGTGCGCTACCGGCGGGCGATGATGCTGCTGGCCTCGGCCGGCGGGAACCGGGTGCCGGTCATCGCCCAGCTGGTGCAGGCCGATGAGGACACGGTGCGCGATGTGATCCACCGGTTCAACGAGATCGGCCTGGCCTGCCTGGACCCTCGGTGGGCGGGAGGCCGTCCCCGCCTGCTCAGCCGTGATGACGAGGACTTCGTCGTGGCGACGGCCACTACCCGCCCGGCCAAACTCGGCCAGCCCTTCACCCGCTGGTCCATCCGCAAACTCGCCGCCTACCTGCGCAAGGTCCACGGCCGGGTGATCCGCATCGGCCGCGAGGCCCTGCGCTGCCTGCTCGCCCGCCGTGGGGTCACCTTCCAGCGGACCAAGACCTGGAAGGAATCCACCGACCCCGAGCGCGACACCAAGCTCGACCGCATCGAGCACATCCTGGACAACTTCCCCGACCGCGTTTTCGCCTTCGACGAGTTCGGCCCGCTGGGCATCCGCCCCACCGGCGGGTCCTGCTGGGCGAAGCAGAACCGTCCCGAACGGGTCCCGGCGACCTACCACCGCACCCACGGGGTCACCTACTTCCACGGCTGCTACTCGGTCGGCGACGACACTCTGTGGGGCGTCAACCGCCGCCACAAAGGTGCCGCGAACTCCCTGGCCGCGCTGAAGTCGATCCGTGCCGCCCGCCCGGACGGCGCCCCGATCTACGTGATCATGGACAACCTCTCCGCACACAAGGGCACCAAGATCCGCGTCTGGGCGAAGAAGAACAGGGTGGAGCTGTGCTTCACCCCGACCAACGCCTCCTGGGCCAACCCCGTCGAGGCGCACTTCGGGCCGCTGCGGCAGTTCACCCTCGCCAACTCCCACCACCCCAACCACACCGTCCAGACCCGCGCCCTGCACGCCTACCTGCGCTGGCGCAACACCAACGCCCGCCACCCCGACGTCCTGGCCGCCCAACGAAAGGAGCGCGCACGCATCCGCAGCGAGAAAGGCATCCGCTGGGGCGGACACCCCCTCGTGACCGCCGCGTGAACAGCCAACGGTGAACCATCCCGGCCACAGCACTAGGTTCAGCGAGCGACGCCTTCGCCGCCGGCGGCCCCAGGTGCTCGTCCACGTATCGGCAGAACCGGTCGATCGCCTGGTCGTAGACCTTGGCATGGATCGTGATGCCTGTGGCTGCCACATACTCGACCCACTCGTCCGCTAACTGCATGGCCAGTAGCGAACAGCGGTAACGCGATGGATCCACGGCCAGTAGATACCCGGGGCCCGCGACGACTCGGGGTCCGGCGCCGCCCGCCGGAACCGGGTTCGCCAGAGCTGCCAGAAGCCGTTCGCGCTCCTGCTTACTGCGGCCCGACTTGCGTGCCGCCGGCATCAGCGGCGGCCCTTGGTGTCGGACAGGGCGTGCGCGGCGATCTGAGCGTAGGTCGCCTCGTCGTCCCCGACCCAGCTGGCGAACGCGGCCTCGAACTCGTCGATCAAGTCGTCGGTGTACTGGAGATATTGGTACGTGGTTTCCGGACTGGCGTGACCGAGTCGGCGGCTGACGATCAGCAGGGGGTTGTGCCGGATGTGTCCGGTCAGGTAGGAGCGATGCCGACGGCGGCGGGCCTGCAGGTCTGGCTCCCGGCCGTCCATGATGTTCTCCAGGTAAGTCAGCAGCTGCAGAGCGTAGGTGTGCCTTAGGTCGTGCCATCTCCAGCGTCGAGCGGGCAGATGCGGAGTGGTCTCGTCGGCGAGCGCGTTCGTGCGCGTCCAGGCCCGGTGGCGGTAGTTCTTCCAGGCGTCCGCCCCCGGCATCAGCCCGCCGCGGCAGACGAACAGGGACAACGCCTCCAGGCCGAACGCGCCCTCATAGACGGTGATCCGCCGCAGCTTGGCAGGCATGGCCGACATCTGGAACTCACGCACAACGCCGTCCAGGATGCCCCGCACCCGGCCGCCGGCCACGTCGACCTCGCCCACCACGAACAGGTCGCGGGCCTTGCGCTCCAGAGTCCGGGCAGCCCGGCGGACGATCTCCGGACGCTCCAGCAAGCAGAACAGGTCCGCGGAGGCGACGGCATCCTCGGGGACGTAGACGGTGCGGGCTTTGCCGTACTTCGCGCAAGCCTGCACTGTGTACTCGGCCGCCCCGCCCGGCATGCCCGGCCAAAGCCCGATCTCGGGAAGCAGCACCGTCGACCACTCCCGCCATCGTGACCCCGACCCCAGAGCTATGTCCGAGCCAGCCCGGTTGCGTAGCGGCGACCACCCGCGAAAGCTCTGGTCAACCTGGGCGTTGGGCAGCTGGCCGCCCAACCCCACGTCCCGCAAGTACCGGTACTGCTCAAATGTCAGGTGCCGGATGTCCATGCTGGACCGGACCCGCGGCGCCAGCGCGTTGCGTCCCCGCGCCGCCAACCTCGCCGGCCGGTGCGACAAGAGCCCCCTGTTGACGAGGAACCCATAGAGGTCGTCCTGGACAAACGACTCCTTGCCCCACGCCGACCCGCCGATCGGCTTCTCCTGCCACCGGGTCCGCTGGTCGCGGTACGAAACGAGATCCGACTCCACCGCCGACAGCACATCGCTGCCCAGGCCAGCCAGGTAGTCGTCCAGCCGGCCGACCGCCCGCCCGTAGTCCTTCAGCGTGCTCTCGTCCAGCAAGGCCGTCGACAGGTACCGGCCGAACTCGCACAGGGGCGGGACCGGCATCTGCGTCTCCTCGTCGAGAAACACCGGCGTCCCATCGAGCACACCCCGCCGCTTCAGCAGAGCAGCGACCTCCGCTGCGGAGATGACATCAGTGTCCAGGAACCTCTCCAGCAGCCCAGACTGCACAAAAGCAAGATCCACGCTCGCTCCTCCCAGGGACCTGAGAGGAACTCCCGTCAGCTCACCTGTCTCGTACCACCACAACGCATCGAGACTGAACCACACATCTCATGAGACAGATTTGAACAGCGGAAAGAAGAGCCGCGCGAGCTGGACGACGAGTACGGACACGCCCTCGAGCAGCTGATCGCGGCGAAGGCGAGCGGCGGCGAGCTGACCGAGTCGCCGGTGGAGGCGGTGCCGGCGGTGGACCTGATGGCCGCGCTGGAGGCGAGCGTACGAGCGGCGCGATCTAAGCGCGGCGAGTGAAGAAGGCGGTCAGGGCGACGGGACTGATGTGGCGGCCTTCATGAACTCGTCGTTCACCCGGACGAAGTTGTTGGCGTTCTGGTACTGGACGGACGTGATGTCGTTGCCGCCCAGGTCCATGTCGAAGCCCGCGTCGCGCAGCGCGCGGATCTCCTCCTCTTCCTTCATCTTGGTCTTGATGAAGCCCTCGACGTCGGCGGGCGAGGCGAAGTAGCCGTGGTCCTTGCCGGCCTTCCGGTAGGTCTTCACGATCCGGTCGATCAGCTACTTGAGACCGGTCTCGCACTGCGGGGTGTACGCCGCACCGCGGAAGTACTTGCTGGTGACGATGTTGACCGTGTTCACCGACCAGAAGTCGGGGAACGCGACGCCACGCTGCTCGAAGTTCACCGAGCTGTCACGCCAGTTGGTCATGACGACGTCACGGCGCTCCCAGGCCACCTCGTCGTACGGATGCACGCCGGGGTGGTCTCGACAGAGGACGCGCAACAGGTCCAGAGCCTGCACCCGCACCTCCCACCTGGCAGTACTTCGCCCCGCCGCATGAATCTCCGACGGGGCGAAATGATCAGTAGCGGCTCTGAACCCACACGATGATCAGGCTCACCGCGCCGCTGCCGAGGGTGTACGCCGCACCGTGGATGAGCTGATGCTGGACACTCTGTCCATGTACGGCGATCCATTTCCGCAGGTGGCGGTGAGTGGAGGCACGCCACCTGTCCAGGTGAGCCCTGGGCTTAGAACAGCGTTTGCGGCTACTCTCTTCCATACGGAGTTCCTTTCGTCATGCCGACGTCTTGGGACACCGCGCAAGGAGTCCTCTCGGCTTGTGGCCTACGAAACCCGCCGAGGTGCAGGGCTCCTTTTGCGCGTTGAGCAGGAGTCTACGGATGCTGCGCGACAAATCCGGCCCGGGGACCACAAGTTGTGTGCGCTCAGCGCGCGCCCCGACCCCAGTGGCGTCGCTGTGCGTAGCCACCCTTCTACTTTCGTCGGGGAAAGTAGAAGGGCGTGACCCTGGGCGGCACTGATGGATGCTCTGCGTGTTCCATGTGAGCTGCCTCACTCATGTCGTATGGGCGCAAGCCTCCAGCCCAAGAGGCCGATCAGGTTGTGCAGCACGAGCACGTGAGTCCAGCCGCGCCCAGACCGGCGAGCAGAGCGCCGGTGCTGTAGCCGGTGAGGACTTCGCCAGCTCGTGTCTAGCTGTTTGGTTTGATCCCGTCGAGGCGCCCGGAAATGCGGGCGGCGAGGGTGTGCCCCGGGTGGGTGTCGTGGCGTCGGCGGCGCCGGTTGTAGCGCTGGGTGGTGCGTGGGTCCTTGTGGTTGACCGCGTCCTGGACGTCCTGGAGCGGGACGCCGGCGTCAAGGGAGTCGGTGATGAAGGCGTGCCGCAGGACGTGCGGCTTGATGGTGCCGGCCTGCGGGAGGCCGGCCTTCGCGGCGAGGCGGCGCAGCAGCTTCCACACTTCGGGTTCGCGCAGCCGGGCTCCGGTGCGGGTGGTGAACAGCGGTCCGTCGGTGCGGCCGTCGAGGTAGCGCTCGAGTGCGTCGAGGGCGAGCGGGACGACGGGCTTGGGGCGGATCTTGCCGCCCTTGATGCGCAGCGGCAGGGTGCGGTGGCCGCGGTCGTAGCCGAGCTGGTCGGCGTCGAGTGCCAGGAGCTCGTCGATGCGCGGGCCCATCAGGTACAGAAGCTTCACGAGCGCTTCGGCGCGCGGGGACCAGGCGGTGGCGGTCGCGATGAGCTTGGCCGTCTCGTCCTCGGTCAGGCCCTCGGTGGGGGATTCGTCGGGGTCGACGATCGGACGCAGGACGGCCTCGAACGGGTCGGCCTCGGCGGCGCGGGCGCGTACGGCGTAGCTGTAGAAGCTGGAGCAGGCCGACAGCAGGTTCGCCCGGGACGCGTCGGTGCGGGGTTTGCCGGTCGGCGCCATCTCGCCGTACCGACCGCTCTTGACTCGGCGCAAGGTCGGGGCGGTCTCCAGGTGGCGGGCGAAGGCATCGGCGAGCGGGAAGCCAGCGGCGAGCACGTGACCGCCACGCTCCCGAACGTACGCCTCCCAGACCCGGAAGCCGCGGGCGTACGTGCGCCGGGTGTTGGCGGAGGGCCAGCGGGCGATCCAGCCGCCGGCGACGTCGGGCAGCGCGTCGTGTTCGCCGTAGAACTGCAGCAGTTCCTGGCGCAGTGCGCGGGCCTCGAGCGGCCAGTCGTCCCGCGGGTCGGCCAGGACCGTGGCCAGCTCACCGGCGGGACGGTTCTGCAGCAGGGTCATTCGGTCACCCTTCCCTAGAGGCCGTGGAAGCCGTACGCGTGTGGCCGCCGGACGATCTCGCACGAGTAGTCGCGGCGCCAGGACACACCGGTCCCGTCGTCACAGCGAATGCTGAGCCTGGCGGTTGCTCCGTCGTTGACCGCGGAGGGTTCGAGCGCGACGTGGACGTCCTTGACGGCTCCTTGTGCCATCGACCCCAGGTCCTCTTCGGCATCGGGCTCGCCGATGGTGCCCCGCGTGATGAGGAGCCCGGCGACGCCGGGCCCGCTCACGCTTATTCGCACGGACTCCAGTGCTGGCCCGTCCTCCTGCTTCAGCTTGAGCACCGCCACTCTTCGCTGCAGCCCTGGATGGTGTCTGCTCCGGTCCAACGACAGGGAGAAGTTCGGGCCGCCGGCCTCGTGCCGCGCTGCTTCGTCGGCTTCGAGTTGTCGGCGCATCAGGGCGACCTGTTCCTCGGCTGCCCGCGCCTGGGTTTCGGCGGATCTCGCCTGCTCCTCTGCCGAGTGCGCCTGCGCCTCTGCTGACCGTGCCTGCGCTTCCGCTGATCGGGCGGCCCTCCTGGCGATGTGGGCCTGCCAGCCGGCGTACCCGGTGCCGATGACGCTGACGACGACCGCCGCACTCGCGGTGATGAGTTCCCCGTCCATGTGCCCCTCCCCGGCGCCCGGTCCGCGCCCGCGGATCGGGATTGGCAGCCTACCCGGAGCAAGGGAAGGATAAGGTTCATTATCCTTCCCTCAGTTGGACCTCCGGCCGGTACGATGGCCCGCCATGGCCACCACGCCGCGCCAGCCGTTCTCGGTCCGCCTTGGCCACGCCGAACCCTTTGACGACGCTCCGTACGACGGCGTGCCACGCCATCTCCTGCAGCCTCTGAGCTTGGCGTTTATCGTCTGTGGTCGAACATGGCCTCGAACTTGCTGGAGTTTTCGGCTGAGTGCCAGACGTGAGAGCGGCCTTCGCCTGATTCTGTGCTCCGTCACAGAGGCGCTTGACCAGTACGAAGGCCGGAGCGATGAGTCTGCTGCAGCGGGGTGTCCCGCGGGATGCGTTTGCCGAACTGTCGTGGTTCCGGACGGAGTTCTATGCGTGCCTGACCGAGCGGCGCGACGCGTTGTTCGAGCTGGGTGACGCCTTGTTGTGTGTGGACGGTCCGGTGAAGACGTTGGTCGAGTTGTCCCTGGCGCCTGAGCACCGCCGCGGGCATGGTGCGTTGTACGGGGGGCTGAACCGCGGGCATCTGGATGTGGCACGGCTGCGCAGGGCGCTGGCGGGACTGCCGCTTCCCCGGACGGCTGAGGGGCGGTTGGTCCTGGCGGTCGATGTCAGCAACTGGCTGCGGCCGGATGCGAATACCAGCCCGGATCGGCTGTTCTGCCACACATACGGTCGGGGCAGGGGCTCGGCCCAGATGATCCCCGGGTGGCCCTACTCCTTCGTTGCCGCCCTGGAGCCCGGGGCGGACTTCGTGGACTGCCATGCTGGACGTGGCCCGGCTGTGTCCGTGGGACGACGAGATCGCCGTCACCGCCGTCCAGGTCAGGGAAGTGTTCCAGCGGCTGTATGTGGCAGGCCAGTGGCAGATCGGCGACCCGCCCGTCCTGGTCGTCGTCGATGCTGGCTATGACGTGACCCGCCTGGCTTTCCTGCTCGCGGAGCTGCCCGTGGAGCTGCTGGGCCGGATGTGTTCGGACCGCGTCCTGTACTTCCCGCCCCCGCCTCAGCCGGCGGGCAAACGCGGGCGCAAGCCCAAGCGCGGGGCGGAGTTCAAGTTCGAGGATCCGGCCACCCAGCCTGTCCCGTCCGTCACCACGCTGACCGACACCACCCACTACGGGAAGGCCGTCGCCACTGCCTGGGACCGTCTGCACCCGCTGCTGGTCCGGCGCTCGGCGTGGGCCAACTACCCCGAAGGACAGCTGCCGGTCATCGAAGGCACGGTCATCCGTCTTCAGGTCGACCACCTGCGTGGCGACCGCAGCCCCAGGCCAGTCTGGCTGTGGTGGTCAGTCACCGGCGCCACCGCCGGGGATGTGGACCGGCTCTGGCAGGCATTCCTGCGCAGATTCGATCTTGAACACACCTTCAGAGTGATGAAGCAGACGTTGGGATGGACTGTTCCCAAACTCCGTGATCCGGCCGCCGCCGACCGCTGGACCTGGCTGGTCATTGCGCCCACACACAACTCTGCCTCGCCCGGCCCCTCGCAGAAGACCTCCGCAAACCCTGGGAACGGCCCGCACGCTCAGGGCGCCTCACACCTGCGCGTGTCCGTCGAGGATTTCGCCGCCTCCACGGGAAAACCCCTCAGCCGGCCGGTGCACCGAAAACGAGCACCGCAGGCCCCGGCCCGACCAACCGGCATGAAGAACAAGCACCGCGCACGCCAGCACCCCGTCGGGAAACAGGGCAAACCGAACCTCGCGGCAGCCATCACGAACAGCAACGCTGCATAAACGCCAAGCTGAGGGCTTGGGTGGGCAGTCACTTCTCCGACCGACCCGGCATGGATGAAGAAGCGGTCGACGTGTGCCTGCGGCTGCGCCTCGTACCGGGCCCATACGAGTCCGCCAAGTCCGCCCTGCTCAGCCTCGACGACATGGCCTTGCTCGATGTGGTCGACACGATCCTCGGCTGGGAAGACACCGAGGGCATGGGCGGCGACTTTGAAGGCAGGCTCGCCCGCCTCCTGGACCACGCCGGTTCCGTCTACCGCGTCAACGACACCGGAGACGGCCTGGAGGAGCGCATCACGCCGACGATTCGTGATGCGGTCCGTCACACCGTTGCGGAGGCCGACGCCAGACCGACGGCAGGCTCGGCAGCCGAGCACCTCGCCATCGCGTGGCAGGCCGCGTACGGGCTGCACCCCGATCCGGGGAAGGCGTACGGCGAGGCCATCAAGGCGGTCGAGTCCGCCGCGCACGCGGTCATCCAGCCGAACCACGCCCGAGCGACGCTCGGCACCATGCTCGGCGAGATCGGCAACGCGCGGGCCAAGTTCACCACCGCCATCTCCACCTCGGCCGGCAAGGACCCGATCGCACCGGTGGAGGCGATGATGCGCGCGCTGTGGGACGGACAGACCTCCCGCCATGGCAAGCAGACCGGCACCGTGCCGGAGACCCTGGACGCCGCGCGGGCCAGCGTGCACCTTGCCGCCGCCCTCGTGCAGTGGTTCGCCTCCGGGGCCGTGGCCCGTACCCCGTAAGCCACCCGAGCAGTTGGCACCGTCGTGACACCCGGGCTTCGGGCCCTGGTCGGAGGCCTGGTGGCGATATTGCCCGGGACGCTCGTTCCGGGCAACGTGCGTGAACAGCAGCGACGAAGTTGCCGGGAAAGCCGCAGGTCTCAGCCGTCTCAGGCTGCGGCCGTGGGGTTCGCTGATTCGGCGGTGCGGCGGTGTTCGGTGTTGATGCGTTGGGCTTCTTCGAGTTGGTCTTCGAGGATGACGATGCGGCAGGCGGCCTCGATGGGGGTGCCTTGGTCGACGAGTTCCCGTGCGCGGGCGGCGATGCGCAGCTGGTAGCGGGAGTAGCGGCGGTGTCCGCCTGCGGAGCGGAGCGGGGTGATGAGGCGGGCTTCGCCGAGGGCGCGTAGGAAGCCCTTGGTGGTGCCGAGCATTTCGGCGGCCCGGCCCATGGTGTAGGCGGGGTAGTCGTCGTCATCGAGACGGCCGAACGAGTCGTCTGCTGTCACTTGCACCTCTCTGTAAAACGCGTGGAGGGGCCCTGGTGCCAATGGCACCAGGGCCCCGAAGGAACTGCTACACCATCTGCCGGCCCTGGTACTGCGCCGGCCTTCTGTATCCGCCCACCCGACCTGGAAGTTGTCGGGAGTGCGGGGATCGCGGTTGCTTGACCGGAGACCACCTCACTATCGATGTCCTGCGGTACCCGGGCTCAAGACGTCCGCCCGGGCGATCCTGATGGCGCTCGGCTCCTCCGTTCTTCCCTCTGGGATCAATCACTTACCTACTGCTGGTACTGCTGTCCTGCGTACTGCTGGTGATGCGAACTGCTCTATGGCCTGTGACAGCGCCACTCTTCGGCAGCCAGCCCCGTCGCCCGTCCTGCGTCTGCTCTGGCTTAGAACCCCACTGCCGAACTTCCCGGTGCGCGCGTCCGCAGCCGACGCCTTCACCGAGGTGCTGCTCACTTAACTTCACTGCTGGGTACTGCGAACTGCACTTGCGGGTACTGCCACTGCGTGAACTGCGGTCCTGCTCACGGCAGCCCCTGATCACTGCGGGCCACCCGGTCCGGTCGTCAGTCCCGTCGCCGTCCTGCAACAACCCTGGCTTCGAAACTCCACCACCGCACCGTCCTGCGAACTGCAACTACCTGTACTACTGCCCGGCAGTTCGTCTCTGCCAGGCCCTGCTGATCTCGGCTACGAGAGAAACCATAACCACACCACCACCCAATGTCTACTCCGGCTGACATAGATTTCCGCGTGTTCAACGGTGAGGTAATCCACCTCGAAACAGCAGGCGCATGGCTCGTGGCGCGCGGCGATGGCCGGGTGCGCCATGGCGCGTAGCGCTGCGCCCAGCCGCCGGCCGTGAGCCTCGTAGGCGTCGACCGGGCTGGGCGTCGCCTGAGGCCGGGGCACGTGCCGCGGCCCCTCGCCGGGCGCCGTCAGCTGCTCGACGATCAGGGCTGGGGAAGGTCTTGCGCCCTGGTCAGGTAGTCAAGGGACGCGGCTAGACGGGTACGTCCCTCTTCACCGTCTATGCCGATCCACGCGGCGGCATCAAGGTTGGCTGCGGCGTAGCCCATGAGCTGGCGCCGGTATCCGTGGCTGAGCTGGCCGCCTCCGACACTCGGGCCCCCAAAATCCCGCCCCGAACCGACAAGGGCTACGACTACGACCACCTGCGCCGATGGCTCCGCAAGCGCGGCATCCGGCACCGCATCGCCCGCAAGGGAATCGAGTCCTCCCAGCGGCTGGGCCGCCATCGCTGGGTGGTGGAGAGGACCGTGTCCTGGCTGGCAGGCTGCCGACGCCTGCACCGCCGCTACGAACGCAAGGCCGACCACTTCCTCGCCTTCGTCGGCATAGCCGCAGCCCTCATTGGCTACCGCCGGCTCACCAAATGAAACGACGTCTAATACTCCAGCCGTAGATCGTGATCTCGATGGTGAGTGGCGCCTCTCCGCCTACCCGAGTTCACCGAGACGGAGGGCGTCCCTTATCTCGCTGAGCTTCGCGGTTGTCGCCGGGGTCCGTTCCCTCGCCTGTTCGCCGAGACGGAGGGCGTCCTCAATCTCGCTGAGCTTCGCGGAGGACAGGACGCCCGCCCGCTCGATCAGGTCGTCCTGGGACACGGTGGTCAGCCACGTGCAGGGGGTAAATCCCGGGCGCGGGAACGCGAACCGCAGCACGCCTTCAAAGGGCAGTCCTTCCACGGCACCTACTTGCACTTCGACGCCCAGACCGCTGATGTCGACGCCCGCAGGAGTGACGACCTGCATCGCCCGGATCCTGGACGCGTCGTCTGCCGCCAGCAGTACGACCAGCCGCCGCTCGTCGAACTCCACCCACCAGACTTCGCCACGTTGCACATGTCCTCCTGACTCAGGACGGCAGGCGGAACTGCGCGACCCTGACGCGTTGTGGAGACGGGTGCGGCCACCGTTGATCATCGTGAGTTGTGTGGACTGACGAAGAGACGGTGGCCGCAGGTCACAGCATAGAACCCACCCGTTGGCGGGACGCGTTCGAGGGCCTGATGGGCCGGATCGCGGGGCGCTTCGCCCGGGTCGAACCCCGGCGCAGGGCGGCGCGGTTGGTGCTCGGTCTATTGGCCGACCTGCCGCGCAAGAACTGCTGGACCATCGCCGAGTGGGCTGGCGAGACCACTCCGGACGGCATGCAGCACCTGTGGGCAGGGCCAAGTGGGATGCCGATCAGGTCCGCGACGACGTGTGCGGCTACGTGGTGGAGCACCTGCACGACGACCGGGCGGTGCTGGTCGTCGACGAGACCGGCGATGTGAAGAAGGGCACTGGCACGGTCGGCGTCCAGCGCCAATACACCGGTACTGCCGGGAGCTGTACTTCAATAAGTGCTCGGCAGAAGGGTGTTGGTGGGAGTCTGAGATATGACCCCGTGTCTGTCAGGACGCGTTGCCGCTCGTGCTATGCGGGCCAAGTTCGATCAGATCCTGCCGCACTTCGATGAGCGCCGCCGTCGGTTGCACCTGGCCAGTGAGGCGACGGCCCTCGGCCGCGGCGGGATCGTCCGGGTCGCCGCCGCCTCCGGCACCAGCACTGCAACCATCGCGCGAGGTATGGCCGAGTTGGCCGGTTGCTTCTCACCGACCCTGCGGGTCCGGGCTCCAGGTGCGGGCCGCAAGCGGCTGACAGACACCGACCCTGGTCTGCTGCCCGCGCTGGAGTCGCTGATCGAGCCGCACACCCGAGGCGACCCCGTCTCCCCGTTGCGGTGGACCACGCTGTCGTTACGGGCCCTGGCCTCAACCCTCACCACACAGGGCCACCCGATCAGCGCTTCAACCGTCGGACACCTGCTGCACACCCTGGGCTACAGCCTGCAGGGAACCGCGAAGACAACAGAGGGCATCAGCCATCCGGACCGCGATGCCCAGTTCACCCACCTGAATGCCACCGCCGCCGCGTTCCTCAACGATGCCCAGCCGGTGATCAGCGTCGACACCAAGGCCAAGGAATGGCTCGGCAACCGGGACCGGCCCGGTCGCACCTGGCGGCCGGGCAAGAACGCGATCAAGGTGGACTGCCACACGTTCACCACCAACGAGCAGCCCATGGCGATCCCCTACGGGATCTACGACATTGCCAACAACAGCGGATGGGTCAACGTCGGCACCGACCACGACACCGCCCAGTTCGCGGTGGAGTCCATCCGCCGCTGGTGGCAGCACCGCGGACGGGCGGACCACCCGAATGCCGGCAGGCTCCTGATCACCGCCGACTCCGGCGGCTCCAACGACCCCCGCCGCTGGACCTGGAAAAGCAACCTTGCCACCTTCGCACGAGAGAGCGGCCTGGAGATCACGGTCTGTCACCTACCGCCGGGTACTCAATGCCGTTGCTTGAAGTTTCTTGCGGTTTTGCGTGACGGGCCGACCGTTGGGCCGTTGTGTCTAGTGTGCATCCGTGGGCTGGGGTATCTGAGCGAGTGCGGCTGGGCGTGGTTACGCGGTGGGTGACGCCGGAGCTGGTGGACGAGGTCCTGTCGGAGTGTCGTAAGCGGGACTGTCGGCCGGGTGCGCTGCCGGCCAGGTTCATGGTGTATTTCACGCTCGCGCTGGCGCTCTTTCACCAGGATTCCTGCGATGATGTGGCCGAGCATGTGGTGGGCGGCATGCCGGAGTTGAGTGGGTGCATCCCGCACAAGGCCTCGTTCACCCGGGCCCGTGAGCGTCTGGGCCCGGAGGTTCTGCAACGGCTCTTCCATCGCCTGGCCGGCCCACTGGCCCCGACCGGCCTGGCGGGGTCCTTCTACCAGGGGATGCGTCTCGCGGCGGTCGATGGTTTCCTGCTCGACGTTCCGGATAACGACGCCAACCGACGCGCCTTCGGCGGGCCGAAAGACTCCAGCGGGAAGCCGGGCGGGTTTCCGCAGGTGCGGGTAGTGACGCTGACCGAGACCGGCACGCACGCCTCGATTGACGCGCGGGTGGGTGGCTACAACAGCGGTGAGCGCGACCCGGCCGTGGAGATGGCCGCCTCGGCCGCAGGGATGCTCGTGATCATGGACCGCGGGTTCCCCGGGGTTGAGCTGTGGAAGGCGTACGCCGGCGCTGGCTCCCACCTGCTGCTGCGGGCCCGCTCGTGTGTCGCCCGCCGGCCGGTCCGGCACTTGCCCGACGGCACCTACCTGGCCCGGATGAACCTTGGCGGACAGAAGGGGGCTCATCCGGGCGGTGTCCTGGTCCGCGTGATCGAGTACCGCGTGGACGGGGGCGAGGTGATCCGTCTGCTGACCGACCTCTTCGACCAAGACGCTTACCCCGCTGCCGAGTTGGCGGCCCTCTATCACGAGAGGTGGGAGGTGGAGTCCTCCTACCGGCAGATCAAGACCTTCCAGCGAGGCCGGCAGGAGGTCCTGCGATCGGCCGACCCGCAGCTGGTACGCCAGGAAGTATGGGCGCACCTGATCGTCCACCACTGCCTGACCCAGATCATCATGCGACTTGCCGACGGACACGGCATCGACCCGGACCGCATCTCGTTCGTCAAGGTCCTCAAGCACACCCGCCGCAGCGTGGTTCGACACCACACCGATACTCCGACAAAGATCCAAGGGTTCTTGGCCTCGCTGGCGGCGAAGGTTCGCCGGAAACTCGACAACGGCACTCGCCGGCTCCGAGAAGCGGACCGGTTCCTCAAACGGCCCAACTCGCTCTACTCCTACCGACCAAAGGACCAGCCACGCGTCCCCGTGCGCCAGGTGCCCACCAAAGCCATCACGCTCCACGCGACGATGGTCCAGTAGTTAAGCAACGGCATTGGCCGGGTACTTCGAAGTGGAACAAGATAGAGCACCGGATGTTCTGTCACATCACAGCGAACTGGCGGGGGAGGCCGCTGACCAGCTACCAGGTCGTCCTCGAGACCATCGCCGCCACAACAACCAAGACCGGCCTGACCATCGGGGCCGAACTGGACACAGGCAGCTACGACCTCGGCATCAGCGTCACACCCGCCGAGTTCCACGCCCTTCCGATCACGCCCAACGCCTTCCACGGTGACTGGAACTACACACTGTCTCCCGTTCCACCGCGAGCGCCAGACGCGCCGGCAACGACACACCGGACCGACCCGGCCCTGACCGCGATGCTCACCGATCCGGCCCTGACCGGCATGTCACGAACCGCCTTCGAGTATTTGGTGGCGGTCTCGGAGCCTTTCTGGGACGCCTTGGCCGAGGCAGCATTCCAGCGACGCTTCCACCGCCCGCGCAGCTACCGCCACCCACAGACCAGCAGCGTGGACCACACCCACCGGCTCCTGGCAGCCATCCTGCACCGCCGCAGAGCGGTGACCATGACGTTCCTGGCCCAACTACTGGGCGTCAACCGCACCAACCTGTCCATCCAGTACCAGGATGCAAAACGGCTCCTGGACCTGCACCGGATCCACGTCACGCCGATACCCGGATCGCCCGCCCGCACATTGGAACAGCTACACGCCCGAACAACCCCTGCGGAACCCCGTCGCTGACAGTTATTGAAATACGGGCCCCCGAAGTGCCTGTGTACTGCCGGCCCACCCCCGCCGACGTGATGCCCTTCTTGATGAAGCCGGTGTCATCGATGATCAGCACACCCTCCGGACCGAGTCGCTCGCCGACGTAGTCACGGACGTCATCCCGCAAGGCATCGGCGTCCCAGCGGGCACCGCCGAGCAAGTGCTGCATGCCGGCAGGGTCCCGGTGACCAGCCCATTCGGCCAGCTGCCAGCCGTTCTTCCGCCCCACCGGAGCCAGCAGCCCCCGCACGTAGTCCCGCATCCGCCACCGCAGATCCACCCGCCCGAACCGGCCCCCAACACGCACCAGCAGAGCATCCAACTCCGCCGCCCACACCTCAGCCTCAACCATCCCCACCATGCCCTGACAACGACAACAACCAGCTCAGGACACGAAATCGGTATGCGTCTGAGTGAATGAGCCAAGATCGTGAGGAAACACCCAGCCAGGTCTCTGGCCTTCGGGCCTTGATCTGGAAGGTTTTCGATCATGGCAGGAGTTACTCCCCGGAAGCCGCGTAAGCGGCTGGCCCCGTCGGAGAAGTACGAGATGTTCGTGGCGGTGCTCACCGGTCAGCACACGCAGCGCGAGGCCGCGGAACGCTGGGGCGTGGACCGCTCCACCGTGATCGCAGTGCTGCGGTGTGCGAAGCAGAGCGTGCTCGACGGGTTCGCCGCCGCGGTGCCGGGCCGGCCCGGCATGACCGTCGAGCAAGCCGCGCTGGCCGAGGCCCGCGCGGAGGTGGAACGGCTGCGGGCCACCATCACGGAGCAGGCAGTCGCGCTCCATCTGCAGCAGGGAAAAGCACGATGGGCCTGAGCGCCGGCCCCGTCGCGCCACGCGTGCACGCGGAGATCAAGGCCGGGCTTCTGGAGCTGGTCGACCATGCAGGGCGGGCCGGCTGGTCGGTGCGCCATGCCGCCGACACACTGGGCGTCGACCATATGCGGGTGCTGCGCTGGCAGCAGCGCCGCGTGGCGGGACGGCTCGAGGACAGCCCGGCCGGCCCGAACGTTGCGGTGCACGCGCTGCTGGACTTCGAGCGCGAGGCAATCGTCAAACTCGCCGAGGAGTGGGGCGGCACGGACCGCTCGCACCGCAAACTCGCCCACCGCGGCTCCCGCCTGGGCTGGGTCCACGTCTCGGAATCCACCGTGCTGCGGGTCCTGGACGACCAGGGCATCCGCCTGCCCGGCGGCCCGGTACGCGAACACCGCGAGAAGAAACCGTTTCCCGACTGGGCGCTCTGGCGCCCGAGATCAATCTGGATCTACGACTTCACGCACTTCACGGCAGCACGCAGGTGCGCTCTCGCAATCATGGACCTGGTGAGCCGCAAGTGGATCACCACGTTGGTCTCCGCCCAGGAGTCCTCCCTCCAGGTCGAGACCGCGTTCCTGTCCGCGCTGCATTCCGAGGACCTCGGGCACCTCGCCGAGCGCCGGATGCGTGCCGAACTCACCGCCCCCGGGCCACCGCCCGACGAACAGCCCGTCCTGCTGGCGGTCTCGGACAACGGCCCCCAGATGCGCTCCGCGGATACCCGCACCTTCATGGCCGCCTGCCTGATCGGCCAGCACTTCGGACGCCCTCACACCCCCAACGACCAGGCCTGGATCGAATCACTGTTCAGCCACGTCAAGGGCGAGTGGCCACACCTGACCAAGATCCGCGACCCCTTCGAACTCGAGGCCGAACTCGACGCGGTCCACACCGAGTACAACACCGTGCGCCTGCACGCCGGGCTCGGCTACGTCACCCCCGACGACGAGCACACCGGACGCGCCGACGCCATCCGAACGGCCCGCGCCCACGGTCTCCAGCAGGCACGCGAACACCGCATCGCCTACCGTCGGAAACAGAACTGAGAATCCTCAATATCCGTCACGTCCTGGTTGGGTATTTAACCCTGACCTTGGCTCAAAGACTCAGACACACCTCGAAATCTCACTGGAGTATTAGACCGTGTCCTACATGGCCAGTTGACAGTTGTCCTGGGCATGGGGAGTGGACGGCGGGGGTGGATCGTTCCGGACGGCCTGTGGGGGATCGCCAGGCCGTTGTTGCCGCCGGCTTGTGTGCGGCCGCAAGGCGGTGGGGTCGCGAACATCGATGACGATTATAAATCCGGCCACAGGTCCCGGCTGATCTACCGGCTGCGCAGGGACGACGGCCGGCGCGACGGACATAAAGGCTTCTCCTGGCGCGACTACCGGGACCTGCTGATCGCCGCACATCAGCAGCTGGCGGCCCGATCGTGCTCATCTGGGACAGTATGAACGTCCATAACGTATTCCAGTTACGGGAGTTCGCCGACTCACGGGACTGGCTGACCATCTACTACTTGCCGTACGCACCCGACCTCCGGGGCTGCAGGCGGAGCAGGTCTATCGTCAGTAGGTGCCTGCAGCAGGCGGGCGGCCGCCGCACGGCCGCCCGCCACATCCTGCGTCACGCACGCTGTTCGGGACCGCCACCAGGGTGTTGCCCCGCATGGGCGATCAGCGTCTGGAGGGCCATCGGGGCGGCGTGCCGGGCGGCCGGTGCGGTACCGGCGCCGCGGGCGTCAGCTGCCCGCCCGTAGCACCGCTGCCACCAGCGGCCCCGCCGACTTGCCTCCGCGCCCGCCCTGTTGCACCACCGCCGCCGCGGCCAGGTCGCCGCGCCACGCGGTGAACCAACCGTTGGGTTTCTTCTGGCCGTCGACCTCGGCCGAGCCCGTCTTGCCTCCGATGTCCGCGCCCAGGCCCGCCATGGCTTCGGCGGCGGAGCCCGACGTCGCGGTGTAGTTCAGCAGTTCGTGCAGCTGCGTCTGCGCGGACGCGTCCAGCTTGCGCTGGGCCGTCGCGAGCGATCGGTCGTCGACGTCCGGCGAGACCAGATACGGCTGCCGGAAGACGCCCGTCTTGGCGGTGGAGATGATGGACGCGACATTGAGCGGGTTCATCCGTACCCCGCCCTGCCCGATGAGCGATGCCGCCATCTGCGCATTGCTCTGCACCGGCACCGCGCCGTCGAAGCTCGACACCCCTGTCGACCAGTTGTTCAGGCTCAGCCCGAAGACCTGCTGGGCCTGCTTGGTCAGATCGTCGTCGTCGAGCTTCTCGGCCTGCGTGATGAAGGCGGTGTTGCAGGACGCCGCGAAGCTCGAACGGAACGTACCGTCCTTGATCTCGAACTTTTCCACGTTCTGGAACTTCCAGCCGCCGTACGACGCGTACTTGGGGCACGGATGCTGCTTGTCGATCGACGCGAGGTCCTTCTCCAGCAGCATCGACGCGGTCACGATCTTCATCGCGGAGCCGGGCGCCAGGGATCCCCGGAGCGCCGTGTTGAGGCCATGGCTCGAATTGGCCGCGGCGAGGATCTCGCCCGTCGACGGCTTCATGACGACGACGGACGCCCGCTCCCGTTCGCCCACCTCGCGCTCGGCGGCCGCTTGCGCGGTCGCGCTGAGCGTGGTCCGCAGCGTTCCGGGTATGCCTTGGGACACCATCAGCAGCGTCTTGCCGGGGGGCTGGTCCTCGCTCTCCTGCGCGCTCTGCTCACTCTTCTTCGCGCTGTCCCCGCGGACCACTCGCAGCTCGACCCCCGCCGTACCCCCGGCCTTTCTGCCGTACTTCTTCCGCAGGCCGTCCAGGACGGTGCCGAGCGAGGGGTACTTCGCCGTGGTGAGCTCCGCGCCGTTCCGGTCCACTGCCTTGACCGGCGGGTCCCCGGCCTCGCCCGTGACCAGCGTGTCGTCCTCTTTCAGGTCCGGGTGCACGACGGACGGCTGCCAGCCGACCAGCGGCTTGCCGTCCTCGGCCCGTACGACCGTGAGCTCGGAGTCGTAGGTGAGGGGCTTGCTCTTCCCCTTGTACGAGACCGTGGCCGAGACCCTGAACATCACCTTCGGCCCGGACGCCTTGCCGCGGGTCAGCGTCACCTCGTCGATGTGCGCGTCCTTGCGGTACTGGGACAGCGTGGCCTGTGCTGCCGCTGTCCGGTCCGTGAACGCGGCGGCGTTCGCGGCGTCCCCCCGCTGCCAGGCGGTGAGGAACCCGTCGGCCGTGGCCCGGACCTCCGCGGCCGTCACCGGGCGTGCTTTGAGTGTCTTCGCAGTGCCGTCGGCCGTGCCTTCCTCGCCCGGCGCGTCGCCGCTGTACATGCTGTACGCGGCGAACCCCGCCCCGCCCACGACCACGGCGACCACCCCGCCGATCACGGCGGGGTTCGTTCTGCTGCGCGCGGCGCGCTTTCTCTTGCCCACAAGTCCTCCGCTGTTCTCCGCTCCCCAGGCTCCTCACCGAGGCCCCACCCTAGGGGCGGCGGGGGCAGGGACCACTCAGCCCCTGCCGGCAGCACGGTCGGCTTCGCGCTGGCAGCCGCCCCATCATCTGCCCCGGCGGCGTGGAAGGTGTGACGTTACCGGCGCTCCCCGCGCAGTTATGAAGGGACCCGATTGCGCAAGGTCGGGTGTGTTGCCCGTTCCCCCCGTACGGGCACCCAAGCAAGGGGCAGGCCGGGCGTCCCCCCGTCGTCCGCCTGCCCCTTGCTCTTCTACGTGGTGTGGCAGGAGCGCGGGGCCCGCTACACCGCCGGAAGCTCCCATGTCACATCGGTTGGCTACGCCTGTCGGCGTCGCCGCGGTCGGAGGGCGAGTGTGGGTGTGCTGGTTGCGGAGCGGTATCGGCTGGACGAGCCTCTGGGGCGCGGTGCCATGGGCGAGGTGTGGCGGGCCACCGACCAGGCGCTGAGCCGGCCGGTGGCGGTGAAGCTGCTCCGCGCGGACGATGGAGACGCGGCGTCCGAGCGGTTGCGGATGGAGGCGCGGACTGCGGCCCGCCTCGACCACCCCCACGTGGTCAGCATGTACGACTCCGGCTGCCACGATGGCCGGTTCTACCTGGTGATGGAGCTGGTCGATGGCTGGAGCCTGGCCCAGGAACTGGCCGTGCACGGGCTCCTGGATCCCCAGGAGGCCGGCGCGATCGGCGCTCAGATGGCGGCAGGCCTGTCCGCGGCGCATGTTCAAGGCGTGATCCACCGCGACATCAAGCCCGGCAACATCATGCTCACCACCGACCGCATCGTGAAGATCACTGACTTCGGGATCGCGTGCTTCGCCGACGACGCTTCCCATACCCTCACCGCAACCGGCAAGATCCTGGGCACCAGCTCCTACCTGGCACCCGAACGTGCCGTGGGGCGCCCTGCCGTGCCCGCCTCGGACGTCTACGCACTGGGCTGCGTGCTGTACGAACTGCTCACCGGCCGCCCCCCGTTCCTCGGTGAGAACACACCGGCCGTCGTCCAGCAGCACGCCAGCGCCGCCCCCGTCCCGCCCGACCATCTGCGCCCCGAGATACCGCGATCACTGGCTGACCACCTCCTGCTCCTGCTGGCCAAGGACCCGGCGCAACGCCCGACCGCCGAGCAGGCAGCGGGCTGGCTCGCCGCCGTGGAAGCGCACTCGGACCAGGCGCCGCCGTCCGGCACGGTCTCCCCAGGCGGCCCTCCGGTCCCCACAGCCCCGGCGCACATGCTTCGACCGGCGCGTTCCCGGCCCACCGGCAGCAGGACGCCGTCCAAAGCCGTGATCGGTGTCGCCGGAGCGGTCGCGTTCGCCGTGGCAGCCGTCATTGGCGCTTCTGTGACTTCCGGCGACGGCGATCCCTCCTCTCCTCCTCCGGGCAGCACGGCGCCCTCCACCTCTACGCCCCCCAGTGAGGCTCCTCTGTCGGGCGCTCCGTCGGCCACGGCCTCTCCCGATCTGTCGTCATCCGCGTTTGATGACGACAAGGACGAAGAGAAGGAAAAGCCCGAGAGGCAGCGGAAGAGAGGCGGAGAAAAGGGCGGGAAGCACTGAGGGGCGCGGCCGACGCTTGAATACTGGTGATCTACCTCTCTTCGTGCCGACTCGGCACCTACCGTGCCCATGTCTCTCGGAGCCACGCCCCCTTATCGCAGCGTGCGGAGGCCGGGGCATGTCACACCGAAGTCACTGAACTCACCCACCACAGGGGACAGGCGCGACAGCCTCGCGCGGCCGACCGTGCAGCAACAGATAGAAGTTCGCTGCACCGATTCCTCCGGACCAACCGGCTCAAAGCGGTTGACCGTCTTCCCGAGTGGATTCCACACACGCCCGTCGGGCATCCGGATCCCCAGCTGCCGACCGAACAGATCCCGCTGCTCCGGTCCGAAATCCACCCACGTCCCGGCCCAGGTGATCGCATGCAGCAGCGCCCCGTTCTGACCACCATGCGACAACAGAGTCAATCCTGCGGATAATCACAGCATTTAGCGAAACGTCTCCTGGGAGAAGGCCAGAGACGACCGGCTGCGAGCGGACAGCCGTCGGCGACCTGTCCGGCCCGAGCCCGGAACCCCAAGTAGGAATTGGGACACCGGCGTTCGCGGCACAGATCGGAGTGCTGGTCGAGAGACGGGAACTGATATGCAATCGCAGGTTTGAAAAGGGTTTCGTGCACTCGCGCCAGGCAAGTAGGGAAGACATGAGCAATCCCCATGAACCCATGCCGGTAAACGACCCCTACAACCCCTATGACCGTAGCCGGGACGCCCAGGGGCGCAGCCGGGACGGCGCCGGAACATATCGGGCAGCCTTGGCCATCCACACAATCGCGGACATCGCTGCAGGCTTTCTGGGCCTGTGGATCCTGCTGTACCTGCTCGACGCCAATCAGGGGAACGTCTTCGTCGGCTTTGTGCATGCCATGGCCGACTGGCTCGCCGGCTGGTCCCAGGACATCTTCACCATGGAGGCCGAAGGTCTCCGGGTTTTCCTCAATTACGGCCTACCGGCCATGATCTACCTTCTGCTCGGCCATGGGATCGCCGCAAGAGTACGCCGCCTCTGACCGAATTCAGGTAGAGCGCGTCATTTACATCGGTGAGGCCCGTGATCAGGTAATGAAGGAATGTTGCGGGCCTCACCGACGCGGCGCCGTCGGTCGTTCCTGCCGCGCGCCGGATGCTCTGAGGTGACCGCCGCTGTCCCAGCCGACCTGCCCGGCGTCATGGTCACACGCGATGCGCCTACGAATGGCACGATGCCAAGCCCAGTGTCTTACCTCGGTATTCGTGGCGACATGTCCCAGAGTGCGAGACATCACCGCCGGTAAATCTTTGCAGCAGCGTCACAAGGGCTGCGCACCGCCTTCGACGGGTGCCATTAGCGTTACTGGCCGCTCGATCCCGCGTGCGAACTTGAAACAGGTCGTCGGCGTCCCTGGAAGCGCAGCCAGCACAGAAAGACCCCAGATGGACTACTGCTCCTCGTGCCGCCGGAATCTCAATGGGGCACTCGCGTGTCCAGGGTGCGGCACATACGCTCCGGACATTGCCCCGCCTGCCCATCGACTCCACAGCACGTACGCCTCCACCGCAACGGCGCTGGAGGCATGGCGGCCGGAGCAGGTTCCCGCTCCGGAGACCTGTCCCGGCGCTGATCACTCCGATGCCGCACCGATCGGTAGTGGCGAATCCGAAGACGCAATGGTGGATGCGTCGGGCACTGCTTTGTCCAGCGGCCACGGAGGCACCGCCTCCACCGGGCAGGGCCGGGCGGCCAGGCGTCGGCAGCTGGCGCGTTGGAAGAAGAACAAGCGTCGGGCCGTGGCCGCAACGGCTGTTGCCCTTGTCGGCGGCGGCCTGACTATTGCTGCGCTGCCGACCAGCAGTCCTTCCAGCAGCCACACACACGCAGTCTCACCATCGGAACCGGTGACGACGTCCACGCCCCGGACAGCGACCACCGACTCGATGTCGGAGCAACCGGACACCCGGGGTTCACGGCATCCCAGCACTCTCCCACCCATGACAGCCAGCCGACAGCAGAGCACCGCCGTCGCCATACCTCACTACTGCGACGACGAGACGTCAGCCGAAATCCGCCGCCACGACCCAACCCCCTGCGACCCCGAGCGCGACAGCGTCCACCGCACCCGAGTCAGCCAAGGGGACGCACGTTGGCAACGCCGACGCGCCGGCCCCAAAGACGACCGCGCCTGCTTCCACTGAACGCCCCGGCGCTGCAGGCACATCGGTTGTGAACCTTTTGCCGACAACGTCGCCGGTCGAGCCGACCTCGCCGACGCAGTTGTCGAGACTGGCGTCGACCGCCACCGCTGCCCGGCCGCCTCGGCACATGAACCCGAGTCTTACGAACTCGCCGGGTGGTCCCCGCCATTCGGGCACACTGACTCTCGGGGGTGCGTCACTGAACTACGCCAGGATTCTGGGAACCCGTCGGGTTCAAGCAGTCGGAGAGAGCGTGATCGAAGCAGCCATCTGCGATGGCGACGTAGTCACCGTCCGGCGTCAGCAGGTTGCTCACCCGGGGGACATCGTTGCCGCCATGCTCGACGACGAGGCCACCGTAAAAGCGGTTCCAGCGTGATGCGACCGGCCACGCCTGGCTCGTCCCCCACAGCTACCGGTTCCGCGCGCTCGCCGCCGATGAAGCCATCATTTTGGGCAAGGTCGTCGCAGTGATGCGTGCCCTCTGACGCACGCGCCCCGGAAGGGGGGACGGCCGCCGGTCTTCCTCGACGAGGAGACGATGATGCCGCGCCGCCGCTGTGTGACTGGGGCCCTACCTGGCTACCTCCTTGCTGGACGAGAGCACGCTGAAGGACTACGGGGCGGGCGACCGGGCCCAGGTCGTCGAGCAGACCTTCGCCCTGCTCCACCACTTCAAAAGACTCGCCATCCGATGGGAACGCCGCACCGAACTCCACGACGCGTTCATATCCCTGGCCTGCAGCCTCATCTGCTGGCGACGCCTCAACAAGCCTGAATCGTGAGGGTTCAGAAGGGCAGCGGTTCGGCGGTCAGTGACTCGGCGTATCCCAGGGCCCATGCCGGGGACGGTCGCACAGATCGCCTCCAGGTCAGCCCGGGTCCGGCCCCGGACGTGCAGCCAGCTGTGGACGCCCAAGCCGTCTTGGCGTAGCAGCTGGTTGCCAAGCCGTCGAGGAATACCGCACCCATCGAATGGCGCTCCCCACCAGCAGGCGCTTCCGCAAGGGAGTAGACGCGGTCAGTGCGCCCGGCCAGGAGACGGAGCTGCTCGCCGGTGTGGGGGTCCCAAATGTGGACGCCCAATCTGCTGTAGCTCGTGGCGAGGGCGCGGCCGTCCGGGCTGAACCCCATTGCGTCCACAGACCCCCCATCGGTTTGACCTATCAACGTGCGGAGCAGCGTGCAGGCCGGCCCCGTGGGGCCGGGCATCACCCGTGTCGACGGGACGGTGGGCGCCAGGGACGTCGGTCCGCGGTCATGACTGGGGACCGGCACGAGATCAACGGGATTGGGTGGCTTCGGTGGCGCGGAGTCCTGGGCGGCCAGCGCCGCTAGGCCCGTGGCCAGCACCTGGGCGTCCGGCCGATGACCGGGCTCCTTTGACAACAGCCCCATCACCAGATCCTCCAGCTCGCGCGGGATGCCGTGGCGCAGTGTGCTGGGGCGCGGCGGGACTTGTTCCACGTGCTGGCGCATCAGCGAGTAGAGGGGCTGGGACGCGGGGAACGGGTGCCTCCCCGTCAGTAGTTCGAACATGACAACGCCCAAGGCATACAGATCACTCCGAGCATCGACCTCCTGCCCCTGGCACTGCTCCGGTGACATGTACGCCGGTGTGCCGATCACCAGACCAGTTGAGGTCACGACCTCGGAGATGTCGGCGCTGCGGGCGATGCCGAAGTCACACACCTTCACCCGGTCGTTTGCCTGCACGAACAGGTTGGCTGGCTTCAGGTCACGGTGGATCACCCCATGGTGGTGGGCGACTGCGAGGGCGTCGACGGTCTGGCTCGTCAGGTTCAGCACGCGGGGGAAGGGCAGGCCCTCGGGGTTCTGGGCCAGGAGTTGGGCGAGGTCGTGGCCGTGCAGCAGTTCCATGACGATGAAGTGATACGCCTCGTGGCGGCCGGCGTCGTGCACCACCGTGATCCCCGGGTGCTGCAACCCGGCGAGGATGGCCGCTTCCCGCTCGAAGCGCCGCACCGACTCGGTGCCCGACACAGCAAGCATCACCTTCACCGCGACCTCACGCCTCAGCACCGGGTCCCGGCCCAGCCACACCTCCCCCATGGCACCGCGCCCCAATACCCGCTGAAGCGTGTACCGGCCGCCAAAGGTGACCCCGGCCGACGCCAACCCAGAATCCACCAGTAGCTCCGCTTCTCCGGACGTTATGAGGGCTCACACCCTCCTGGGAGAGCTATCCAAGCGTGTCGCCTTCAGCACGTCGAGTGGCCAGGCTTCACGCACGGCGACCGTGGCAGGGACGTTCGTGCACCCCCAGTGCGACCACGCTCACGACTAGGTTCACTGAGACAGAAGGCCGAACGACTGGGTTCGCTGAGTAAACGCCTCGATTGGACGAGAGCGGTCAGCAGCAGTCAGACCAGCTGACGTACCGCTGTTGTCCCGTCTCACCGATCTTTGACAGATCTCACCGAAGTTTGACCGTGGTGCAGTCCGGACCCCGGCGCACGGTGACTTCGTCAGCGCTGCAGCATCTGCCGGGCCAGGGCCAGCGTTACCTCGATGTCGTCGCTCCAGGAACAGATCTCCAGCCATGCCAGGTAGCCGGACTGAGCGAACACCAAGACCTCACCGGGGCATTCCCCGTCCTCCGTGACGATCTGGGCCTCCGCCGCCACCACCGTGCCCGACCCGGACGGTGCCGGCGAAACCAGGTTCCTGTCGAGATCGAAGTACGCGGTGCCGCACCCGCACGTGCACCGATCCCGGACCCGCAGATGGGGGATGTGAGCTCGGAGCGCCACGTGGATGGGGTCCTCCCCGCCGAGAAGGAAACCGAGCACGTCGGCCACGTCGGCAGGGAGTACCTCAGGCATGCCTGCACCGTATCCGGCCTGCATCGTTCCATCCATCGAGATTCGATGAGGCGAACCGCCCCGTGGTCAAACTTCGGTGAGATCGGTCAACAATCGGTGAGACAGGACAGCTGTGTCGTCCACCGCTCCACGGGACACGGCGCGTTGCTTCCGGCCACGTTTCGTCAGACCCCAGGGCTTGAGGATCGAAAGCGTCACCATGAAGACGTACGAGGTCAGGGAAACCATCGGGCCGAGCAGCACGTCGCCGGCGTCGGCCAGCGGGTGGCCGGCGGTCACGTCGGTGTACGCATTGACAATGGCGTCACGGAACCCGAGGAACGTTCCGACGATCATGGCGAGGGTCAGCCAGAACTTCGTCCCGGTCCCGGCGGCCCCGGGAAAAGTGCCCGGGGCCGCGGAACATCAGGTGCGGGCTTTGCCGAGCTTGCGCGTGACCACGATGGCGGCCGTGAGCAGCCAGGCCATCGAGGTGAACCGGCCGATGGGCAGCAGGATCATCATGTCGACGCTCTCGGGCAGCACCGAGCCCAGGGCGGTCAAGTCGATGAGGCCGATGACGACGCCGAGGCCGCCGAGCCAGGTGGGCAGCAGCTTCGCCCGTAGGAGGGAGGCGGCGCCGACGATGACGAGCAGCGCGCTGCCGATGACCACGACGGGGCCGCCGAGCACGAAGAGCATCTGGTGCAGCAGCTGCGCCGCCTGGTCGTTGGTGAGCGTTTCCGGCCGCTCGGCGACCCACTGCAGGGCACCGTTGAGGAACAGGCCGAGCGCGGAGAACAGACCGCCGGCGAAGATCACCAGGGAGTCCTGGGCGCGGCCGACGCTGCGCACCACCGAGGCGAGCCAGGCGCTGAACGCGGTGAAGGCCAGGGCGGAGGTGATGAAGAGGGCACCCGCGAGCCGGATGGCGGAGCCGTTGTCCCCGCGCCAGTCGGTGATCTCCTTCAGCGGTGCGTCGGGCTTGGGGATCTCGGCGTTGAGGAAGGCGCTGACGAAGAACAGGACGATGAACAGCGCGATGGTGATGACGCCGCCGGTGGCTGCCGGAGCGGACAGCCCCGCCCTCTCGCGCTCACCTAAAGATGGGGTGGTCTGAGCTGACATCTCACGTGCCTCCAACGGCATTTCGGACGGGGATGGGGCGGATCGCGGTACGGACTGGGGTTCTGAGTGCGGTTCGGGTGTGCGGGTCCTGGGCCGGGTAAACGGGTTCGGTCATATGGGGGTCCCTTGCTCCTGGGTGATGGCCCGCAGGGCATTGAGCCGGGCCGCGTGCCGAGCCGGGCGCAGGCCCGCCAGCACACCGGCGAGGAGGCCCACCGCCAGGATCAGCCCGAGCCTCAGGGCCGGGAGGGCGAAGGCGCTGGCGCCATCGGTGTCCGAGGCCCGCACCAGGATCTAGGCCATCTCGTCCGGATCTTTCCGGTTGAGCCCGCGTCGGCCGGTGCCGTGCATCGCAAGGCAGAGAGGCGCCCGATTACTGGACGGACTCGGGTGTCTCCACAACACGGCGGGGTGCGGTGCCCAGTGGCGCGGGTCAGGCAAGATCCGGAAGGGACGCCTTGGCTGGCGCACCCGAAGGCCGCCGCTCCCGGGACGCCCGCTCGTCGGCATCCGCCAGCCAGAACCAGACTGGCGGGAAAACCAGCTCGATCGCGGTCAGCGCCACCTGGAACCAGTGCGGCCAGCCGTGCACCGCCAGGGACATCAGCCGCCCCACACCGCCCAGCAGGAACACCGCCGCAAGCCACCGCACCACCTTCGCCGGGACGGGGTCCTGCCGCGCCGCCCACAGCCAGGCCAGCCCGTACCCGGCGAAGATCGCGCCGAAGAACCGGCCCAGGCTGTCCAGAGTGGGTCCGGCGTCAGCCTCGCCCGGAATCGCGGCATTGCCGCCGACCACGTGGAACAGCCCGATCGCCGTGCAGGCGAGGCCCATCACCCATGCGAACCCCCGGAGCGTCTTGGCCACGATTCCACCCCTTAGTTGACGTGTGTCTACTTAGCTCGAGGGTAGCCCTCCTTAGTAGATGCATGTCAAGTAGTAATCTGGGTGCATGCCGCCCCGCCGACGTTTGATCCCCGCCGACCGCCGCGCCCAACTGCTCACCGTCGGAGCCCAGTTGTTCTCCGCCGCCCCCTACGACGACGTGCTGATGGAGGACGTCGCCCGGCAGGCCGGCGTATCCCGCGCCCTGCTCTACCAGCACTTCCCGAGCAAACACGCCCTCTTCGCCGCGGTCTACCAACAGGCGACCGACCGACTGCTGGAGGCGACCACCTTCGATCCCAGCGCCACGCTCGTCGAGCAGCTCACCCAGGGCCTGGACGCCCACCTCGACTACTTCATCACGAACCGCCACGCCGTCCTGGCCGCGAACCGGGTCCTGGCGGGCGACCCCGTCATCCAGACGATCATGACGGACGAACTCGACGCCCTGCGCTCACGCCTGCTCCGTGGACTCCCGCTCGCCGACGAACGCACGCACGCCGCCGTCTCCGCGGCACTGAAGGCCTGGCTCGTGTTCGTCCAAGTCCTGTGCGTGGACTGGCTCACGCGCGAAACCTGCACCCGCACCGAGCTACGGAACACCTGCATCGGCGCGGCGGTCGGCGCCCTGCGCCCCCTGCTCTCCGAGGACCCCGCCCCGGACTGGCCGCCCGCCCTGCCCGCCTGACCCGGCCCGACCGGCAAGACCGGCGGGCCTGGGGCCTGTGCGATGTCGTGATCAGTTGCTGGGTTCTGTCCTCTCTGTGGGGTGGAATCCGGTAGGACATTGGTGGTGACTCGTCGGCAAGTCACCGATCTCAGTGGAAGTTCATCGAGCTCTACCTGCCGATCGGCAGGTTCAGCCCGTACCCCGAACGGCTGCGGGAACAGTTCGAGGGGGTGATCTGCCGGGTTCGCGTCGCACATACGCGAGGAAGCCAGGAAGCCGCTGGACGCGAAAGGTGAAGCAGTGAACGCACAGGGTCACGCCAGACGACAGGGACGGCACGTCAGCCGCCGGGCAGTGCTCGGGGCCGGGGTCGTAGGCGCCGGGGCCTTTGTGGCCTGGAAGGTCTTCGGCGGGGAGGAGGAGGCCATTCCGGCGCCGCCCGAGCGACAGGCGACCTGGACGTACGCGATGGACGGGGCCGCCACCGGGGTGACTTGGCTGAGTATTTCGGGCACCTCTCTCTACGTCACCTCCGACGGCCCGCTGTACGTGCACGCGGTGAACGCCGGAAGCGGACGCGAGCGGTGGGTGGCCGAAGTGACCGGCGGCAAGCAGGGGGAGGCGGCGCTCGGGCCGGTCACGGTCGCCGAAGGGACCGTCTATGTCGCGGCCAGGGGCGGACACGTCAACGCCTTCGCGGACGACGACGGTAGCCGGCGCTGGGCGAGTGAGCCGCTGGGCGGCGGTTATCCGGCGGCGCCCGTGGTGATCGGCTCCACGGTGTGCGTGCTGATGAAGACGGAGAAGTCGGCGGACGAGGCCGGTGGCACCCGCACCCTGATCGAGGGCGTGCTGTGCGGTCTTGCCACGGACACGGGGCGCGTCACGTGGCGGGCCGAGGGGAACCGGGTGCTGCTCGGGGACCGCTCCCACGGACAGCTGATCGCGGAGTCCCGGGGCGGCGAAGGGCTCGTCGCACTCGACGCGGATTCGGGGGACGAGCGCTGGTCGCTGCCGAAGCAGGACAGCGTGGTGCTGGGGACGAAGCTGCTGTACGCGACCGGGGCGGGGAAGGCGAACGAACTGGCCGCGTACGACCTTTCCACCGGGGAGCGGCGCTGGAAGTCACCCGCGCCACCGAAGGAGTCGGCGGAGGGCATCGGCGCGCAGATCACCCTCTCCGCCGACGGGCGTACGGTCTACGCCTGCGAGAGCGGGACCGGAGCCGTGTACTCCTACGACGCCGCGACGGGCGACAGGCGCTGGCGCGCCACGGTCGATTCAACGATGGCTCCCGAAGCGGCGCCGGGCGGGTCCGCAGTCTTTCTGGCTACCAGTGACAGCTGCCGGGCCGCGCAATCCATAGACTCCGGCTTCCAGAACCCCTTCGCCGACGGAGCGAAGAAGGCCGACGGCTATGTCACCGCAAGAGCCGCCTCCGACGGGAAGCAGCTGTGGCGTACAAAATCCAACAGCTGCACCTCCGCACCGGCGTTGGCCGAGGGGCAGTCCGTACTGGTGGCCCACACCTCGGAGTTGTGGGCCTATGACGCCCGTACGGGAGCGGCGCGCTGGCGAGTGAAAGGCGAACCGGGTGCGGATCGAGTCCCCCTGGTCGCCGGCAACAGGTTGTACGTGCTCACGGACGCGGGGGTCGACGCGGTGCCGGCGTGAGGTCTCCGTCAGGCGCAGCGGCAAGTCCCCGTACACGGGTTTGAATTGGATGCAGATCTTTTGAGGGTGTCTGGCACGAGCCTGACCTGCGGGTTCATGATTCACCACGGCTACGCCGCAGCAGTAACGCCCGGCCAGTCGGCGCGGACGCGACCGAGCGGGTGCCGTGGCGCACAGATGGGCAGGTCGTCGGCGACGGCTCGGTGCCGACGGCGGACTCAATTCGAACGAAATCGCAGGTGAGCAAGACCCTCAAAGGATCTGCACCCAACTCACTTCACCGCCGCAGCAACCCGGGGCTTGCCAGGCTCTCCACACCATCCGCGATGAGCCTCCGAGCCGCCACAGCCGACAGCACGCGGCCGCGCGCCGACCGCGCAAGGACACCGTGTACATCGAGGACGCCACCCTGGAGCTCACACGAGACTCCTCTTGCGGTCGAAGGGCAGCGGCTCAAGCTGCGTCGTGCCGCTGGACTACACGTGGCCCTCCACGGATTCGACGTAGGCGCGCACGAGAGGGCTCTCGGCGTTGGTGCGCCAGACAAGGGCCCAGCGGCCTATCGGCGCGTCGTCGATGGGGAGATACTTGACACCGGGCCACGGGTAGTAGTCGGCAGCCTCGGCCTGGATCGCTTGGACTACTCGTCCGGCACTGACGGCGTTCAGTGTCTCCTGCCAGGTGGCGACCTTGGCGCCTCGTCTGATGGGGCGTCCGCTGGGCGTATGGAAGGGAATCAGCGCCTCTTCCCAGTACGCCGGAATAGGATGCTGGGACGAGGGGACCTCGTAGTCGCCGAAATCTTCCATGCATACCGAGTCCCGCTTCGCCAACGGATGCTCGGATCCGACGAGGCAGACCAGAGGGCGCTCACTCAGGACCGGGCCCACGGTGAGGTCGCTTTCGCGGACGGGGAGCCAGAGCAGGGCCAGGTCGACCTCACCGGAGCGCAGCCCGGCGAAGGGCGTCGTGGGCTGGACCTCGACGAAGTCGAGTTCCGCGCCGGGATGGTGGCCGCGGAAACGGGCGTTGGCGGCGGTGAGGATCTGGGCCAGCGCCCCCATCGTGCCGATCTTGAGTGTGCCGTGAATGCCGCGTGCCGCCTCGGCCGCCGCGGATCGGGTGCCGTCCAGGATCTGCTGGTAGGCGGGTTTGAGTTCCGCGTACAGGCGCGCTCCGATCGAGGTCAACTCCACCCGGCGGCTGGTGCGTCGAAACAGCGCGCCGCCGATTCGCCGCTCCTGCTTGGCGATCGACTGACTCACCCGGGCCTGGGTCACATGAAGGCGCTCGGCGGACCGCCCGAAATGCAACTCCTCAGCCAGGGCTAAGAAGATCTCGATGTCTCGCAGCTCCATGTGTCCCCATCCCGGTGCTTCCTGCGCCCGCCGCCTGGTCAGACACCGGACCCGATCCGCGCTCGGCGCCCGGATCGATAAGCGAAAGGTAATCGACGGCCTTCGCAGACGGCTGTTGATCCACCTTTCCGGCGCTGACACCCTGAAGTGGCCGCCCAATCCGGGCGCGATCACCATCGGGAGGGGCGTCCGAAGCCTGAGGGATTCACTTGCCTTTGAAGATCATCGACACAGGGGGATGTTGTGGGGTTGACGCGTACGGGATCGCTGCTGGTGGCGGCGCTTGCTGTGGGGACCGGGGGTTCGCTGACGTTCGCGTCGGGTGCCTCGGCGGCCTCTGCGGAGTTCACGTATGAGGTGACCCGGAGGGCGGAAGGCTATCGGGACATTCCCGGTACGGACGTGGTGTTCGCCGCCGCGGCGGGTGAGAAGTCCTACCTGTGGTCCCGGAACCTTTCGGTCGCTAGCTTCACCCCCCTGGGCAGCGGGGACAACATCGGCTCCACCGTTGCCGTGCGCTGCAAGAACTCCGACGGCACCACCCTGCCTGCTTCCGCGGAGGCAGGTGCGTACTGGGCTACGAACCAGGTGCCGCCGGGTGAGAAGTCGGTGGCGCCCGCGCTGCGCTGGGCGTTCACAGCGCCGACGGCCGGGACGTACAACTGCCGTCTTTCGGTGACCAGTTACTCCAGCATCATTCAGAACGGGCGCAGCGTGACCATGCGGGTCCCGGCGGGGGCGGAGCTGGCGCGCGCCGTGTATCCGTCGGCAGCCCGCTGGACGCTTCCCGCCAACACCACCGTGATCGCGCGTGGAACGACGCACACCACGCTCGGCTACCCGTACACCCCCAGCGGCGGCGACACCATCACCGTCGTCCAGGACGCCGCCCTGACCACCTGCGTGGCCGGCTCATCGATCTGTCAGGGCGGGTCGACCGCCAACACCGGCACACAGGCCGAGACCTGGATCGAGGCGCAGCCACAGAACCCCGACGGAGCCAAGTGCGGCGAACCGATCAAGTCGGCGGTCGGCAAGTGGACCATCTCCAACGCCAAGCACCACCAGACCGCCACGAACACACTGCGCCTCACGAAGTCCCAGCTCGGCGGCTGCACCCAGATCCGCACCACCCTGGAGATCAAGAACGTCGACGGAAACCCCGTCAACCTGCACACCGGCTACGCCCCCGGCCAGATCGCCGCCACCCACGGACTCGCCTTCACCACACCATAAGCAGCCCGGATATGACGCGCGCCGGTCCGCGCCAGCGCAGCAGAAAACTGTTGCGCTACAGCGAAGCACCGGCCCCTCGCCTCTCCCGCGCTTCGACTTGCTCTCTCCGATCGCGGCTCCGCTCGCCACTGGGTCACCCCCGAATGTCGGCATGCGGCACCCCATGGCGCGCCCTCGCGGCCGAGCCCCCCTTGAACGTGCCCGGACTACAGCCGGGCAACGACGGTGCCCAGCACGGGCGCCGCCACATGGCACACCGTCAACCACAGGAGAAACCAGTGAACTTCATACGGAAAACGGCACTCGCTCTGTCGGCCGTCGCGCTGACAACCGCCGGCCTGGCAGCCACCGCGACCCCGGCCGCAGCAGTGGGCGGCTGCGCATCGGGCAAGCTCTGCCTCTACGAGGACCGGTTCTACGTCGACATGGACTTGTCGTCGTCCAGCACCAAGGCGTGCTTCCCTCTCGGCCACTACGGAGAATCCGGCTTCTACGAGGGGATCGGCTCCTACGTGAACAACCTCTCCGTACCCGTCGAGGTCTACTACTACAACAGGTCCTCGGACAATCCGTACACCCACGAGGCCACGATCCGTCCCGGGGGTTTCAGCAGCGACACCTCAGCGGTGATCCGCTTCGGATGGCGTGGCGCGGTGTGCACCGGCGGCCTTAACCCGAACACCGTGCTCTAGGCCGGCTGCCCGGCCTGCCGCCAATGATCGTCGGGGCAGGCCGGGCTACCACCCGGCGGTGAAGCGGCGCGCCCATTGAGGCCCTCTCTGCCGAGGACGGCGTCCGGGCGTTGAGCCCAGTGTTCGCAGGGCGGCGGAGAGGAGCGGCCCGGCGACGTTGATGCCGATCTCGGATTCTCCCCAGTGCTGCTCACGATCGCTTGGTCGGTGAGTGCTCAAGTATTGGCAGTTCCAGACCAACTCACGAGGGGATCAGGGCTGCCACCCCATCGAGGATCCGCTCCAGGCCGAAGTCCAGCGGGTTCCCACCTTGCGGAGCGAACGCGCCCGCCGCGATCGCCTCCGTCAGGGCGGGGAAGCGCTCCTCGTGCCGCTGCAAGACCTCGGCCGTCAGGTGCGCCCACTCTTCATTCGCCGCCTCGTCGTGGTCGACGTGCTGCTGGGCGATATTGCGAACATGGCCTACTAGCAGCAGGAACGTGTCATGCCGCTGGGTGGCCGGCAGCCCCGTTCCGGCCAGTGCGGCCAAGGCTGAGTCGAGCCAGCCGAGTTGATGTGGGCCCATGATCTGACGGCGCATGCCCGTCGCCGTCAGGACCCATGGGTGGCGGCGGTACATCGCCAGGCACTGCCGGGCCCACTCGGTCAGCTGCGGGCGCCAGCCGCCGGGGACGTCGGCGACCGGGGCCGGGAGGCCGATCGCGAGGTCGACCATCAGGTCGAGGAGTTCCGTCTTGCCCGGAACGTACCGGTAGAGCGCCATCGCGGTGACGCCGAATTCCTTGGCGACCCGCGCCAGCGAGACCGCGTCCAAACCCTCCCTGTCGGCGATCCCAATAGCCGCCTCCGCGATCCGGCCCGCGCTGAGCGAGGGCTTCGGGCCCCTGCTCGGCAGCTCCTGCTCGCCCCAGAGCAGCGCAAAGCTCGCCTTCACGCCAGCCTGCTTCCCGACCTTCTTCGCGGCCACCCGCGCCTCCTCTGCCGATCCCCGTTGACACCTCACCCTAACTGTTTATAGCGTATAGCTAACCGCTTACGGCATATACAGTTCACTTGAACCGGACACCCAGGGAGTCGTCATGATCGCCACCATCGCCGCCACGACCGCAGCCGCCCTCCTCGCCGCACCTGCGGCCGGTGTCCTCGGCCACCGCGCCCTCAAGCGATCCCGCAACGCCTCCCTGATGAAGATCGACACCCCGAACGGCATCGACGAGCAGAGCTTCGTCCGCATCGGCGGCATCGACCAGTGGATCTCGATCCGCGGCGAGGATCTGGCCAACCCGGTCGTCCTGGAACTGCACGGCGGCCCCGGAGCCTCGACCGGGATCTTCGGGCCGCGCACCCGATCCTGGGAGAAGCACTTCACGATCGTCCGCTGGGACATGCGCGGTGCCCTCAAGACCCTCGGCCGCAGCGGTCCGAAAGCGCAGGGCGAGATGACCTTCGACCAGATCTACGCGGATGCGATCGAGGTCACCGACCACATACGCACCCGCCTGGCCGTCGACAAGGTCGTCCTGCTCGGCCAGTCCTACGGAAGCGCCTTCGGCCTGCGGCTCGCCCGCGAGTTCCCCGAGCGCTACTCCGCATATGTCGGTACCGACCAGAACATCCACGACGCCGGCCGCGACGGCTCCGTGCACCAGGCCCTGCTCACCCGCCTGCGTAGGGCCGGAAAGCGCAAGGAACTGGCGGCAGTCGAGGCGCTCCACCCCGATGAGCAGCAGTGGACAGCCCGCGAACGCGCGATGCACGCCAAGCTGCTGGCCACCAGCGACCCGCTGACCCTGGACACGATGAAAAAGGTCGTCATGGGGTCCCTGTGGGTCTCGCCGCTGCACTCGCTGCGCGAACTGGGGCTTTTCGTCAAGGGCATGACCCTCTCGGAGCAGATCACTCACGCCACCGCCGGGTCCGACGACTGGGCGGACGGGACGAAGTTCGAACTCCCCTTCTTCATCGTTCAGGGCGAGAAGGACGTGCTTACGTCGCCGGAGCTCGCCCGCCGCTTCTTTGATGACGTCCAGGCGCCGGTCAAGGGCTTCGCGCTGATCGAGGACTGCAGCCACTTCGCGGCGTTCCGACAGCCGGAGCGGTTCCTGGAACTTCTGCTGGCCCATGTGCGTCCGGTGGTCGTCAGCGCGTCGGCTGCTGCAACAGGCGTCTGACCGGGGACCGGTCAGACACCCAGCTGTCCGGGCCACATCGAGCCACCCAGACAGGCCAGAAAGCATCAGAAGTGTGGGGAGATCACCCGAGCAGGTTCGGCCAGCTGAAGAGACTCCTGGGGAGATTCAATTCAAAAGAGCGCCATCAACGGTGTCCGCCGCTGGCCACCCGGGTCAGTGTGGTCGACGAGCACGGTCTCGCCTGGCCGACGTCGTCTGGTCCTCCCCGCCTGACCCTGCACCCACGGCGCGCCCGTTGAGGCCCTCTCTGCCAAGGACTGCGTCCGGGCGTTGGGCCCAGTGTTCGCAGGGCGGCGGGGAGGAGCGGCCCAGCGACGTTGGACTCGATACACCCGACGATGTCGGCAAGTCCACGGAGGGGCTCCAGCTGGCCCAGATGGGTTGCCCGTGACCACGGTGTCGGCCAGGGCGCCGCCATTCGCAGCCGTTCGGGGTATGGGCCGAATCAGCCGATCGGCAGAGTAGGGCTCGATGAACCTCCACTGAGCCTCGGCGAGTTGCCTACGGGTCACGGCCAATGCCCTACCGGGTTCCACCCCACGAAGAAGGCAGAACCCGGCAACCGATCAGGACATCACGCAGACCCTGGGGCAGTTCATCAGGTTTCCATGTAGCCCAGGATAAATGCCACTAGGCGCACTGGTGTCCCGAGGTGAAACCCCGGCGGGGACAATCCGTCGACCGGGTGCGCCTACGTCGCCGTCCCCCGCCCGAACGAGATCTCCACCCGTCGGTTCTTCTTCCGACCCTCCTCGGTGGAGTTGTCCGCGATGGGGTCATCCTCGCTCTTGCCGACCACCTCGTAGGCGATCCCGGATGCACCCAACTTCGCGGCGAGCGCGTTGTGTACGGCCTCGGCGCGCTTCGTGGAGAGGGTCTTGCCGTGGGCGTACGCCCCCAGGTTGTCGGTGAACCCGCGGACCGTGACCTTCTGCGGGCCGTTCTCCCTGATCTCCTCGGCGACCTCGGCGATCCGGGTGTCGGCGCTGCCGCTCAGCTCCGCGCTGTCCTTGGCGAAGAGGACCTCGGACTGGAGGGTCAGCTTGATGTCTTCGTTCGATTCCTCGCGCCCCGAGTCACCGGACAGGTCTCCGGAGACCGAGAGGATGTCGACCACCACCGGAGGGGCCAGCTCCGCGCCCTTCTCCAGCTCCAGGACCTCGGCGTGCGGATCGACCGGAACGGGCGGCGGCTCGGGCGAGGCGCTGGGCGAGGGGGCGGCACGGGCCGCAGGGGCGTTGTACAGACCGGGGAAAGTCGTCAGGCATACGGCGGTGAGTGCGCAGGCCGCGAGCCGGGCGGCAGCGGTGCGTACCGTCGTCGCCGGCCTCACTGCGCGACCGTGATCTTGACGGGGGCGGTGCCGAAGGTCGGCATGGCGAAGTCGACCTCCGTGGTGCCCTCCGGCGGCGCCGGGAACTGGACGAAGACCGGGGCCGTGTCGCCGGGCTGGAAGACCGTGTGGAACCGGTTGCACAGGCAGTTGCCCTGGGTGTCCCGCAGCGGGTAGTAGCGCTTCTTACCCTTGAGGTCCGCCAGGGAGGCACCCGACGAGGAGTAGCCGTTCTTCAGCGACAGATCGTTGCCGCCGGTCCAGTGATCGGGGTTCAGGGCCGCCTTGCCTTCGTTGCGCATCTCGCCGTGGACGGTCACCACACCGCCCTCGAACCGCTGCACGGAGTCGATGGTGAGCACCGCACCGTTCGCGCCCTTCATCTCCAGACCCATGCCCTTGGGGTCCGCGGCGGCCGGCTTTTCGGCTGCCTGCTTCTTCTTGCCGTCCGGCGCACCGCCCGAGTCGCCACCCCCACACCCGCTCAGCGAAAGCGTTACGACCGCAACGAGGCCGACGGCGCCCACCTTCGCCCCGACTTGCGCCATACCATGCCGACTTCGGCGCCCAAGACCGGTCCGATCCTGTATCTCACGCATCATGCTTCCCCCTCGTTCCCCGTCCACTGCAACGCGTTGCACGGTAGCGCATGCGAACCTGCGCCCCGGTGACAGCATCGCACACATGAACCTCCGCGGAAGCCTGGGAGAAGCCTTCTCGCCCTGGGGGTGCGGCAGTTGACCCGGTGTCCAACAGCCGCGAGCGTTGCCCGTGAGCCGAGCTCGGCAACTGGTCAGAGGGGGAAGCCGGTCATGGTCGCACAGTGTGAGCGCCTGCACTGCATCCCTTCCGCGCTCGTAGGGACCTGGTCAGGGTCCGTGCGAGGCGGTGTCAGTGCGGGGCAACAGCGGCCCCGAATTCGGTACTCGTCTTGAGCTTGTGGCAGCCCCGGCACAGCACTTGAACATTGCCGTCTGTGTCCGTCCCGCCGAGGGCGAGGGGCTTCACGTGGTCCACATCCACAGCGGACGCGAGGAAGTCGTCCATGCACCAGTCACACCACGCGTGACCGCGCTCCTGTATCCGCCCACGGAGTCGAGAAGAGAGATCAGGCCGCGAACCGAAAGGGGGAAGGCGCACGAGGCGGCCGGCCCGTCAGCCACGAGGCCGATCTCTACAAGGAACGGAACACCGCCGAACGCCTGATCAACAAGCTGAAGGCCTGGCGAGGAATCGCCACCCGCTACGACAAGGTGCCCGAGAGCTACCTCGCCGGCCTCCACCTCCGCGCCGCAATGATCTGGATCGACGACCTCCTGAAGGTCGCCGACTGATCACGACATCACACAGGCCCTTAAGTTCCAGGGCCCTCAGCGGCATTGGTTTTCCATTAATGGGGGCCGGGTAGAGCATTAATGGAAAACCAGCCGCTTCACCCTCCCGCGCGAGCCCAGCGCGTTGACTACCTCCAGAAGCCCCTGCCGCGAGGCCCGCAACCTGAACACACTGACTTGACAGGGAAGGGACTGGATCGGAACTGCGCACGATGCCGGGGACGGCGGGTGCGCCCTTGGCCGGGTTCTTCACCTCGTCCTCGAACATGTTCGCCAGGCTGTTGCGGGAGTTGTACAGACCCAGCGCGATGATCATCAGGAGCAAGGCGCCGATTCCCGCCTTCAGGCTGAACTTCTGGATCATGATCACCACGACGAGGCAGACCAGACCGGCCTGCAGACCCTTGGTCGCCCAGTCCTTGAACATGTTGATCCACGAGTCGCCGAGGTCGTCCAGCTGCCCGGCGAGCATCAGGCTCTGCACCGTGTTCACCGGGCACCCCCGTCCTGGACCGTCCCGGACTCCAGCGCCGCGACTTCCCAACGGCCCGAGCGGGCCTTGAAGACGAGCTCGTACCCCAGCGGCCACCGCCCGTCCTCGTCCCGGGCTTCCACCTGGGCGAGGGTGCGCACCTCGGTGCCGTCGGCCGGCACCTGCTCGGCGGCGGCCGCCTCATCGACAGCGAGCACCTGCTGCACCGTGACCGTCGTGTACGGGGCGGGAGAGACGGCCGACACCTTCACGCCGGGCGCGAGGTAGCGGCTCACCTCCCCGGCACCGGTGAGGTACGCGGAAAGGAACTCCCCGACCGCGGAGGACAGATCACCCTCCGGGACGCTCACGCCGTACGACGACGTCGGCGCCTCAGCCCGTGCCGGTCCGGCCACCACGCCGGGCGCACCGGTCACCGTGAACGAGCCGCCCGAGCGGTCCACGGCCACCAGCACGGCGTAGTAGCGCACCGATCCGTCGGCGTACTGCGCAGCCACCGTCACCGACCACGTGCCGCCCTCGCGCTGCGCACTGCGCACCGCCGTCACGGACTCCGGCTTCGACTGCGCACCCGCGGCCGGGTCGGGCAGCTCGACGTCCGGCGCCATCGACTGTGCAAGCCGGGCCTGCGCACTCCTGGCGTCATCCGCGCTGCTGCGCAGCCACGCGCTGACGAACAGCTGCGCATAGCCGGCCGGGTCGGCGGTGACTCCCGCGGTGCGCACGGCGGTGGGCTTGGTCGGGGTGGCCGCCTCGACGACGGTCGGGGTGGAGGTGATGGCGACGCCCAGGGCGATCGGGCCGGCCGCGATGGCGGTCAGGACCGCCAGACGCGAAAGGCGTACGCGGCGCCGCATCGCTTCCAGCGCGACACCCGCAGCCATCGCAGCGGGGGCCTCGCCCTCCGAGGCCTGCTTGCCAGAAGGCATGTTCAAACTCCCAGGTCAGAACGACTGTTGCTGACCTTGAGAACACCCGGCGACCCCGACCCGACCACCGACCACGAGACCCCGACCACGGTCACGATGGGGACACAAGGTCCGTGGTCGGGGTCATGGTCGGGCCGACCACAGGCCCGACCACGGCTCGTCCATGACGGGGGGAGAGGTCCCAGCCGGTGACCGGCGTGCGGGCTTAACGGATCGCGGCGACCTGCTCCCGGAACCGTTGCGCAGACACCGTCAGTGGCCGCTGGGGCAGGCGGCTGCGCAACGCGGCACCGGGACTGCGCAGCCGGACAAGCCGAAGCCACCCACCCGGTTGCGCAGGCGCTCGCCCCAAAGTGACTGCGCACGAGCCTCGCCCCGTCGCGCATCGCGTGCACACTCCGGGAACGGCGGCTGCGCAACGGGGCTGCGCAGCACGAGCAGGACGTCGCTGCGCACGCGTGGTCTCGGCCCGACCATCGCCCGACCACGGCAGGTAGGCGGGCAGTTGCCGGATCGTGACCGTTGGTCGGGGCTGGTGGCCGTCAGCCTGGTCGGGGTCGGCGGGTGAGCTGACGGCATGGGACACACGCACGCCCCCGCATCCGGGACCACCGCCCACCCCACTTCTGTGGGACCGGTGGGCCTCCACGGCTGCCACGCGCCGTCTTGTTCGGGCTGGACGCGATGAGCGGCTACGGGGCCGGGGTCCGCCGTGGGGTGATGGCGGCTGATCAGTTCACGCAGATCGCCAACGGGTTGTTCCGTGACAGCCGGATCTCGTACAGGGCGAAGGGGCTCTTCGGCTACATCAGCACCCACCGGGACGGCTGGCAGGTAACCGTCGCCAACCTGGTCGCCTTGGGCCCCGACGGACGGGACGCGGTGCGCGCCGGGCTGCACGAACTGGAGAAGCACCGCTATCTCGTCCGCGATCGCCTGCGCCGCCCGAACGGCACGCTCGACGAAATCGTCTACTCCATCACCGACCGCCCTGCCACCACAGACGTCGGCGCAATCGCTTCGGCCCCGATGTCCATCCCGCAGGCCGGCTGCGAGACCGGGTACGGGGCGGGGATCCGGCGCGGGGTGATGGCGGCTGATCAGTTCACGCAGATCGCCAACGGGTTGTTCCGTGACTGCCGGATCTCCTTCAAGGCGAAGGGGCTCTTCGGCTACATCAGCACCCACCGGGACGGCTGGCAGGTAACCGTCGCCAACCTGGCCCGCCACGGCCGCGAGAGCGTGGACACGGTGACAACCGGGCTGGAGGAGCTGGAGAAGCACGGATTCCTGCTGCGCGACCGCGACCGCAACGCAGACGGCACGCTCGGCCAGGCGCTGTACGTCATCACCGACCTGCCCAGCCTGCAAAACGCCAGGTCACAACCAGAGTCGGGTTGTCCAGGATTGGCTGATCCTGCGTTGGCTGATCCCGGCACTAAGAACACCAGACCCCTCCCTCCGTGCGACCGCGGCGAAGCCGCCCGGGCGCCCGGACGGACGGACCAGCTGGACGCGCCCCCGGCGGTTGAGATGCATCCGGGTATCCGGCTGCTGCTCGAGATCGGCGCGAGCCGTCCTGAACTGCTGCTGACCGGGAAACCGCTGACCGATCAGGGCCGTGTCGTGACCGTGATGATGGACGCCGGCTGGAATACCGCGCAGCTGCGCCACGTCATCACCGACAGGCCCCTGCCGCACCCGGTGCGTACCACGGTCGGCGCGATCATCGCCGCCCGCCTGCGGGCCGCCCAGGCCTACCCACCGCCCGCCGCCGTGGCAGACCACCACCACGCGCTCCCGCCGGACGAGCCGCTCGCGCCGTCGACAACCGAACGGTCATCGACGGCGTCCGCCGCCCACACAGTGAGCGAGGCCCTGACCTACCGGGCTCTCGTCGAATGCGCCGGATGCGGCGTGCCCGGAACCGCCCCCGGCGAAGACCTCTGCCCGACCTGCCTCTGCTGGCCGCTGTGCGGCACCTGCCCGGGGCCGACCCCCCCGGCGCGCTCACCCCGACAGCGGCGGCCGCTGCGCGACGTGCGCCTTCGCCCTGACCGACCAACTCGAAGGAAGCAGCTCATGACGGAAACGCTCCGCACCCCACCACCGTCCGCGCCCCCGCAGCACCTGCATCCCTTCACCCTCGAACCAGGCCGAGGGGAGGCGGAGCGATCCCGCGCTCTCATCGCCCGCGAGCGGCTGATGGTCCAGCTCGCCGACCAAGTCGCCCAGATCCTGAAGCGCACCCACACCGAGGGCCGGTACCGGGCCCCCGGACAGGTCCTGGCAGCGATCAACGAGTGGCCATGACCAGCCCTTTCACATCCCCCAGCGACGGGATCAGGAGATGGTGGTCGCGGGTTCGTAGGACGTCGGTCGGGCTGCTGTCGTGAAGCATTCCGGGCATGCTCAGTTGGTGGTGCAACCCGGTGCCGGGCCTCGTCCTTGGCCCGACGGTTGCAAGTGGGTCACACGGATACTGGCGGCCCTTCTTGGCTGACCGTGTCGAGCAGCAGTCTCGCGGCCACCATCGTCCCATCGGAGCGGATCGTGCCGACCACGGCCTGCGCTCGCGCGCGGGTCTCGGGGGTCAGCGCCGTCCTGAGCGCGGCCGACAGAGAATCGAGGGTCGGGGTCGGACCATCGTGTGCCACGCCGATGCCCAACTCGGCCACCCGGCCTGCCCAGTAGGGCTGGTCCGCCATCTGGGGCACCACCACCTGCGGTGCGCCGGCCTGGGTGGCCGTCGTCGTGGTGCCCGCACCACCGTGGTGCACGACGGCGGCCATCCGGGGGAACAGCGCCTGCTGGTTGACCTCGCCGACGACGAAGCAGTCGTCCCGGTCGTCGATCAGGGCGAGGTCGGCCCAGCCACTGGCCACGATCACGCGGCGCCCCTGCGCCCGGACCGCCTCGATGACCACTTGGGCAGCGCCCGTCGACGTGTGCAGAGGCATGCTGCCGAAGCCCACGTAGACCGGCGGCGCACCGGCTTCCAGAAACGCCACAAGCTCGGACGGGAGCGGATTGGTGTCGGGCAGGATCCATGCACCGGTCTGGACGATGTCGAAGCCCAGCGCCTCCTGCGCCGGGTCGAGGACCGGGTCCGTCGCCAGCCACGGCCGGTCGCCGAAGACGTAGTCACGGACGTTCTCCACCGGCGGCAGGCCGAACGACGCCCGGTTCGTGTTGAGCGCGTCGCCGAACAGCGCGTTGATGCTCCGGGCGTCCAGGTCCCACAGCGCCCGGTTGTCGGTCACCTCCGACGGGAACGGCCGCCCCGGGTACGCCAGCGGTGGGCGCGCCGGCGACGGCAGGGTGAGCTGCTGGAAAGTGACGGACACGGAAGGGATGCCCAGCTTCTCGGCTACCGACCGGGCTCCGGCCGCGGCCGGCATCGCGCCAGTAGCCAGCAGCACGTCGCACCCCTCGGCCGCCGCGGCGCCCGCCTCGAACTGGCTGGCGATGATCTCGGCTGCGCGCTGGGGCAGGGACGACGGCTGCGGCCCTGCCTTCATCAGGGCGCGGGCCGACGGGCCGACCGGCACCATCGGCACACCGATACCGGCCAACCGCTGGGCGAAGTCCTCGTCCGGCGGCGCGCACACCCGCACCTCCGCGCCAAGCGTCCTCAACCCCACCGCGAGTCCCGCCAGCGGTTCGATGTCCCCGCGCGACCCGTACGCCATCAACAACACACGCATTTCGACTGCTCATTTCTGTGGATTCCGGCCTCGGCCGACGATGGTGCGGTTCGCCCCGGGAGCGCGGAGGCACCCGGGGCCTACCTGGTGTGCGAAGGAGCGGCGGTCACTGTGCCCAGGGCAGTTCGCGGGTGCCCTCGGTGCCGGGCACGGAGGCGACTGCGTCGGAGCGCATCGCGACGTGGGCCTTGGCCTGTTCCGGGGCGTGGATCCGCCGGACGAGGTCCGGCGGCAGGATCAGAGTCTGGCCAGCCAGGACCTTCTCGGTTCGGCCGCCGCAGGTCACTTCCAGAGCGCCCGCGGTGACCGTCCAGACCTGTTCGCGGCTGATGGAGTGTTCAGGGCCGGTCGCACCGGCGTCCATCGTGACGGTCCAGGTGCTGAGTTCGGCGCTGCCACGGCTGGGGGCCGCCAGGCCGCTCATGGTGGCGTTCGGCGAGACGGTGACGTGGTCGGCCGACGGGGTGATCACGGATATGGCGGTGTTCTCGTCCCCGCCCGCGGGCTGCTCAGGGGCGGCCCATTCCACCAGCTGGACGATGACCCCGTTGGGGTCGGTCAGCTGGAACAGCCGCTCGCCCCAGGGCTCTTCCCGCAGGGGCATGGTGATGGGGGCCCCTGCGGCGCGCAGGCGTTCTTCCTCGGCGTCCAGGTCGGTGACCGTGAATGCGAGGATCAGGCCGCCCGCCTCCTGGTCCCGCTGCTCTTCTGGGAGGACTTCGGTACCTCTTCGAAGCAGGACGATGTCGAGGGCGGCGTCCTCGCGGGTCAGGGAGGCGAAGCCGTCGTCGGCCATGGCCACCTGATAGCCGAGGTGGGTGCAGAGGAAGTCACGGGATGTGTCCACGTCGGCGACGGTCAGGGAGAGGGTGGAGGTGGATACGTTCATGACAGCTCCTGGGAAGGTATGCGGTGTGGTGGGCGGGTAGTAGCCGTCAACGGGACTCTCAGCTCTGCTCGTCAGCTGTGGGCAGCACCTTCGAGAAGGTGCTGATGGTGAGGCCGGAGTCGAAGGTTCGCGTGGCGGCCGGGGCGAAGTTTGTCGGGGTGAACGGGCCGTCGAACAGGGGGATGCCGGATCCGATGACGATGGGGTGCCGCTTGATGATCAACTCGTCTATCTCGTCACGCAGGGCGGCCGCCAACTTGCCTCCGCCGCACAGCCAGATGTCCAGGCCGTCCTGCCCCTTGAGCTCGCGGACGAGCGCGACGGGGTCGCCCGCGACGGTCACCGCCGGATCGGGACTGATGAGCGTGCGGGAGACGACGTACTGCCTGAGGTGGGCGTACGGGCTGGTCCACCCCAGCTTCAGGCCCGGCTCGTAGGTCGCGCGGCCCATGATCACCGTGTCGAACCGCTGGGCGGCCCGGTCGGCGATGCCCAGCGGCTCCCGTGCGGGGGTGGGCATGGTCTCGGGGAAGTTCGCCAGGATCGCGGCGGCTTCCTCCCCTTCGAAGGGGAGGAAGTCGTACTGGTCGTCGGGGCCGGCGATGTAGCCGTCGAGGGTGGCGGCGATGTAGTAGGTCAGCTTGCGCATGGACTGCTCGCTTTCTTCAAGAAGGTGTGGTTGGGGATCAGGTCGCGGGCACGTCGAGCTGGAACTCGCGCGTGCGCCGGTAGGAGCGGAAACCAAGGGCGTGGTTGACCGCGAGCATGTGGACGTTGTCGTCGGCGTTGTCGGTCTCGACCTCGACGACACCGGGGTGCTCGGCGCGCAGCCTCTGCACCATGGCGGCCTTGACCCACAACCCCAGTCCGTTCCCGCGGTGCGCGGGCACGACCGCCGTGTCGTACTGCTGGACTCGCGGCGACGCTCCCTGGGGAAGCAGGATCTCCGTGAATCCGGCTATGGTGCCGTCGTCGTGGACGGCGGCGATGGTCAGCAGCATGTCGCCGCGGTCGGCGATCACCTGAGCCATGGCGCGGACACGGTCGGCGTCCCAGTCCACGCTGCCGTAGTCCAGGTCTCCGACGGGCATGTCGTTCATCGCGTTCTTGGCGGTGGCGAAGGCGTCAGCAAGGTCGTCGGGAACCGTGCCGGTCCACTCGGTCAGCCGGTAGCCGGGGTGCCCGGCCTCGGCGCTTCGGAGAATGGCTGCCTCGTCCAACTGGTCCAGACGCAGGACCAGATGATCCAGGGTCAGCGCCAGGCGGAAGCTCCACCTCTCGCAGAAGGCTTCGCCCGGGCTGTCGGCCGGGGCTTCGACGATCAGGCTGCGCCGGTTCTCGGTGCGGCAGGCGGCCACGACCGCCGACAGCAGGCGTGAGCCGGTGCCCTGGCGCCGGTGCGCGGGGTCGATGTGGAGTTCCAGTTCGGCCAGGTGGTCCCGCCCGGAGGAGGTGAACAGCCGCAGGCCCGCGACTCCCACCGCGGCACCGTCCGACGTGGTGGCCAGCCAGGTCAGCCGGTGGCTGTCCAGGGTGGGCTTGGTGAGCTGGGCGTGGATCTGCTCGGGGCCGGGAGCTGGTACTCCGGGCAGGTCGTGGGCCATCGAGGCGGCAACGACCTGATGCCAGGCCGCGGCGTCGGCGGCCGGGACGGCATGGAGCGCAGTGAGATGGACGTGCTCGGACAAGGTGATGACTCCCGCGATTGAGGGTGACGTACTTCTGGACGATGCCTGGGCTGTCACGGCGGCTGGTGACAGCGCGTCAGTCCGCGGTGCCGGGACTCCAGCGGTCCAGGACGGTGTAAGCCGGGAGCCACTGGGATGTGCAGGTGGCGCGCGCGGGTGAGGGGAGTGCAGCGAGCAGCCTCTCCACCGTCAGCTCGTCGGCGCCGTCCAGCAGCCACGGCAGCAGCGCCGGCGCGTCCGGGGCGAGCCGCTGCGCATGGACCTGGCCGAAGTGCCCCCACTGCTCGGCCGTCAATGCCCGCTGGATCAGCGGCAGCGCCGCGTCCTCCTCGTGTTTGAGGTGACCGGCCAGGCCGGTGGCCAGCGCGTCGGTCAGCTCGCACAACCGCAGGGGGTCGGTCTCCGGGTCGGCCAGCCTCGCGTCGATGGCCTCGATCACCGGGTCGATGGCGGCGTGCTCAGCCTCCAGTGCCTCCAGCACAGCCAGGTCCTGCGGGCGGCCGGCCAGACTGTGGCGCAGCGCCGGCCACAACGCGTCGTCCTCAGCCGTGTGGTGGGCGTGCAGAGACTTCTGGAACAGCTGCCATCCGGCAGCGGTGGCCAGAACATACCGGGGGTCACGGTCCACGGCGGTCGTGATCCGCTCCAGATGGGCCAGTTCCCGGCGCAGGGCATCGTGCATCGCGTACATCACGGTCAAGTCAATGGCGTCGCTCATGGTCAGCTCCAGGACATGCCGACCGGCTGACGGACCACAGCGTTGAGACAGTTGAACATGCTGGTCACGCGGGTCAACAGGATCAGAACGGATAGCTGCTGCAAATCGAAATGTGCGGACAGTTGCTCCCACAGTTCGTCCGGCACCGCGTCCGCAGAGCGGCCGGACAGCCGCGTGGCCTTCTCGGCCAGCTCCAGCGCGGCGCGCTCGGCATCGGTGAAGAACGGGGTTTGCCGCCAGGTGGCCACCGCCGCCACCCGCTCGTCGCTCTCGCCTGCCTTGCGCAGGTTCTGCACGTGGGCATACACGCAGGCACTGCAGCCGTTGATCTGGCTGGCGCGTAGCGCCACGATCTCCCTCAGCTCAGGGGGGATGCCGCCCGGGTTGACCGTGTTGCAGATGCTGCCGATACCTGTCCTCGCGTCCGGCGACACGAATGCGGGGTTCTCCATGCGTGGTTGCATGCCCTCAACCTTCTTGCAGGTCACAGGCGTGATCAATGTAGACTTCCGCGCGGTTCGATAACCGCTGGGTTATCGCCGGAGGGACTGGGGAGCCGGTGGAGCTGCGGGACATCGAGATATTCCTGGCGCTGGCCGAGGAACTGCATTTCGGCCGGACCGCGGAGCGGCTGCACGTCTCCCAGGCACGCATCAGCCAGGCCATCAAGAAGCAGGAACGGCGCATCGGTGCCGAACTATTCACCCGCACCAGCCGCACTGTGCGCCTGACCGAGATCGGCCGACAGTTCCGTGACGATCTGCAACCCGTCTACGCGGGCCTACATGAATCCCTGGAGCGCGCCCGGCTGGCCGCCCGCGGCATCACCGCCCGGCTCCGCGTGAGCATGCTGCCCTTTAACGTTCTTGATCTTCATCCCTGTTGGAAGGCGTTCCGCTCACGGTGCCCGCAATGGGAACTCCAGATCCGCCCGGCCCCCTTCAGAGATCCGTTCGGCCAGCTCCGTAGCGGTGACGTGGACGTCGTCGTCGCCTGGCTGCCGGTGGAAGAGCCGGACCTCACCGTCGGGCCGACCCTTTGCACCGACTCCCGGGTCCTTGCCGTGGCCACCGAACACCGGCTCGCGGGACGGGCTGCCGTGCCACTGGAGCTGTTCGCCGACTTCCCGCACGCCACCGCCCCGGACATGCCGGACTACTGGGAGGACAGCTACTTGCCCTTCCACACCCCACGAGGCCGGACGATCGAGCGCATCAAGCCCGTGGCCAACGCCGATGAGCTGATCAACCTGGTCGGCATGGGCGAGATCATCCACAGCTTCCCCAGCCACGTCACCAAGTACTGGAGCATGCCGAACGTCCGATGGCTTCCCATCCCCGACATGTCGACCATGGCCTTCGCCCTGGTCTGGCGGACCGAAGCCGAGAACGATCTCGTCCGCGCTCTGGCCGACACGGTGCACGATCTCGGCACGTTCCGATTCTGACGCCACCTGCGCCGGCCCGGCCACGGGGCTGCCAAAGACCCGCAACCCTCCGTCGTCCACCAGCAGACCGCCACAGTGCAGTACCACCGCACCCAGGTACGACCTGGCCGTGACCTGCAACTGGAGAAGCGACGCCACGCCGCCTGCCTCAACCGCCAAGAAGCCGACGGCGTTGGATGGCGGCATGGTGAGGCCAAAACGGGAGAAGAAGAAGCGGCGGAGTCATCACAGGTCGGCCCACGGGCGAGGCTTGCCGCCGGCCAGAGGCACCCACACGGCCTGGGCGGGACCGTGTTGCTCGATGTCTTCCAGTACGGCGGCTCCGAGCCGGACTTCACGGGCGAGGGCCGCTACGAGCGGGTGCTGGGCAACCATCGCCTGCAGATCGCTCATCCGATCGTCCAGCCTGGATCGGGAGGCACCGGTGAGCACGAAGAGCACGCGGGGGAAGACCGGATACCAGCGGAGCCAGGCAGGACCTGCGGCGGCCGGCCTACGGCGGCCGACGGGCTGGGCCTCGTACTGGAACAGACGGGCGTACTCGATCAACTTCACAGCCAGCCGCTCGCTGCTCATGGTGCTGCGATCGACTTCCACGAACGCGCGCAGCTTTCGCCGGTGTTCACTCTCGACGACGGTGTAGTACATGACAGCGTCGGCCACAATCCGCTCGCCCTCCCCGATGGAGTGAGACACCTCAGGCGTCCAGTCCCAGGGGCCATGCTCGTGCCCGAGCCGACGGGCGTCTGCGGCAAAGGCCAGATGCGCGCGCACGACGGCGAGCGTGTGCGGGGTCTTCAACGACGCTGCCGTAGTCGAGGTGATGGGGTAGGGCGGCCGCCCCCGCAGGACAGGCAGATCCCGGGTCAGACGCGAACCTTCCTGCGTGAGATACCAGGCGTTGGTACGTGAGCGGTTCGCATCCGGCAGCACCGTGCAGTTGGCGAAGCCGTCGGAGCGCAGCTTGTTCAGAACGCGGGACAGCAGCTGCCGCGTGCCGTCCGGCCGCAGCATCCGGCGCAGCTGGCTGGTGGTGGCGATGCGGTGCTGGGCGAGCGCGGCCAGCACCTGGTGACGCAGGGGTTCAGCGGGGCTGGGGGCCAAGCTGGTGGCCGGAGTGCTCAGTGCGAGGCTGGTCATGCAAGTTCCTTTCGACGCACGCCTGCGGCCTGGGCGCTGAGCACTGGGCGGCTCCAGTCGAGGCGACGTTGGGCACGCCGCAGCCGACGCACGTCCAAGCGCTGCTCATGTGGGAAGTTCCTTCCGCGAGCCGTGGAGGTTTCCGTCAGAACCTTCGGTTGGTGATGAGAAAACCCGTTGGCCCCAACCAGACCCCCGACCACGAAGCCCCGACCATGGTCACGAACTCGAAACAGCCTCGCGGTCTGGACCGTGGTCGGCATCCATGCCCCCGACCACGAGGTTGCGCCGGCGCGCACGGACACCTTGCTGTGGAGCCGTGACCAGCCTCGGTAAGGCCGCTGACGCACTGCGCGGAGGGCGGCACCACGGAGAAGTTCGGCGATGGCCGGTCCGCAGCAGCCGCGGCTGCTGCGGGGCGCGGTGGCGAGCCACGCCATGCGCGGAGCGCGCGCCTCACCCGTTCAGGGAGCGCGGAGCGCGCCCAGAAGTCCCCTCCCGTGCTACAGAGTTCGCGTCGGAGTTGTGCACGATGCTCGCGCCCACCCGCTGGACAAGCGGGGGCAGGAAGTTCGCGACCGTGCGGGCCTGAATCGCCAGACCCGTCATGGGGGCGTCCTTAGCACCGTGCACTCGGCGGACGATTCCGTCAGGATGTTAGCTGCGGACGGAAGGTCTGTTGCGCCCCATGTTGCGGTGGATGTTGCGCTTTGATGTTGCGTCAGGTGTTGCGCTGGACGTTGCGCGCCGTGGCGGTCGGCCTCCGCGCCACCCCAGGTCAACGGCCTGCGGGCGCGTGGTCGGCCTGCTGACATCCCCTCTGCTGCCACTGTCCCGCACCGGTAGAAGGATGAGTAAGGGATGGGGGGCGGGTGTGGTCGGGCGGCGGCCTCGGGGATCGGGCGCGGCCTGTGGGTCGCCTGCGCGTCGGCTCCGCCGTCGCGCTGGGTGTGTGGGGTGGTGGTGGGCCTGTTCGGCCCGTGTGGTGGTGGGGTGGAGCTGCTCGCGCGCCCCCTTCTCCCTCTCCTTCTCCCTCTCTGTCGCTCCCTCCTGTGGGGGTCGGTCTATGCCGGAGGCAGGCACACTCCCCCCGGGACTCGTCCGGATCTCCCGTACTCCGCAGAGGAGTTGGGCCCCGGAGGGGCTCTTTGGCTGAATGTGTCTATCGGCCCTGATGTCGGAAGCATCAGCTGTAGGGGAATGCCATAGCGACCGCCCTGCTCCGGAACCTCCCTTCAGAGATTCCGCGCCCGCGTGTGCGCTCCCACCGGGTGCGGGACCGGGCTGGCCTCGGGGGTGTCACTCTGCCGGAGCGGATCGGCTGGTTCGGGCCCGGCGGCGCCGCGCGGTGCGGTCGGCCATTACCCCTCCGGCCACCAGTAACAGCTGGGAAGTTGTTGAGCGACGAGTTCGGCCTGGCGAGGACTCGGCGGGGGGCGAGGACACGGCCACGATCTCGTTGCAGGCCGAGATTCACGTACAGGTCGCAGGCGGGAGCTCCGCTGCTCCTGGCATCGGGTGCGTGTGCCTGTGCAGGTTGCCGTGTGGTTCAACGGCGCTTGGGACGTTTTCCGTTGGCCGTTGTCTTGGTGGGGTTCCGGTTCGGTGGGGTGCCGGTGTTCCGTACTTGTGGTGCTGGCCGTGTCCTGTCTGGTGCAGGGCGTTGCATGTCTGGGTGAGGGTGGCGAGGATCGGTGGTGGGTGGGTGGGTGTGTGGGTGGTTCGTTGGCCGGCCTTGCTCAGAATGGGTGGTTGGTTGTTTGGGGTCGGCTGGGGGCGGGGGCGGGGGCTGGGTGGGGTGGTGGCTTTCTGGGGGGCGGCGGGTGGTGATCGGCCGGCAGAGGGATTGTATTGGGTGGTCTGTGTGTTGCTGTGGTTTCGGGTGTGGTGGCGGGGTTGGTGTGTGGGTGGTGTGCGGTTCATGTTGCGTGCCAGCCGCTCCAGCGCAGGACCGAGACTTCGATTACGGGTCCGGTGGGGGGCTGGTCGGCGTACTGCTGGTATTTCGCTGTGAGGAGGTTGATGCAGTGGGCGGCGTGGGGGGATTGGTCCGGTGGGGGGAGTACTCGGGCTTCGCCGTCGGCTCTGGCCCACCACAGGCGGTTCCAGTCTTCTTCGTAGTGGTCGGTGAGCAGACAGACCGACGGGTTGGCGGCGATGTTGGCCAGGCGTTTCAGCCGTGTTGTCCGTTTCGGTTTGTGGTCCACGGCCAGTGTTACTGTGTCGCTGTCCAGGGCGAACACCACCGGTACCAGGTGGGGGTGGGCGGTTGCGTCGGCTGTCGCGAGATGGGCGATGCGCGCTGCGGCGAACAGCTCTTGTGCCTCAGTGCTCGTCAGAGCGGGCATCGCACCCCTTTCCGGCGGTTGTGGCGGTCACGGCGGTCACGGCGGTTGTGGCGGTTGTGGCGGTTCCTGCGGTTGTGGGTTGTCGGGTTGGTCCCGCATTCTTCCGGGGTGTCGCGGTGTGTGGTGTCTCAGCGGTACCGGGCAGCGACTGCGGCCAGCCGGTCCAGGTACTCCAGCGTCTGTTGTTCGGGCATTGTCGGCAGGTAGAACAGCAGCCGCTCGACCCCCAGTCTGCTGTATCCCTCGATCTGTTCGGGATCGTCGGGAGCCGCGTACACCGTGACCGGTACCTCCCGGCCGGCGAGGGCGCGCAGCCGCTCGATCAGCGGGCCGAGCTCCTGCGGCGGCAGGCTGTTGGCCAGCCAGGCGTCTGCGAGCTGCGCCACCCGCCCGAACGCGCCCTCGCCGCCGCCGACGTAGATCGGCGGATGGGGGCGCTGTACGGGTTTGGGCCAGGCGTAGACCGGGTCGAAGTTCACGAACTCGCCGTGGAACTCGGCCTTCTCCGCGGTCCACAGCTCTCGCATGGCGCGCAGCCGCTCGTCGGTGAGCCGGCCGCGGGTGGAGGGGTCGGTGCCGTGGTTCCTCATCTCCTCACGGTTCCAGCCGGCACCGACGCCGAAGATCACGCGGCCGCCGGAGATCAGGTCGAGCGAGGCGACCTCCTTCGCCGTGATGATCGGGTCGCGCTGCGGGATCAGTGCGATGCCGGTGCCCAGCAGCAGCCGCTCGGTCACCACACCGATCGCGGTCAGGGCGATGAAGGGGTCGAGGGTGCGGTAGTACATTTCCGGCAGCTCGCCGCCGCCCGGGTAGGGCGTCTGGCGGTCCGCCGGGATATGGCTGTGCTCGGCGATGAACAATGAGTCGAACGCACGTTCCTCGAGGGCGGTTCCGAGCGGGGCGGGGCTGATGCCCTGGTCGGTGATGAAGGTCGAGACTCCGAATTTCACGACGGCTCCGTCGAGGTCGGGTACGGGAAAGGGGCGGGTGGCACAGATCTGCTGACTACCCGCCCCGGGCGGTCCCGCTCCCATGACCACCCGGGAGAACCATCGCGGAGTACGGGGCGGGGTCCGCGGTCGCACGTACGCGCGGGGGTGCCGGCACCCCACCCGCGGTGTGGTGTCTTCGCCGGCGGGCAGTCCCGCCGTGCCGCGTCCGCGAGGCCCGCGGACACCGGCCGAGCGGACACCGGCCGAGCGGACACCGGCCGGCGGGGCGGTGGCCGGCCGGCATTGATCCGGCGCGGTGTCCGGCATGGATCTACCGTGGTAGACAGCGCAGGCGGCGCATGCAGCCGGCCTGGGCAGCCACCGTCCGTCGGCGGTTGCGCGCATGCTTTTGCCGGCAGTACAGCGGTTGTGAAGCGGTGGATACGGGCATGCTTGCCGCCGGCTGGAGCAGTGGACCGGACACGCCGGTATGCGTCCGGTCCTGTCTCGGCGTATCGCCCGTGTTGAGTGTTGGGGCTTTCTTCTGCTGGACTCTTTGGACACTGGGCAGTGTCGTTTCCGCAGCGTGGGTCGGCAGGCTCGTCGGGAGTTCGGTTTGCCGTCGGGCGGTCGGGGCCAGGCTCCGGAGCGGGGACTGATTCTGGAACCCGGCCGCGTCGCCGGCGTTGTGTCTCATGCGGTGGTCCGTTCTTCGTTGTGGCCCTCAGGGTTTTCAAGAGGGTGTGAGATCTTGCCCCCCGCGTACTCTGACTTGCTGGTTCCCGGCCCGCTGTGGGGCTGAGGTGGTCTTGTGGTCCACATCTGGTCCGCAGGGCAGGGGCGGCCTGTGGTGGTACATCGCGCTGCTGCACCTGGACGATGCCCGCACCCTGTGGAGAGACCACGTCAGCCGTCCTGGAGATCTGATCTGCAGAACCGGGTCGGCCGGTTGGTCGGCACACGGCACTCGGTCCGTTTTCGGCCTGCGCTGGTACGTGGGCGCTGGTGGGTGAGCTATGCGTCGTAGGTGAGGGTGGTCATCATGCCGGATTCCGAGTGGTAGATGTTGTGGCAGTGGAGCATCCAGTGGCCGGGGTTGTCGGCGTCGAAGTCGAGGACGAGTTTGTTGTGGGGCAGGACGGGGGCGGTGTCTTTCCGGGCGCCGCGGGAGTCGATGCCGGCGAGAGCGTATGTGTGGCCGTGGAGGTGGACGGGGTGCCACATGTCGGTCGCGTTGATGACGACGAGGCGCACGCGTTCGCCGTGTTCGATGCGGTGGACGCGGTCGGGCGAGTAGGGGCGGTGGTCGATGCCCCAGTCGTAGTTCTTCATGCCGCCGGTGAAGGTGAGTTTGAGGATCCGGTCGGGTCTGCGCCGGTCGAGTTCGACGGTTTCGTGGGGCCTGAGTCGGCGTGCTGAGGACAAGACGTCGCGCCGCAGTTCGGCGGGGCGGGCGGTGGGGCCGGGCAGTGCGCCGCTTGCTGTGCGCAGGACCGCCATGGCGGCGCCGTTCTTGCCTTCGGCGAGTGCGGTGAGCGGGAAGACGCCGTCTTTCGCGCTGATCAGTACGTCGTACCGTTCGCCCATGCCGAGGAGCAGGGAGTCCGTCCGGTGGTGGTGTACGGGGAAGCCGTCGCTGTGGGTGATTGTCATCCGGTGGCCGCCGAGTGCCACGCGGAACGCGGTCTCGGCGCCCGCGTTGATGATGCGCAGCCGGATCCGGTCGCCGGGTCTGGCCCGGAACTGGGTCGGGTCGTCGGGTGTGCGTCCGTTGATCAGGTAGTGCGGGTAGGCGACGTCGCCCGCGTGGCCGCCGAGCAGCGGGCTGCTGGCGCCCGTCATCAGCCGGCCGTGTCCCTTCCCCTGCTGCTGCGGTGAGGGTGACGCGTCGTCGGGCTCCGGTGCGCGGGCGCCGGGCGGCCCGTATCCGGCCGCGATTCCTCCGGAGGGTTTGGACGGTACGGGCCGGGTGCCCCGGTCGTGCCCGCGCTGGTGCGCGGAGCCGCCGTGGCCCATGGCGGGCTTGCCCTTGCGGAGCTGGTCGAAGACGTCCTCGGGGCTGGAGCCGCCGACTCCGTCGATCCAGTCGTCCAGCAGGACGATCCATTCCGCGTCGTAGGCGAGGGGCTCGTTGGGGTCGTCCACGATCAGCGGCGCGTACATTGCGCGGTCGATCTGCAGGCCCAGGTGCGGGTGGAACCAGTATGTGCCGGGGTGCGGCGCCTGGAAGCGGTAGGTGAACGACCCGCCCGGTTTGATGGGCGGCTGTGTCACCTCGGGCACGCCGTCCATCTCGTTGCGCAGGGCGATGCCGTGCCAGTGGATCGTTGTGGGTTCGGGCAGGTGGTTGGCGAGCGTCATCTCGAGTGTGTCGCCGGCGGTGATCCGTACCGCTTTGCCGGGCAGTTCGCCGTTGTAGGTCGAGGTCCTGACGGTGCGTCCGCCGCCGATCTCGACCGTGGCCGGTGTGGCGGTGAAGGTGAGGCCGCGGAGCTTGCCTTCGGGGCTGGGCGTCCATGTGGGCCGGACCTTCTTGCCGTCCGTGGAGACGGAGCCTCCGGGGCCGGGGCCGGCGACCTCCTTTCCGGCGCCGGCTGTGGGGTCCGCGCCACTGCCGGAGCAGGCGGTGAGCAGTGCGGATCCCGCTGCGGCGATCCCGGCGCCGAGTACGGCACGCCGGGTGGGAGGGGTCGGACGGGTGTGATCCTGCCTGTACATGGTCCTCCGGTCGTTCGCACGTGCGCGCATCCCGCCCCGGGCGAGGGGGCGGTGCCCCGGGCGGGGCCTGACGCGGCACGAACCAGCATGGAGCACAATGCCGGAAACATGCGGTAAGTCCATATCGGTCTCGCCTGTCGTGCTCAAGGAATGCCGCCCGCTACGGCGGGGTACCCCACGGGCGCAGGCCGACGCTCAAGGGGGGGGCGGCGGCGGAGCCGGGGGCGGGGGCCGGGCAGCATGCCTCACGGCGCGGATTCCATGACGCAGAGTCCGTGAGCGCAAATGCCGGCCTGCGCGCAGGAAACCACTGACTCTTCACAGCAGTGCCAGATGCTCGACGGCTTTGCCGTCACCGGCGCCCTGGACCGCTGAAGAACCGGGCCGCGGCCCGGCCCGGCCGTCGCGGACGGCGCTCCCGGGTGAACCCGCAACCGCCAGAAGGCCGGTCCCTGTTGTTGAAGGGGTACGGGCCGGAGCAGACGGCAGACGGCAGACGGCAGAGGGCAGAGGGCAGAGGGCAGAGGGCAGAGGGGAGAGGGGAGGGGGGAGGGGGACGGTGGCCGTGTGCGGAGCGGTCCTGGGGCAAGGAGTGTGCGCCCGGACCGTCCGGTTCTGTGGCCGCTGCGCCGTTCCGCCGCTGCGCCGTTCCGCCGCTGCGCCGTTCCGCCGCTGCGCCGCTGCGCGCCGTAGCGGGGTCGGGTCGCACAGCAGGTCGGGGGCGAGGGTGCTGCTGGTCGTGGGGAAGGGGGGGCTGCAGGGCGCTGCGGAACCTCTGAGGGCGAGTTGCGCCGGGTGCCGGACGTTGGCGGCTGAGCCGTGTCTTGGAGCCGCCGTGCACGGCGACGCGCTGGTGCTCGCTGTGGCGAGGCCGCGCGGCAGTTCGCCGGGGTCACCGGGGTCGCCGGGTACGGGCTGTCGGCCGCGGCCGCGCCGGCACGTGATCACGCCAGAGCTGAACGGGGCGGGCGCAACGGCACCCTGACACCGGAGCAGGCTCTGCTCTCGCCCTGCCACGGACAGGTGGCGAACAGCTCGGGGTGTCTGACGTTTCGTTCCGTGTCGGCCCCGGGAGTTCCATGACAGTCATGGCTCTCTCCGGTCTGGGGTGTTCACGGCAGGAGCTGGTCGAGGACGGCCGAGGCGAGTGCCGCGTCGAGTGCTCCGACTCCGGTGAGGTCGGCGACCGTGACCGCCGTGTCCGGCCGGTCGACGGGTCCTTTGAGCAGCAGGCCGGCGGCGGTGTCGCCGTCCTGGGCGGCGGCGCCGGCGCGGACGGCGTGGCCGAAGTCACCGTGGTCGAGGCATTGGGCGTGGTCGTCGGTTGCGATGAGCCGTGCGCGGTGAAAGAGCGCCGGCGGCAGCTCGTTCTTGTGCGGCATGTCTGTGCCGATGCCGGTCACGTGCGTGCCCTCGCGCACGTGGGCGGCATCCAGGACGGGGGCTGTTGCCGGAGTCGTGGTGATGATCATGTCGGCGTCGGCCGCCTCTTGTGCCGATACGGGCCGGGCGTGCAGGCCGCGGGCGTTGAGCTCGTCGCACAGGGCATTGCTTTTGTGCGGGTTGCGGCCGTGGACCAGCACCATGCTGAGCGGGCGTAGCCCTGCCAGCCAGGTGGCCTGGAGGCGGGCCTGTTCGCCGGTGCCGAAGACGGCCAGTGTGACGGCGCCGGGCCGGGCCATGGCATGGGTGATCAGGGCGCCCGCGGCAGCGGTGCGCCAGGCGGTCAGCAGGCCACGGTCGTCCAGGAGCGCGCGTACCTGTCCGGTGCGGGCGCTGACGACGCAGACCAGACCGTGATTGGACGGAAGGCCGAGGCCGGGGTTGGCGTAGAAGCCGGTCGCGATCTTGACGGTGAAGTCGGTGGCACCGGTGATCCAGCCGGCTTTGACGTGGCAGTCCCCGCCGGCTTCGGGGAAGTCCATGTGCAGCGGCGGCGGCACGCTGGTGCGGCCTTCGGCATGCGCGATCAGCGCGTCACGGACGGTGTCGAGGACCAGCTGTGAGGTGGCGGCCCCGGTGATGGCGGCCGTGCCGAAAACGGGGGGAGTCATCGGCGTGCTCGCATCCACTGGGCGAAGGCCGCCAGGCCCTTTTCAGGGTTGCGGCGGCCGATGCCGATGCGGAACCGGTCGGCGGGGGAGGCGGTGAGCTCGGAGCGGTAGATACTCGCGGGCAGCAGCAGGACACCTGCTTCCTCCACCAGACGGGTGCAGAATCCCTCCACCCCGTCGGCGCCCAGGTATCGGGGGTAGGCGACGCATCCGCCGTCCGGTGCCTGCCACTCGAAATCGTCCGCGAACTCGGCGAAGAACGTCTCGAAAGCCGGCAGGTTGGCCGTGATCAGGGCCCGGTTGCGCTCCATGATCGTCTCGCGGGCCTTCAGCGCGATGCGGGCCAGGACCTCGCTCGGCGCGGAGTTGCAGATGGTGGTGTAGTGCTTGGCCCGCTCCAGGCGCGAGCGCAGCGCGCGGTCGCGGCAGGTGATCCAGCCGATGCGCAGCCCGGGCAGCCCCAGGGACTTCGAGGTCACGTTCAATGACAGGGCGCGCTCGGACAAGTCGGCGGCTTGCGGCAGGGCGCGGGCCGGGTCGCGCTCGAGGCCGCGGTAGACCTCGTCGCTGAACAGGTGGATGCCGCGCTCGTCGCACAGGCGGGCCAGCGCGGTGAAGTCGGCGGCGCCGATGACCTTGCCGGTGGGGTTGTTGGGGAAGTTCACCGAGATCACCCGGGTGTTCGGCCGGATCGCCGCCGCCACCGTGTCGAGGTCCAGGGCCCAGTCCCGGTCCGCATCGAGGGCCACGCCGGAGACCTCGCACAGCGCCAGCGGCACGGTCTCGGCGGCCTGGTAGTTCGGGGTCACCACCACCGCGTGGTCACCCGCGCCGAGCAGGACGTTCATCGCCAGGTAGAGGGCCTCCTCGGCGCCCGCGAAGCAGATGACGTCGTCCGCGTCGGCGTGCCCGTACGTCTGGGCGATCACCTCGCGCAGAGCCGGGTCGCCGAAGGTCTCGGTGTAGCCCAGGGACAGGTTCTCGAAGGCGTCCCTGTCCTTGTCGTCAGCCAGAGCGAGCAGCTCGCCGAGTGTCATGGTCTGGACGTCGGAGGCGGTCAGGTGGTGGCGGGCAGTGAACTCCCAGCGGGAGAAGTACGTTTCCAGACGGAAGTCGGGCAGCCGGGTCATGGTTGTCAGTCCTTTGCGTTCAATGCTCTGAGCTCGGCCAGCAGGCCGTAGAGGGTGGACCGGGACACCCGCAGGGCCCCGGCGACGACCGGCGCGGCGCGGCGCACCGCAAACACCCGGGCCTCATCCAGCCGGCCGAGGACGGCCAGGCGGTCCTGGCGGGTCATGCGTTCGACGGGGCGACCCGTTTCGCGGACATAACTGCCGACCACCTGCTGGATGCGCTCGGACCAGTCCTTTTCGAACAACGGCTCGGGGCGCTGCAGGGCCGGCGCCCCGAAGGCGGACAGGACCGCCGCGGCCTGTTCCAGCGGCGTGCGGTCGAGATTGATGCACAGCACCGCCGACGGCCGGTCCTGCGCGTCCCGCAGGACCGCGCTGACCGATGACAGACGACGGCCGTCCGCGAGGAGTTTCTCGTACGGCCCGTACACGTCCTGCGCCGACGGGTCGAGCTCGTCCAGTTCACCGAGTAGCGAAGGATCCCCCGGGCCCCGGGAGGCCATCGGATTCCAGATCTCCAGGACCCGGTCGGTGTCCGGATCATGCAGGACCACCTCGGCGTACGGACCGAGCAACAGCGCGACGGCCTGACACACCGGCGCCCACATCCGCACACGAGGGTCCCTGTCCTCTTCCGTTTTCCCCATGCCTGGACTTTAAGTCCAGCCTGGACAAAAAGTCCAGGGGGGGGGTGTGGGCGGCGACGGGATACTCCCGCCCCCTGGGAGCCACCGGCATACCGAGCCGGAACGCCGGCCGGGCACCGGGCCGCCCGGCCAAAACCTCTCCGCAACCCCGACCCCCAGCCCCCGCAGCAACAGCGTGCATCCGGCACGAGGGCTGCCAGCCCCGTGACCTGCTCAGCAACATCACCACCGCACAAGCCCTCGCCGGCGCACGTGAACCGGCAAACCAGCACCTCGATCACGACCGCCGGGACACCACCGGCCGACGCGTCGGCAAGCCGTCACACATGCCCCCAGTACCCCCCCGACCGACGGGAGTCCCGCAGCCAGGACAGCACACCGGCGAAGTACCGCACCGAACCCGGAACTTGAGCACACCCCCAGACCACTCGGCCGACTCCACCACCACATTCGGCAGATGCGGCAGCACCCGCCCCAACCCCCAGAACCACACACCCCAAGCACGCCCAGTCCAGCAAGGCCGCCTCACAAGACCAGCGCCAGACCCCGTTCACGTCCACCCCGGCTGGGCGGGCCGATCAGGATGGACCAGCCCGCCGCCGCGCGGAGCGAAGACGCGAAGTGTCCTCACCCGCGTTCTCAGGTCCCTGGTCCTCCGCTACGGCGCCCGCGATGCGCCAGCCAGGCGGCACTACTGCCGAACCCCAGCGCCGCCACGGCCGAAGCTGCCACGGCGGCCCCGGGGAGGTGGTGCTGGAACGACGGTTGGTCCGGGCGCGTGGTCCGGCCCTCGCCCCCCAGGCTGCCCCGGTCGTTCGGGAGCATCGGGTCACCGGTACCAGCTGCGCCGCCCGAACCCTCTCCTTCGCCGGTGGAGCTGTCGTCCTGCGAACCCTCTCCTTCGCCGGTGGAGCTGTCGTCGTTCATGGATCCGCTACTGCCGCTGGATCCGCTGCCGGTGGACCCCCCGCCGGCCGTTTCGTCGTCCTTCGTGTCTTTGCCATCGTTCTCTGCGCCAGGGACGCCGCCGGGACCGACATGAACCGGCTCGGGATCCCGTCCTGCCGTGACGCCGCCGGGGCCGGCATGGACCGGCTTGGCATCCGAGCCTGCGGGCGGGTGGTGCCGGGAAGGGGCCGGCTTGTCCCGGTGGTCACGGCTACCCGAGCCGGAAGGGGCCGGCTTGTCCCGGTGGTCACGGTCCCCGGTCACCAGGGTGGTGACCACCGGCCCGGTGGATGGGGCATGGACGCGCCCGGCGGGCAGCGCCTGGGCCGACGCTGCAGGGGCAGTCAGCGGCAGAAACGCCACTGCCCCGGCCACCGCGGCGATGACATGCGCATGGTGCCGACGCATTCTGCACTCCTTCATTCAGGCGGGGCCTGGTGCCCCGCTCAAATACAGGAGTCCCGACCGAGCCGGACACCAACAATTTTCCGCGACTGTTTTCCCCCGGCATGACGAATCCCTACTGAGAGATGACACAAACAGTGGTCCGGACACGACGCCGCACAGGGCATCGGGCAGGGCCGAGCGGACTCGCGAAGATCACACATGGATGCCGATATACGAAGTCCGCTTCATCGCCTGGACGCTCCGCCGTACTTACTTTGAAATCCACCCTGACCAGACCACGGTGAAACCTTCAGCATTTCAACAACCCGGCCCGGATCTCCCCCCGGCCATGACAATTTTCAGCGATCCGCACATGCAATGTCTGCATGTTGATCCTTCGTCAGACCGCCGCTGAGCGCTCCCGCACCCTGCCGGAACGCGGCAGGGATCCGCGTAGTCATCAAATTCCTGTTCCCGGACGAACACTGACGGCACAGGCGAACCGTGGCGCGGTCCAGGATGCCCGGACCCACAGTCCGGCATCCGGCTCGACCAACCGCGGACACCTACACCGGCCGTCCACATCGGTCAAGTGACGGACCTTCGTGGCTAGAGGCGAACTCGATTACCCGGAAAGCCTTGACGACACAAGGGATGGAACCACTGCCGGCCCGCCCCCGGATGCCGAGATGCACAGGTGAGCCATGAAGCCTACCGTCGAAAACATGGACGACCGCGGAATGGTGTCCGCCATGCGGTCTGCCGATCCCAGAGGCCTCGCAGCGGCCTACGACACTTACGCCAGTCGGCTCTACGGCTACTGCCGCACAATTCTCCACAATGGTGACGCAGCCTCTGATGCCCTGCAGGACACCTTCGTCCTCGCCAATGAGCGCATCAGCCAGCTGCGGGACCCCGACCGTCTGCGCCCCTGGCTCTATTCGATCGCCCGGAACGAATGCCTGCATCAGCTGCGCAGCATGCGCCGTACCACTGGGCTCGACGACGCCGGCGAAGTACGCGACGAAACGGTCGACCTCGATGCCGGCCTGCATACCGACGAGTTGAGGTCCCTGGTCTGGGACGCTCTCGAAGGACTCAACCCACGCGATCGCGAAGTGCTGGAACTCTCCCTGCGACAAGACCTGGAAGGCGCCGATCTCGCATCGGTGCTGGGACTGTCGCTCAACCACACCCACGCGCTGCTGTCCCGGGCACGGCAACAGCTCGAGAACTCCGTGGCCGCGCTGATCCTGGCGCGCAACGAGCGGCAGGACTGCACCGAGCTGGCCGAGATACTCGAAGACTTCGACGGCACAATGACCGTGCTGCTGCGCAAACGCATCAACCGGCACATCGGTCGATGCGAAATGTGCGGTGACCGAAAGCGCCGCGAGGTCCGTGCCTCCGCACTGCTCAGCCTGCTCCCGGTCCCCGTCCTGCCCTCGGAACTCCGCGAACCGGTGCTCCACGCCGTCTTCGAACCGGCGGGGAACGAGCACCGACAGGAGGTGACCGAGCGGGCGACCCGGTTCGACGACAACGGCTGGCCGATGCCCCGCGACGTGTGGTCGCGCCGCATGACCCCCTCACCGGGCAAGACGGTGGCGGCCGGCGCCGTGGGGGCAGGAGTCCTGATCGCCGCTTCCTGGCTGTGGGTGGCAGCGGGCGAAGGGCCGGGGGACCAGGAGCACCCCACCCCCGGCACCACCGTGGTGACCCCCGGCGGCACAGTGCCACCAGGCGTCACGCTGAAACCGGGAGACCTCGTCGGCGACAGAACTCTGGGCCCGCACGAGACACTGCGACCGGGCGAGACCCTGGGACCCCCCGGCGGCCCCAAGCCGCCACCGTCCGGCCCGCCGAAGTACGCCCCCGACACACCTGCACCGGGCGTCACGCCTCCGCCCCCGCGGCAGCCGGACACACCGCCACCCGCAGTGCCACCACCTCCGGTGGACACCTCTCCGCCAGACCCGGACGTTCCCGTAGTGCCACCACCTCCGGTGGATACCTCTCCGTCAGACCCGGTTGTTCCCGATGTGCCGCCAGACCCGGACGTTCCGCCGGTTGTTCCCGATGTGCCACCAGACCCGGTGGATACCTCTCCGTCAGACCCGGTTGTTCCCGATGCGCCGCCAGACGAGCAAATCGATTGAGCGTGAGGTCACGGCGAGTTCGGTGACGTCCGCGTACGTGTAACCGTCGTCCACAGGCGGCCGAACGGGGCAACGCGCGGGGAAGAAACACCCGGAAATCTGCTGGCATCGAGGGCGGTCGAGGCTCCTGCCTGTGAGCGGGACACCAGGTTCCGCCTGACAAGGGACACGTGACATGCACGATGCACCTTCCCCTGTGCCGAAGCCATCGCACCCTGCATTGTCTCCGCGGGAACAGCAGGTCCTGCGGCACATCGCAGAGGGACGTACCTACGCCGGGACAGCCCGCCGTATCGGCATCTCGGTGCACACCGTTGACGGCTACCTTCGCAGGATCCGGGCCAAATTCGACGTCCACACCCAGGCAGAACTCATCCGGCTGGCTCTGGCGTTCGAGCTGTAGCGGCGGCCTTGCGACCCAGGGGCCTCATAGCCCCTGGGCCGACCCAACCGGACGGCTGCGACATCAACGTCCGGGGCAAGCGGTCAGAAGTCCATCGGGCGACCGGCGTGACCTGCGAACCTCACGGGTGTACGCGAAGAACATCGCGAAGCCGCTGAGTATGCCCTCCGTCACCACATGATCCGGACCCAAGGCGGCCCCGGCGAGGTGGAGCGCCATACGCAAGAGCGCCGCGGCCCTGGCACGCCGGCCCCGGGCCCGCAGCGGCGCCGCCGAACGCAGGAACCCGCCCGGATGCCGCCGAGCCGTCTCGCGCAAGGTGAGAAACGCCTGCACGCCCGCCACGATCATGATGACCGCAACGCTGTGCGATGCCGTGGCGGTGAAGTCTGCGGCGGTCCAGGCGGCCTCGACGGCGACACTGCGCAAGGAGGCCGAGACGAGGCGGGAGCTTCGGGTCGTCCGCGGTGTCATCATCGAGACCACCTCCTGCGCTCCGGCGGGGCCTTTCGTCCCGCTACACAGGTGAGAGCCGGGGCAGGCAGGAAGACCAACACAAAATGCCGGGGAATCTCCGCCGCTCGTCGCCGGCAGGGACACCAGCAGCGGCACGGGCGGCCCGCTCATCCCCCCGACCGGCGACAGCCCGCAGGTGGCCGGTGGCACGGCCGTTCACCCAGCGGCTCCGGACGGCGACCCCCGGCCGCCACACGCTCAACAGGGCCGGATGTTCGTGACACGGAGGCCTACGCGGACGCGGCGGCCCTCGTCGCTGTCGTGGATCTCGGTCCAGAGCGCGAGGAACTCGACGATTCCCGTGCCGCGGCCATGCTCATCGGGGGCGATATCGGCCCGCGGGGCCTGCTTCGCGACCGCAGGGCCCGAGTCGGCGACGGCAATGAGCAGCATGTCTTCGTCGAGGACCAGGAGGAGGGTCATGTCGGCATGGCCGTGCTGGACGGCGTTCGCCACCAGCTCGTCCACGACGAGCATGGCCGAGTCCCGCTCGTCCTCGGCGACCCCCCACCGGACGAGCAGATCGTCGGTGAAGTGGCGGGAGACGGGAACGGACACCTCCTGCGAGGGGAGGGTGAGGACAGCCTGCCGGGCGGTGTGCCGGAGGGAAGCTGACGTCGGCACCCGACGGGTCAGAGTGTCCGACGGTCCGGAGAGGAGCATCGTCGCCCCCTTTCGGAAAGGGATGTGACCGGCGGGCGGCCCCGATGGAAAACGCCCGTGCCGGTGCTGTCCGACACTGGTGTGAGCCGCGGACGGCACCAGGACCAACACTTTTCGGAAGGCTGCGTTCAGAACTTCTCCCGGACTCCCGGAGAGGCTCTGAACGCACACGCGAAAGCACCTCCGGCCGGACGGGAACGAGAACCTCGGTGATCTTCGTTCCCTCCGGGCGAAGGCGCATCCCGCTGGGCGGTCAGACCCTTGACAGCGAGTTCTGCGAGGTCAGGGAGTATCCCAGGGCCTTCTCGATTTCCCGGAGGGCCTTGAGAGACCCGCAAGCAATCTTGGCCTCATTGCTCAGGCCTCCGATCGCACACGTCCCCTTGATGGCCGAATCCACGGCCTGAGTGCTGAAGTCATAGGTGTACCAGCGCAGGTTGACCCCCACCGGACGCCAAGCATTGACGAGGTAGTCCTTCACCACGCTGTTGAACAGCATCGCGCTGTTCACCGGCGACGAACCGACCCTCGTTCCGGCCGCACCACCACGCACCTTCCACTGGCACTTCGGCGCCTTCGACCAGCCCAGGTTAATGCCCCAACTCCGCTTCTCGTAGGTCACGTAGCGCTTGATCGAAGCGTTGTAGAGAGCGAGCGACTGGTCAAAACGGATCGGACCGGAGGTCCCCTCCGCACCGCACTTCACGAACTTCCACTCCCGCTTGACAGAAGCGCTCCACTTGAGATTGATGCCCGAATCACGATGTGCGTAGTAGAGGTAGTCCTTCTCACGCTGGTTGTAGAGCGCCAGCATTTCATCGGTCTTGGCTACGCCGCCGGAGAACTGCAGCGACCACTGCTTGGGCGGCGAGTGGTGTGCGTGCGCCGCGGGGGCATGAACCTGGGATATCGCCGTCGCGGCCATAAGTGTCGCCAGGACACTGACGAGGGTGCGACGTGACAGGGCTGTAGACATCTGAAACTCCCCACAATTACCGATCGCCTGGTACGGATTGACTCGATAATGCGTGAACAGAACAAGCCAGGGAACTCACGAAATATCGGGTCTTGACAAGCGTGCACATCCCAGGGAGGGCAACGCCCGGCTCGCGCCATCGGCAGCCGAGCCGGCCAACGGGCTACGCCCGCGGCGGAACGGTCTGCCGGCGCGTCCGCGGCGAGCAGCCGATTCAGTGGAACTCCTCGCGAGGCCGTGACCCTCTCTTACCGGCCTCCCGGCACCTCCTCCGACCGATGTAGGCCGTGAACTGCCCTCGCTGACAGCCGAGTTGCTCCGACCCGCCACCTGGACGGCCTTCGACGCCGACCAGCACGACACCGCTCAGCCGGTGTCGAAGTGCTGTCCCTACGTACAGAGCCAGCCCGCAGGCCCGGGTGTCCGGGGGACGGCGGTTCCACCGTGCGGTCGGCGACATAGCACCGTGGCAAGGACTGGGCAGGTTTTTGGAACGTTTGGACGAGGCGGCCGTGCCCCATCGATGCGGCCACTCCGCCGGACTCCGCTCGCACAGGTCCATGGGGCTGGGAAAGACCAACTTGCCGGTCAGGCCTCACCGAATGCTTCAGGATGGGTATCGCCTTGTCAGGCTGAGCATGCGGGTGGTTGGGATGGCAGAACTGGTCGTGATGACTGTTGCCGACGGCGAAGGCAGCGCTGTCTTCGAAGTCGAGACCGGCCTGGCCGGGTCGGATCTCGAACTGGCTGCTGACGACGGTGTGGTGAGACGCGCTGAGACCTCGCTCCGCGAGGCCCTGGCGCGCGTCCGCCCTGCTCTGGTGCAAGTTTCGGAGACCGTCAAAGCACTGCAACCGGATGAGGCGGAGATCCAGTTCGGCCTCGAGATCATCAGCGACCTCGGCTCGGACTGCCGCAAGTACGAGCACGTGCGACACATCGGCATCCTCGGCTGACCCCAGACGCCCCCGCAGTACCCCGCTGCCGGCATCGCGCACCACCACGAAGGGAGCACCCGGTGCACCGGGTATCCACCGGCACCCCGCCGTCCGACGTTGCGGCGGTGGAGGAACCCCCGGGTCGCCCGTTATTCGCAACGGGGTGGGCTGCCCGCGGCGCTCGACGCCTGGGATCCGTCGAGCGCAGCGCTTCCTATAGACCCCTGCACAGCGCCCTGTGGGTGTTCTATAGTGGCGCTATGGCATCGACGACAATTCAGGTTCCGCGGGAGACCCGTGATCACCTCGCCGAGCTCGCGAAGGAGCGCGGCCTGAGCATCGGCCAGCTCGTCGAGGCCCTGGCCGCCGAGCAGCCGACCGCCGCGCAGCGCGCCGAACGGCTTGCCGCCGACCGGGAAGTTGTGCGCCGCGAGATCGGTATCGACATCAGCGACGAGGAGTTCGACCAGGCTCCCGACGTACTCGGCAACATCTACAAGATCGCCGCCGAGAAGGCCCGGACCGCCAGAGGCACCGCCGCGTGATCATCCTCGACACCAGCGCCGTCAAAGCGCTCGCCGGCGGCCACAAAACGCTGAACCTGCTCGCGGGCAACATGGCCCACACACCCGGCGACCGCCTCAGCGTCCCCGCCCTGTGCCTCATGCAGGCCGAAGCAGAGGAGGAGAGCCTCGCCCGCCGCCTGCTCGCCTTCTCCTCCGTCGTCATCGACAGCCTCGACACCATCGCCGCCGTGAGCGTCGGCACGATGATCCGCGACGGCTACGGCGGCCCGGACACCTGCCACGCCCTGTACTGCGCACTGCCCCGCCCGGAGTTCACCGGCCTGTCGATCCTGCTGACCGGCAACGAAGACGCCTACCCGCCCGGCGTGGTCACCGTCGACATCGACTCGCCCGGCATGCTGGGCTTCCACTGACGCGTCGGCAAAGCCTCTGCCGTGAGCATCGTGTCCAGCGCGTCGCACCAAGCCGGGGTACTTCCGGCGCAGCTACCGAGGTAGATACCGGAAGGCACCGGTACCGGCGCAGCTTCCGGCGCAAGTACCGGCACCCGCGCGACGCGATTGGTATTTCCACAGGTCAGCGATCCAGCGCACCTTCGGTGCGCGCCGGGGGCGTGGTAAATGCCGTGGCGTGCGCCGGAGGTGCTTCTGTCTGCCCTGACGTGGGCTGATGCCGGTCCGGGATGCTGGAGCGGTTCGTTCCGGCCGAAACCGATGCCTCTGTGATGCCGGTGAGCTCGCAGGTCAGCGTGGTGCTGGGGACCGTCCACGGGAACCGTGGAGTGTTGCTGCGAAGCACGTGCGTCAGAATTCCTGATCCACCCTGGTCCTCCCGGAACGGCGTACGACGGGTCCGTCCGCCAGGGAGGGAGCAAGGCCGTGGACGTACTGCACGAACGCTGCGCCGGCCTCGACATCAGCAAGAAGGACGCCAAGGTCTGCGTCCGCACCCCGAGTACGAAGCGGCGGGGGTCCTTCACGACCGAGACCACGACGTGGGGATCAACGACGAACGCGGTCCTGGATCTGCGGGACCATCTGCTCGCCGCACAGGTGACGCTGGTAGTGATCGAGGCGACCAGTGACTACTGGAAGCCCTTCTACTACGTGCTGACCGAGGGCCTGGACGTGGTCCTGGTCAACGCGCGGCAGGTCAAGAACCTACCCGGCCGCAAGACGGACGTCTCGGACGCGGCCTGGCTGGCCCAGCTCGGCGCCCACGGCCTGGTCAGGCCCTCCTTCGTGCCGCCCGAGCCGGTCCGCGAACTGCGCGACCTGACCCGGGCCCGGACCACCGCCACCCGTGAACGCGGCCGTGTGGTCCAGCGGCTGGAGAAACTCCTGGAGGACACCGGCATCAAACTCTCCGCGGTCGCCTCCGACATCATGGGCGTCTCCGGCCGGGCCATGCTCGAAGCCCTCATCCGCGGCGAAGCCGACCCGCGGGTCCTCGCGGACCTGGCCAAACGCAAGCTCCGCAACAAGATCCCCGAACTCACCGAGGCCCTGACCGGACGGTTCCGCGAGCACCACGCGTTCCTGGCCCGACTGTATCTGGATCAGTACGACCAGCTCACCACGATGATCGACCAGCTCACCGGACGCATCGAGGAGGCGATGGCCCCCTTTCGTGGCGCCCTCGACCTCCTCGACACCATCCCCGGCATCAACCAGGCCACCGCCGAAGTGATCATCGCGGAGACCGGCGGGGACATGACCCGGTTCGCCTCCGCCAAACACCTCGCGTCCTGGGCCGGGGTCTGCCCCGGCCACCACGAGTCCGCCGGCCGTACCAAGAACACGAAGGTCCGGCCCGGCAACCCCTATCTCAAAGGCGCCCTCGGCCTCGCGGCATTCGGCGCTGTGAGAACCAAGGACACCTACCTGCAGGCCCGTTACAAGCGGCTGACCGCCCGCCGCGGCCCGCTCCGGGCACTGGTCGCCGTCGAGCACTCGATCATCACCGCGATCTGGCACATGCTCACCGACAACGTCGCCTACCAGGAACTCGGCGGCACCTACTTCACCCAACGCGACCCCGAACGCGCCACCCGCCGAGCCATCACCCAGCTCAACCAGCTCGGCTACACCGTCACCCTCAACCCGAGGGAGAACGCAGCCTGACCGACAGCCCCGAACACCCGGCAGCCCTCCACGGCCACCGGGCACCCAGTCCTGCCCACACCCACCCTGACCTGCTGCTATTTACGCGTCAGGAGTTCGACCAGGCTCCCGACGTACTCGGCAACATCTACAAGATCGCCGCCGAGAAGGCCCGGACCGCCAGAGGCACCGCCGCGTGATCATCCTCGACACCAGCGCCGTCAAAGCGCTCGCCGGCGGCCACAAAACGCTGAACCTGCTCGCGGGCAACATGGCCCACACACCCGGCGACCGCCTCAGCGTCCCCGCCCTGTGCCTCATGCAGGCCGAAGCAGAGGAGGAGAGCCTCGCCCGCCGCCTGCTCGCCTTCTCCTCCGTCGTCATCGACAGCCTCGACACCATCGCCGCCGTGAGCGTCGGCACGATGATCCGCGACGGCTACGGCGGCCCGGACACCTGCCACGCCCTGTACTGCGCACTGCCCCGCCCGGAGTTCACCGGCCTGTCGATCCTGCTGACCGGCAACGAAGACGCCTACCCGCCCGGCGTGGTCACCGTCGACATCGACTCGCCCGGCATGCTGGGCTTCCACTGACGCGTCGGCAAAGCCTCTGCCGTGAGCATCGTGTCCAGCGCGTCGCACCAAGCCGGGGTACTTCCGGCGCAGCTACCGAGGTAGATACCGGAAGGCACCGGTACCGGCGCAGCTTCCGGCGCAAGTACCGGCACCCGCGCGACGCGATTGGTATTTCCACAGGTCAGCGATCCAGCGCACCTTCGGTGCGCGCCGGGGGCGTGGTAAATGCCGTGGCGTGCGCCGGAGGTGCTTCTGTCTGCCCTGACGTGGGCTGATGCCGGTCCGGGATGCTGGAGCGGTTCGTTCCGGCCGAAACCGATGCCTCTGTGATGCCGGTGAGCTCGCAGGTCAGCGTGGTGCTGGGGACCGTCCACGGGAACCGTGGAGTGTTGCTGCGAAGCACGTGCGTCAGAATTCCTGATCCACCCTGGTCCTCCCGGAACGGCGTACGACGGGTCCGTCCGCCAGGGAGGGAGCAAGGCCGTGGACGTACTGCACGAACGCTGCGCCGGCCTCGACATCAGCAAGAAGGACGCCAAGGTCTGCGTCCGCACCCCGAGTACGAAGCGGCGGGGGTCCTTCACGACCGAGACCACGACGTGGGGATCAACGACGAACGCGGTCCTGGATCTGCGGGACCATCTGCTCGCCGCACAGGTGACGCTGGTAGTGATCGAGGCGACCAGTGACTACTGGAAGCCCTTCTACTACGTGCTGACCGAGGGCCTGGACGTGGTCCTGGTCAACGCGCGGCAGGTCAAGAACCTACCCGGCCGCAAGACGGACGTCTCGGACGCGGCCTGGCTGGCCCAGCTCGGCGCCCACGGCCTGGTCAGGCCCTCCTTCGTGCCGCCCGAGCCGGTCCGCGAACTGCGCGACCTGACCCGGGCCCGGACCACCGCCACCCGTGAACGCGGCCGTGTGGTCCAGCGGCTGGAGAAACTCCTGGAGGACACCGGCATCAAACTCTCCGCGGTCGCCTCCGACATCATGGGCGTCTCCGGCCGGGCCATGCTCGAAGCCCTCATCCGCGGCGAAGCCGACCCGCGGGTCCTCGCGGACCTGGCCAAACGCAAGCTCCGCAACAAGATCCCCGAACTCACCGAGGCCCTGACCGGACGGTTCCGCGAGCACCACGCGTTCCTGGCCCGACTGTATCTGGATCAGTACGACCAGCTCACCACGATGATCGACCAGCTCACCGGACGCATCGAGGAGGCGATGGCCCCCTTTCGTGGCGCCCTCGACCTCCTCGACACCATCCCCGGCATCAACCAGGCCACCGCCGAAGTGATCATCGCGGAGACCGGCGGGGACATGACCCGGTTCGCCTCCGCCAAACACCTCGCGTCCTGGGCCGGGGTCTGCCCCGGCCACCACGAGTCCGCCGGCCGTACCAAGAACACGAAGGTCCGGCCCGGCAACCCCTATCTCAAAGGCGCCCTCGGCCTCGCGGCATTCGGCGCTGTGAGAACCAAGGACACCTACCTGCAGGCCCGTTACAAGCGGCTGACCGCCCGCCGCGGCCCGCTCCGGGCACTGGTCGCCGTCGAGCACTCGATCATCACCGCGATCTGGCACATGCTCACCGACAACGTCGCCTACCAGGAACTCGGCGGCACCTACTTCACCCAACGCGACCCCGAACGCGCCACCCGCCGAGCCATCACCCAGCTCAACCAGCTCGGCTACACCGTCACCCTCAACCCGAGGGAGAACGCAGCCTGACCGACAGCCCCGAACACCCGGCAGCCCTCCACGGCCACCGGGCACCCAGTCCTGCCCACACCCACCCTGACCTGCTGCTATTTACGCGTCAGAGCCGGTAGGTATCCGGGAAATGGCCGCTGACACCTCATTCTCATACAGGAGAAGAGGACTTCAACTCCTCTCAGCAGGGAGCAGCCCAGCGCAGCACTCAGGACGGCGGTACCGTGCCAGCGACGATCTCCTGGCTCGTACGCTCGGGCTGTGCAGATGCTCCTGGTCCTCCTCGCCGCCTACGGGACCGTCGCCGGGTTGCTCGTGCCGCCCAGGTCCCCCGCGAAGCGCACCCGTCCGGCACATCGCCCCCGCTGCAGCAGCGCATCCCGGCACGGCCGCCCGAGAGCCTCCCGGTTGCGCTCCTGTCGTACGACGTCAGGTTCGCGTATAAACGGCATCCGGCTGCGGCCACTGTGGTCCCTGAAGGGTCACGCCAGGCTGGTGAAGGAGACGACCGGGCCGTCCACCGTGTCGTTGGCCTGCACGTCAAAGATCCGCTGAGGAAAGGTCCGTTGCAGAGAGAGGCGCCACACGGTCGCGATCTCCTGGGCCAGCGCGAGGGCGTTCGCCTCGGACTCGGGGTCCTCGCCGATGTCGATGTGCTGCCACAGCCTGAACTGATTCAGGACCGCTTCGATCGATGTCGCGTCGCCGCCCAGCTGGTCGTGCCACGTCCGGAAGTTGCCGGGCTCGTATGCACGGTCCCACAGCACGCACCCCTCCACCTCGACGAATTCGGGCAGGAAGACGCGCGACAGGGCAATCCACTCGGAGAGCCCCACTCGCTGGGAGAGGAAGTCCAGGTAGTCGAGGCCGGCGCCTGCAGCCTCTGCCCAGTTCTTGATCTGCGGGTCGTTCATCGGATCCATGCGGTGTCCCTCACTGCGGCAGTTCATCAGGCCGGGCTGGTCTGGGCATCTTGTCCCAGGTAAGGAATACCTGACCTGTCTTGGGATTTGTGTTCTTGTGTGTTTCCAGGACGTGAGGTGCCGGAACCGGGCCGTGCGGCGCGGAGTCGGGGTCCACATCGACCCGCTTCAGTGGCAGGCCGTCCTGGTCGTACACAGCGTATGCCGTCACACTGCCGTCCTCCTTGCGGCGGACCAGCACTGCGCCGGGGTCGGCCGACTTGGGGAAACGGCCGCTGTACGGGGTGGCAGTCGAGAGATCTATTCCGCACTTGGGCGCCAGGCCGAGCGGGTCGGTCCATCCAAGGGCGTTCACGACATAGGCGTGATGATTGTTCGCAGGTTCCAGGCCCAGTGGGTCAGGGCTGATGTACCGGCCGGCTTCCGGGTCGTAGTAGCGGTAGCAGTTGTAGTTCAGGCCGGTTTCGGAGTCGGCGTACTGGCCCGGGAAGCGGAGGGGGCAGTCCACGGACAGCGCGTCATCCGTCGCGGCGGGAAAGTCCGTGCCCCACAGGGTCGTGCGACGCTGCCAGGCCAGAGCGCCTTCGGATGTGACCAGTTCCGTCGGCGTGCCGAGGGCGTCTGTGATGACGGCGTGGAAGCGCGCGCCGTGACCGGCGGAGGTGTCCTCGGCCAGTTTGGCCAGCAGCGATTCGCCTGACTCTGCGATCAGTGGTCTGTGGTCGGTCTGAGTGAGCGGGCGGTGGGTCCCCGGGGCGTAGTCCCAGGTTGTGAACGCGCCCTCGGACGTCCCGCGTTCGGCCATGCATGTGTCGTCCCATGTGAAGTCCACGCGCTCGGCGGTGGAGCCGTCGTCGACCAGGCGTTGCTTGGAGACGCGACGGCCCAGCGGGTCGTATGCGTACCGCCAGTGCTCGCCGTCCGGCGTCGTCGCCTCGGTCAGGCGGTCCTCGGCGTTCCAGACATACGTCCAGGTGCGCTGCTGGCCGTTGAGGAGCTTGCGGGTCTTGCGGATCAGTCGGCCTTGCCCGTCGTGTTCGTACGAGGTGCGGCCGGCACTGCGGATGAGGGTGCCGGTGAATTCCCGGTCGCCCGGAGAGGCATGCCCGGGCGCTGTGGCGTGGGCGAGGTTGCCCGCTGCGTCGTAGGCGTACGTCTCGGTCCAGCCGTGGGCTCGTACGGCGGTGACTCGCCCCATGCGGTCGAGGTCGAACCGGCGTGTGCCGGAGGTGAGTTCGCGGATCTCGGTGAGGTATCCGTCCTCGCGGTGGGCGTAGGCGCGGTGCTGGAGGAGACGGCCGGCCCCCGATGTGCGAGCGGTGAGGGACTGGGTCGTGAGGCGGTCGGCCTTGTCCCAGGTCTGGCTCAGCGCGACGCCGTCTCCGAGTCGGCGCTCGGTCTCGCGCCCGGCCGCGTCGTACGCGAAGGTCAGAGATCCGGCCTCGGTGCTGACCTCCGTGGGTCGGCCCGTCGAGCATGGACGGGGATCAGCTGGCGGGTGCCTGGTAGAGGCCCCGGCCGGCACGCTGGGCCCGCGATGTGGCGACAAGGCGGTCGAGTGTGCTGCGGACGGTGTTGATGCCATTGGGCGTGTCGCCGCGGCCCAGGGCCTCAGCGACATCACGGGCCCGCACCGCCTTGCTACCAGACTTCGAGAGAACGGCCGCCACCTGCTCGGTCAGACCTCCGCTCTCTGCAGGGGCTGCAGCGCCTGCGGTGCTCTTCGCGACCCTCGTCTTTGCCGGCTTCGCTGTCTTCGGCGCCTTGGCGGGCTTCGCGGATGCCGTCTTCTTTGCCGGGCGCCTGCTCTGCTTCTGTGCTGCGGCCTTCTTCGCGGGCGCCTTGCGGCGGGTGCCGGAGCGTCGGGGCGCGGCGGCAGATGTGTCCTCGTGCGCTGTCACCGGCGGGGCGGGAGCATCGCTGGCCGTTTCGGCGTCGGCCGAGGAGGCGGGCGGGGGCACCGTTTCCGTGTCAGAGGTGGACGGTCGCACGTGGGCGGTGCCGGACAGTGCGTGCAGTGCGGCGAGTGCAGTTCGTACCGAGGTCAGCCGGTCGGTGACCGAGGAGAGTTCCTTCTCGAGCCTTTGCTGGTGCTCTTCCAGGTGGGGAAGTTCCTCCTCCAGTAACGCTGTTGTGGCGGTGATGCTCTCCGGTGTGCGGGCTGTTGTGGCCATGGGGATTCCCTTCGGTCCAGGTCACCGTCGCTGTCTCGTGTCAGTGACTCATGGGGTGCAGGCTACGGCCGGTTGTTGGGAAAAGAACATCCAAGGCTCGGAAGAGCCCCTGAGTACACACTGGTGTCGACGGTCCCGTCGTTCGAATCCGCCCTGGTTGAAGTGCAGGAAACCGATGCGGCTGGCTCCTGGTCTGCCGCCCCGGCACGAGTGCAAGGGCCACCAGCACGCATGTGCCGCTCCTCCGTGTCGATCCATGATGGCTTGCCCCGAAGGGGAGTTGCAGAGAGCACGGTCGGTGAGGGTCTCGCCTCTGGCCGCGACGTCGTCGTGCGTTGCGCGCGGCGCGGACCCCGGCCCCATCGACGACGCTGAGGCACGCCTCGCCAACGTCGCCGTCACCCGCACCCGAGAGCGCCTCGACCTCGGCGCTCTGTCCTGGATCCACAACCACCCCGACAAAAGCCCCCGCCCCGCCCCGGCCCTCGCCTCCCCTCTGCCGTGATCGCCCAGCACGCCGATGTCGGGCACGCCGTGATCGTCTGCGTGTCACAGAGCGTTTCCTCCAGTGAGCTGTGTTTGTTCCGGCCCATGCCTCGCGCCGGCTCGCCCAGTCCCGCAGACAACGTAGGGAAGTTTGAGCGAGTACTCCTGCGCACGTGAGTACGAGTACTCACGTGCAGGGGGCGGCTTGATCACAGACTTGGCACATGAGACGAACCCCTGCCCCGACCAGCACGGTTACCCGCTTCCCGCGCCGCCCACGGCACGCGCTCATGATGACAGCTTTTGCCGCTCTGGCGCTCGCCGCCTGCGGCACCGAGAAGACAAGCGCCGGCGGACTGCAAAGCGAGCCCGCTGACACCGCCGAGGCCCGGCCCAGCCTCACGGAGATACTGGACAGGGTCGAGCAGTCCTGTCCCCCGAGCGCCCCGCCGGAGCCGCCGCCGAGCGGTCCGGCGCTGCCACTGCCGCCCGGTGCGGTGGAGACACCGCCGGACGTCGAGCCCATCGCCCCCACGGCGGGGCCGGAAGTGGAGTTGAATGCTCGTGACTGGTGCGCGAGCAATCTCCATGAGGAGCGCATCGCCCAGGCGCTCTGGGATCTGGTGGATCCCACCCCGGCCAAGGTCAGGACGATCCTGAACGACCTCGGCTATGTCGACGAGCGCATTCACGACCTGAAGCAGTCGGGTGCGACCACACGGTTCTTCCTCGACCTGCGTGACAAGGGCGGACGGCTCTGCTTGGAGGGCTCGGCGGCCGGCGAGGAGACCGTTGTCGACAAGTGTGTAGCCCCCGTGTCCGGCCCGTTCACGTCAGGAAAGCGGAATCAGTGAGTACCTGCTTGGCGTGATCGGAGCCCGGTGTCCCTTCTCATTGGATCTTGCAGAGGTGGAGCCGTTGACCTGCAGGGTGACAGGTTGAGGCGCGACTCACGGAGGGTGAGACGAGGTGTCCTGGAAGGGATGCGGCCAGCATCAAGTGCGCGTCTCATCGATCATGGCGAGGTCGGTGCTGTGTGAGCTGGACCTCGTCAGGATGATGAGACGTCTTCTTTCAGGATTCGCAGTGAAGGTGGCAGTTTCCGGGCCCGTGACGCCCCGGTCCTGGAGGCGGAGGTTGGAGCAGGCGACCTGTGGCCTGGGGGATCTCCGCTGGAGCACCGACGAAGTAGCCTCTGAGGCGCGAGGGTGCCGGGCTATTTGATGCGGTCGAGGAAGTCCAGCACTCGATTGGTGGCCTGCGTTGCGGCGTGTTCGTCGTGCGACGGAAGGCTGCTGTCGGTGAACAGGTGCTTGTCGCCTGGGTAGAGGAACAGTTGGGCATCCGCCGTCGTCTCGACGAGCGCGCGGGCCGCGTCCACATCGCCCTCCCTGGCGAAGAACGGATCCGCATCCATGCCGTGGACCTGGACCGGGACATCGTGGGGCCAGGCGCCGCCGAACTCCGCGACCGGGACGCATGCCTCCAGCAGCAGCGCGCCCTTGGCGCCGGGGCGGGTCTGGGCCAGCTTCTGCGCCGGCAGGACGCCGAGCGAGAACCCGAGGTAGACGAGGTCCGCAGGCAGCCCCTCGGCGGCGGCGGTTCCGCGCGCGATGACCGTGCCGAACCCGGCGTCCTCGGCGTAACCCATGCCCTCCTCGAGGTTACCGAAGACCTGTCCCTCGAACAGGTCCGGGACGTGGACGGTGTGTCCGGCCCGTCGCAGCTGCTCGGCAAACTCGCGGACGCCGACGGTCAGCCCGTGCCCGTGGTGGAAAACCAGCACCTCAGCCATGTCGCTCCCCTCGTGCTGCGGTGCCCGGGCGACGCCGCAGCACGAGTATGACCCGCAGCACCGACACCCCCTCGACGCCCTCCTGGACCCAGGCCGCCTCGACACCGGCCGCCTTGCCCCTGCCGCTCAGGGGCTCTCCTCATCGTCCACACCAGGACGATGTCCGCTGGATTGAGACAAGCCACCTGCACCGAGACAAGAGCCACCCCAAAGCGGGGCACGGTCTCACTCAAACCTGTCCCGGCCCCCCGGCACCGCAAGATCGGTACACAGAGCAGCGCGACAAGCCGCGATTCGATGCGACGGAACACCCGGTGCCACAGTCACTCAAACTTCCCTACGTTGTCTGCGGGACTGGGCGAGCCCTTCGTATGGTTGGCCCACCCAGGGGCGTCGGGTGTGGCTTTCAAACTTCTGCTGCTTGTGGCTTCCATCGATTGGCCGCCCGACGCCCCACGACGACTCGGCTGCCAATTAGGAATTGCGAATGATGGCTCCGTAGACACCTCAGGCGCTTAACCCGTCAAGCTGCGGGCCTCAAGTCGCTGTGTAGCCTGTCGATCTGTTCGAACGGTATGAGGAGTTGAGGGTGGACGACGAGCGACTGCGTGCCGTTGTCCAGCTCCCTGAAGGGAACTGGTGGGACTGGGATGTGGTGGCCTGGGACGGCGGACAGTTCCGGCTTGCTGCTGGGCATGATCTGTCCTATTACCACGGCCTGGAGCTGGTTTTCAGAGACCCGTTCTTCGTCAGCTGCCCATCGGGCTTTTACGATCCGACCTTCCGCACCCCGTCGCCTGACGAGCTTCTGCAACTCGCTCGTCAGCTCGGCGAGGAGCCGCCCGTCGTCGTAGCCTTCGACGCCGACGCCGGCGGGCAGGAGCCTGTCTCGTGCCTCATTGCCGCAGAGCGACTCGACATCGTCCAGGAAACCGTTCTGAGGTACTGGCGCGACGATGCGGCACCCGGCCAGCGCTTCCATCCCTGGGTGCGGCCTCCCGCCCGGTAGGTGCCGGGCTATGCGGCCGCCGTTTCCATCTCGTTGGACGGAGCTGGGAAAGCCAGTGCCTCGTCATATCGCTGACACTGCTGGAGGCAGTGGTAGAGCTGGCCAATCATGCGATTGAAGAGATTGCGCTGGGCGGCGGCGTGCCAGTCTCCGTGGCCGTCGCGGCGCCGGCGGTAGTGGGCTTTGGCGCCCGGTGAGGCGGTGATGGCGGAGAAGGCCCAGAGTTAGCCGGCGTGGTTGAGACGGTCGTTCTTCACCCACCGGCGGGTGATGCTGGACTTCTTCCCGGAGGCCCTGGTGATGGGTGAGGCCCCGGCGTATGCCTTCAGTCCACGGGCATCGGCGAACCGCTTGCGGTCGTCTCCGATCTCGGCGAGCACCCGGGCGCCGATCTGGATGCCGAGGCCGGGGAAGCTGAGGATGATCTCAGCGTCCGGGTGCTGAGGAAAAGCCTCTTCGACCGCCTTGGCGAGGTCGTCGGCAGCGGTGCAGGCGGCCTGGAGTTGGACGAGGAGGGCGAGCATCTGCTTGCCGAGCGCATCCTCGACCAGCGTCGGTTGGTGGGCCCAGTCTGCGCGGAAAACCTCCCGGAGCCGGTCGGCCTCGGCTGCCATGCCGCGCTGGCGCCCGGCTCGCTTCAGAGCCGCCTGCAGCTGCGTGCGCGTCATCCGCGCGGCGCGTGTGGGTGTCGGAGCGGCTTTGAGGAGCTCGTGGGCCTCCGGCCGGCACAGACCGTTGCGCCAGGACTCGAAGGCGGCCAGCGCGGAGGGGTAGTACTCCCGCAGCAGGGAGCGGAGCTGGTTGGAGATCTGCTGCCGGTTCCACGTGGCGTCCTGCTGTGCACGTGCCAGGACGGCGACCGCGCGGGCCAGGTCGCTGTCCTGCGGCAATGGCCGGTGGGCGTGCATGTCGGTTCGCAAGATGTTGGCCAGGACCAGGGCGTCGCCGGGGTCGGACTTCTTGCGGGAGACGGACGTCCGGTCGCGGTAGCGGGCGGCCGCCATGGGGTTGATGGCGAACACCTGCCGCTTGCCGGTCCTCAGGACTGCGACCAGCAGTCCGCGGGAGGTCTCGATCGCGACCGGGATCGGGGTCTGCTCGGTGTCGCCGTACTCGGCAAGCAGGTCCAGCAGGATCTTGTAGCCGGTCATGTCGTCGGTGATGTGCCGCTTGGCCAGTAACTGGCCGCTGTCGTCGACGAGGGCGACGTCGTGTGTGCGTTCGGCCCAGTCGATTCCGCAGTAGATCAACTCTTTCCCCTCCATCATGCGATTTCTGCTGGTCACGAGCTCGTGAGGAACCACGCGGCGACCTAATCCCAGGACTCAGCCATGCTGGCCGGTCCGCCACCTCAGTAGCCGTTCGTGGCACCAGCTCGTTCCGCGGGCCTCGGTCTATGCGGGAGCTCGTAGGGCTCGGGCTTCGTGAGAGGTCACCGTGGAGCGGGCTCGCACCACCAACACCAACGAGTGATCAAGTGAGGAGTGTTGACGCTCGACGGCCCTGGGCAGCGCCGCTCTGCGCTAAGGCATCAGAGCCAGGACCGCAACAGGCGTCCGCCCAGCGCCAGCGGGCGCCAACACCCGACTCTGCGTGGGGTACTGCGAGGGCGCCGGATGCCGCACGATCTGCATTTGGGCACCAGGCCGGGTAAGTACAAGGCTTCCACCCGAAGCCCACGTAACCCACCACGGCGAGTTGACTGAGGCGAAGACGCCGGACGCCGCCGCTCTTTCAAGAGGCATCGGCCAACCAGGTAGGACACAGGCGTTCGTCCGGAATCCACGCGACAGCCAGCTCGCTTCGTGGGGATGGCCGGGAAGGCACCCAAACGCCCCGGGCTCGCAGGAGGCCTCAACGGGCACGTTCTGTGAGGAGGCATCCGCTCGGCACCCGTCCGACCATCACCACGAGTACCAGGCCCACGCATCGATCTACGGAGAGGCTTCCTACAGCCCGGGAATCGAAAGATGTCGCAGCCCCGTACTCGAACAGACTGGCGGAATCAATCTCCTCCAGCACTGCCCTTAACAAGGGATTAGGGAATCGACAGCGAGGTCGTCCGTCGGGAAGCACCCGCAGCACACCGTACGGAGGCACCACATGGCCGCGATCTGGGCCGGCATCGACGCAGGCAAGACCCATCACCACTGCGTCGCGATCGACGAGAGCGGCCACCGGCTGCTGTCTCGACGCGTCGCCAACGACGAGCCTGAACTCCTCGAACTCCTCACTGACGTCCTGGCCCTGGGCGACGATGTGACCTGGGGCATCGACCTGGCCGACGGCGGAGCCGCCCTGGTCATCACGATCCTCCTCAATCACGACCAGCCGGTGCACTACATCTCCGGCCGGGCCATCCACCGCGCCTCAGAGAGCTACCGCGGCGAAGGCAAGACCGACGCCAAAGACGCCGCCGTGTCAACGTCCTCTGGGCCCTACTCCGCGACGACCGGTGCTACGAACCCACGCAGCCCATCGCTCTCGCGGCTTGACAGACGACATTAGGAATCGGTGAGACGGACTGTGATCCGTCAGTCTTCGGTGAGATTCGCTCAAGGTTTGGTGCGACAGGACAACTTCTCCTGGCCCAGAGGGAGCTGGCCTTCCAATGCCGCAACCCTTCCGGTGTACGCAATTAGTACGGTAGAAGTACGCAGGAAGTTAGGTTCCGTGTTAGGTTGGGGGAGGAGGTGTTGCATGTCTGAGTTGTTCGACGCGGTCGACGCTTTGATCGCCGGGCAGTCCCCGTTGCCCCCGCCCGCTGAGCGGGAGCGGCTGCGCAAGGCCCACGGGCTGACCCAGGATCAGGTGGCCACGGCGCTGAAGGTGCGCCGCCCGACCGTGGTGTCGTGGGAGAACGGCAAGACCGAACCGCGGCCCCCGCAGCGCGAGGCGTATGCCCGGCTGCTGGCCCAGCTGGCCGAGCTCTACCCCGCCAACGCTGCCGCACCTGCCCAGGTCACGCCCCCCGCACCATCGGCGCCTGCATCCGCGCGGACGCGTCCACTGTCAGGCACGGTTGCTGAGCCTGGCGGCATGACCGCTTCTGGCAGCACCACCCAGCCCGCCCAGGCTTCCAAGACCGCTGCCCCGGCTCGTTCGGCGGACACGGCCACGCCGTCGACGTCGCGGCGCCCGGCCGCGAAGAAGGCCACTTCGAAGCCGCCCCAGGCAGCGGCCGCGGCTGACTCGCGCTTCGCGAACGGGCCGCTCGGTGTGCTGGACGGCGACGGCTCGCTGTACTGCGTTGCGGCCTGCTCCTCGACTGCCCCGCCAAGACGATCCCCGCGCTGGTCGAATGGGTCCTGAACGACGCCGCGTTGGGCGCGCCCCGGCTGCACCCGTCGGGCAAGGACGCCGACCCGCTGATCATTCTCACCGCCGCGGCCGCCGAACGGCTCGGTCTCCCCGAGCGCCTGGAGGACCGGCGCGGCCTGCGGCTGCCGGAGGACCACAAGGTCGTCAGGCAGATCACCAAGGCGAAGTGGCGGCTGACCCGCCGCGGCTTCGGTCCGTGGGCGCGGATCTACCGCCCGGCGCAGGGCGGCCAGCGCAGTTGCGTGCAGTTCGCGGTCCTGCCGTGGGGCGCGCTCGACTCCCGCTCCTGGGGCGACACCGACCAGCTGCCGCCGGCCGACGTCGCCGCCGTGCTCGGCACGTACGCGACCCGGGTCATCACCCCACGCGGTTCCACCGCTGTCTCCGGCCTGGAGACGATGACCGCGCTGCGCCCGCCGACCCGCGCCGTGAAGGACGAGGACACCGACACGTGGGTGCCCGGCCCGGTGCCCGGCTCGCTCACCGAAGCGGTCGACCCGGCGCCGGTGGAGGCCCCGGCCGAACACCCGGTCGTCGCCGCCCTGTACCCGCGCACCCACCAGCGCACCCCGGCCGAGGTCCTCGATGAGGAGGCGTACGAGTGGACGCGTGACCCGCAGCTGCTCACCGACGCTGAATGCACCCGCCGGTTCGCGGTCGGCATCGACGTGAACACCGCCTTCCTCGCCGCCGCCAACCGGCTCGTGGTCGGCCTGTCAGCGCCGGTCCACGTCAAGACGCCGGCCTTCGACAAGAAGACGCCCGGGTCCTGGCTGGTCGACCTGTCCGGCATCGAGCTGGACCCGCGCCTCCCGTCGCCGTTCACGCCGCACGGCACCCGCCCCACGGGTCCGGCCTGGTACGCGACACCGACCGTCGCCTACGCCCAGGAGCTCATCCACACCTTCCAGCTCCCGGTCACCATCGGGCCGTTGGAGGCGTGGATCCGCACCGAGTCCGGCCCGTACCTGGACCCTTGGTACAAACACATCAGCGAGGCCTACAAGGCGACGATGGCCGACCTCGGTGTCACGAGCGGCATGTCCGAGGCCGAGTTCCTGGCCGCGATGGAGACCCACAAGCAGAACGACCCGGACATGGCCGCGGTGCTCTCCGCGATCAAGTCGACGGTCAAGGGCGGCCTCGGCAAACTCCGCGAGCGCCCGCAGGGCACCGGCTACAAGTTCGGCGAACGGT